>JABHSQ010000016.1 GCA_018669795.1 Flavobacteriaceae bacterium | reverse complement strand
TGTCATGACCCAATGTTAATGGGAAAAAATCATGATCTAGTGTAGCTGGCATCCACCCAGGATTGGTAGAATGACAAGAAGCACAATCTGTTGGTAAATTTGCTGCTTGATGATCTGGATCTGTTGTTTGGTTATAATCTGCTTCATGACAAGCAAAACAATCTGTAGGAGTGTTGTTGTAATCTCCATTAATATGGCATTGATTACAATCCTGTATATCATGACCCAATGTTAATGGGAAAAAATCATGATCTATTGTCGCTGGCATCCACCCAGGATTGGTAGTGTGACAAGTCGCACAATCTATTGATAAATTAGCTGCTTGATGATCTGGATCTGTTGTTTGGTTATAATCTTCTTGATGACAAGCGATACATTCTGCCGAAATATCCGAAAAATTACTAGTATTATGACAAAGACTACAATCTTGTATATCATGTCCTAGAGTTAAGGGGAAGAAATCATGTATAATATCTTGTGAGTCCCAACCAAATCCCATTGGATCATGACATTCAAGACAATCTGTAGAAAATCCAGACACCACATGATTTGGGTTTTGAGTAGCTAAATAATCATCTCTATGACACTCTATACATTCGTTTCCTATAGGATTAAATATCAAGGTACTTTCATTAATATGACATTCCACACAATCAAGGTTCGTATGAACTCCAATAAGTGGAAACCCATTTTGTTCATGGATTTCAGGAGTATTGAAAACTAACCAATTATCACTAGTATGACAACGAACACAATCATTCCCAACAGTTTGGCTATGAATATCTGTATGACAAGACATACAATCTGAAGGAGCTTCATTAAAAACTAATGAACTATGGCAATTTTTGCAATCGGTTTGTAAATGAGTGTCTTCTAACTCAAAGTTTGTTTCATTATGATCAAATAATAGTGTTTCATAGTCCAAAGTCCACCCTTCTTGATTATGGCATTCTGAGCAATCCATTATTAGATCCTCTCCGTGTGGAGATTGTGCCATTAATGGAATAAATCTGAATAATAACAATATTATAAATGACAGTCTATACATTCAAATTTTTCTAATTTATAAATTATTTCTTTTTTTCCGCTTTCATCTAATACTTCATGACAAGCTTTACAATTTATAGTGGAATGAACCCCTTCCAAAGGAAATTTAGTAATACTATGATCAAATTTTTCTGGTAGCCAACTAGTAGTGACATGGCATCTATTACAATCTGTAACATTATCTATAACGAACAAATCTCCATGAATATTTTCATGACATGAAATACATTGTGTGTCCAAGTTAATGAAATTTTGAGATATTATGGTCTCATTATCAGAATATTCTATGTGGCATTCTCTACAGTTCACTTCATTATGCTTTCCAGATAATGGCCAATCAGTGAGCTCATGATCAAAAGTCACCAAGTTCCAAGCATCATTAATATGGCAATTTGTACAGTTGTTATTATCATAATAAGTTGTACTAATTTGACTTTCATGAATATCTTGGTGGCAATCTATACAATCTGAGCCTAATTTTGCAAAAGTCCATCGTTCATCTTCTTCACTCACATGACATGCAAAACAAGGTGTCGCTACATGTGCTCCTTCTAAAGGAAAAGAAGACGATTGATGATCGTCTAATGCATATAAACTATACTCAAATCCATTTTCTAAAGTATGGCACTCAACGCAATCGGGTGAAATGTTATTTTTTATAAACTCCCCTTGATGATAATCTACATGACAATTATTACAAGCTGTAAAATTGATAGGTACAGAATATCTTTCTTTATGACATTCTTTACAATCTACTTCTAGATGCTTCCCTTCTAGTGAATAATCTGTTACATCATGATCGAAAAAATCCATGTTGTTTAATGTTAGAAAACTCCTTTCATTATGGCATTTTGCACAATCCAAACCATATTTACCTTCATGAGTATCGTTGTGACATGAAATACAATTAGTCTCGTCAATATTAGTTTTATCCTGAAAAACAGTCAAAGGATTACTTGTTTCTACATGACAACTAAAGCAATCTATGGCATTGTGACTACTCTTTAATTCAAATCCTGCTAAATTATGTTTAAATTGACCCTTCCCGATTAATGTAGAAAAAGAGGATTCCGTATGGCACTTGTTACAATCTCCAGGTAAGTTATCGTTATGAGGATCATCATGGCAAGCTACACAATCGTTAAATGGAATATTACTGAAGTTTTGAAAATCCTCACCATTTTTTGTGGTTATTTCATGACATTCAATACAATCAACAGTAATGTGTTCTCCAGTTAAGGGATAATCAGTAAGTTCATGGTCAAAATCAATTACAGGCTTAAAAGCGTCCATATTGTGACAACTAAGGCAATCGTCTGTTAATGTTTGTTGATGGAAATCATCATGACATGAAAGGCATTTTTCATCTAAACCAAGAAAAGTATTTTCTCTTTTCTTTATTTTATTATCTGCAATATAATCTGGTTTATGACACTCCTTACAATCGATTTCTTTATGTTTTCCATCTAGAGAATATCCAGCTAAATTATGATCGAAATTATCTTCATCAAATCGAATCATATCAAACTTTCGACCATGGTGATCACTATGGCATTCAAAACAATCTTGCTTAACAATTTTAGAGCTTGCATGATACCCTTTGTTTTGATTTAATAATGACTGAATGTCCTTATGGCAATCTAAGCATTTGTTATTAGATACTTTTTCTCCGATATCATGGCATAAAGTACAATTACTCATCCCCTCCAGATCGGCATGAGATTGTGTAAGGTCACCAGGAGATATTTGCCCATATCCAAAAACAGTACTTACTAAAAAAAAGAAAATAATATGTTTAAAATGGCTTTGCAGCATTTTTTTATTTGAAAACTTAGTATAATTTAATAATTGTAAAGTCGCTAATATATTCTAATAAATACTCTTTGTTTTTTTAGCCATTATTGATAAAAATATAGGTAGCAAAAGTATTCTGTCTTAAATATAACAATTCACAATAGAAAAACCCTACAATTTTTTTTAAATTTCAAAATCATCTAATTGTAAAAATTTAACTAATTAGCTGTGCTTTTTCATTATATATCCAAAACGTTTTGTAATCTTAACCCCAGGTTTTTCTAAAAATTTAGTAGGTAACTCTCCACCTGCAAAAATATATACTAAGTCATTTTTAACTTGTTTTGAATCTTCTTGATCATTTACTTTATATATGCAAGACTCATCATTTATGGATAATAAATTTGAGTTAAAAACCACTAGTAAAGAATTATCTTCAATACAATTATTAATTAATTCTCTGTTTTTAGGCTTAGACCTAGTAAAATTGTCATTTCTACATAAAAGAGTTACATTATTATCATCTTTTAATAACATGGCAGCTTCCATCGCTGAATCACCACCACCTACAACAACAATATTTTTATTAGAAATTCTTTCTGGTTCTAAAAGTCTATAAGCGACTTTAGTAGATACCTCACCGGGAATATTCAGTTTCCGAGGACTACCTCTTCTTCCTATAGAAATTAAAACATGATTACCTAAAAATTCATCTCCATTAGCAGTAACCACTTTAAAAGTACCATCTTGTTGAGGAATGATATTTTCAACTTTTGTGTTTTCGTTTATAACTATATTATTATCAGTAATTACTTTATTCCATAATTGCAGTAATTCATCTTTAGAAGTATCGTATAATTTTACTTTACCATGCAGCGGTAGGTTCATTGGGGAAGTCATTACAATTTTTGCTCTTGGAAATGTGTAAACTGTTCCTCCTAAAGAGTCTTGTTCAAATGTTTTACTCGTTAACCCATGTTTTTTTGAAGCTAACGTTGCAGATATTCCTGCGGGGCCTGCTCCAATTATTATAACATCAGAAACTCCTTCTTTTGATGGTTTCTTACTTTTTAAAATGCTTTCAATAGCCTGCTGCCCTTGTTCTACACTGTTTTTTATAAGCCCCATTCCTCCTAATTCTCCTGCTATGTAAATTCCTTTAATATTAGTCTCAAAATTTTGATTAATATGGGGTAAATCTACTCCTCTAGTTTCTGTCCCAATTCTTAATGTAATCGCTTCAACTGGACAAGCATGAAAGCAAGCTCCATGTCCCACACAGTTAGAGGTATTAATTACGGTAGCTTTACCATCAACAATCCCCAAAATATCTTTTTCAGGGCACTCAACTACACACGCAGCACTTCCTATACATGTATTTAAGTCAATATATGGATGTAATGAAACAGGTTCAAACAATCCTTCTTCTTTAGCAATGACAACTTTTTTTATGATTTCCAGAGAAGTATTTTTCTTTTTTCTTAAGTAGAAAACAATAATTATTGCACAAAGCAAAAAAACAAAACCGTAGACTATTATTTGCTCTAAAAATACACTCATTAAAATATCCATTTATATCCAAATGCCAATGTAATTGCAACATGAATAATTAGTATAATAAGCATAATCAAAGCAAAAGGTAAGTGAGCCACATGCCAATATTTAAAAAGTTTTTGCATGTTTTGTAATCTAGCAATTTTACCAGAAAGAGAACGTTCATTTTTAACCATATTGAGTATGGTCTTTCTTTCTTCAACTGGGATGTTTTTATCCCTTAAAACCTTCTTTAGCTTATGTGTAGAACTTTTTTTATTAGAGGAATCTTCCCCTTCAGAATAGTTAACAAATAGCTCAATAGTGTTGTTATCTAAATTATGTTTTTCACTAAGTATTTTAACTAAATCTGTTTTCATGTTTTTCACTTCATTAAGGCTAAGCATCCTTCCATCAATAGTATGAGGGATTTGTATATAAATATACCTTCCTATTACACCACTTAATACAACAGCAACCATACTCCAAAATGCAATAGACACAATTCCTCCAAATTTAAAAGCAGTGTGAAATAACACTAAAATAGGGCCTAGAGTACATAGAAAAATGTGAAACTCCAATAAATACTTTAATCGAATAAATCTTGATAAAAAATTATATCGTTTTCGTGCAATATATATTGACACTCCGAATAGAATCATTAATGTTCCTACTATTCCTAAGCCATGACCAAATGCTCCACTAGGCTTAAACCAATCGTGATTTGGGTGATAAAATCGTTCCTCTAGTGAAGTTTGATAGTAAGAAAATCCTGTATAAAAAAGATATATGGTTGTTATTAATGTTATAATAGCCATAAGGCTTAAATATAAAGTATGTGTGGATTTTTTCAAGCTATATTTTTTCAGGGTTAAATAATATTTGAATAAACGTATTCTTTTACAAATTATTTTGATTTAGACTTGGTGTTTTAGAGGAAAAATTATCAAGTTCAAGCATAATAGCGAGTTATATATCTCTTATTTTCAGTCTATAAATAACATTTTTATAGATTTTAACAGCTAATTTACTGAAAATAATTTGTAGATGTGCGTTTTTGATGTGTGTAGAAGTATATTACAAAAAAAATAGCAACTAGGCGAGAGTTTCGAGTCACGTCCAGATCGCAATTAAAATATTGTGTTGAGTCTATTAAATAGAACTAGTAGTCTAAATTAGACTAAAGAGAAGCTTTTCCATTAAGGAGAGGCTTTTTTTGTTTTAGGGAGATTCTTATCAAATATCTCCATTTCGCACCTAAAAAAGGGTGCCCCTCTAAAATTTTCTAACTATATTTATTCATTATACAACAACAAACCAATGCAAAACATTCTTTTAAAAAAATAGCGTTGAATATAGGCTAATACTGAAAATAATAAAACTAGCAAATTGATTAACCATATTACTTTATATTTGTCTTGTATTTATTAATTTTTGTCGTTTTTTGTTGGCTATTTGTTGCCCACATTATGTAAAGCCTTGTGAAATATATAAACTTCAAATATTGTATTGGAAAATAGTCTACTACGAAACAAACTACACTTATATACACATATTGCTCTATATAAAGGATTTATACCATATTTAAGACGTAATTAATAGTTGCTATTCTCATATATTCATTACTCCAATTTTTTACACACGCTATTTAGAAATTAAAATATTTTCAGTTGATAATTTAATAAAGTTGATGTAAGCAAGTCAATAAAATAGTGCCTCTGCTGTAACTATTACAGTAAATTTAATAACCTTTTAAAAAATAATATTTGTGATTTTATTGGGATTGTTTTATGAGTTAATTGGGAGTGTTATCATATTATGTAGTGTATATTGATGCTTGTAAGATTTATTAACTAAAATCTAATGTTTGAGGAGTATAGTCTTAATTGATTATGCTCCTTTTTTATTTCCATAAGTATCTTATTATATGTATATAAATTTATCTACATCCGTATCTTTAAATTGTAGGATAATAGAACCACTAAAGTTTATTTTCTATTTTCATTTTGTTTAGGAGTGTAGCTGGTAACTATGCCTCTTTTTTTTCTTTAAGGGCTTTATCCGGGACTAAAAAATATTTATATACAGCTTAATATATTGACCTACAGTAATATACTTTTATATGTTATTTTAAAACCTATAAAATCATTCCTGCAGCAACAGTTTTATGAGTAGTATCATCAATTAAAACAAAACTACCCGTTACTCTATTATCTCTATATTTATCAACCATAAGCGGTCTTGTAGTTCTTATTTTAACCCGAGCTATGTCATTCATATTTAATTCCTTATTAGCTTCTTCACGATGATATGTATTGATATCTATTTTATACATAACATCTTTAATCATGGCCTTTTGCTCATTAGAAGTATGTAGAATTGTATATTTTGCTTTTGGGTTAGCTGAATTATTATTTAACCAACACAACATAGTGTCAAACTCCTGAACAGCTTTTGGCTGGTTAGTTGTTTTTACTATCATATCTCCCCTACTAACATCAATATCATTTTCCAAAGTAATGGATACGGACATTGGAGCATAAGCTTCTTTTAAACTACCTTCATAAGTATCTATTGATTTAATAGTAGCTGTAAAACCAGATGGCATAATAGTTACCTTGTCACCAGGTCTAAAAATTCCGCTTGCTACTCTTCCAGCATAGCCCCTGTAATCTATAAAACCTTCTCTTTGAGGACGTAAAACAGTTTGAACCGGAAAACGCGCATCTGTTTTATTAATATCACTACTTATATGTAAATTCTCTAAGGTATTTAATAATGGAGCCCCTTGGTACCAATCCATATTCTTAGATCTATTAACAACATTATCACCATCCAAAGCACTTATGGGAATAAAACGAATGTCCTTAGCGTATAATTTTGAAGAAAATTCTTCAAATTGAATATTAATTTTATTGTAAATTTCTTCTGAATAATCCACTAAATCCATTTTATTAATACAAACAATTACATGAGGTATCTGCAATAACGATGCTATAAAAGCATGTCTTTTAGTTTGTTCCATCACACCATGACGCACATCAATTAAAATAATTGCAACATTAGCAGTGGAAGCTCCAGTAACCATATTTCTAGTATACTGAATGTGTCCTGGCGTATCTGCGATTATAAATTTTCGCTTGGGTGTAGTAAAATATCTATAAGCAACATCAATAGTTATTCCTTGCTCCCTTTCATCTCTTAAGCCATCTGTAAACAATGCTAAATCAATCCCTTTATGCCCTTTGCGCTTACTAGTGAGTTCAATAGCTGCTAATTGATCTTCAAATAGTGCTTTACTATCATATAACAATCTTCCAATAAGTGTGCTTTTTCCATCATCTACACTACCAGCTGTTGTAAAACGTAATAATTGATTATTATCTATTTGCATAAAATATATTATTTTAAAAGTAGCCTTCTCTTTTTCTGTCTTCCATGGCAGATTCGCTTCTCTTATCATCACTTCGATTTCCTCTTTCTGTTTGTTTCATTGCTGCAACTTCTGCTACAATTTTTTCAAGAGTATCAGCTTCTGATTCTATTCCACCAGTAATTGTAATGTCCCCTAAAGTTCTAAATCGTATTTTTAAGTTTTTAACTTCTTCACCATCATTTAATTTTAGAAACTTTGAAAAGGGAATCCAAGAATTATTTCTCCAAACCATATCTCTTTGATGTGCTATATAAAGGGATGGAATCTCAATTTTTTCTCTTTTAATATAATTCCAAACATCCATTTCGGTCCAGTTACTAATTGGGAAGGCTCTAAAATGTTCTCCTTCAAAATGTTTTCCGTTTAAAATATTCCATAATTCTGGTCGCTGATTTTTAGGATCCCATTGCCCAAAATCATCTCTATGAGAAAAGAACCGTTCTTTTGCTCTTGCCTTTTCTTCATCTCTCCTACCTCCACCTATAGCGCAATCTATTTTATATTCTTCGATGGTATCTAAAAGAGTGGTTATTTGCAACACATTGCGAGTAGCGTTTTTTCCTATTTCTTCTGAAACTCTACCATCATCAATAGATTTCTGAACAGATCCAACAATCAATTGAATACCCAATTTATTTACTAAATCATCTCTAAACTGAATAGCTTCAGGGAAATTATGTCCCGTATCTACATGGAGAAACTGAAAAGGAATGCTTGAGGGATAAAATGCTTTTTTTGCTAAACGTGCTACTAATATGGAATCTTTACCTCCTGAAAATAATAAAACCGGATTCTGAAATTGAGCCCAAACTTCTCTCAGAATAAAAATTGCTTCAGATTCTAATTCATCCAGGTAATTTAAATAATACTTTTTCATATTATATATTTTTCAATTTGGGTTCAATTATATTTAAAATCATATGTACAGCTTCATTAATCGTTATTTTTGTGGTATCAATTCTTAAATTAGGATTCTCTGGCCTTTCATAGGGGGCATTAATTCCTGTAAAATTTTTTATTAACCCTTTTTTTGCTTTCCCATACAATCCTTTAGTATCTCTTCGCATACATTCTTCAAGAGGAGTATCTACAAATATTTCAATAAAATTAATATCTTTTACTTTACTTTTCACAAGCATTCTATCTTTTATATAAGGTGAGACAAAGGCAGATAAAACAACCAAACCAGCATCTATTAAGAGGCTTGACACTTCTGCAATACGTCTTATGTTTTCAGTTCTATCTTCTTGAGAAAATGTTAAATCCACATTTAAACCCTGTCTTACGTTATCTCCATCTAATAAGTAGGTATGTATAGAATTATCGTTTAATTTGCTTTCTAGAGCATTGGCAATTGTAGACTTTCCTGCTCCAGATAAACCAGTAAACCAAATTATAAAAGAAGTATGATTATTTAATTTGTTACGCTGCTTTTTTGTTATATAGAATTCATGACTTATAATATTTTTATTCATATGTTAAATTTTAATGTTATTATTTAAATAAACAAATGGAATTTTTAACCAGAAACGTTCATGAAAATAATAAAGAATAAATTTACTAATTAACTCTAACAAAGCAATAAAAAGAGCGGCTTCATAAAAGTTTTTTAAAACTGCACCAGTGATTATAAAGGTAGTGGTTGTTCCGACTATTCTCCAAGACACTGATTTAATTATTGATTTTTTCTTAGAAACATTATTTAAAATAGTAAAAAATTGCCAGATACGCTCATGTAAATAATAAATTAGTAGTTTTAGAATAAATTCAATAGCTCCAATTTTAATAGCATTTTCAAAACTACAATTACCATATAAGCAGGTAATTAATAGTACTATTAAAAAAATATCTGTAGTTGCTATAAATCGCCATGAGATTCCTTTTATGACACTTCTTAAATGGGATTCTTTGCTTTTCATAACTATTAAACTGAAACTAAGAAATTTGAATTTAATAAGTTTTCTTTATTATATCTTAAAGGAAGTTTGGTCTTGTTATCTATTACATTAACGCCTACCGCTTGACAAATTGCTTGACCAGCAGCAGTATCCCATTCCATAGTTGGAGCAAATCTTGGATATACATCAGCGGTTCCTTCTGCAACTAAACAAAACTTCAAAGAACTCCCTTTTGAAACAATTTCAGTTTTTATTTTCTTTTCGATTTTTGATATAAACTTTTTAGTAGCTTCATTTAAATGAGATCGACTACCTACAATGCGAATAAGTTCATTATTATTATTTGAAGGTTTAATTTCTATTGAATTTTTAAAAATAAATTCCAAAGAAACTTTTTTATTTACTAATTCTATTTTATAAGATTTTGATGCATCTTCTAACGTATAATATAAAATTTTTGAAACAGGAACATAAATAACTCCCAATAATGGGCTTCCATCTTTAATCAAAGCAATATTAACAGTAAATTCTCCATTGCGTTTTATAAACTCTTTAGTGCCATCTAATGGATCTACTATCCAGCAATATTCCCAATCCTTGCGATGAGAATAATCTAGTTGTGTATTTTCTTCACTTATAATTGGAATACCTGTATCAATAAGATAGTTATTAATTACATCGTTAGCATTTTTATCAGCTTGAGTAAGCGGAGAACGATCACTTTTAATTTCTACTTCAATTTTATGTGCATAAATTTTCATTATTGCTTGACCAGCCTCTATAGAAGCTTGAATTGCAATACTTAATAAATTCTTCATTTTAGGGGTGTTTTATAATTCAAATTTACAAAAACCTTTAATTTTTAACTACTAAACAATTAAAAAACTATTAAAATAGGCCATGTAAAATACTATTTCATAAATAAATCCTAAAACCTGTTAAAAGAGTAGTTTTTAATATATTTTTACAATTCTAATAACAAGTATCATGAAATATATTTTTATTTTATCAATTATTGTATTGACATTAATCTCTTGCAACTTGAAAAGTGATTATTATAACATAGAAGGCAACGCCATTGGTTTTGAAGATGGAACTAAGATTTTTGTAAATACCGTCACTAATAACAATCAACTAAAAGTAATAGACACTCTTATTGTTAATTCAGGTTCTTTTAAGGGAGTATATCCAAAAAGTGAACTGCTTTCCATTAATTTACTTCAGGTTGAAAATACAAAAGCAACTGTTTTGTATTTTCCTGAAAACAGCAATCTTAAAGCTACTTTATATAAAGATAGTATTCAATCGTCCTTTATTATCGGTAGTCAGCAAAATGATTCCTATAAAGAGTTTATGGATCAGTTGAGAAAATTTAATAAAATTAAAAGTGAAAAAAGCGAGCTATTTAAACAAGCCCGTAGAGAACAAGATGGAATCGCAGCAAAGGACCTTCAAAGTGAAATTCAAGATATTTCGGTTGCAGAAAATGACTATAAAATTCAATTTGTTTCTGATAATCCAAATTCGTTATTTTCTGTTTTACTATTAACAGAATTAGTAAGCAAAAAAGAAATTTCAAGTGCAGATGCTACTACTATTATAAATAAGTATAGCCCAAAAATTGCAGCAAGCCCTAGTTCTAAATCTCTTAATATCCAAATTCAGTCAATGAAAAAGGCAGATATAGGTGGTGTAGCACCCAATTTCTCTGCACCAAGCCCAGATGGAAATCAATTGGCATTAAATGATGTTTTAGGAAAATATACGATTATAGATTTTTGGGCATCTTGGTGTAAACCCTGTAGAAGAGAAAATCCGAATGTTGTAAAAGTTTATAATGATTATCACGATAAAGGATTAAATATCATAAGTGTTTCTTTAGACAAAGCTGGCCAAAAAGAAAGATGGATAAAAGCAATTGAATCTGACAAAATGAATTGGGAACATGTTTCCAACTTAAAAGGGTGGAACGATCCCATAGCTAAAATGTATAACGTGCGTTCAATCCCCGCTACTTTTCTTTTAGATGAAAATGGTACTATTATTGCAAAAAACTTAAGAGGAGCTGCTTTAGGAGCAAAAATTGCTGCATTATTAGGTCAATAATTAATTAAGTAAAAAACTTACATTGACTTTTGTTACAACTTCTATTTCACCAACCGCTATGTTTTGTTGTTCCATTCCAGAAGTATCAGAGCTCATCATCATCGTTTTGGTATTAACTTGACCTGGATAGTTTCTGTTATTAAATTCAGTAATTAAAACTGCTTTTCCTATACTTTGATTAAGCACCTTGGTATATTCTTCAGCTTTCATTTTAGCATTTTGCATTGCTTTAATTCTTGCCTGTGATTTCAAGTCATTAATTGTAGACGTAGAAAATGAAATACCATCAATTCTATTTATACCTCTCTCCATTAATCCATTCATTAAAGACTCATAAATTTTTAAATCTTTTAGATAAATAGAAACAGACTGATTTGCTAAATAGTTATAAGTTTTGGTTTGGTAATCGTAATTCTTGTTCAACCTTACATACTCAGTTTGCACCTGTTTATCTGCAATATTCATACTTTTTATAAAAGCTAAGACATCATTTATTATAAAATCATTCTTTTGTTTTAACTCTTTTGGGTTTTGTCCTTTATGTTCAACCTGCACCTTAATAGTCACTTCATCTGGCGTCACTTTAACAATGCCTACTCCCATAACTTCTATTGTTGGCTGCATAATTGTTGTAGGTGTATTACTTTGTGATATTGCTAAATTGCTCAATAAAATTATTAAAATAAATAGATTTTTTTTCATAATTATTAGATTTATATTTTTTTAAGTTTAATTAAAAGAAATAGAAGCAATAATGGTACCGCTAATAAAGCAATGATCCACAATTGAGTAGTTAATAATGAGGGTGCAAATAAAATAGTTAAGACATAACCTGCCAAAGCTCCTCCAAAATGAGCGTCGTGGCCAATATTGCCTAAACTCTTTTTCATTCCATAAATAGAATATAACAAGTATAAAATACCAAATACCCAAGCAGGAATTGGAATGGGTATAAAAAACAAATACAAACTCATATTTGGATAAAATAAGATCGCAGAATATAAAATGCCAGATACGGCTCCACTAGCACCAATAGCACTATAATTGTATTCATTTTTATGAAAATAAAAAGATAATAAATTACCTACTAATAAACTCGCGAGGTAGATTAAAATAAATTTCACATAACCGATAGAGCTTATAACTACATCTGCAAAAAAATAAAGAGTCATCATATTAAACAACAAATGAGAAAAGTCCAAATGCAAAAAACCGGAACTTATCATTCTAAATTGCTCTCCTTTTCTTATTCCCCCTATATTAAACTTATATTTCTCAAAAAAAGAAAAATCTTTAAATCCTTTAAGCGATATAATTACATTCGCAGCTATAATTGCTAATGTTGCCATATTAATATTTTCCATATAATTTCTTTTACAATAAGACGATAAAATTAGTTAGTTTTGCTTTAAACTATACTATGCAACTACTACTTTATATT
Source organism: Flavobacteriaceae bacterium (assembly GCA_018669795.1). Lineage (GTDB taxonomy): Bacteria > Bacteroidota > Bacteroidia > Flavobacteriales > Flavobacteriaceae > Marifrigoribacter. The sequence continues at coordinate 65,396 of JABHSQ010000016.1, read as the reverse complement.
TTAATTTATCCATTTTTATGGTTTCTTTCTATATTGCCTACCAGATTACTTTATGTATTCTCTACATTTATATTCTATTGGGTCTATTATGTGTTTGGATATAGAAAAAAAGTGGTCAATGATAATTTAAATCTTTGTTTTCCTAAAAAATCTAAAAAGGAATTAAAAACGATTGAAAAAAAATTCTATCGGCATATGTGTGATATGCTTATTGAATCCATTAAATCAATCAGCATTTCTGAAGCTGAAATGAAAAGAAGATTTAAGTTTACCAATATAGAAGAAATTCATAAAATTGAAAAAGCCAATAAAAGCGTCATGTTAATGTGTGCTCATTATGGAAGTTGGGAATGGATATTTATCATTCAAAAACATGTTAACCATAATGGATATGCTATTTACAAACGAATTGAAAACAAGTATTTTGATAGTCTAGTAAGAAAAATAAGAGCCAGGTACAACACCTATTTAATTGCCAATAAAGAAACCATGCCTACATTAAGGCAACATAAGGCAGATGGAATTAAAGCAATTTATGGTTTTCTTTCCGATCAGTCACCTAAAGTTGAAAGTACATATCATTGGAAGGAATTTATGAATATTAAAGTACCTGTTCATACAGGTGCAGAAAAACTTTCCAAAGAATTGGATATGGGTGTTGTATTTTTTAAAACCAAAAAAGTAAAAAGAGGATATTACGAAACGACATTTAAAACTATTACATTAAATCCTAGTGAATATGATGATTATCAAATTACAGATATGTTTATTAGCTATTTGGAGGAATTAATTAATGAAGCTCCGGAATATTATCTATGGACACATAAACGTTGGAAACATAAAGACAAAGTGCCTAAAGTATTTCAATAATTAAAATAGAATTATTAATTTGCAATTAATTTAATTTCACCAATAATTTTATCGGCTAAATGATCGGCTTCTTCTTGAGATTTTGCTTCCGTATAAATTCTAATAATAGGTTCAGTATTCGATTTTCTTAGATGAACCCAATTATCATCAAAGTCTATTTTAACTCCATCAATGGTATTGATTTCTTCGGAGGCATATTTTACTTCCATCGCTTTTAATAGCTCATCAACATCCAATTCTGGTGTCAGTTGTATTTTTTTCTTACTCATAAAATAAGAGGTATAGGTTTTACGCAGCGCACTAACCGAAATTCTTAAATCTGCTAAATAACTTAAAAATAAAGCTATTCCCACTAAACTATCCCTACCGTAATGAAGTTCTGGATAAATTATGCCTCCATTACCTTCACCACCTATCACAGCATTCGTTTCTTTCATTTTAACGACAACGTTTACCTCTCCTACTGCACTAGCTGTATAATTTCCATTTCTTTTTTCAGTAATATCACGCAAAGCTCTAGAAGATGACATGTTTGAAACGGTATTTCCTGGAGTATGCTGCAAAACGTAATCTGCAACAGTAACTAAGGTATATTCTTCTCCAAACATATCTCCATTTTCATCAACAAAAGCCAAACGATCCACATCTGGATCTACTACAATACCAAAGTCTGCACGTTCATCGACTACCCTATTCATTAAATCGCCTAAATGTTCTTTTAATGGCTCAGGATTGTGTGGAAATTCCCCAGTTGGATCACAATATAATTTTACTGGCTCAACTCCTAAAGCTTCTAATAAAGCTGGAACTGCGATTCCTCCTGTAGAATTTACACCATCAACTACCACTTTAAATTTTGCCTTTTTAATAGCTTCTACATCTACTAATGGAAGGTCTAAAATTTCATCAATATGCAAATCGATATAAGCTTGATTGCTCGTTATTTTTCCTAAGTCATCTACTTCAGAAAAATTAATATTTTCATTATCAGCGATATCCAGAATTTTTTGACCTTCGTTAGCGTCTAGAAATTCTCCTTTATGGTTTAACAACTTTAAAGCATTCCATTGTTTTGGATTATGACTTGCAGTTAGTATAATTCCTCCATCTGCATGTTCTAACATTACGGCTATCTCAACAGTCGGTGTTGTAGATAAATCTAAATCTACTACATGAATACCCAATCCAATTAGTGTATTCATTACTAATTGTTGCATCATATTTCCAGAAATTCGAGCATCTCTTCCAACAACAACCGTATAGTTATTTTTTTCTCTTTGCTGTTTTACCCAACTGCCATATGCAGCTGCATATTTAACTGCATCTATGGGAGTTAAATTTTCTCCTTGAAATCCGCCAATGGTACCCCTAATACCTGAAATAGATTTAATTAATGTCATTTTTCTTTAAATTTTCTTCAAAGATACTTTTAAAATTATAAAAACTTAATAAGCATTTTCTAATTTATGTAGATGAACTTATTGAGGTAAGAATAAAATAATCATGATTAGTTAAAATCATAACTTCAGTTATTGAAGAAAATGAACATTCTAACTGGATTAAGTAAGGATAAAATTTTAAGCTCTATGGAATAACGTAAAGTTTATAAAATATTATAATGATGAGAAATAAATAACAATTGATTTTTAACTAAAACATATTCATGGTTGTTAACCACAACTCCATAGTAGAGCTAAATTTTTTATATGAATTATTAGAAATAATTATTTTTAAATATGTTATTTTATGTTATATTTCGAATTATTAAATTGTAAATATAATCATGAAAAACTTACTGACATTAACTGTATCTATCTTATTAGTTTCGGGAGCTTTATCTTCTTGTAAAGAACATAAAAACACCAAAAAAGATACCTCTATTAATGTAAGGGTTCTTACTGCAGAATCAGTATCCACAAATAAGGAAATAGAATATAGTGGTAATATACTACCATATAAATCCATAAAGCAAGGTTTTATGGTTTCTGGGAAAATTCAAAGTGTATCTGCTCAAAATGGAGATTATATAGAACAAGGTAAGATAATCGCATCTCTTGATCCAACAGATTATCAGTTTGCTTTAGATGCCGCACTAGCCCAATTTGATGATGCAGCGAAAGAATATGTAAGGCTCAAAAGCATGTATGAAAAAGGTAGCTTAACTCCGTCAGATTATGATAAGGTAACAGCAGCTGCAGAGGAGGCTGAGGCAAACTATAACTTCAAGAAGAGTCAGCTAAATGACACAAAATTATATGCAGCGCATTCGGGCTATGTCGTATCTCAAGGAATTCAGCCAGGAGAGGTAATTTCGCAAGGTATGCCATTATTTGAAATCGTATATACAGATACAGTTTATGCCGAAGCAAGTGTACCTGAACAAGAAATAAATTTATTTTCCGAAAATATGATTGTTGAACTCTATGCCCCTGCATTAAATAAATACTATTTTGGGACGATTGAACAAATAGAAGCTGTTGCAGAAAAAGCTTCTAGATCATTTCCTGTAAAAGCAAAAGTTACTAATGTTGACAATCTTTTGAAACCCGGTATGATTGCATTTATGAACATTGAACTTAGAGAGTCGGAAGGTATCATATCAATTCCAGCCGAGGCTGTAGTTACCGACGCAAATGGACATAAGTACGTATTTACTGTAGAAAATGATACTTTAATAGCTAAACAACGAGTCAGTTGTGGAATTGCAATAGACAGCAATGTCAAAATTCTAAAAGGATTAGATTCTGGTGATTTAATTGTAATAGAAGGACAAACCAAATTATACAGAGGAGCTAAAGTTAAAATTATTAATTAATATTAACTGAGACTTAAATCCTATGAATATTATAAAGTCATCACTTAAACATCATCAGATATCATTAATATCGATCCTAATTATTTTCATTGCTGGAATTTATTCGTTAAGCACGATGTCTCGCCGTGATTCTCCAGAAATTACAGTTAGGCAAGCATTGATAGTATGCTATTATCCTGGAGCAAAAGCAGTACAAATTGAAGAGCAGGTAACTAAGCAAATTGAAGATAAACTTTTTTCATACGCAGAAGTAAAAAAAGAAAAGACCTATTCAAACTCTTATGACAACAAAGTAGTTTTAACTGTAACTCTTCATGATTGGGTAAAGACTCCAGATCTTTTTTGGGAACGTTTGGGACAGGGCTTATATCAGTTAGCAAACACTAATTTACCAGATGGAGTAGTAGGACCATTTGTTAATTCTGATTTTGGTGACACGGTGGCCATGCTAATTGGAGTTGAATCAGAAAAAAGTTCCTACAGTGAAATCCAGGAATACATCGGGATTATAGAAAATTCAATTCGCCGTATCCCAGCTACTTCAAAAATAGATAAGCTTGGATATTGGTCTGATGAAATTCAGGTAACCACCAGTTCTGCAAAACTAGCACAATATAATATTCAGATAAACGATATAATAAATATACTTAAAAGCCAAAATACAATAAAATATGCTGGATATATCGAGTCTGATTATTCTAAAATAAATCTACATACAACAGGTCTTTTTAAAGAAATTGATCAGATTAAAAATCAACAGGTTGGAGAAACGATAGAAGGATCAATAATACGCATAAAGGATATTGCTGATGTAGAAAGAAAACGCCAAGATCCAACTAAATATATAAGAGTAAACGGTAAAGAAAGCAATACGATGCTACTATCTTTACAGGCGGAAAGTGGATATAATATTGTTGATTATGGTAAAGAAGTAGATAAAGCAATAACAGAATCTAAAAAATTACTTCCTTCTGATTTAAATATTACCATAATTAATAATCAGCCTGAAACTGTAAAAGAAGCAGTTAATGATTTTTTAAGAGAATTTATAATAGCTGTAATTGCAGTAATCATGGTGATAATGTTATTATTACCATTTAGAGTAGCTATGATTGCGTCTTTTGCAATACCCATTTCAGTTGGTATGACGTTTTCATTTTTAAATCTTTTTGGATTTGAATTACAGCAGGTATCATTAGCAGCATTGATTGTTGTTTTAGGAATGGTAGTTGATGACGCTGTTGTAGTAATTGATAATTATATATCAAAACTAGATGCAGGAATGAAAAGGTTTGATGCTGCATGGAAAGCAGCTTCTGAGTTTTCCATGCCCATGATTTCTTCTGCTCTAACTATTATAGCAGCATTTTTACCTTTAATTTTTCTTTTAACTGGAGATACAGGGGAATTTATAAAATCACTTCCAATTACCATTGCAATAGCAACTGCATGTTCTTTGATTGTAGCATTTTTCCTTACACCATTTCTAGCTTTTCTTTTTATTAAAAAGGGACTTAAAAAAAGTGAAAAGGAAGAAGAAAACAAAAAAAAGAAGTTCTCCTTGCTTAATTTTATACAAAAGTACTTTGATAAGCTGATAAATTTCTCAATGAAGTTTAAAAAAATAACTCTTTTCATTGGTCTTGCTGTAATGATTCTAGGTGTCTTTTTAATGAAGTTTCCTAAGCAAAGTTTCTTTCCAAATGCACAGAGAAGTCAGTTTGTTATTCAGGTTATTGAACCTATGGATACAAAACTTGAGATTACAAATAGAGATGTTAAAATAATTGAAGAAATTCTAAAGAAAGATTCGTCAATAACATCATTTTCAAGTTTTGTAGGTACGTCCGCACCAAGAGTTTATTATAGTTTTTCTCCTGTTTTTCCGCAAGAAAGTTATGGAATGATACTCGTAAATACTGAAAATACAGAACATACCGTATCATTATCAGCTAAATATCGAGATGACCTACAGAATCTTCTTCCCAATGCTCAAGTAGATGTGATGGAATTTTCTCAGGGAGTCCCTGTTATATCTGCCGTTGAAGTTAGAATTTCTGGAGATAATCACAATGAAATCAAAAGAATTGGGGAAAGCGTAAAGAAAGTGATGAGAAATACGGAAGGAACTAGACTTGTTGTAGAAGATTTTAAGAACAACTTTTTTATTGATGTCAACGTTAATGAAATAATTTCTAATCAAACAGGCTATACTACAGAAATTATTGCAGATCTGCTCGCATCAGGCTTCTATGGTGCACCTCTTTCAACTTTTTGGGAGGGAGACGATCCCATACCAATAACATTTATGTTTGATAAAAAGTCCAGAGAAAACTATAATGATATTAAGAATACATACCTGGGTTCGCCAATTACAGGTCAATATAATACCTTAAGAACAATGGCAGAAATAGCTCCAAAATGGCAATTTGGTATGTTGACAAGGAGAAATGGAATCCCTACTTTAACAGTTGGAACTAAATTTAAAAACGGATATTTATCTTCCGATATTCAAGCTGCAATAGAACCAGCCATAGATACTATTCATTTAAAGCCTGGTTACCAAATGGAGTATGGTGGTGTCGTTGAAAGTAAGAACAAAACCTTTGGAGAAATGGTAATGGCATTGATAATAAGCATAGTGATTATTTTTATTATTTTACTATTTGTTTTTAAAGATATCAAGCGACCATTGATAATAATGATTTCAATACCTCTAACATTATTTGGGTCAATGCTCGGCCTGATAATCACAGGCAACGTATTTAGTTTTACTGCTTTTGTAGGTCTGATTGCATTGTGCGGAATTGTTATACGAAATGGAGTTATAATGGTAGAATATAGTGATGAACTTTTTGAAACAGAAGGTTTATCTAGAAATGATGCTGCGACTGAATCTGCCAAAAGAAGATTGAGACCAATATTTTTAACTACAATGGCTGCAGCCATAGGAGTAGTTCCAATGATAGTAATGAAAGATCCAATGTGGGCTCCACTAGCTAGTGTTTTTGCATTTGGAATAGTATTCTCAATGGTCATTAATTTTATGGTTTTACCAGTATTTTACGCATGGTTTATAAAATCATCAAAAAGTATTGAAAATAAATAAGACGCTCTTTATGAATCGGATTTTGAAAATATATTTACTAATTATCTTTTTTAGTTTTTCTGCAAACCTAACTTCCCAAGTAATGGGTAAATTAACGCTGGATGAGGCATTGGAAATGGCTCTTAATGAAAATAAACTAATAAAAATATCTCAACAACGCATCCTAGGTAGTGAGGGAAAGCTCAGTGAAATGAAAAGTAATTATTTTCCCAGAATTGAAATACAAAGTGTTGGCGCGTACAATAGTGACCCAAACTTATATATTAATAAAGGTGATTTAAATGGTCTATATAATCAGCTTTTGAATGATGGGTTTATTAATGAGGCTGCTGATGATTGGTTAATCAATAACTACCCGCTTCCTTCACGAAAAGTTACTATTTTGGGGGGTAATAATTTTGCAGTAAAATCAAATGCTGCTATTTATCAACCTATAACTCAGCTAACATCAATTAATACAGGTAGGAAAGTTGCAGAGTTAGATGTTGAAATAAGTAAATTACAGTATGATGGTGTAAAATCAAAAATAAGACTTGGAGTAAAAGAATTGTTTTATGGAATCCTGATTCAAGATGCAAAAGTTAATGAAGCGCTACAAGAAGTTGAATATAAAAAATCTGAATATAAAGATGCTACCAATGCTTATGAAGCAGGTGAGTTATTATACATGTATGTTACGTCTGCTAAAGCAGAGGTTTTTGAAGCAGCACAGGATCTATTATATGAAAAGAACCTAAAAGACCAATACATCTCCTCCTTTAACCAGTTAATAGGCGCTCAATATTCTTATCTACCAGATTTGGAATTACCCATTCTAGACTTTGAACCTGTTAGAGAAATACAAGAATATTATGTACAAGGTTCTGAAAAAAATTATGGGCTAAATATTGCGCTTGCAGATCTTGATAAATCGGAGTTGGGAATCACAGCTGCCAAGAAAGCATTCATTCCAGAGTTATCCTTTTTTGCCCAATATTATTATAATTATGGGATACCCTTGTATGCGAACCAATATTTACTTACGGGATTGAATTTCCAATGGACTTTAATTGATTTTGGTGAGCGTGCTTCTGTTGTAAAACAAAGAAATGCTATCTATAATGAAGCTTTGGATAACCTAGAATACAAAATACTTACATTACAAGGTGAAATACAACAGGCCTATAAAAATATTAGTTATGCCGAATCTTTAATATTAACAGCACTAAAAGCTTACGAGGCACGAGAGGAAGAGCTTATACTTACCATAAATGCTGTTGAAGCTGGAGAAGCATTATCATCAATGATGTTTAAAGCGAGAGCAGATATGTCAGGCGCAAAAGCGGATAAACTAGCTGCAGAATTAAACTATCAAATAGCAGTGGCTAAATTAAATAGTTTGGTGGGTGAATAATAGTATTACCTAGTGTCAATTTTACTCGTATAAATTCTTAGTAACGCTTCATTAACATAATAAAATTGGAGATCACAAACTTTATCTTCACATACATAATAGGTGGTTTTTAATACAATATTATTTATAAATTAAAATGTTTTCAGTAGATAATTACACAAAATTGAAACAAGTAAGTAAATGAAATTATGACTCTTTTGTAAGCATTACCAAAAATTTAAGAATCTTTAAAAACAATATTTGTGAATTAATTAGGATTATTTTATGAATTAATTAGGAGTACAATCACTTTATGTAATGTATCTTGTTGCTTATAAGGTTCATCGGTCAGCTGAATCTTATGTTGTTTGATTATTTGAATTGTTGTTATGAAAAAGAGTGTAGCTTTAGTTAGTTATGCTCTTTTCTTTATATATAGCACCTTCGGCGTAGTGGTTATAAAATGTGAGAACCTTATTTACATACTTTTATACTTACTTTTTTCTTCTTAAACATTACTGCCATTGAATACTTCCATGCTTTTCTAACAAAACTTCATTCTATATTATATATATTTACATTATAATACACAAAAGGCCACTAAGTCGAAGCCCAATTATCATTTATCAGTATTATTGGTGTATTTATATTTTAGAAAATATTTCAAATAGTAATTATAATATATCCTTACAAAGTATTTTATATTTTGATATAATAAACTAACGTAGATTAGCATTAACAATAAGAAACTCTAAATGAATTATCTTTCTCATATTTACCTTTCCAGGGATAATAAAGGAATTACAATTGGTAATTTTATTGCAGATGATATCAAAGGTAAAACATATACTGAATTTCCAAAAGAAATTCAAAAAGGAATCCTTTTACATAGAGAAATTGATAGTTTTACAGACTTCCACCCTACTGTTAGACTAAGCACTAAAAAACTCCACAAAAACTATGGTCATTATAGCGGAGTAATTGTTGATATTTTATACGATCACTTTCTGGCAAAAAACTGGAATAATTATCACGAGCAACCCTTAGAAGAATACATTGAAAAATTTTATGAATTATTGCGCAATAGTTTTAATATCTTAACTCCAAGAATTAAAAGAATGATGTCCTATATGATTTCAGATAATTGGCTTCTTAGTTATGCGACAGTTGAAGGAATTAGCAAGATATTAGTAAAAATGAATAGACGAACCAACAATACCTCTAACATGAATTTTGCAGTGATAGAATTAGAAGAATATTACGAAGAATTTGAAAATGAATTCACCTCTTTTTTGAAGAATTAAGAGTTTTTTCTAATCATAAAATAATAGAATTGGAAAATTTATGAAAAAAATAATTATCCTATTACTAGCCATACTTATCTTTTCTTGCAAACAAGAAAATAAAAAAGTAGCAGTTGAACAAAACTTAATTTTAGCAAGTGTTAAAAAAGAAATTGTAAAAGAAAGCGTTATTGTAGATAGTGCAATGGTCGTTTCTGCTAAAGAAGAAGCTTCAAAAATTGGAATCCAAATACTTAAAAATGGAGGGAATGCTTTTGATGCTATGGTTGCAACCGAGCTTGCCTTAGCAGTATCCTTTCCAGTAGCTGGGAATATTGCTGGTGGAGGATTTATGATATACAGAACAATAGAGGGAGAAATCGGAGCACTTGATTATAGAGAAAAAGCTCCAATTCATGCTTCTAGAAATATGTATTTGGATGAAGACGGTGATTTTATATCCAATAAAAGTAAAGTAGGTGCCCTAGCAGTAGGAGTTCCTGGTACCATTGCTGGTATTTTTGCTGTTCACAAAAAACTAGGTTCTTTACCCATTGAACAAATTATAGCACCCGTTATAGCATTAGCTACCAATGGCTATTTCCTTACTGAACAACAAGCAAAGAGAATTACTTATTTTAAAGCGTCTTTTCTTAAAACAAATAATAGTGAATCATTATACACCAAAGAATACAAAACTGGAGACACTATAAAAAATATAGCTTTAGCAAATACCTTAAAAAGAATTTCAGAAAATGGCAGGGCTGAATTCTATCAAGGAGAAACCGGAAAAGCTATCGTAGATTTTTTACAATCTAAAAATGGAATTATAAGCATGGAGGATTTAAATGCATATGAGGCAGAATGGAGAGCGCCTATTGTTTTTAGCTATAAAGATTTAAGAATTATTTCCATGTCTCCACCATCAAGCGGTGGTATTTGTTTGGCTCAAATATTAAAGTTTATTGAACCTTACCCAATAAAGTCTTATGGTCATAATAGCACCAAAACAATCCAAATTTTAACAGAAGCTGAACGTAGAGCTTATGCCGATAGAAGTTTTTATTTAGGAGATCCTGATTTTATTGATATACCTATGGATGAATTGATAAGTGATGAATACTTAAAAGGTCGCATGGATAATTTTTCTTTTGATAAAGCGACTTCTTCAGATAGCTTGAGTTATGGTATCATTCCTGGATATGAGAGTGATGAAACAACACATTATTCAATTGTAGATAAGTTTGGGAATGCAATAGCGGTAACCACAACATTAAATGCTGCCTTTGGCTCTAAGCTTTATTCCAATAAATTAGGGTTTTTCTTTAATAATGAAATGGATGATTTTAGTTCAAAACCAGGAGAACCAAATATGTATGGATTAATTGGGGGAAAAGCGAATGCTATTGACCCTCAAAAAAGAATGCTGAGCTCTATGACTCCAACCCTTGTAGAGAAAGATGGAGCTTTTTGGATGACATTAGGTACTCCTGGTGGAGCAACTATTATAACTTCAGTACTACAAACCATTTTAAATGTTTATGAATTTGATATGGACATGCAACAAGCAGTTGATGCTCCAAGGTTTCATCATCAATGGTTTCCAGATATTATTAGATTTGAACCCAATTCTTTTCCTAAAGATTCTTTAAATTATTTAAAAATAAAAGGTTATCAGGTTATAGAAAACAACTCAATTATTCTTGGAAAAGTTGATGGCATTAGAATATTACCCAATGGAAAACTAGAAGGTGGTGCTGATCGCAGAGGTGATGATACCGCTGTAGGTTACTAAATGTGAAGTATTTTAATTATTCTTAGAACGAATGCGTTTATAAAGTTTAATAGAGATCATTAATAAAGCGCCAAATAAAGCAATTCCAACTAGTCCCCAGATCCAAGAAATAGCACTTTTTAAGACCACTAAAAATACGATTGCAAATAAAAGAAGTGTTGTAAGCTCATTCCAAATTCTTAGTTTAAATGAATTGTACTTTACAATTCCATTTTGTTGCTGCGTATATATTTTTTGACATCCCGCATGATAAAAATACAAAGCAAAAACAAAACATAATTTTACCTGCATCCACCCCATAGTTAAGTAAGAAGGTACTTCATATAACATCCAAAAGGCAAAAAAACTGGCTAAAATTAAAGATGGCCATGTAATAATGTACCAAAGCCGTTGACTCATCAATTGATATTGAGCTTGTAAAAGTGACTTTGCAGGCTCTTCTTTATCCTCTGCTTCAGAATAATAGATAAATAATCTAACAATATAAAATAGACCAGAAAACCAAGTAATTACAAAAATAATATGTAAAGCTTTTATGTATGAAATATCCATGATATTCGGTTATAGGTTATGTACTATCAATAACAAAAGTTATTTTTTTTTGGGTTAAATCGCATTGAGCTCTGTGGTTTTATACATTTTTTTTCCAGTTATTGATCCAATTTACCATTACTTCAACCCAATCATCATTATCGTTCATGCAAGGAATATGCTTGTAATCTGTACCACCGGCCTCTAAAAAGTCTTCTTTTCCTTCCATAGCAATTTCTTCCAAAGTTTCTAAACAATCGGAAACAAAAGCAGGTGTTATGACGGCTAATTTTTTCTTTCCCATTGATGGAAATTTCTCTAGTTCGAAATCTGTATAAGGTTTTAACCACGGATCTTTTAATAACCTTGATTGAAATGAGTTACTATAGGTTCCTTCTTTTAGCTTTAAAGATTTAGCAATTCCTTTAGTAGTTTCAAAACATTGATGTCTATAACAGGTATAATGTGCAACAGAATTTCGCTCACAACAAGAATTATCTAGTTTACAGTGACTCTTTGTGGGATCTGATTTTTTAATATGACGTTCTGGAATTCCGTGATATGAAAATAAAATATGGTCATAATCAAATCCTTTTATATGTTTTGCGATATTATCACTCATTGCGTTTATGTAATCTGGTTTGTTATAAAATGGAGGTAAAGTATCTAATTTTACATGGGGGTATTTTTCGTATAAAATCTCTTCAGCTTTTGTTACAACTGTTTCGTAAGAAGACATTGCATAATGTGGGTATAATGGAGCTAAAAATATTTCTGTAACACCTTTTTTTATTAAATTATCTATACCTTGATTCATACTCATAGATCCATATCGCATCGCTAATTCGACCGGTATGTCAATTTTTTTTATTACTTTTTTAGTAAATCTTTTAGATATTACTACTAAAGGAGACCCTTCCTTCCACCAGATTTTTTTATAGGCGGTTCCAGATTTTTTTGGACGTATATTTAAAATAATTCCTTTAATTAATAAAAAACGTTTCCAATATGGAATATCAATCACTCGCTCATCCATTAAAAATTCACCTAAATATCTTTTAACATCTTTTGTTTCAGTACTATCTGGAGATCCTAAATTATTTAATAATATTCCTTTCATATTATGATATTGCAAATTGTTTTGGGGTTATCCCATATTTTCTTTTAAAAGCTGCTATAAAATGGCTAGAATTACTGTAGCCCAATTTAGTAGCTATTTCATTAACATTTAACTGTTGTTCTTGCAATAATTTCTTAGCGAGTTCCATTTTATAATTTAATAAAAATGTAAAAACCGGTAAACCATAAAATTCTTTAAATCCACTCTTTAGTTTTTTAATATTCAATCCTACCATTTTTGCTAATTCATGCAAGCCTGGTGGCTTATTCATTTGTTCAATGACTATTTCTTTAGCGTGCTTAATTTTACCCACAGTATCTTCATTAGGAACATATGGGCAAAGCGCATTATTAGATGCTGTTGAGGTATTAAAATAATGACTAAGCAATTCATATACCTTCCCTTTTAAATAAATAGGCCTTAGCGAGTCGTTAATTCTAACAGATATTAACTGCTTTAATATCATTTGTTCGGAAGTCTCTATTTCCTTAGGCTCTATTATAGGCTGGCCAATTTTATAATTTTTAAAATTAAATAGAATATTGCCTCCTTCTGAAAATAGATTATGAAAGAAATCCAAGGAAATTAAAACTACTGTTAATTGAGATTGTGATGGTAAGGTATATAATACATTGGTTGTTTCTTCCTTAAAGTAAACCATACTTGAATCATTTTCTTTTAAGGTAATCGCACAATGTTCCATATTAAAAGCAACGATCACTTCATGTTCTGTACAGAAAAAAAGCTGTATATAATCATCAACTAATTGAGTCTGAAATCTTCCAATATGATCTGTTAAATTATTGAAATAAAGAACTTTAAAAGCATCCTTTTCATCAATTAAAACATGAGCACTTTTGTCGATGTTTTTATATTTTTTAATCATGAATTTGAAGTAATATTTTTATTTCTTTAAATAATTATTTTACAAAATTACAACAAAAAATAGAGCTTCAACAAATTATTTTTTTTGAATAAATATAAAGAATATAATATTTGTTAAGTATTGATTTTAATAACTTCATTAAGTTTATTTACAAAATAGCTGTTATTTAGAAATACTCTAAATAATGTTTTGTAACTTCTTTCGATAGAATTAGTACTTGTAGCGATATATTTCATAGAAAGATAATAGTACTTTTGCCAACACTTATTAAAAAAAGGTATATGAATCTTGATGATTTACAATTAAAATTTTATAACGTAGGTTTAAGTTATAAAAAAGCAGATGTAAACGTTAGAGGTGTATTTAATGTCACTAAAGAAGACCAGGTATTATTATTAAAAGAAGCAAAAGAAAACGGATGTGAAGGACTTTTTGTAGTTTCTACCTGTAATAGAACAGAGATATCAGGATTCGCAAAACATCCTTTCGAACTAATTAGTCTTCTAGTTAAATATTCGAAAGGTAATTTAGAAGATTTCATTAATGTTTCCAATGTTTATAAAAATAAGGCAGCAGTAAACCACCTCTTTAACGTAGGGGCAGGTTTAGATAGTCAGATTTTAGGCGATTATGAAATTGTAGGACAATTAAAAAACTCTTTTATTCAAGCTAAAAAAATGGGTGTGACAAATACCTATTTAGAACGTTTAATGAATTTGGTACTTCAAGCTAGTAAAGATATAAAAAACAATACCAAACTAAGCTCTGGTACCACATCTATTTCTTACGTAGCTATTCAATACATCATTGATAACATTCCAAATTACAACGAAAAGAAGATACTTAATTTTGGATTAGGTGATGTCGGTAAAAATACTTGTAAAAATATTTTAGAGTATACCAATAATAAAAATTTAACTCTTATTAACAGAACCGAGGATAAAGCATTAAAATTTAAGAAACTACATCCAAAAATTACGGTTAAAAATATTTCAGAATTAAGCCAAGAAATTAATGATACTGATATTTTAATAGTTTCTACAGGTGCTAATTTTCCAACCATTACTAAAGGGCATATTAAAGAAGGTAAAGAATTATTGATATTGGATTTATCAATGCCCGAGAATGTAGACATTTCATTAAAGAAAATCGAAGGCATTAGCCTTGTTAATGTTGATGAATTATCAAAAATTACCGACAAAACCATAGAAATAAGAAAACAAGAAATCCCAATAGCAGAAGGAATAATCGAAGCATACAAAAATGAATTTAACGATTGGATCTCTTATAGAAAATTTGTCCCTGCAGTAAATGCTCTTAAAGAATCTTTACAAACTATTCAAAGTCATGAAATAGATTTTCACAGAAAGAAAATCAATAATTTTAATGAAGAACACGCCGAAATAATTACCTCGCATATGATTCAAAAAATAACTACTCAATTTGTAAAGCATCTAAAAGATGAAGAAACAGCAGTAGATCAAAGCATCGATGTAATTAGTAAAATATTTAATTTGAAAGAGCTAAGCTTAAACGAAAATGATTAAAATAGGAACCAGATCTAGCGAATTAGCTCTTTGGCAAGCAAATACTGTAGCAAAACAACTAGAAAATTTAGGACATAGCACTAAAATTATTAAAATTGATTCTATTGGAGATCAAGTTCTTGATAAGCCATTATATGAATTAGGCGTTATCGGTGTATTTACTAAAAGCTTAGACATTGCATTAATTAATGGAGACATTGATATTGCAGTTCATTCACTTAAGGATGTACCAACAAAACTACCTGAAGGTGTCATACAAGCAGCTGTTTTAAAAAGGGGGAATTACAACGATGTATTAATTTTAAAAAAAGATGAAAATTTTTTCGAAAATGAAATTGCTACCATAGCAACTGGAAGTTTGAGAAGAAAAGCACAATGGCTTCATCGTTATCCTAAACATACTATAACAGGGCTTCGTGGGAATGTAAATACCCGTTTGAAAAAACTTAAAGACAATCCTTGGGATGGAGCAATTTTCGCTTTAGCTGGCTTGTCAAGAATAAAACTATTACCAAATAAGGATAAACATATTAAATTAGATTGGATGGTCCCCGCTCCTGGTCAAGGAGCTGTAATGATAGCTGCTTTAGAGAAAAACAACAATGCAGTAGATGCTTGTAAAGAATTAAATGATGAAGAAACTTCCATTTGCGTAGCAATTGAGCGAGAATTCTTAAGAGTTTTAGAAGGCGGCTGTACTGCGCCAATTGGAGCGCTAGCTACCGTCAAAGAGGAGGAGGTGAAATTCAAAGGAGTATTATTTAGCCCAGATGGAAAAAGAAAACTTGAGTTTAGTAAAGTAGTTTTAAAGGATGAAATTGGTGACTTAGGTGAATTTGCCGCTAACTTTATATTAGCAAAAGGTGGAAAAAATTTGATGAGAGAAACTATAATTATTGAAAAGAATACAAATGTTTTTTCTACCAAATACCTATCCAAAGAACAAACATTAAAATTACAGTCAAAAGTAGGTGTTGCTATGGATGACTTTATTGCTATTAAATACAACAGGGTAAAACCTCAAATTTTAAAAGAACCATTAAAGAATGTAATTTTCACAAGCAAAAATGCGGTAGAAGCTTTATTATATAATTATTCTTCTGAAAATTTGAATTTTGAAAATATTTATTGTGTTGGCAGAAGAACCAAACGATTAATTAAAACCAAATTAGGCATAGTAGCTCATGTAGAAAACTCTGCTGAAAAATTAGCCAATTATGTTTCTGACAACTTAAAAGAAAAAAAGGAAGTAACTTTTTTCTGTGGAAACAAACGAAGAGAAGAACTTCCAGAAATATTATCTAAAAACAACATCACTGTTAACGAAGTAGAAACCTATCAAACGGTATTGACTTCAAAAAAAATTGACCCTAAATATTCAGGCATTCTTTTTTACAGTCCTTCTGGGCTTGAAAGCTTTTTAAAGAATAATACCACTTCCAATCGCATTGCTTTTTGTATTGGAGAAACAACTGCAACTGAGGCTCGAATTCATTTCAAAACTGTAGTTGTTTCTAAATCAGCAACGGTTGACGGAGTCATTGATTCGGTAAATGAATATTTCAACAAATAAAATGAAACACCATGATTAGTAGAACAAGGCGTCTTCGTAAAACTGAAAACATTCGCCGATTGGTTAGGGATAACAAGCTAACAATCGATGATTTAATATATCCTCTATTTATTGAAGAAGGTGAAAATATAGAAACAGAAATAAAATCTATGCCGGGAATTAAGCGGTTCTCATTAGATAAAATTTCAACAGAATTAGATGAAGTTACTAGCTTAAATATACCAGCAGTCTTACTTTTTGGAATCCCATCTAAAAAAGATGATGTAGGTTCCGAAACTTGGAATGATCATGGTATTGTTCAACAAGCCATTCGATTTATAAAAAAGAACTATCCAAAACTGTATGTAATTACAGACGTTTGCTTTTGTGAATACACGAGTCACGGTCATTGCGGCATCCTAAATAATAATGATGATTTAGATAACGATGCTACTTTAATCAATTTGTCCAGGCAAGCTATATCACACGCAAAAGCTGGAGCTGATATGTTAGCGCCATCTGGAATGATAGACGGATCAATTATTACGATGAGAGAAGCATTAGATAATACAGGGTATTATGATCTTCCTATTATGGCCTATTCGGTAAAATATTCATCTGCATTTTATGGTCCTTTTAGAGATGCTGCAGATTCAACTCCAACATTTGGAGATCGAAAAACCTATCAAATGGATCCTGCAAATAGAGATGAAGCTATGCGTGAAGCAGCTTTTGATGACGCAGAGGGAGCAGATATATTAATGGTAAAACCAGCACTCTCCTATTTAGACATTGTAAGAGATTTAAAGAATAATTTCGACCGACCAATCGCATGTTATAATGTTAGTGGAGAATACGCTATGATCAAAGCAGCAGGAGAAAAAGGTTGGATCGATGAAAAACAAGTAATGATGGAAAGCTTACTCTCTATGAAGCGAGCTGGAGCAGATATCATTATTACTTATTTTGCAAAAGAAGTTGCGAAAATTTTAAAAAGAGATTAAAAATGAATTTAGAAAAATCATTAGAACTTTTTATAAAAGGTCAAAAACACCTTGTAGGAGCTGTAAATTCTCCAGTTAGAGCTTATAAATCCGTGGGCGGTGTTCCTTTGTTTATTAAAAAAGCAAAAGGAAGTAAGATCATCGATGTAGACCGCAATAGATACATAGACTTAGTATTGTCTTATGGCCCTATGATTTTGGGCCATAGAGATAAACGAGTAGAGAAATCGATTTTAAAAGCCTTAAAAAATGGCTATACTTTTGGAGCTACCTCTAAAGGCGAAATCAAAATAGCTAAGATGGTTTGCGATGCTTTTCCAGGAATGGATAAAGTGCGATTTGTAAACTCAGGAACTGAAGCTGTATTAAGTGCACTGCGTTTGGCTAGAGCCTACACTAACAAAGACAAAATTATTAAATTCTCAGGTTGTTACCATGGACATTCAGATGCTTTATTGGTAGCTGCTGGTTCTGGATTAGTAACACTGAGTATTCCAGGTTCTAAAGGTGTTCCAACTGATGCTATCAAAAACACATTGATTGCTGAATACAATAATATCGAAAGCGTAAAGAATCAAATAAATAATCACGAAGATATTGCTGCCGTAATCATAGAGCCTATTGCAGGTAATATGGGAGTAGTTCTACCCAATCAAGAATTTATTTCAGAATTAAGAAAGATTACCAAAGAAAAAGGAATTCTATTAATTTTAGATGAAGTAATGACAGGATACCGTTCTAAATACGGAGGCGCTCAAGAATTATTAGGAATCGAAGCAGATATTACTTGCTTAGGAAAAGTAATTGGAGGTGGTTTTCCAGTAGGTGCTTATGGAGCTAGAAATGAAATTATGGAAACAGTAGCCCCTTTAGGAGACATGTACCAAGCAGGAACCTTATCAGGCAATCCTATTGCCATGGCTTGTGGTATTGCTACCTTAAAGGAACTGAAAAAACAAGATCCTTATGATGATTTCAATAAAGTTGCAGAAAAAATAGAAACCTTTTTATTGGAAGCTGCCAAGGAAAATAATATTGATCTACAAGTAAATCGTTTTGGATCAATGATGAGCCCATTTTTTTCAAGTGAAGATATTGTTGATTTTAAATCAGCTCAAACTTCCGATACAGAAAAATTTAAAACATTTTTCTGGAACATGATTGACAATGGAGTCTTTTTACCACCTTCTCAGTTTGAAGCTTGGTTTTTATCAACTGTACTTTCCAAAAAAGATTTAAAAAATATAGAAAAAGCAATAAAAGTATCTATGAAAGCGGTTGCCGATAAACACAATTCATAATAAATGTATAAAAACGATTTATATTTAAGAGCTTTAAAAGGTGAAACGTTAGAACGTCCGCCTGTTTGGATGATGCGTCAAGCGGGACGATATTTACCAGAGTTTATCAAAATTAGAGAAAAATATGATTTTTTTACACGTTGTAGAACTCCAGAATTGGCTTCAGAAATTACGGTACAGCCTATCCGCAGATACGGTATGGATGCTGCTATTTTATTTTCAGATATTTTAGTAATTCCACAAGCAATGAATATCGAAGTAGAAATGAAACCTAATTTTGGCCCTTGGTTACCTAATCCTATTCGCACTCAAAAAGATGTAGACAATGTTATTGTCCCAGATGTTACTGTTGAACTAGATTATGTTATGCAAGCTATTAAGGCTACTAAGGAACTATTAAACAACGAAGTGCCTTTAATTGGCTTTGCTGGTTCTCCCTGGACGATTCTATGTTATTGTGTGCAAGGACAAGGTTCTAAAAATTTTGATAAAGCAAAAGAATTTTGTTTTACACAACCTATTTTAGCGCATACATTACTGCAAAAAATTACCGATACGACTATTGCATATTTAAAAGAAAAAGTAAAGGCTGGTGTTGATACAGTACAAATTTTTGATTCTTGGGGAGGAATGCTTTCTCCCACAGATTATCAAGAGTTCTCTTGGAAATATATCAATCAAATTACTGAAGCATTAAAAGATGATGCCCCAGTAATTGCATTCGGTAAAGGATGTTGGTTTGCTTTAGAAGAAATGGCGAAATCCAATGTTTCTGCTTTAGGAGTAGATTGGACAATCAGCCCCCAAATGGCTAGAAAATTTGCTGGAAATAAAATTACACTTCAAGGAAATATGGATCCAAGTCGCTTGTTATCAACACCTTCAGAAATTAAAAAAATCGTTACCAAAATGATTAATGATTTTGGAAAAGATAAATACATCGTTAACTTAGGACATGGTATTTTACCTAACATACCCTTAGATAGTGCCAAAGCATTTATAGATGCGGTAAAAGAATATAAGGCATAGTATAAATAGTGAAAAAAATTAATAGATAGTGTTTAAAGTTTAATATGCACAAAGAATGAAAGACCAATTTCTAGCCTATATTAAAAACTTACAAGACACCATTACTTCAAAATTAGAAGAAGTAGATGGAAAAGCGCAATTTAAAGAAGATGTTTGGTCACGACCTGAAGGAGGGGGCGGGAGAACACGCGTCATTGAAAACGGAGCTATATTCGAAAAAGGTGGGGTAAATATTTCAGCTGTTCACGGAAAATTACCAGAGTCGATGCAACAGTATTTTAAGATTAGTGAATGCGATTTTTTTGCCTGCGGATTAAGTTTGGTTTTACATCCTAAAAACCCTTTTATTCCAACAATACATGCCAATTGGCGTTATTTTGAAATGTATGATACCGATGGGCAAATTATTTCCAGTTGGTTTGGAGGAGGACAAGACCTAACTCCTTATTATCTTTTTAAAGAAGATGCTATCCATTTTCATCAAACCTGTAAAAATGCCTGTGACAAACATCATTCCGATTTTTATCCCGAATATAAAAAACGTTGTGATGACTATTTTTGGAACACACATAGGGGTGAAGCACGAGGAATTGGAGGCTTATTTTTCGACTATCTAAAAGAAACAGACAATGTTAGTTTAAAAAACCGTTGTGATTTTGTTATGGAGATCGGAAATAGTTTTTTAGAAAGCTATGTTCCTATCGTTGAGAAAAGAAAAAAATCACCCTATACAAAGGAACAAAAAGATTGGCAAGAAATTAGACGTGGGCGCTATGTAGAATTCAATTTAATTCATGATAAAGGCACTCTTTTCGGTTTAAAAACCAATGGGCGAATTGAAAGTATTTTAATGAGCTTACCTCCTAAAGTTCAGTGGGTTTATAATTACTCACCTAAAGTAAATAGTGAAGAAGAAAAGTTGATAAAAACTTTACAAAACCCAAAAGAATGGTTGTGACTATTAGTTAATCATAGTCCTGAAAAAATCAACGGTAAAACCTTTTAAAAAAATAACGATACCAAGTTTATTATTCAAAGGTTATGTCTGAATTAAATTTTAATTAAACCTCTCACAAAATAGCACCAACACAGGTGCTTTTTAAATAAGTACAATAAGTATATAAAATATTTTAGTAAATTTATCATAATCCGTCAAATTTTATTAGGTTATTTGTTTGACGATTTTTTTTATTATAATAGCTAGAAAGCAGGCACATCAATTTCATTCTAAATGAGAATAAAAAAAAACATTTCATTCACAATTAAATTTAAGTTTTACCTATGAAAAAAATAAACAAGTTCTTAATCAAGAATAAAAACACTTTTGAAGTTATCGTGTGGAGCTGGTTCTTTTCTTTTAATTTAAGCCTAGTATCACAAGTAAATTGGACGACTGATGGGGATTCATATTACAAATTAGAAAACAATCAATTACTTACCTATACCCTACCCAACCACGATGCTAAAACGGTAATTACCGAAGCACAACTTACTCCAGATAGCAGATCAGAACCTTTAAAAATAGATCATTTTTCATTTTCTTTAGACCAACAAAAAGTACTTTTATTTACCAATACCAAAAAAGTTTGGCGGCTAAAGACCAAAGGGGACTATTGGGTTTTCAATTTTAAAACAAATACACTAAGACAAATCGGAACATCTTTGAAGCCTTCCTCTCTGATGTTTGCAAAATTTTCTCCTGACGGAAACACCATAGCCTATGTTTCTGAAAATAATTTATACACTGAAGATGATGCTAGCGGCACTATAAATCCATTAACCACCAATGGTACAGTTAGCTTAATAAACGGAACTTTTGATTGGGCCTACGAGGAAGAGTTTGCTTGTAGAGATGGATTTCGCTGGAGTCCAGACAGTAAATCTATCGCTTATTGGCAGATAGATGCAAGCGAAATAAAAAAGTTTTACATGGTAAATAATACAGCTGCTATCTATTCGCAATTAGTACCCTTAGAATACCCTAAAGTTGGAGAAAAACCTTCTGCATGTAGCGTGGGTGTCGTAAATATTTCCGATTCCAAAACAAAGTGGATGAATATTCCAGGAGATCCCTCTCAAAATTACTTAGTACGAATGGAATTTATTCCAAACACCAACGATCTATTAATTCAACAGTTAAACAGAAAACAAAATCAAATCAAATTATACATGGTAGATGCGTTAAAAGGAAGCGCAAAAATTATTTATGAAGAATCGGACGAAGCCTGGGTAGATTTATTTCAACTAGGAAATACCTATGCAATTGATTACACCAATGATTTTAGCTTTTTAAAAGAATCCAACAGTATTCTTTGGGCTTCTGAAAAAGATGGTTGGAGGCACTTATACCAAATTTCTTTAGAAGGAAAACCAGAAGTTTTAATCACCAAAGGCGAATACGATGTGATCGATTTAAAATACATCCATAACAAGGAAGGTTTTGTGTATTATTTAGCTTCTCCAGATAATGCCACGCAAAAATATTTATATAAAACCAACTTAAATGGAAATGGAAAAAACAAATTACTTAGTCCGGCAAGTTTAAAAGGAAGTCACGATTATTCTTTTTCTTCAAATGGCAACTATGCAGCACATACTTTTTCAAATCATTTTACCCCCTATTCTAAAGAGTTTATTAGTATTGCCAATCACAAAGCATTAACCGAAGAAGAAAGCATCCTTAGAAACGTTAAAAAACTGGAAAAAAAATCAACAACGGAGTTCTTTTCCATCACTACTGCAGATAATGTGGAAATGGATGGATGGATGGTAAAACCTACAAATTTTGATCCCAATAAAAAATATCCTGTGGTCTTTTATGTTTATTCTGAACCTGCTGGCACCACCGTAAATGACACTTATAACACTAGTAAAAACAGATTGTATAATGGAGATATGGCCAAAGATGGATATATCTACATTTCACTAGATAATAGAGGTACTCCATCTCCAAAAGGTCGCGAATGGAGAAAATCTATTTACCGAAAAATTGGGGTGGTAAATATTAACGATCAAGCAATGGCAGCCAAAGAAATCTTGAAATGGAATTTTATAGATTCCGAGCGTGTTGCAGTTTGGGGTTGGAGCGGTGGCGGATCTGCCACCTTAAACTTAATGTTTCAATATCCAGAAATCTACAAAACAGGCATCGCTATCGCTGCAGTTGCAAATCAATTAACCTATGATAATATTTACCAAGAGCGTTATATGGGTTTACCCCAAGAAAATAAGGAAGATTTTATCACAGGATCTCCCATTACCTATGCCAAAAATTTAGAAGGAAATTTACTTTACATTCATGGTACAGGAGATGATAATGTTCATTATCAAAATGCAGAACTACTATTAAATGAATTGATAAAAAACAACAAGCAATTTCAGTTTATGCCATATCCAAATCGGACGCATGGCATTTCTGAAGGAGAGGGAACTAGAAAACATTTAGCTACCTTATACACCAATTACTTAAAACTACACTGCCCTCCAGGTGGCAGATAAAGTAAGTAAAAGTCAATTTCAATAAAACATATATGATACAATCGGTTAAAAAACAATTATTTACCATAAAAAATGCCTAAAAAAATAAAACTTCTTTGGGATTTTAGAGGTCCAGAAGCACTTAAGATTGCAGAGCACCATTGCATTCACCTTCGAGAGTATGCTGAAAAAGAAAAAATTCAAGTTCAAGACATAGCTGCCAAAGTAATTTCAGAGATGTATTGTATCGCTTTAATGATTATAGAAGAAAAGGATATGCAAAGCTGTAGAGAAGCCTTAAAGCCACACAGAGGACAGCTTGCAGCTGATTAAAAGACTTAGTTATTAGTCAATATCCAAAGCTCAACTTCTTCAGATGAACGCCAATGCGAATCTCTCTTTGTTTTATTTGATGTGTTTTTAACTCTTTTTTTAAAGGTTTTTTCCAATTGAAAACGTCCTCCTTCTGCTAATTCTTTTTCTATTGGATGTTCTTTTGTCAGATTTGTTATTTGTGCCAAATTTGAGAATAAGAGTAGTAGTTTACCTTCTGGTAAAAGTCGTTTCTTTGCTCCTGCAAAAAAATCAGAAAACAACTTTTCATTATAATAAATAGCTCCATCAATATTTTCCGGATTAAAAGATGAAGGCAACCAAGGTGGATTAAAAACAATTAATTCAGTTTGCTTTTCAAACTTTCCAAAAAGAGAAGCGAAATCTAAATCTATCTTTCGAGACAACTTTGTATCTCCCATGAATTTTGTGAGTCCTACAATCGCATTGGGATTAATATCGGTTCCGAACACCTTCTGAAAACCATATTTTATCATTTGAAAAGAAAGCACACCACTTCCAAAACCAACATCTATTGCTGACTTTTTAGGTCCTCTATATCGTTTCAACCAATTATCAAAAACTTCTAAATGCTCAAAACGAGTAGGAAAGTATACTCCGTAATAAGGATTTACTTTATTGCGAAGTACTGGTATAGTAATTCCGTTTTGATACCATTGCCAAGAACTGTTCAATCCTTGTACTTGAGGAAAGGTGAGTAAAAAACTATTATTATCGGGATAAAATTTTTCTAACCAGCCAATACTTGGAGATTTCTTTACAGATAATTTCTGATCGGTAATTTCAATTAAAATAAGGTTTGAAAGTTGATGATATACTGAACGGTATTCACGTTGTTCTTTAAAAGATTTATTTGGTAATTTTAGTTTTAAATGTTTATGCAAATCCTGAAGAAGTGATATTCCATTACTATAAAACTCTTTTATCAATATAGGTTTACCAGCTTCTAAAGCTTCAATGGTAGACCGAACATTATTATTATTTTTAAATGTTTTTATTTTATTATTTGTCGCAATAGGTGCTGGTTTATTTATTTTTATATCAGTAATCATAGCTTGGTTTCCATTTTTGATAAGGTAGGAAATCCTTCACACCAATTAATGTGTTTAACAGATAATTATTTAAAAATATAGTGGCAAACAACGTGCATTATTATTGTGTCTGTATTTCCTATCGAAAAAAGTATATTTGTTCAGAATTTTACTCAACACTTTGTGCTACTATATTTTCAAAACTTCAGGACTCCCTTAAACAAGTTTACACTTCCAAGTAAGTTTACCTTTCCGTTTTATTATGAACCGCACCCCTTATGCAAGATCGCTGCAAACGAAGTGCAAAACTATTTACAAACACAAACCGATTTTGATCATAATTTCGGAATAGATCCTTCTAAAAAAGGACTGTCTATTGGAAAAATGTTTGGAGTATTAGTGGTTCAAAACCAGCATAAAGAAATAGGATATATTTCCGCTGTTTCTGGGAAGTTAGCAGAAAAAAATATTCATAAAAAGTTGGTTCCACCTGTTTATGACATGCTTACTAAAGATTCGCATTTCTTAGAGGAGGAACATGTTTTAAACAAGATCAATCTTAGCTTGGAAAGTTTAGAAAAAAATACTGAATATTTAAGCTTACAAGCACAATACCAATCAGAAAACAAAAAAGCAACTATTGATATTCAAGAAAAAAAAGAAACGTTAAAATCAGATAAAAAAGATAGAGATATACAAAGAAAAAAGGCAAAACTTGAATTAACATCAGAAGCGTATGCTGCTTTTAAACAAATATTAGCTAAGGAAAGTTTAGAAGCTAAATATTTCTTTAATAATGTAAATCGCTATTGGGAACATATCCTAAACGCTATTAAAGAACAATCTTCTGCTTTTACCAATGAAATAATACTATTAAAAGAGCAACGTAAAACAAAATCAGCTGCATTACAACACTATTTATTTGAACAATACCAATTTTTAAATTCAAAAAAAGAAGTCAAAAACCTATCTCAATTGTTTGCTGAAACTTCTGAACAAAATCTGCCAGCGGGTTCTGGAGAATGTGCCGCTCCAAAATTACTACAATATGCTTTTTTACATGATTTAAAACCAATTGCGATGGCTGAGTTTTGGTGGGGACAATCACCCAACAAAGAAATTCGAAAACACCAACAGTTTTATCCAGCTTGTCAAGGAAAATGCAAACCGATTTTAACACATATGCTAGCAGGAATTGAGATGGATACAAATCCGTTGCTACAAAATCCTGCAATTGGTAAAAAACTCGAAACAATTTTTGAAGATGAAAATTTGATTGTGGTTGATAAACCTGAAGACTTTTTATCTGTTCCTGGAATTCATATTCAAGATTCAGTTTACACCAGAATTAAGCAACAAGTAAAAAACATTTCTGGTCCCATTATAGTCCATCGGCTGGACATGGCAACTTCTGGATTATTGCTCTTAGCAAAGAACAAAAAAGCACATAAAAATTTACAAAGTCAGTTTATTAATAAAACGGTACAAAAAAGGTATACGGCTTTGTTAGACGGAATTGTAACTGATAATATGGGAACAATCAACTTACCGCTTCGAGTTGATTTAGATGATAGGCCAAGACAATTGGTCTGTTATGAGCGCGGAAAACCAGCAGAAACAAAATGGGAAGTGATAGAACGGAAAAACGGAAAAACAAAAATACATTTCTATCCAATTTCGGGACGAACCCATCAATTGCGAGTTCATGCTTCTCATACTTTAGGATTGAATATTCCTATTATTGGTGATGACCTATATGGTAAGAAATCTGATCGTTTGTATTTACACGCAGATACATTAGAATTTACACATCCAACAACCAAACAAAAAATGCTGTTTCATAAAAACGATAAATTTTAATAAACAACTTAAGCTATAAGACTTATTACTCTTTTTTTAGTATTAATTTTAAATACTTACAAACCTTTCATTTCGTTTATATTCACTAAATTACTAGCTTAAACAACCAAAAAAAAGATTAAAATGACAAAACGAATTATTATTTTTAATCTTGTATTTATAATTGGAATAGTGAGCATCATATCTTGTGACAGAAAAACATATAATACTGTTAGTTCTATTGTAACAAAAAATTCAAAAGCATCAGCAAAAAAACCATATTTAATATTAATATCTCTTGATGGTTTTCGTTGGGATTATGTAGAAAAATATAAACCCCCACATTTAATCAATTTTATAAAAAATGGAATTAATTCTGAATCTTTAATTCCTTCTTTTCCAACTAAAACTTTTCCAAACCATTACACAATTGCAACGGGAATGTACCCCGACAAACACGGAATCATTGCTAATAGTTTTTATAGTTATGACAAAGACATGACTTATAGGATAAGGGATCGAGAAAAGGTAGAGGATGGAAGTTTTTACAGTGGAAACCCCATTTGGATACAAGCAAACAGATCAAATATGGTAACAGCAAGTTATTTTTTTGTTGGCACTGAAGCAAATATCCAAGGACTCAAGCCTACCTATTATTATAGGTTTGATAATAGTGTAAAAAATGAAGCGCGAGTTAATCAAGCCATTGATTGGCTAAAATTACCTCCAAAGAAACGACCTCATTTAATCACCATGTATTTTTCTGACATGGATGATACAGGGCATAAATATGGTACAAAGAATGATAAAGAATTAAAAAAAACGTTATTTGAATTAGACACACAATTGGGAGTTCTGTTTAAAGGAATTGAAAAAACAGGATTGCCCGTAAACATAATTATTGTTTCAGATCATGGGATGTCTACGGTATCAATTTCTAATTTCATAGCTATTGAAAAAATAGAAAACGACTCCTTATATACAAGCATAGACAATGGTGCAATTGTAAATATCCACCCTAACAATAAGAATCAAATTGATTCAATTTACACGTATTTAAAAAAGAAGGAATCCAATTTTAAAGTTTATAAAACTGAAAACACACCGGGTTTTGAATATATTCCTAAAAATAAGAACTGGGGAGCTATTCAAATTTTACCAGATTTTGGATATTATTTTTCATCAATTAAAGGAATAGCATCCAGAAAACAGCAAACAAACACAAATTTTGGAGTACACGGTTATGATCAAAAATACAAAGACATGCACGGCATATTTTATGCAAATGGTCCAGCTTTTAAAAAAGCATATAGAACACCTTCCATTAAGAACATTCACATCTATCCATTAATGTGTGAGATATTAGGATTAGAAGTTCCAAGTAATATTGATGGAGACCTAGGTCAAATAAAAAATGTTTTAAAAACAAATTAATGATTAACCTCAAACCTTTAAAACAATATGGTTCCTTATTATTGCATCAATTCAGATGCAATTACCAAATTTAATAACTTGGAAATAGTAACATCAATTTTAATAAAATAATTAGAAAAAGAGCTTAAGTAAAAAACAAATTAACTGATCAAACACAGCTCGAATAAATTAATTAGAGTACATATTCAAATAAAATATCTTTTCATTTAATTATCTTTGCAAACTATGACAAGAAATGAAGGGTTTATTGAAGTTTATGGTGCAAGAGTTCATAATTTAAAGAACATTGATGTTAGCATTCCTCGAGAGCAACTAGTAGTAATTACAGGACTTTCAGGTAGTGGCAAATCTTCTTTAGCCTTTGACACCATTTATGCGGAGGGACAACGTCGGTATATAGAAACTTTTTCTGCATACGCTCGCCAGTTTTTAGGAGGCTTGGAGCGACCAGATGTCGATAAAATTGAAGGTCTTTCTCCAGTAATTGCTATTGAACAAAAAACTACTAGTAAAAGTCCACGTTCTACAGTGGGCACCATCACTGAAATTTACGATTTTTTACGATTATTATTTGCGCGTGGAAGTGATGCTTATAGTTATAATACGGGCGAAAAAATGGTGAGTTATAGCGATGAGCAAATTCAAGAGCTAATTCTTAACGATTTTGAAGATAAAAAAGTTTCTATTTTAGCTCCTGTAATTCGTTCTCGAAAAGGTCATTATCGAGAATTATTTCAGCAAATAGCAAAACAAGGGTTTTTAAAAGTTCGTGTTGACGGGGAAGTCAAAGATATTGTTAGCGGAATGAAATTGGACCGATACAAAAATCATGATATTGAAATAGTTATTGATCGTTTAAAAATAAATAAAGAATCTTTTTTAGATAAACGTGTTAGTGAATCAATTGTAACAGCAATGTATCACGGAGAAGACGTAATCATGGTTTTAGATAACGAAACCAATAAGACTAGGTATTTCAGTCGTTCTTTAATGTGTCCAAGTAGCGGTATCTCATACCCTAACCCGGAACCAAATAATTTTTCATTTAACTCTCCTAAGGGTATGTGTCCAAAATGTAAAGGGCTTGGTAAATTATATGAAGTTAATCTGGATAAAATAGTGCCAAATAAGAATGTTTCCATCAATCAAGGAGCGCTAGCTTCTCAAGGAGCTCAAAAACAAAATTGGATTTTTAAACAATTGGAGTTAATAGCACAACGCTATCATTTCAAATTAACCGATCCTTTCTATAAAATACCTCAAGAAGCTAAAGATATAATTTTTTATGGTACTGATGAAAAGTTTGAAGTAGCATCCAAAACTTTAGGTATTACTAGAAACTACAGAATCGAATTTGAAGGAATTGTCACCTTTATTAAAAATACTTTTGAAAACAACGAATCTAGATCTTTAATGCGTTGGGCAAAAGATTTTATGGACCATGTAGATTGTACTGAATGCAATGGAGCAAGATTAAGAAAAGAATCATTATACTTTAAAGTGAGTGGAAAAAGTATTGCTGATCTAGCCCATATGGATATTGTAGATATTGCAGATTGGTTTCAAAATTTAGAAAAAGACCTTTCTAAAACTCAACTTAAAATAGCAGAGGAAATTATAAAAGAAGTAAAAACTCGATTGCAATTTTTAATAGATGTCGGCCTTACTTATTTATCGCTGGATAGAAGTTCTAAATCGCTTTCTGGTGGAGAAGCTCAACGCATTAGATTAGCTACTCAAATTGGATCTCAATTAGTAGGTGTGCTTTATATTTTAGATGAACCAAGTATTGGTTTACATCAACGTGATAATGAAAAACTAATTGATTCATTGGTAAAATTAAGAGATTTAGGGAATTCTATTATAGTGGTGGAACACGATAAAGAAATGATAGAGGCTGCAGATTATGTAATCGATATAGGTCCAGCAGCAGGAAAGCAAGGAGGAAATATTGATTCCGTAGGAACACCATTAGAAATTTTAAAACACCATACGCTTACTGCTGATTATCTAAATGGAAGGAGAGAAATTACCATTCCCAAAAAGAGAAGAAAAGGAAATGGTAAAACATTAAAATTATCTGGTGCAACTGGGCATAATTTAAAAAATGTTTCTATTGAGATTCCTTTAGGGAAAATGATAGGTATAACGGGAGTTTCAGGAAGTGGGAAATCTACTTTAATCAATGAAACGCTATACCCTATTTTAAATACCTATTTTTTTAATGGAGTTAAAAAACCAATGCCTTATAAAAAAATAGATGGTTTAAAGAATATTGATAAGGTAATTGACATCAATCAATCACCTATTGGTAGAACACCTCGTTCTAACCCTGCTACTTATACTGGAGTATTTTCAGAAATAAGAAGCCTCTTTTCTAAAGTGCCAGAAGCTATGATTAGAGGCTATAAACCAGGTCGTTTTAGTTTTAATGTTAAAGGAGGACGTTGCGAGACATGCAGAGGTGGCGGTTTGCGAGTTATAGAAATGAATTTTTTACCTGATGTTTATGTGGAATGCGAAACTTGTCAAGGAAAACGTTTTAATAGAGAAACTCTTGAAATAAAATACAAAGGAAAATCAATTTATGACATCCTAGAAATGACTATTGAAGATGCTTGTATTTTATTTGAACTTATTCCTAAAATATTTAGAAAACTAAAAACAATTCAAGATGTAGGATTAGGCTATATTACTTTAGGACAACAATCTACAACACTTTCTGGGGGTGAAGCACAGCGTATCAAATTAGCAACTGAACTCTCAAAGAGAGACACTGGAAACACTTTTTATATATTAGATGAGCCTACAACAGGACTTCACTTTGAAGACATTAGAGTTTTATTAATTGTTCTAAATAAAATCGTAGATAAAGGAAATACGGTAGTTATTATTGAACATAATTTAGATGTGATTAAAACGGTAGATTATATTATCGATATTGGCCCCGAAGGTGGAAAAAATGGAGGTAAAATTTTAGCAAAAGGAAGCCCAGAAGAAATCGTAAAAATCAAGAAAAGTCATACTGCACGTTTTCTTAAAAAAGAATTTTATTAGCAATAGGATTGCTATTAGCCATTATCAAATGGCTATAAAACTAAAAAGTTTTTGCATAAGCTTTAATAAAAAAACACAAATGAAAAAAGAAATAAATCCAAAAAATTGGAATGAAGTAAAAACAAATGACTCATGGGGTATTTTTAAAATCATGGGGGAATTTGTAAATGGATATGAAAAATTAAGTAGAATTGGACCTTGTGTTTCTATATTTGGATCTGCAAGAACAAAGCCAGATGATGAGTATTATCAACTTGCAGAAAACATTGCAGCAAAACTAGCAGATAATGGATATGGAGTAATAACAGGTGGGGGTCCAGGAATTATGGAAGCTGGAAATAAGGGAGCTCATAATGCTGGAGGAATTTCAGTAGGCTTAAATATAGAATTACCATTTGAACAACATGACAATCCTTATATTGATAGTGATAAAAGTATCGATTTTGATTACTTTTTTGTTAGAAAAGTAATGTTTGTAAAATACTCTCAGGGGTTTGTTGTTATGCCTGGAGGTTTTGGAACCTTAGATGAATTTTTTGAAGCACTTACCTTGATCCAGACTCATAAAATTGGGAAGTTTCCTATCATTCTAGTTGGTAAAGACTTTTGGGGAGGATTGGTGGATTGGATTAAAGACATCTTGTTGAAGTCATATGGAAATATAAGCCCAGACGATCTACATTTAATAAATGTAGTGGATCATGAAGATGAAGTAATAGAAATATTAAATACCTTTTATGCTAAATACAATTTACGCCCAAACTTTTAATTAGAAATAACTTATCTGTTTTTATAAAAAGCATCATTTATTTCGCTTTTACATTCTTTAGTTTGTTATTAACTGATTAAGAAACGACAAATACCATTCTTAAATTCATTATAAAATAATTGAAATTTAATCATTACATATCCTTAGTTGGATTATTGACAGTAACACTTACACAAGCTCAACATCAAATAAACATTGACGCTACGCTTATACCAGAATTAAGGACCATTACTATTGAACAAGAATTAGTATATAAGAATGATTCCGATTCCATTTTACATGAAATTTATCTAAACGATTGGGGAAATAGTTTTTCAAGTAAAACTACACCTTTAGGCAAAAGGTTTTCAGAAAATTATCAAAGTTCATTTCATTTTGAAAAAAATAAAAATAGAGGTCATTCCAACATTATAAGTATTAATAATAACACTAAAAAACCATTGGTTTGGTCTCGAGGTGATGAAGTAGATATAATTAGAGTTCAACTAGATACAAATTTACTCCCTGGAGAAACTTGTATACTTAAAATGGAATACCATATAATATTACCAGACGATAAGTTTACAAAGTATGGAATTACTAAGAGCGGTGATTTTAAGATTCGTTATTGGTATATAGCACCTGCTGTTTTTGACGGCGAATGGAATGTATACAGCAATAAAGATTTAAATGATTCCTACCTCAATCCTACTAATTTTAATATTAAATTTCATACGCCTTATAATTTCAATTTAATTTCTGATTTAGATCTAGTTTCTGAAATTACTGAAAATAAAATAAAGACAACACAATTAAAAGGAGAAAATAGAATGCAGGTAAAGCTGCAACTTTTAAAAGTTTCAGATTTTAGCACCGTTAAAACCGATAAACTTTTAGTGACTACCAATCATACTCATCATAAAGTAACACCATCAAT
The DNA here is from genome assembly GCA_018669795.1 of Flavobacteriaceae bacterium. GTDB lineage: Bacteria > Bacteroidota > Bacteroidia > Flavobacteriales > Flavobacteriaceae > Marifrigoribacter. The sequence goes on along the minus strand of JABHSQ010000016.1, from coordinate 32,305 downwards.
ACAAGCTTTAATTATAGATCGAATCGTACATTATTTAGATAAAAATCTAGGAGATTACCCTTTTGATAAAATGGTATTAAGTGAAATAGATTATAAAAGAAATCCTGTGTATGGCCTTAATTTATTACCAGAATTTATAAGTCCTTTTCCTAATGATTTTGAGTATGACATTGAAATGTTTAAAATTATAAGCCGAACCTATCTTGAAAACACATTAGTAATTAACCCAAGAGAAGATCATTGGATTATAGGTGCTTTTCAGGTATATTTAATGATGGAATATATAAAAACCTATTATCCAAACATGAAGTTAGCAGGTAATTTAAGCAATCTTTGGATTCTCGGTATTTTTCATGCTTCCGAATTAGAATTCAACGACCAATATTCATTTTTATATATGAATATGGCTAGAAATAATTTGCATCAAAAAAGCTCCACTCCAAAAGATTATTTCTTAGAATTCAACAAAAATATAGGAAGTGATTATTATGGAGGAAGAGGACTATTATACCTTTCAGGGTATATTGGAAAAGAAGCAGTTTTAAAAAGTATTCAACAGTTTTTTTCTGAAAATGAATTAAAATCCATGAAGGCTATTGATTTTAAAAAATATTTAGAAAACAATACAGATAAACCTGTAGATTGGTTTTTTAAAGACTTTATAGATAATCGAAATTCTATTGACTTCAAACTAAAAAACCTTCATAAAAAAGGAGATACACTTGAGATTGATATTGTAAATAAAAGAAAAACAGCACTTCCAGTATCTATCTACGGAATCAATAAAAAGAATATTATTTATAAAAAATGGATAGATTCTGTTGATTCTTCGGTTACTGTTAAAATACCAGCAAAGGATATACGTAAAATTGCTATTAATTATGAAGGTGAAATTCCAGAAATTAATCAGCGAGATAATTATAAAAAAATAAAAGGCTTAACAAACAAACCGTTTCAAGTCCGTCTTTTAAAAGATGTTGAAGACCCTAGATATAATCAGTTATTTATTATACCTACTTACAGTTATAATATTTATGATGGAATCATTTTAGGAGCAAATTTTTATAATAAAACACTGTTACAAAAACCTTTTCAGTACAAATTAAACCCTATGTGGGCTTTTAAATCGAAAACATTAGTGGGTAGTAGCTCGGTTGTATATAAAAAAATGCCTGAATTTGGGAATGTTTATTTTTATAGGTTTGGAGTTTCAGGTAGTTATTTTTCATATGATGATGATTTATTCTACAAACGATTGAGTCCATTTGCAACGATAGGCTTTAGAGACAGTAAAAATTTACGCAATAATAAAAAGCATTTTATAAGTTTAAGAAATGTTACGGTAGAGCGAGACAAAGACCCTAACATTCCTTTAGAAACACCTAATTATAGTGTTTTTAATATGAGTTATATTTATTCCAATCCAAATTTAATCAACCATTATAGAGCTGCTATTGGTTATCAAGTATCATCCGAATTCAGTAAGATTTCTACTACTTTAAAATACAGGAAATTATTTAATAATAACCGCAAGATAGATGTGCGGTTGTTTGCAGGTGTTTTTTTAAAAAATAAAACAAATCCAAATGATGACTATTTTAGTTTCGCCTTAGATCGTCCAACCGATTATTTATTTGACTATAATTACTATGGAAGAAGTGATAATTCTGGGTTATTTAGTCAACAATTAATTATTGCGGAAGGTGGCTTTAAATCAAAACTAGAACCTTCTTTTTCAAATACTTGGATGACTACTTTAAATATTAGTACTAATATTTGGAAATGGATATACGCTTATGGAGATGTAGGCTTGGTCAATAATAAATACCAAGCTACAGAAACGTTCTTCGATAGTGGTATAAGATTAAGTTTAGTAGAAGATTATTTTGAATTATATTTCCCGGTATATTCTAACCTAGGCTGGGAAATAGCACAGCCAAATTACGAAGAAAAAATACGGTTTATCATAACTTTAGATACACAGACCTTATTCGGTCTATTTTCGAGAAAATGGTATTAAAAAATATAATTTATGAATGTACTTAACGACTGGCGATTAGTTATTTTATTATGTCTTACCTTAGGTCTTGCTCCTTTCTTTCCAGAGCCACATATATTTGGAAAACTAAAATGGATGTTAGGTGGAGCTGAAGGAATGACAATAATGGATTGGTTTGATTTTTTATTACACGGTTTACCCTTTGTTTTGCTTATTAGATTAATTTACATTAATGTAGCTTTATACTCAAAAAAGGGATACTAATTTAATTATCAGTACCTTTTTAAAGCAAAAAATGAAAATTGTATAAAAATTTAATTTCATTACTTTTGCAACATCATATAACCCTCAAAAAAATATGCAAACAGATCTTCAAACAAATAATAAATTATCTTTCGATGAATTTAAAGCTGAAGTTTTAAATGATTATAAAATCGCTGTCACAAGCAGAGAATGTAGTCTTTTAGGACGTAGAGAAGTTTTAACAGGAAAAGCTAAGTTTGGGATATTTGGTGATGGAAAAGAAGTGCCACAATTAGCCTGGGCAAAAGTATTTAAAGAAGGAGATTGGAGAAGTGGTTACTACCGTGACCAAACATTTATGATGGCAATTGGTAAACTAACCATTCAGCAATTCTTCGCTGGACTCTATGGACATACCGATATTAAAGCAGAACCAATGAGTGCAGGTAGACAAATGGGAGGTCATTTTGCTACACATAGTTTAAATAAAGATGGTACTTGGAAAAATCTTACCAAACAAAAAAACAGCAGTCCTGATATCTCACCAACTGCAGGACAAATGCCACGATTGGTAGGATTGGCACAAGCCTCAAAAATTTATAGAAACGTAAAAGAATTAGAAGAATTTAAAACTTTTTCAGACAAGGGAAATGAAGTAGCTTGGGGAACCATTGGTAATGCCAGTACAAGTGAAGGACTTTTTTGGGAATCTGTAAATGCTGCAGGAGTTATGCAAATTCCTATGGTTATTAATGTTTGGGATGATGAATATGGAATTTCAGTTCACGCTAAATACCAAACTACTAAAGAAAATATTTCTGAAATATTAAAAGGTTTTCAGCGTACTGAAGATGAAAAGGGCTATGAAATTATTTGTGTTCACGGTTGGGATTATCCACGTTTAATTGAAGCATATCAAAAAGCATCAAAAATCGCTAGAGAAGCGCATGTCCCCGTATTAATACATGTAAATGAGCTTACACAACCTCAAGGACATTCAACGAGCGGTTCCCAAGAACGGTATAAAAATAAAGAACGCTTAAACTGGGAAAAAGAATACGATTGTAACGTAAAGCTGCGGGAGTGGATTCTAGCTAATAATTTTACTACGGAAAATGAGTTGGTTACCATTGAAAAATCTATAAAAAAAGAAGTCCGTGAAGGAAAATCTGCTGCTTGGAAAGCTTTTTTAGCTCCACAGATTCAGGAAAAAAATGAGGTACTTACTCTTATTAATAATGCTTCTGAAAAAAGTGCAAATAAAGTATTTATCAATAAAATTGCCACTACACTATCTGATGAAAACATACCATTTCGAGGAGAAATCATAGGTGCTGCAAGAAAAACATTACGTTATTTAATTTCAGAAAACACCCTTGAAAAGAAACAACTTCAAGATTGGATCGAAAATTATTTTAAAATCATTGAACCTAAATATAGTGCTCACCTATATTCTGAAGCTATTGAAAATGCAAAAACGATTTCAGAAGTTAAGCCTATTTATAATGACAATACTGAGGAAGTAGATGGAAGAATATTGCTTAGAGATAATTTTGACAATATCTTAAGTCAATATCCCGAAGTATATATCTTCGGAGAAGATAGTGGGAAAATTGGTGATGTAAATCAAGGATTAGAAGGATTACAAAACAAATTTGGTGAAGATCGAGTTGCCGATACAGGTATTAGAGAGGCTACCATTTTAGGACAAGGAATCGGTATGTCTATGAGAGGTTTGAGGCCAATTGCCGAAATTCAATACCTGGACTATATCCTTTATTGTTTACAAATTATGAGTGATGATCTTGCGACAGTTCGCTACCGTTCCAATGGTATGCAAAAAGCACCTTTAATTGTAAGAACTAGAGGGCATCGTTTAGAGGGAATCTGGCACAGTGGTTCTCAAATGGGCGGATTGGTTCATTTACTTCGTGGGATGTATATTTTAGTTCCTCGAAATATGACCAAAGCTGTTGGGTTTTACAACACACTTTTAAAAACAGACGAACCTGCAATTGTTATTGAGTGCTTAAATGGATATCGCTTAAAAGAAAAAATGCCATCAAATCTTACTGAAATTAGAACCCCAATTGGTGTTGTAGAAACCGTAAAAGAAGGCTCTGATATTACCATTGTTTCTTATGGGAGCACCTTACGAATTGTCCAAGAAGCTGCTAAAGAACTTCAACAAGTAAGTATTGATGCGGAAGTGATTGATATTCAATCTTTATTACCTTTAGATCTTAATCATGATTTGGTAAAAAGTGTTGCTAAAACAAATAGATTATTGGTTGTTGATGAAGATGTGCCGGGTGGAGCTTCTGCTTATATTTTAAATGAAATACTTGATATACAAAACGGATATCAACATTTGGATAGTAAACCGCAAGCATTAACTGCAAAACAACATCGACCCGCTTATGGAACTGATGGTGATTATTTTTCAAAACCTTCTGAAGAAGATATTTTTGAAAAGGTTTACGAAATGATGCACGAAGCAGACCCTAATAGCCATCCAAAACTTAGATAAGAAACTAAGCTTCAAATTTACTATTTATTAAAATAGTAAAGTTTTGCTTTTAAATATGATATAAAATGATGCACAAAGCAGACCCCAATAGCTACCCAAAACTTGAATAATAATTTTTAATGTAGAAATACAAAAATATTATTCTATATTTACAGAATATCTTAAACAAATAAGACAATGTTTTTAAATAAAAATAGTAATTACCAACCTTAACAAAAACTTGTCGAGAACATATATGTGCCTGTCAAGTTTTTTCTTGACAGGCTTTTTTTTGTTCATTATTTTTTTTAAAAAATACTACTAAAAATCAACTAGCGAATAAATATTTATATTATGTGTGGAATTGTATGTGCTTTTAACTTAAAGCAACCTTTAGAAAAATTAAGACCTCAATTATTGGAAATGTCAAAAAACATTCGTCATCGAGGTCCCGATTGGAGTGGGATTTTCAACAATGACAAATCGATTATGACTCATGAACGATTGGCTATTGTAGACCCTACGTCAGGTAAGCAACCACTATTTTCGGAAGATAAAAATTTGGTTCTTGCTGCTAATGGGGAAATTTACAACCATATAGAATTACGCAAGCAATTTGAAGGCAGCTATAATTTTCAAACAAAATCTGATTGTGAAGTCATCATTTCTTTATATCAAAAAAAAGGGCCTTCATTCTTAGATGAATTAAATGGAATTTTCGGTTTTGCTCTATACGACGTTGAAAAGGACGAGTATTTTGTAGCTCGAGATCATATGGGAATTATTCCATTATATATGGGCTGGGATGAAAATGGAACTTTGTATGTTGCTTCAGAACTGAAAGCTTTAGAAGGAGTTTGTACTAAAATTGAACTCTTCCCCCCTGGTCATTACTTACATAGTTCAAATGGAGAGCTAAAATGCTGGTACAATAGAGATTGGAAGGAATACGATGCTGTAAAAGATAATGAAACAGATATTAAAAAATTAAGATCTGCTCTTGAAGAAGCGGTATACAGACAGCTAATGAGTGATGTTCCTTATGGTGTTTTACTTTCAGGTGGCTTGGATTCTTCTATTACTTCAGCCATAGCTAAAAAATATGCAGACAAACGAATTGAAAGTAATGATAAAGATAAAGCTTGGTATCCCCAAATCCACTCCTTTGCAACAGGTTTGGAAGGCGCTCCCGATTTAGTAGCGGCACGAAAAGTTGCTGACCATTTAGACACGATACATCATGAAATTAAATTTACCATCCAAGAAGGTATTGATGCAATTAGAGATGTCATTTATCATTTAGAGACTTATGATATTACAACAATTCGCGCTTCTACTCCTATGTATTTAATGGCAAGAGCGATTAAAGCGATGGGGATAAAAATGGTGCTATCTGGCGAAGGAGCTGATGAGATATTTGGTGGCTATTTGTATTTTCATAAAGCACCATCTGCAAAAGATTTTCATGAAGAAACAGTACGTAAACTAGATAAATTACACATGTACGATTGCTTACGAGCTAATAAATCGTTAGCAGCTTGGGGAATTGAAGGACGTGTACCATTTTTAGATAAAGAATTTATGGACGTTGCGATGAGGATCAATCCAGATGATAAAATGATCAATGGAGAGCGTATGGAAAAATGGGTACTTCGAAAAGCCTTTGAAGATCTATTACCAGAAAGTGTAGTTTGGAGGCAAAAGGAACAATTTAGTGATGGAGTTGGTTATAGTTGGATTGACAATTTAAAGGAAATGGTTGAAAAAGAAGTAAGTGACGAACAATTAGCCAATGCACATTATAAATTTCCAATTCAGCCACCAACCAGCAAAGAAGAATTTTATTACCGTTCTATTTTTACAGAACACTTTCCTAGTGATACTGCAGCTTGGTCTGTACCACAAGAACCTTCTGTAGCCTGTAGTTCCAAAATTGCATTAGCATGGGATGAAAGTTTTAAAAACATGAACGATCCCAGTGGACGAGCTGTAGCAAATGTTCATGATGATGCTTATTAAAATCCATTTTTTTAGTCAATTAAGGAAGCCATTTTTTATCAAAATTTGGCTTTCTTTTTTCTAAAAATGCATCACGACCTTCTTTTGCTTCATCCGTCATATAAGCAAGGCGGGTAGCTTCACCAGCAAAAACCTGTTGACCAACCATACCGTCATCGGTAAGATTCATAGCAAATTTCAGCATTTTAATAGAGGTTGGAGATTTAGCTAGTATTTCTTGTGCCCATCCAAAAGCAGTATCTTCTAGCTCTTTATGCGGAATTACTGCATTAACCATTCCCATTTCATATGCCTCTTGAGCACTGTAACTTCTTCCTAAGAAAAATATTTCTCTTGCTTTTTTCTGCCCAACCATTTTAGCTAAATAAGCACTTCCATAACCGCCATCAAAACTGGTAACATCGGCATCTGTTTGTTTAAATATAGCGTGTTCTTTGCTCGCTAAAGTTAAATCACAAACTACATGAAGGCTATGACCTCCTCCTACTGCCCATCCAGGAACCACACAAATAACTGCTTTTGGCATAAAACGAATCATTCGTTGCAAATCCAAAATATTAAGTCGATGGTAACCATCTTCTCCTACATATCCTTGATGCCCCCTAGCCTTTTGGTCTCCCCCACTACAAAAACTATACACTCCATCTTTAGTTGAAGGTCCTTCTGCAGAAAGTAATACCACACCAATGGAAGTATCTTCTTGCGCATCATGAAAAGCATTTAATAATTCACTCGTCGTTTTTGGTCGAAAAGCATTCCGAACATCGGGACGATTAAATGCTATACGTGCAACACCATCACATTTTTTATAGGTGATATCTGAATATTCTTTAACGGTGATCCAATTGGGAGAGTTCATATTTTATAATTTAATGTAAATATAGAAAAGACTTCATAAAAAATCTTTTTTACACTGATAAATGTTATAATTGTTTATGCATTAACTTGTGTATTTGAGTGAAATTTGAAGCAACAATATTGAAAATATTATTGAATTAACATAAAAATTGAATAACTTCGAAAAATTGTTATTTTTAATAATATGACTATTAAACTTCTATTATAATTTATATATAAAATCAAATATTATGAACTATTTTCTTTTATTTGTTTTGTCAACTACACTGCTATTCTCTTGTAATTATAAATCTAAAAAAAATAAATGAATAAACTATTAATCTGTTTTGGAATTGCATTGAGCAGTCTAGTCATTAACGCTCAAGAAGTCTATAAATTTACCGATGTAATCGATTTAAACGCGACTCCAGTTATAAGTCAAGGAAATACCGGAACCTGTTGGAGTTTTTCTACTTCTTCATTTATAGAATCTGAAATAATGCGATTAACTGGGAAAAAAATTGATATTTCTGAAATGTATAATGTTAGAAACACTTACCCAACAAAAGCGAATATTTATGTTTCAAGACAAGGTAAAGCTCAATTTAGCGAAGGAGGTTTAGCACACGATGTTTTTAATAGTATACGTGAACATGGTTTAGTTCCGATAGATGCCTACAGTGGTTTGCAAGGAAATAAAGAACAACATAACCATGCAGAAATGGTTTCGATTTTAACAGCTATGTTAGATACTTACATTAAAAACCCTGGCAAAAGTTTAGATCCAAAGTGGCGAGATGCATACACTGCAGTTTTAGATGTTTATTTAGGTGAAAATATTACAGAGTTTAACTATGAAGGAAAAAAATATACTCCCTTACAATTTGCTAAAATGGTAAAAATTAATGCAGACGATTATATTAATATCACTTCATTTACACAAGCTCCTTATTATAAGGACTTTATTTTAAATATTCCAGACAACTTTAGTAACGGTAGTTTTTATAATGTACCTATAGATGACTTAGTTGAAATTATTGATCATGCATTAGCGAATGGTTATACTGCTGAAATTGACTGTGATGTTAGTGAAAAAACTTTTTCAGCTAAGGACGGAGTTGCAGTTATCCCTTCTAATAAATTAAATAACCTAAAAGCACTGCACAGTATTTACCCAGAAATGGATGTTACTCAAGAATACCGTCAACAGGAGTTTGAAAATTTTAAAACAACAGACGATCACTTAATGCACATTACCGGTAGTGTTAAAGATCAAAACGGAAATAAATATTATAAAGTAAAAAACAGTTGGGGAACTGATGAAAAAAGAACCAAATTTGATGGATATGTTTATTTCAGTGAAGCTTATGTCCGCTTAAAAACTATAAGTATTACATTACATAAAGATGGTATTCCTAAAAATATCTCAAGTAAAATAGGAATTTAAATGAGTCAAAAAAAGTCATATCAATCCTCCTTTATATCGGTTACCATTCTGTTTTTTTTATGGGGGTTTATTACTGTTCTAGTTGATAGTTTAGTCCCAAGGTTAAAAGAAGTTTTTGAAATGTCCTATGCCAAAACAGTATTGGTTCAATTTGCATTTTTCACTGCCTTTTTTGTAATTTCTCTGCCTGCTGGAGCCATCCTCACCAAGATTGGATATAAAAAAGGAATTGTTTTAGGATTGGTAATTATGGCTATTGGATGCTTACTCTTTTATCCTGCAGCTGAATATAGAAACTTTAATGTGTTTTTAGTTGGTTACTTTACTCTAGCTGGTGGAATTACTGTATTGCAAGTTGCAGCAAATCCCTATGTTGCTTTATTAGGTTCTGAAGATGGGGCCTCTAGCCGATTAAACCTATCGCAAGCTTTTAATTCATTAGGAACAACCATAGCACCCGTTGTTGGGGCTTTATTCTTATTAAGCGATTCCGTAAAAACATCTGAGGAAATCAACCTATTGAACAACACAGATAAAGCAAGTTATTATGCAGCTGAAGCCGCAACAGTTCAAACACCATTTTTATTTATTGCTGCTTTTATAGGAATATTAGCACTAACCTTTTCCTTTATAAAGTTACCTAAAGTAATGGAGGAAAGCCCTAAAGGGGGTTATTTAGCCTTATTAAAAAACAAAATGATGATGTTAGGCGCTCTTGGTATATTTGTGTATGTAGGAGCGGAAGTAGCTATAGGTAGTTTTTTGGTGAACTATTTTGATGATATGAATCTTGCAGTAATCATTGCTGAGAATCAAACTATGATGAATATTGCAAATACAATAGCTAGCACTTTTAATAAAACATTTTCTAATTCTGATCCAAAATCTTTATTGGGGATTTTTATAATCTTTTATTGGGGAGGGGCAATGATTGGACGTTTTATTGGAGCTTATCTAACAAAAATAATGTCACCAGGCAGGGTACTCAGTATTTTTGCTTTACTCGCTATTGTTTTAATTGTAATTTCAATTAATACAGTAGGTTTAGTTTCTATGTGGTCTATCTTAGCAGTAGGTTTATTTAATTCAATAATGTTTCCAACTATTTTCACCTTAACGCTAGAAGGTTTAGGAGATTTAAAAGCACAAGCTTCAGGATTGCTTTGTATGGCAATTGTAGGCGGAGCTATTATACCTTTTGCTTTTGGGAGTTTAATAGACGGATTTGGGTTTAAAACAGCCTTTATACTAACCATGATTTGCTATGGATACATACTGTATTATGGAATGATAAAAACTTCTAAAACCATCAAATAATATTTAAATCGATATTTTTGAAATAAAACTACAATTTACAAATAGGAAGGTGTTATGAATATTAAAAAAATAATTAATTGTTGAAAATTCTATTAGTAGGTGGAACGGGATTAATTGGCTCTTTTTTAAAGAATAAATTAATTGAAGAAGGGTATACAGTAAATATACTTAGTAGAAGAAAAAGTAAAGATTCACAAACTTTTTTATGGAATAATGATGAAGAATACATAGATCTTGCCGCTTTTAAAGGAGTTTCTGGAATTATCAATTTAACAGGTGCTAATATTGCAGAAGGTAGGTGGACAGAAAAAAGAAAAGAAATTCTGTATAATAGTCGAATCCTTTCAACAAGATTACTTTTTGAAACCATAAAAAAAAACAAAGTAGCACTTGATTTTTTTATTAATTCCTCTGCAATAGGATATTACGGTACAAAAAAATCGACTAAAATTTTCAAAGAAGACAATGTATCTGGATCTGATTTTCTAGCTAAAATTTGTATTGATTGGGAAACGGAAGCCTTGCGATTTAATGAATTAAACATCCGTACCATTATTGTTAGAACGGGAATTGTTTTAACTAAACATAAAGGTGCTTTTGAAAAAATAAAACTTCCTATAAAATTTGGAATATTACCAATATTTGGTGATGGCAAACAAGTGTTTTCTTGGATTCATATAGATGATCTAATAGCAGTCTTTATGAATTCAATTACTAATAAAAAGTATATTGGTCCTTATAATGCAGTTGCTCCGATTAATAATACCTATTTAGAATTTAACACAAAAATTGCTGAAGTACTACAAAAAAAGGTAATAACTATTAAAATACCTACCTTTATGTTAAGACTTATTTTTGGAGAACTTACAGAAACACTAACTAATGGGAATCAAATAGCTGTTGAAAAGTTAAGCAATAACGGATTTAATTTTAAATTTAAAGATTTGGACAGTGCTTTGTCAAACCTATTAATTAAAAAAGATTAACGTTTTATTTTACTCTCTTATATTTAAATAAATTTAATATCCAATTTGGAAGCGGGTGATTGCCTCGTTTTCTAAAATCTATATTCCAACCAATTTTTTTGATAAGAGGAATCTTATGAGTTTCAACAAATTCAATTAATGTTCCTTCTGGTGCCTGGATATATGCAAAATTCCCTCCGGCATCACCCATATCAAATGTATCCATAGCTTTTGCACTATCTACCGTAAAAGGGAAGCCAATTGCTTTCGCTTTTTCTCTTAAAGCATCCATATTATTAATATCAAAACATAAATGAATAAAGCCAGGGTCACCCCAAATACGTCCTTTATAAATATCTTTTTGTTCCCTATTTAAAACTTGTACCAATTCTATTTCAGATTTTCCAAAAAGGGTGCTAAATGCTCCATCTTTAATATCTGAATGTCTTAATAAAACCCTTCTAAACTCATTGTCGCCTCCAGGGATGCCATTATAATCTTTAAAAAGTCCTGTTTTATCATACACAACTTCATCATATCCTAAAATATCTCGATATACTTTTAAACTTTCATCAATATTTTTAACCCCTATTATAGTTCCAAAAACACCACCATTTAACGCTTTTTCTTTTTTAAAGACTTCTGAGTGTTCTTTAATTTCCCAAATATTATTATAAATGTCTTTTAAAAAAAAATGCTTATTACCATTGGGATCTTCAGAAATTTCTCCAAGCAAATTAAGTCCAGCTGCTTTATACGTATCGTAAGCAACAGTGACATTTTTAGATTTTAAAACTCCAATATTTATTCCTAAATCGCCAAGCTGTATTTCAAAAGAAATGGGAGTTGGCTTTTTACCAGTATGCTTCCAAATTTCAAAGCCACCTCCACCTTCAAGGTTCAATGCTAAAATTGCATGTCTTTTTCTGGGTTGTCCTTCGGTATGAGCTAACATCAATTCTGCAACAGCTTCTTCATCAAACATTAAAATGTCCATAGAAAAATACTTCCGATACCAATCCCAAGCTTCATGAATATCCTCTACTCCTACGCCTAATTGTTGAATTCCGTTAATTTTCATACCTCTTTTAATTTCATATATACCTATAGAGGTTTAACTCTAGATGATAAATAATAGTATAATCTTGGAAAAAACCTACGAATATGCACCATAATTAATTCACTTCCTCCAACTAATATTTCTTTTTTTTCAATTTGCAATTTACTAACAATTATTTTTGCGGTTTTAGTTACAGATTTTCCTTTATTTTGACCTTGATCCATTTCATTATAAGCATTCCCCTCTTTATCCAATGCATTAACAGAAATGTTCGTTTTTACGCGTCCTGGAATAATCATTGATATTTTTATGCCATGACTTACATTTTCTGATCTTAAACTTTCAAAAAAACCATGCAAGGCTTGTTTAGTTGCAGAATAAGAAGAACGATAAGGAAAGCCAAATTTTCCAACTATACTTGTAGTAACACCTATTTGACCACTCCCATTTTTTATCATTAATGGCAATACTTTTTTAGTAAGCCCTATGGTACCGAAAAAATTAACTTCAAATATTTTTCTATCTACAGACAATGGGGTTTCATTTGCAAAAGATCGCTGACTAATACCACCAAAATGATACAAACCATCAATTTTAGTTGCTTTTTCTAAAACTAATGTTGCAGCTTGATTAATAGATTTTTCATCAGCTAAATCAAAGGGAACAACCCAAGCAGTACTTCCATTTTTTTTACAACTAGCAGCCACATCAATTAATTCCTGTTCTTTTCTTCCAGAAAGAATTAAATGACAGTTTTTAGTTGATAATTCTAAAGCAACAGCTTTTCCAATTCCTGAAGAAGCGCCAGTAATCCATAAAGTTTTATCGGTAAAATTCATTATTTCATAAATTCATAAAGGAATGAACAGAATAGTAAATATAAAGCAAAAAAAACTAATTTAACATGCTAGTGCTGACATAACAATTCATGAATATATTTGAATAAAAAAATTAAATTAATTCTATTCCGTCATCTTTAATGCTTATTTGCTTATCCTTATATAAGCTTCCTATTGCTTTTTTAAAGCTTTTTTTACTCAATCCCAAAATTTCTTTAATAGTTTCTGGAGAAGATTTGTCGTGTAGTGGAATAAAACCTCCAGATGCTTTTAATTCGTCTAATATAAACTGTGCATTAGGTTCTATACTTCTATAACCTTGTTTTTGTAATACAACATCAACTTTATGATCGTCACGTATATTTTTTACAAATGCTTTTAGTCGATCTCCTGTGCGAATATCTTCAAATATATCTTCTAAATATATCAGCCCTTTATGAAGTCCATTAATAATTACATTGGCACCTTTTTCAGTTAAATGTGTTATTAAAACATTCACTTCATCATAGGCTTTTATTGTTAAATTATCATTTTGCAAGAACTGATTTGTTTTACTAGAACCTGCTAATCTATTGGTTTGTTCATCTAAATATAAATATACGATATACCAGTTGTCAATTTTCATTGGACGTGCTTGCTCTTTAAAAGAAACAAACAAATGTTTTTCTAAACCCCATTCCATAAATGCTCCATGTTTTGTAACATCTGCACAACGCAAGTATCCAAATTCATTTAAATTTAAAAAAGGCTCTAAAGTTGTAGCAATTGGGCGCTCATCATAATCTAAATAAATAAAAACACGAATTTCATCATCAATCTCGAACATTTCTGGTTTGTATTTATGCGGTAGTAAGACTACTTCTTCAGATTCAGTATCTTTTCCCAAGTACAATCCAGGGTCTGTTTCTCGTAAAATCGTTAATGTTATGTATTTTCCTATTTCAAACATCTTGCAAAGATAAATCTTAATAATTTAAAGTTAGATATTTGATTATTAATTTATAAAAAAACACTCATTAGATGAGTATCTGAATTTTTTAAAAAAAAAATTCGCATTATCATAAATACAGACAATCCTTTTAGTGGGTAAATAAGATTATTTTAAAAAATTAAAATATTCTAATAATACTTGGTCATTAATTTCTGAAGGAGTAAAAATTTCTAATAATTTCGGAGTATCTGAAGAATTAAAAAATGACTTCAAATTCTGATTTAATTCACTTTCACGATGGATCATTGTATATTCTAAATTATACATTTCACATAAATTCGAAGCCGTAAATTTATGCTTTGTTTCAAAGAAAGTGTCAAAGTTATCGGTATTTTTCTCACCGGGTAATATTCTAAATATTCCCCCACCTCCATTATTAATAACTATAATTTTAAAATTACATGGCATGTAATTATTCCACAATGCATTACTATCATATAAAAAGCTTAAATCTCCTGTTATACATAGCGTTTCTTTCTTTGAGACTACTGCTGCTCCTATTGCTGTTGAAGTACTACCATCTATACCACTTGTTCCTCTATTACAAAAAACATCAATACACTTATCAAAATCAAAAAATTGAGCATATCGAACTATTGAACTATTACTCAATTGCAATTGCATATTTTTTGGCATAATTTCCACAATAGCTGAGAATATTTTCAAATCTGAATATGGAATAATACTTATGTATTCTTGATGTCTTTTTAATCTATATTTTTTTATAGACAAGTAATTAGATTGATAATTACTTTTAACTGGTTCAATCCTTGGAAATAATTCTTTAAAGAATAAATTAGCTGTTATTTTAAAATGATGTGTTAAACAAAAAAATGTATCATAAGCCTTTTTAGAATCTATATGCCAATGTTCTTTTGGAGAATAACCTCTTAGAAGTGCTTTTATTTTTTTGGAAATAATCATACCTCCAAACGTTAAAAGAATTTCTGGTTCAAACTTAATCAATTCATTTTTATCGAAGGAAGCTATTAGTTGGTCTATTGCAGGGAAAAAATTTTTGTTATGGAGGTTTGAAGTAGTTTCAGTTAGCACAATAATGCTTTCGTCTTTAGCAAGAATATCTAAATATTTTTTTTCAATACTATTTGGCTTTAATACGCCGACTAAAATTAATTTTTTTTTAGCGATATTCCACTTTTTTACAAATGGAATTAAATCCTCATTAACTTTTTTAGCAGCTACTAGAATCGGAGTACTTTTAACAGTAATTGTTAAATTTTCTATAGTTTTATATAAAGGTTCAGAGAAAGGTAAGTTTATATGAACAGGTCCTTTCTTAATAATTGCAGTATTTAAAGCTGAATTAATTATTGCTTCATTAAATAAGTTATATGCATCGCCCTCAATACAATTAGCATTTTCTAAAATATGATTTTGAAATACATTTTCTTGTTGAATCGTTTGTCCATCTCCTATATTAATTAATTCTGAAGGACGATCAGCTGACAAAATAACTAATGGAATATCACTATAATAAGATTCTGAAATAGCGGGATAATAATTTAACAATGCAGATCCCGAAGAACAAACTAATGCCACAGGTTCGTCAAGTTGCTGAGCGATACCTAAAGCAAAAAAAGCAGCACACCGTTCATCTACAATGCTATAATTTATAAAATTTTTGTTTTCTGTAAATCCAATAGTTAATGGTGCATTACGAGATCCCGGGGAAATAACAATATTTCGTATTCCCTTTGCAATACATAATTGAGTAATGGTTTGAGATAATTTTTTATTGGAAAACTTCATTGCTGTAAAAGTACAAATAGTAATAGAAAATTTTATAACATCGGATAGATTACTTGTAGCATGGTTTGTAATTTATGTTGGGTCTCTTCCCATTCACTTTCTGGTTCTGAATCAATAGTAATTCCTCCACCAACAAATAAGGTAGCAATATTTGCATCAATTTTCATACAACGCAAATTAACAAACAATTTCGAACAAGAGTCTTTTTGATAAATTGGACCTAAAAAACCGGTATAAAATTCTCTGCTATAATCTTCATTATCCAAAATATAAGATTTTGCATAATCTTGAGGAGTACCACAAACAGCGGGTGTTGGATGCAATATAGAAGCTATCATCGACAAAGTGTTTTTTCCTTCTTTAAGAGTTCCTGTAATATCAGTTCGTAGATGAACTAAAGACGCAGCTTGATAATTGTATGTTTCTGAAGTTCTAATAACTGAAGCTACTTTTTGTAGGCTAGCAGCAATTGAATCTACTACTATTTTTTGTTCATTTAACTCTTTAAAATTCCAATAAGGAATGGCATCTTTTTTAACTCTTTGTGTTCCTGCAAGTGCCATAGTTGCAAAAGAAATTCTTTCCATTTCTAATAGAACCTCTGGAGAAGCACCACACCAAAAACCCGTTTGGGGATGATACCATATATATCTGAAAGCATTAGGATATAAATTTAATAATCTTTTTATCAGTATAGAGATATCGAATTGTTTTAAGTCAATCTCTTTTTTTCTAGAAAGAACAATTTTTGAGGCATTACTAGATTTTATAACACTTATAGCTTTTTTTACTTGTTTACAATAATTTTTTTTAGTTTGTAAATCCTCATTTATTATAATATCATTTTTATCAATGGTGTTCAAAATAAATTCAGTTTCAAAAAACACACTTTTTTTCAAGGGAATACAAAGTGCTTTTCCATGATAATCAAATGGAGCAAAGGCAAAAGATTCTTCAGCATAACTTGTAGTATCATACAAAACATTATTATTTTGTAATACAATAGTAAGGTCTTTACTATTTGGCAAAGAGTAAAGTGCAAAAGGTAAGTCTTCTGAATACTGCTGTGCAACTTTTTTTAGAATATCTGTAAGATCCAGGATCGTTTTATTTATAAAAAGTAATGGTTGTTAACTTTACTAAGGAAATTAACTCTGCTGCTTCGTTTTCAATTCTAATCTGCCAAAGTTGAGTTGTTTTACCTCTATGCAAAGCTGTTGCCTTTGCATAAACAAAACCATCGCTTATACTTTTGATGTGATTTGCTGAAATTTCCAAACCTCGAATCGTACTATTTTCTTTGCCCAAAAACACAATAGCTGCGGCACTTCCTATACTTTCTGCCAATGCAACAGAAGCTCCTCCGTGCAAGAGCCCGTCAGGTTGATGAACTCTGGGAGTAACAGGCATTCTAGCAATTAACACATCCTCCGTAAGATCAATAAATTCGATCTCTAACGTTTCCATTAAGGTGTTTTTACATATTGCATTACAGGCTGCTAAAATTTGTTCTTTGCTTTTATTCATATAATTAATTTACTTTTGTAAAAATACAAAATGAATTACAAAATGACGATTGAAAAAAAAGTAATCTATACAGCTTCTAATACGTATTCTGTTTTAAATAATTTAACTGAAAAAACAAAAAATGTATGGATCGTTTTTCATGGACTGGGCTATTTAAGCAAGTATTTTATTAATTATTTTTTAAGAATTAATTCGGAAGAAAATTTTATAATTGCTCCTCAAGCTCCCTCTAAATATTATCAAGGAAAAAACTTTAATCATGTCGGTGCCTCTTGGTTGACAAGAGAAAATACCATTGATGAAACCAAAAATGTATTGGCGTATGTTGATGAAATATATAAATCTGAAATAGACAGCCCAACTCATAATTTAATTATTTTTGGATATTCTCAAGGCGTATCTATTGCTGCGAGATGGGTTGCGAGCAGAAAGATAAAATGCAATCATTTAATATTACATTCCGGAGGTATCCCAACTGAATTGAAACCTGAAGACTTTTCATTTTTAACAGCACAAACACAAGTTACTTACTTATATGGAGATAAAGATCAATATATAAACGAGGCAAGAAAAACGGAAGAAACCATAAAAGGCACTAATCTATTCGGAGAACATCTAGATATTCATGTGTTTGATGGTGCTCATGAAATCAATACTGACTTTATAAAGAAACTCTCTGAAAAATAAATCAGTTTCACCTAGAGATAAAGGCATTATTGCAATAGCAATCGAAAATGAGAATTAAAATATAAACTACTAAAAAAGCAGCTTTAAAGCTGCTTTTTTATGATACTATTTACTCTGAATCGTGGTGTTGTTATTTACTTTCTTTATTATTCTTCTTTTCAACATCACCTTTTAATTTTTCGTATTCCTTTTTAACATCAGCATCTGCTTTTTCAATATCCTTTTTAACATCATCTTCTCCTTCTTTTAAATGACTTTTAGCTTTGCCTTCATCTTTTTTTATGTGACTATTAACATCGCTGTCTACTTCTTTTAAGTGTCTTTTAACTTTACCTTCTACTTCTTTTAAATCCATTTTACAAACCGGACATTTTCCTGGCGCATCATAGGTTTTATCTCCTTCACATTTCATAGGACATTGGTATGCTGCTTTTTCCATTTCCTCTTTTACAACTTCAGTTTTATTTTCTTCCGTTTCTTTTTTTGCTTCAGATTTACAAGATATAGCTGTAAATACTACTACTAAGGCTGCTACTATCGTTACTGTAAATAATACTTTTTTCATTGTTGCTTGTTTTTAATGTTAATTTAGTGTGAACAATATAGATAATATTTTTATTTATACCATAAAAAAGCGACACAATGTGTCGCTTTTAAATTTATATATAACAGATTTTATTTTACTTCTTCGAAGTCTACATCTTCTACATCACTGTTTTCTTCTGTAGCTTCTCCTTGTGCTTCAGCATCTCCTGTTGGCGCTCCGCCTTCTTGTTGAGCATCAGCTTGTGCTTTATACATCTCTTCAGACGCAGCTTTCCATGCTTCGTTGATTTTATCTAAAGCTGGCTGAATGGTTTCAACTTCTTTAGTTTCATAAGCTTTTTTCAATTCTTCTAAGGCTTCTTCAACTGGCTTTTTATTATCTTCAGAGATTTTATCTCCAAATTCACTCAGTTGCTTTTCAGTTTGAAAAATCATTGCATCCGCTTCATTCAACTTATCTGCCTTCTCTTTCACTAACTTATCAGATTCTGCATTTGCTTCTGCATCTTGTTTCATTTTTTGCACTTCCTCATCTGTTAATCCTGAAGATGCTTCAATTCGAATGTCTTGAGATTTTCCAGTTGCTTTATCGGTAGCACTTACTTTAATGATTCCGTTAGCATCAATATCAAAAGTTACTTCAATTTGCGGAGTACCTCTTTGTGCTGGCGGAATACCATCTAAATGAAAACGACCAATCGTTTTATTATCTGCAGCCATAGGACGTTCTCCTTGCATTGCATGAATCTCAACACTTGGTTGATTGTCTGCAGCTGTCGAAAACACTTGTGATTTCTTCGTTGGAATGGTTGTATTAGATTCAATTAAATGAGTCATAACACCACCCATTGTTTCAATCCCTAAAGAAAGCGGAGTTACATCTAATAACAATACATCTTTTACATCTCCAGTTAGCACACCTCCTTGAATGGCAGCTCCTAAAGCAACTACCTCATCGGGATTTACTCCTTTATTTGGTTTTTTACCAAAGAATTTTTCTACCGCTTCTTGCACTGCAGGAATACGAGTAGATCCTCCTACTAAGATAATTTCGTCAATATCACTTTTTGAAAGTCCAGCATCTTTTAATGCTTTTTTACAAGGTGAAATAGTGCGTTTTACTAAATCATCAATTAATTGCTCAAATTTAGATCTTGACAATGTTCTTACCAAGTGCTTTGGCCCACTAGCAGTAGCAGTAACATAAGGTAAATTAATTTCTGTTTGCGCAGCAGTAGATAATTCAATTTTTGCTTTTTCTGCAGCTTCTTTTAAACGTTGCAATGCCATTGGGTCATCACGTAAGTCTATACCTTCATCATTCTTAAATTCTTCAGCTAACCAGTTAATAATTTTTTGATCAACATCATCTCCTCCTAAGTGTGTATCACCATCGGTAGATAATACCTCAAATACACCGTCTCCTAATTCAAGAATAGAAACATCATGAGTTCCACCACCAAAATCAAATACTACTATTTTTTGGTCTGTACCTTTTTTGTCCATTCCGTAAGCTAAAGCAGCTGCTGTTGGCTCGTTGATGATTCTCCTAACTTTTAATCCAGCAATTTCACCTGCTTCTTTAGTTGCATGACGCTGACTATCGTTAAAATATGCTGGTACTGTAATTACAGCTTCCGTTACACTATGTCCTAAATAATCTTCAGCAGTTTTCTTCATTTTTTGAAGAATCATTGCAGAAAGTTCTTGCGGAGTGTACATTCTACCATCGATATCTACACGAGCAGTATCGTTGTCTCCTTTTACTACTTTGTAAGCAGCGCGTTTTGCTTCTTTACTAGATTCAGTGAACGTATTTCCCATAAACCTTTTTATAGAAGAAATAGTTTTTGTTGGATTAGTCACTGCTTGTCTTTTTGCAGGATCTCCAACTTTAATTTCACCATCTTCTACAAATGCAATAACTGAAGGTGTTGTTCTTTTTCCTTCGGCATTAGGAATTATAGTCGGCTCACTACCTTCCATTACAGCCACACAAGAGTTGGTTGTTCCTAAATCGATTCCTATTATTTTATTCATAATTATAAATTATATTTTTATTTATCAAAAATTTAAAATCTCAAAAATTAATGAGACATTTTGTATATGGCAATCTTTATGCCAGTAGATTTGATATGACAGGTTGGCATATTTATTTTTAAAAAGGTAGTCAAATTTAGTACCTATTCGCTTTTACCGTTAATAATTCATTCCATTGTGTTGTATACCGAGGGCTTCGATCTTCTTTTATTAATTCCCATTCTTTTACCCGAGTTCCAACCAAACCTGAAAACAACGTAGACTTTCCGTATTTCCTGTTCATCCTGTCAAAAACATTCATTAACTCTTTTTTATCAAATCGTGGAGCTGCTATAAATAAATTACCCTGCACATATTCACTCGGAATGATACCGCTTAAACACACCCCTACTTTTTTATAACGATATCCCGGTTTATAAATAGCATCCAACGCTTTTTTTGCTTCTGAAATCAAAACAAATGTATCGCTCGTAGGAATACTTAATGTTATGGTAATACTATTAGCGTATTGTTTATCGCGGTCGCTAAAGTAATTGGTATGTAAAAAGACCTGAAGATAAGTTGCGCAAGATTTTTGATTCCGAAGCGTTTCACTAACCTCACTAATATAATAAGAGCAAGCCTCTTGAATCATTCCTAAATCTTCTATTTTTTTTCCAAATGATTTTGCAGTACCTATTCCTTTTTTTGGCTTGGGCATCGTTTTAAATTCGATACTTGGTTGTCCTTTTAATTCATTCCAAATACGAACTCCTAAGACCGTCATATTTTTCCGAACCCATTCTTCTGGAAGTTGCGTAAATTCATAAGCAGTAAAAATTCCAATTTTTTTTAGACGTTTTGCATATTTACTACCGATTCCCCAGATCATTTTTATAGTTGCCCATTTTAGTGCTTCTATTCTTTTTTCTTCGGAATCAATCACAAAAACACCCTGGTTTTCTGAGACACGTTTCTTAGAAATTCTATTTGCCAATTTTGCCAATACCTTAGTGGGTGCTATTCCTACTCCTACAGGAAGACCTGTATAGTCAAAAATGGCATCCTTCATCTGATGGCCATATTGGTTCAATGAAAAATACTCCATTCCTGAAACATCTACAAAAGCCTCATCGATGCTATAAATTTCAACTTGTGGTGAAAAAGCACTAAGAATATTCATCACCCGCTGTGACATTTCGCCATAAAGGGTATAATTAGAAGAAAAGATCGTGACGTTATGTTTAATTAATTGCTTTTTGATTTTAAAAATAGGTTCAAACATTGAAATTTCTGAAATAGCCTTTGCTTCTTTATTGGCAGCAATTATACAACCATCGTTATTACTAAGAACAACAACAGGTTTACCCCATAAATCAGGACGAAATACTTGCTCGCATGTAGCGTAAAAACTATTACAATCTACCAAAGCAATCATCGAGCGTAATGAATAATATAACGAATCAATCCCCAAAGGACGAATTCGGTTGCTAAAAATACTTTAGGAAATTTAACCACTCTAAATTCTCCATCTATGATCACCAATACCAAATCATTTTTTTTAGGTTTTAATGATCGATCAATTAATAATACATCCTTATCCCAAATATTGTAATATGAAAGTTCATCCCCAGCGATTCGTACAAAAAAAGTAGCATCACGATTAGCAATTAATTCTTTATGTAAATCGATACTAGGTTCTGCATAATGCGTCGCGGGACTAGGAAAACCTGTTTGTTTGGACACCTCTGGAGCATGCCCATTTTTTACTTTACTAAGTTTTCCTGATGAGAATATTTCCATTTCTCAAAATTATGGAATATATCCATAATAACTATGGATTATTTCCAATATTTTTAAACAAATACGACCATTTAATATTCATTCATATGAAAATTCTCAATTTTTTTTGGAAGAAATGAATTTTTAGAATCCACCTTAAAATTACGTTCCAAAATTAGTACATTTACCAATCAATTTTGTTAAACTTATGAGTACAGCTAAAAAAGAGTACAAACGCATTACTATCAAAACATTGATAGATATGAAAAGTAAAGGTGAAAAAATTTCGATGCTAACGGCATATGATTACACCATGGCAAAGATTTTAGATAATGCTGGTGTTGACATCATACTAGTAGGTGATTCTGCTTCCAATGTTATGGCAGGTCATGAAACTACACTTCCTATCACTTTAAATGAAATGATTTATCATGCTTCCTCGGTAGTGAGAGCTATTGATCGATGTTTAGTGGTGGTTGATTTACCTTTTGGAACCTATCAAAGTGATCCTAAAGAAGCGTTAAGATCTGCTATTAGAATCATGAAAGAAAGTGGTGGTCACGCTGTTAAACTTGAAGGTGGAAAAGAGGTGAAAGATTCTATTAAAAGAATATTAAATGCAGGAATACCAGTTATGGGTCATTTAGGCCTTACACCACAATCTATATATAAATTTGGAACCTATACAGTTAGAGCTAAAGAAGAAGAAGAAGCAGAACAACTTAAAAGAGATGCTTTAATGCTTGAAAAAACTGGTTGTTTTGCAATTGTTTTAGAAAAAGTACCTGCTAAACTGGCTGAAGAAGTTGCTAAAAGTGTTCAAATACCTATTATCGGAATTGGTGCTGGAAGTGGAGTTGACGGACAAGTTTTGGTAACACATGATATGTTAGGAATGACCCATGAGTTTAATCCTCGCTTTTTAAGACGCTATTTAGATATGTATCACGAAATGACTAATGCTTTTGAAAATTACATTAACGATGTAAAGAGTGGTGATTTCCCTAATGAGAAAGAGCAATATTAACATAGTGAGTAGTTGGTAGTGAGTAAAACAAAAATAATTTGTCTTCAAAAATAATTTCAACTAAAGATAATCTTCAAGTTATATATGAAGACAATCACATCATTGCTATCAATAAACGAGTGGGTGATATTGTGCAGGGAGATAAAACTGGTGATACTCCCCTATCTGAAGTAGTTAAACAATACATTGCAGAAAAACATAACAAACCAGGAGCTGTATTTTTAGGAGTTGTTCATCGTTTGGATAGACCTACCAGCGGTATTGTTATTTTTGCGCGTACCAGTAAAGCATTGTCAAGGTTAAACAAACTCTTTTCAGAGCGAAATACAAAAAAAACATATTGGGCAATTGTAAAAGACGAACCAGTTTCTGCTTCAGGTACATTAATTCATTATTTAAAAAGAAATCCTAAGCAAAATAAATCGCATGCTCATAAAAATGAAGTTCCAGATAGTAAAAAAGCCATTTTAGATTACCAAGTTATTAAAAAACTAGATCGGTACTCCTTATTAGAAATTGATTTAAAAACAGGAAGGCATCACCAAATCAGATCACAATTGTCATCTATAGGATCTCCAATTAAAGGAGATTTAAAATACGGTTTTGACAGAAGTAATAAAAATGGAGGAATCCACTTGCATTCAAGAAATTTATCTTTTATACACCCCATAAAAAAAGAAGAAATTAATTTAGTAGCACCAGTACCTATGGATCCTCTATGGAAAGCTTGTGTTTAATAATTAGATACTTATTAAATTATTTTTTAAAGCAAAAATCACCAAACCAACTCTATTTTTAACTTGGAATCGTTTAAATAACTTACTTCGGTAATTATCTATTGTTTTGGGACTCAAAAACATAAGCGCTGCTATTTCAGCATAGGTCAATTCACTACATGATAATTGTAGAAATTTCAATTCACGCTCTTCTAACTTAATAGTGGGTGTTCCTTTTTTTGGTTTTAAGGATTTTAATAAGATATTTGCAACATTTCCTGAATGATAATATCCTTTTTCAATCACTTCGTTTAAAGCTATTTTTAAAGCATCAGGATGTATGTTCTTCAGTAAATAACCATTTGCTCCCCTACTTAACATTCCTAAAACCATTTGCTCATCATCATCTATAGATAGGGCTAATACTTTAACTTCTGGATATTCTTTAGATAACAATTCCATCGTTTTATAACCATTCATTAATGGCATATTAACATCTAGTAAAATAAGATCAGGAATAGATTTATTAGTGATTATTTTTTGCTGTAAATCCATTCCATTTTTAGCATGATACAATACATGGTAACCTGAAAAAGTTTCAATTAACATTTTCAGAGAATCGGCAACTAATAAGTGATCATCGACAATTACTAAGTTATAATCAATTTTTTGTGTCATTTGGAAAGGTATATAGTAGTACTAATTTGGTCCCATTATTAATTACTGATGTTAATGAATATTTTGCACTCAACAGTGCGGCTCTTCCTTTAATTGTCTGCAAGCCAGAACTTTCTGTTTTTTGGGAAGTATCAAAACCAAGCCCATTATCTTCTGCAATTATTTCTAAATCATTAGCATTAAAATTTAAGGTTACAGATAAGTTTTTTGCTTTAGAGTGTTTCATCACATTGGATAAGAATTCTTGATACATTCTAAAAATTAATATTTCATGTTCAGTAGAAATGTATCTTACCTTTCCGTTAACCTGAATAAAGGCTTCCAAATATTTAAGTCTATTAAACCGTTCAACTTCTATTTCTAAAGAACGAATTAAACCATTTTTATTAACCACCTCATTATTTAAAGTTTTAGATAGGTTACGAACTTCTTGTATGGTGTTGCCAAGAACATCACTAGTATCTTTTAATTGTTTTTGTATGGTTCTTGGTGCTTTTAAAAGCATCATATTTAACTGAATACTTAGTACTGAGAGTAATTGACCAACATTATCATGTAATTCCCAACCAATATTTTTAAATGTTTGTTCTTGAATTTCTAATTGGGAAGTTGCCAATTCACGTTCATATCTTTTTTCTGCTTCAATTTGTTCTACTAATAATTTGTTTTTACGCTTCTGAAAAGCAATAAAAATCCATATTACAAATAATAGCAAACCAAAAATAATAGCAATGACATAAACAATTAATACAATTGTTTCTTGGGTGATCATTTTTTCCTGTTCTTGAATCATAATTAATACTAAGTTAGTATCTATTTTTCATTTAGTTCATTATTCATGTTTTTTGAACATACCAAAAAACCTAAAGAAAAAATCAGGTATTTAAACAAGTTCGCAAATAATAATCCGTTTGAAAATACTTTCATAAATAATTTATTCGCTATTTTATAATAATTTGAATAAATACTTAAAGGTGAAAAACATAAATAAAATATTAAAATTCCAATGGATATATATAAAGGTAAATATCTTTTAATATTTAATACGTCATCACTATTTAATAATTCAAAATAAAATCTAAAAACAGTAATTAAAAGCAACAATGTGCCGAAAATTATAGTTGTTTGAGAATAACTTCTAAAAAATATATTTG
Source organism: Flavobacteriaceae bacterium (assembly GCA_018669795.1). GTDB lineage: Bacteria > Bacteroidota > Bacteroidia > Flavobacteriales > Flavobacteriaceae > Marifrigoribacter. Next base: position 6,173 of record JABHSQ010000016.1, on the reverse strand, counting down.
TCAGTAATAAATTTAAAATTGCTGTCACTATAAAAATAATGACAGCAATTTTGATATTATTTTTCCAATAACATGACTTTATATAATATCTAAAATATAATATAAAAAAGATAAATTCAAGGAGCATAAAACAATTGTAAACCCAAGTGTTGTTTTCAAATAAAGTGTTCTCTACAAATGAAAAACAGTGATAATCTGAGAAAAAGCCAATAACAGCATATGAAGCTATTAACTCTATAAAAACAATAAACATTAAAAAATAAACTAGCCCCTTATTCCATTTATTTGTTTTTCTTTTAAACAGAAAATAAAACCCAGTTAGAATTGCTAATAACTCTAAAAAATATATTGGCAATACATTTAAATAATGATTTAACATAGGTTCCAATATTAATAATTATAAGGTGGCCAAAGTCCATCACCAAAATTCAAAGGATCAATCCCATAATTATTAGCAGCGTTACCATCATCACTTTCGGTTGCATTTAAGAACACCGTTGCTTTATCTGATACCGCATTATTATAGGCAGCAAAGTAAACTCTAATTCCTGGATTAGCGATACGCTGTTTTGCAGATTCGCTCTTTACATAATCTATAAACTCTTGTAATTGGTCAATATTAAAAGTTACTGCATTAACATCTTTAGCTCCCTTCGCCCTTTTTATATCTACAGCTCTGGTATCGTTCCAGTTTTTTTGCAGTGCTTTTGCTTTCGTTACGGTTATGCAATTTTTTGGCTTGCTCATTTTAATAGTTGACTTTAGTTAATATTAGTTTTTTGTTTAAGATTCTTTAAAACGATAAGATCATTTTATCTTGATAAAGAACGACATCAAGTCCGTTTCTAATTGGTACTTTTTAAAATTCTACAGAAAATTTAGTTTTGGTTTTTGCTGATGATTTTTCTATGCTAGAATAATAAAAAAACAACTACGACTACCATCGTTAATTTTAGTGTTATTTATAAAGATACGATAGCCCTGTTTTTGTTCACCTTAATTTATTGTTAAATCAAAGAAATGAAATTAATAATTATTTAATTTATTAGCATTAACTGCATAAAAACTTTACTATATTTAACTTCTTAAAGAGAAAAATAAGGATTAATAAGAATAGTTGCTTACTTAAACCTATAAAAAAATTAAGTTTTGATTTAATTATTTAACAGTAAACATGAAACTATTTGATTTAGAATTTAATTCCAATACCAATTTACTCCCAAAAGAAGGTACTGTTAATTATTATGGAAAAGTTTTAAGTCAAAATGATGCAGACTATTATTATCAATCCTTATTTCATAACATAGCATGGAAAAATGATGAAGCCATCATATTTGGTAAAAAAATAATTACCAAACGTAAAGTAGCTTGGTATGCAGAAGAAGAGTTTACTTATACCTACTCTAAAGTTACCAAAAAAGCAATCCCTTGGACTAAAGAATTATTCTTTTTAAAAGAACTAATTCAACAAAAAACAGGAGAATATTTTAATTCTTGTTTACTAAATCTTTACCATAGTGGTAATGAAGGAATGGCTTGGCATAGTGATGGCGAAAAAGATCTAAAAAAAAATGGAGCTATAGGATCACTAAGTTTTGGAGCTGAACGGAAATTTGCTTTTAAACACAAGGAATCTAAAAAAAAGGTGGATTTATACTTAGAGCATGGCAGTTTATTAATTATGAAAGACGAGACTCAAACTCATTGGCTGCATAGACTTCCTCCTACTAAAAAAATCAATACTCCTCGAATCAATCTTACCTTTAGGTCTATTATTAAATCATAATTAACCCAACCAACCATTCCGATCTAAACTCCTATATTGAATGGCTTCTGAAATGTGATTACCGGTAATGATATCCGAAGCTTCCAAATCGGCTATAGTTCGTGAAACTTTTAATATTCGATCATAAGCTCTAGCGGAAAGATTTAATCGCTCCATGGCTGTTTTTAACAGTTGTAAAGAGGCATTATCCAACTTACAATACTCCCCGATTTGCTTTACGCCCATCTGGGCATTATAATGTACGCTTTCTAATTCTGAAAAACGTTCTGATTGTATCTTTCTGGTTTTGGTAACGCGTTCTCTAATTATAGTACTCTTTTCTCCCTTACGATCATCACTCAGTTTTTCAAAAGGAACTGGAGTTACTTCTATATGAATATCTATTCGGTCTAATAATGGACCAGATACTTTACTTAAATACCGTTGCATCTCTGCTGGAGTAGAAGTCATTGGTGCATTAGGATCATTAAAGTATCCACTAGGGCTTGGATTCATACTAGCCACTAACATAAAACTTGAGGGGTACGTTACTGTAAACTTTGCTCTAGAGATGGTGATCTCTCTATCTTCTAAAGGTTGTCGCATAACTTCAAGCACTCCCCTTTTAAATTCAGGTAATTCATCTAAAAACAATATACCATTATGTGACAATGAAATTTCTCCAGGTTGTGGATACGTACCGCCTCCAACTAAAGCTACATCTGTTACTGTGTATAATGTGATTTAATATAAAGTATTGTTATTAAACCCGCTACAATGAAAATAATATATTTAACAAAAGGTTTGAATGAAACTAAGTCCTGTAGCGGTGACGAAGTGGAATTTAAGCCTTTTTATATACAAAATATTTAAGATGGAAATAAGCAAAAAAAGTTTTGTATTGTATAATGATTTGATTTATACAATAGAGCATTTAACTAATGAGGAGAAAGGAATATTATTTCAACACTTGTTAAATTACGTTAATGGAATAAAAACAGAATTAGAAGATAGACTTTTACTTGTAGTTTGGAAACCAATAGAAAGGCAATTAAATAGAGATTTAGAAAAATATGAAGGTATAGTTAAAAACCGAAGTGTAGTAGGTAGAGAGGGCAACTTAAAACGCTGGAATAAAGACTTATACAGCCAATATAAAAAGGAGAAAATAACCTTAGAAGAAGCTGAAGATATCGCAAAAGGTCGCAACCCATCGCAACGCTTCCTTGTTACTGATACTGATACTGATACTGATACTGATATTGATATTGATATTAATAATAATATAAAAAAAGAAAAGAGTTTTTTAGGTGATAAAAATTTAAAGACCTCTATTGAAGAATTTGAAACACAATGGAGAGATGTAGTTGTTCAATGGAATAAAGTTATGCAACACAAAACTACACTACCTGAGAAAGTAGTATTTGACTTATCGAATAGAGACATAAACAACTTTAACAAGATAGCAATCGACTACACTAAAGAAGAAATTAAAGAAGCACTTATAGGAATGTTTAGTCAAAAGGATATTTACAAGACGTTACTTTTAACACCCTCATTTATTTTAATAAAAAAGAACTTTATGAAATACCTATCAGCATATAGAAATGATGAGAAGGAAATACATAATAAAAACAAAAAAGATAGAAGGAATGATTATTAATAAAAAACGTACCACATTTAATCTGTACCATTAATAAACTATAAACCTCAGCAAATGCATTATCATAATTGTACCGATTAGAAGTAAACCTTAAAACAAATACCGACCTTAAACGTTTATTAAGTAAGGGACTGCATATTTTTAATGATACAAGAAAAGAATCAAGTTAAATAACGTGAAATAACAGGTATGGGATTTGAGAAAGGAAATAAGTACGGTCAAGGAAGACCACCAAAAAGCAAAAACATAGTAACTAATGCGGTCAGAGAATTATTTGAAAGAGTAATAACCGAAGATAGTGAAGGGATATTTGAAGATTTAAAGGAACTAAGCGCATTTCAAAGATTAAAAATTAAAGTAGAAATAGCCAAGTATATATTACCTTCTTTGAAAAGCATTGATACAATAGTAGAGATTTCACAGGACAAAGAAATTTCACAAGAAGATATAAAAGCAATTAAAGAAGAATTTTTTGAGAAATATTGAACCAATACTTAAGCTCTTTAGAGATAAGGAGCATTTAGATAGCTTTTTAAATAGCAACAAGATGAAAAAGTTTTTAGATGAGAATAGGATAACTAAAAGCGATAAAACTTTCAATCCTGAATTTAAAACAATTGGAAGCGCTAAGCTTTATAGTATCAAATTCGGCGTGGCTTCTTGTAAAAATCAAACGTTTGCACACGGAAAATTAATGATAACCTATGCTGAAGATGAGATAATAAATGAAAAATAGAAATTCCTTCTTTATTATATAATAGATGCGATTATAATACACCTAATAGTTTTATATAAAATTTACTACTTTTACTTTATAACTAATAATCAACACAATGAAAAAACTATCCTATTTATTTTTAGCTTTATTAATCGTTGCTTGTAGTAGTGATGATAGTGGAGGAAATGAGCAATCTTCTTGTAATGGAGTAAATCCTATTTATTTAGACAGTAACGGTGTTACTATTAAGGCTTATGATTGTGCCAATGTAGGAGATACAGGAGTAATTAATGGCGTTACTTACACGGTGGTGGATGAAGCAATGTTAAGAACAATGGTTGCCAATGAAGAGGATGTAACAAGGGTTTGTACTTCAAGAATAATTAATATGAACGAAATGTTTTTGCCAGGAAGAGATTTTAACCAAAATATAAGTTCTTGGGATGTGAGTAATGTGACTGATATGAGTTATATGTTTTGGAATCCTAATAATGTTGGTCTTCCTTTTAATCAAGATATAAGTAATTGGGATGTTAGTAAGGTAAGAAATATGTCTCATATGTTTCAGTATGCTACTGCTTTTAACCAACCTATTGGAGATTGGGATGTGAGTAATGTGACTGATATGAGTTCTATTTTTAGTGGTGCTTATGCTTTTAACCAACCTTTGAATAATTGGGATGTGAGTAATGTGATTGATATGACGCTGATGTTTGATTACGCAACATCTTTTAATCAACCTATTGGAGATTGGGATGTTAGTAATGTGACTAATATGAATCGTATGTTTCGATACGCTGAAGCTTTTGACCAACCCATTGGTAATTGGAATGTGAGTAATGTGACTGATATGATGGATATGTTTTATAGTGCCTCTGTTTTCAACCAACCTATTGGAGATTGGGATGTGGGTAATGTGACTTATATGATGCAGATGTTTTGGGGTGCTTCTTTTAATCAAGATATAAGTAGTTGGGATGTGAGTAATGTGATTTATATGGGTAGTATGTTTTATATTAATACTGCTTTTAACCAAGATTTAAGTGATTGGAGTGTTGATGGGGTTACAAGTTGTAGTAGCTTTAGCGATGGTGCACCTCAATGGACATTACCAAAACCTAACTTCACTAACTGCGACCCTAATTAATCCTTAACCATTTAAGATTACAAGCCACTCTTTAATTTAGGGTGGTTTTTTTATGCCTAATTTTAATTAACTACTTTTGGTTTAAACTAAACACAATGAAAAAACTATCCTATTTATTTTTAGCTTTAATAATCGTTGCTTGTAGTAGTGATGATAGTAGTGATAATGGTAATGATGATGGTGGTGGTGGAAATGAGCAATCTGTATGTAATGGAGATAATCCAATTTATTTAGACAGTAACGGTATAACTATAAAGGCTTGTGAAGATGCCAATGTTGGTGATACGGGAGTAGTTAATGGTATTACGTATACTGTTGTTGATGAAGCAACGTTAAGAACAATGGTTGCTAATGAAGAAGATGTAACTAAAGTGGTGACTACTAAAGTTACAGATATGAATTTAATGTTTTTCTTGGGATATGATAGTAATGACGAGCCTATTTATAACGACTTTAACCAAGATATAAGTGCTTGGGACGTAAGTAATGTGACTGATATTAATGGTATGTTTGGTTATAATGAGGCTTTTAATCAACCCATAGGAGATTGGGATGTGAGTAATGTGACAAATATGAGAGTGATGTTTAGTTTTGCTACTTCCTTTAATCAACCCATAGGAGATTGGGATGTGAGTAATGTGACAAATATGAATCGTATGTTTCGATACGCTGAAGCTTTTGACCACCCCATTGGGAACTGGGATGTGAGTAATGTGACAAATATGTCGCTTATGTTTTATGGGGCTACTGTTTTCAACCAACCTATTGGAAATTGGGATGTGAGTAATGTTACTAATATGAGTCATATGTTTTGTAGTGCTGAAGCTTTTAACCAACCTATTGGAAATTGGGATGTGAGTAATGTAACTACTATGAGTTT
>JABHSQ010000003.1 GCA_018669795.1 Flavobacteriaceae bacterium | reverse complement strand
CTTCATATTTATCAATTAATTCAAAGATTTTTTTTACATCAATATTTCTTAAACAAATTACTCGTCCATGCAACATTGAGAGTGTCCATGGATAGCACCATCCATTGCAATGAAACATTGGAACTGTATATAAAAAGTTTAATTTGTTAGGCATGTCCCAAGCCACTGCGCTTCCAGTTGCCATTAAATATGATCCTCGATGATGATAAACAACACCTTTAGGGTTTCCTGTTGTTCCTGAAGTATAGCCTAAAGAAATAGCTTGCCATTCATCTTTTGGTTTTTTCCACTGATAACTTTCATCACCTGTATTTAAGAATTTTTCATACTCATGTTCACCAATTCTTTTTGAATCTATAAGATTTGCATCTTTATCATCTATATCAATGATTGTTATTTTTGTTTTTATATTTTTTAAAGCCTTAATAATAACTTCATGAAATTGTCTATCTACTATTAAAACTTTTGCATCACTATGTTCTAAAATATAACTAATTGTTTTAGGATCTAATCTTGTGTTGATCGCATTAATTACTGCACCTACCATAGGTATTGAATAATGCGCCTCAAATATTTCAGGTGTATTAAATGCCATTATAGAAACAGTATCTCCAGTTTTTATTCCAATCTTATCAAGAGCGCTGGCAAATTTTACACATCTTTTATAAACATCACCCCAAGTATATGACCTACTTTCATAAACTATAGCTTCATAATTTGGATAAATATCCTTTGTTCTTTCTAAAAAAGACAGCGGAGATAATGGTACATAGTTAGCATCGTTCTTATCTAAATTTGTATCGTAATGGCTCATGTTAATTAAATTTAAAATCCATAATATATTTACTTCCACTGGTTGCTGTCAAATAATAACTCTCTATTCTTGGAAGTACCCTATTAAAGAAAAAATTTGCAGTTTGAATTTTTTCTTCATAAAATTTTTTATTATTTTCATAATCCTTAAAACTAACTTCCAAAACTTTAACCCAGGCATGTGCTGTAGCTACTAAACCAAGAACTTTTAAATAATCATTACAAGCGGCACTTACATCGTCTTTTGAACTTTTCATTTTTTCTTTAATCCAGTTAGTAAATTTAAATAAAATTTCTATATTTTTATTTAATTTTTCGACAAATGGATTAATTTTCTCTTCCTTAATAAGAATATCTTTTTTAATTAAAGAAATATATTTATCAATTATATCTCCATTTTTATTTACTAACTTTCTAAAAACTAAGTCAATTGCTTGAACAGAATTTGTACCCTCATAAATTGGTGTAATTCTATTGTCTCTATATAATTGCTCTATTCCTTGATCTTTAGTATATCCATATCCTCCATAAATTTGCATTGCATCACTAGTAATTTCCATACCCATATCTGTAAATAAAGCTTTAACAACAGGAGTTATCAAAGAAACCAAATCTGATGCCTCTTGTCTAATCTTTTCATCACTATGATGAAGACTTACTTCTGTTTGTTGAGACAACCAAAAACAAAGAGCTCTTTCTCCTTCAATAATTGATTTCATATTTAACAATGATTTTCTAATGTCTGCGTGTTCAATAATAAAATCAGCAGCATCACTTGGTTTGCTATTATTAGCATTTCCTTGTTTTCTTTCTTTTGCGTAATTTAATGAATTTTGATAAGCAATTTCAGATATTCCTAATCCTTGAATTCCGACTACTATTCTTTCTAAATTCATCATAGTAAACATTGAGCTTAGTCCTTTATTTTTTGGACCTATCATATACCCAACAGCAGAATCAAAATTTAATACACAAGTAGCTGACCCTTTAATTCCCATTTTACTTTCAATGGAACCTGTTGATATTCCATTTCTTGTACCAATCGAGCCATCGTCTTTAACTATAAATTTTGGTACAAGAAATAAACTTATTCCTTTAGTGCCTTTAGGTGAATCAGAAACTCTTGCTATAACCAAATGAATAATATTTTCCGTAAGATCGTGATCACCAGAAGTAATAAATATTTTTTGTCCAGTTAACTTAAATGT
>JABHSQ010000004.1 GCA_018669795.1 Flavobacteriaceae bacterium | reverse complement strand
AGTTTGAATAACGATAGCAACCCGATTCGTTCCATTAGCCACACTGGGAGGCAAACCTAAAAAAATAAGAACTGGTAAGGACAGTAATGTGCCTCCACCAGCAACGGTATTAATAAACCTCTCCAGAAATAGCATCTTCACCAAAAAACATTCCCAACAATGAAATAATTATTACAATCATAGGAATAAAAGAGAATACAGCGAAATAGGCTAATGCTGCTTCTTTTTGAAAAGTATTACTTTTAAAAAAAATGGATAAAAACGTTTTTTAATAACTTTAAAAAATTGATCATAAACTGAACCATTAGTTAGTTTTTATTTATGCCTCAATTTATAAAAGTATTTTGTTTCTTTTGTATTATTCGTCTAATAAATTAAATATTCCTTTTTGAGGAGTATTTATTCTTTCTTCTAAAAAGCTTAAATTTTCTAATAATCTATATTCAGGCATTAATTATCCAAGAAATCCTCGTTAAATAAATTGACTTAAAAAATTAAGAACTGTAAACTTTTAATTTTAATACAACTGTAATTTCGTTTAATTAAATATTTATTTTATTAAACTTTTTGTATTTTTGAAAATAAAAAATTATGATTTATTAGATGATTTAACATAAGTTATATGCGCAACAATAGGTCAAAATTAATTTTGTTTTAAGATGTCTATTTTTAGAGCATTAAATCTTAATTTAGTAATATTAACTGTAGAGACTTGTTTTTGCGTCTTATTATCATCACAAAAAGCTGAAAAAAATCACCTAAACTTCTAATACCTATAAAAAATCCAGTATAAATATAACTTTCGATGTTTAAAAGGTGTTGAAGATTATAATTTAAATAGTGGCTAAATTAATAAAGACAAATAATATGACAGGGATAGATTTTAATTTTGGAAAAGGTTTTACAATCAGTAAACATATTTCAAAAGAAGCATCAAATTTTGACAGGATATTTGATGTTTTTAAAGACTTACTTACCCATACCTCAGGTGATATTGATGAAGCGTTTAAATGGTTAAATACACTTGACAAAGAATATAACATATTCAGTGATGAATATTCACTAGGTGATTTTGAAGAAGAGCTTAAGAAACGAGGGTATATTAAGGAAGAAATTGATCCAAAAGAAGGTAAAAAAGGTAAAGGGAAAGGTAAAAATATATTGACCGCTAAACTAGAATCAGCATTGCGCGAGTATGCCTTAGACCAAATATTTGGTAAGCTAAAGAAGAGTGGTATAGGAAATCACCAGACTACAAAAGTAGGTGTTGGAGATGAACGTGATGGTGAAAATCGTTCTTTTCAGTATGGAGACGATTTGGCCAGGATTAATATGACAGAAAGTTTAAAAAATGCACAAATTAACAACGGAATATCAGACTTACGCTTAACCGAAAATGACTTAATTGTTGAGGAAACCAAGCACAAGGCGCAAATGAGTACCGTACTTATGATCGATATTAGTCACTCCATGATTTTGTATGGTGAAGATCGAATTACTCCTGCTAAAAAAGTGGCAATGGCATTGGTTGAATTGATCAAACGCAAGTACCCCAAGGATACCATAGACATCATTGTATTTGGAAATGAAGCTTGGCCCATTAAAATAAAGGACTTACCTTATTTAAAAGTAGGCCCCTATCATACCAACACAGTAGCTGGATTGGAATTGGCCATGGATATTCTTCGTAGAAAACGAAACACAAACAAACAGATTTTTATGATTACCGACGGGAAACCGAGCTGTGTTCGATTGCCATCTGGAGAGTATTACAAAAATAGTAATGGCTTGGATGAAATGATTGTTTCAAAATGCCTTAATAAAGCTGCACAAGCGAGAAAATTAAAAATTCCAATCACCACATTTATGATTGCCCAAGATCCATATCTACGTCAATTTGTAGAACTTTTTACAGCACAAAACAAAGGGAAAGCTTTTTTAACTGGACTTTCTGGATTGGGTCAAATGATTTTTGAAGATTATGAAAAAAATAGAATTAAAAGAATATAAGTTACGATGAAAAAAGAAATCACATTTAAAGAATTAAAAGATTCTGGCTATAAAAACAAAACGATAAACGAAGAAATTCAGGCGAATTTAATTCTACGCATTAAAGCAAAAAAGCCTGTTTTTGAGGGTTTATTGGGCTATGAAGACACCGTAGTCCCGCAGATGAAGAAAGCTATTCTTGCCGGACACCATATCAATTTATTAGGGTTGCGCGGTCAAGCCAAAACAAGGATTGCCAGAAGTATGGTTGACTTACTCGATGAGTACATGCCCATCGTAAAAGGATCTGAAATAAACGACAGTCCATTTGAACCTATTTCCAAATATGCAAGAGATAGAATCGCTGAACTAGGAGAAAAAACAACGGTTTCTTGGGTGCACAGATCTAACCGTTTCTTTGAGAAATTGGCGACTCCAGACGTTAATGTTTCAGATTTAATTGGAGATATAGATCCTATTAAAGCAGCCACTTTAAAATTACCTTACTCAGATGAGCGTGTATTGCATTATGGGATGATCCCAAGGGCAAATCGTTCTATATTCGTACTAAATGAGCTCCCAGATTTGCAGGCGCGTATTCAAGTATCCTTATTTAATATATTGCAAGAAGGTGATATTCAGATACGTGGATTTCAGCTTAGGATGCCCCTGGATATTCAATTCGTATTTACTGCAAATCCAGAAGATTATACCAACAGAGGAAGTATTGTTACCCCATTAAAAGATAGAATTGGATCTCAGATTTTTACCCACTATCCAAAATCAATTGAGTTAGCCCGAAAAATTACGCAGCAAGAAGCGAAGGTTTCAGTAGCAGACAAAGCGTTAATTCAAGTTCCTAGTCTAGCAAAAGATCTTTTAGAAGAGGTAGCATTTCAAGCTCGAAGTAGCGAGTATGTAGATGCCAAAAGCGGCGTAAGTGCTCGTTTAACTATTAGTGCAATGGAAAACCTAATGGCAGCTGCAAAATTACGATTGATTGAAACAGGTTCTGACAAGACAAGAATCCGATTGGTAGACTTTATATCTATCATTCCATCCATAACTGGTAAAATTGAGTTGGTCTACGAAGGAGAACAAGAAGGTGCTGATGAAGTGGCGAAAATACTAATTGATAATGCGGTAATAAAGCAATTTGAAAAGATATTTCCACGCATACCTAAACTAGAAAAAGACGGAGTTAAAACCCCTTACACAGATTTAATTCATTGGTTCGATAATAACTTTATTGAATTGAACTATACAGATACGGATAACGAATTTTATACTAATCTTAAAACGGTTAAACCTTTGTCATCAGTAATTGAAAAATATGCTTCAAAACTGAGTAAAGAGGATCAATATTTTTGCATGGAGCTAGTTTTATGGGGCTTAACAATCAATAATAAATTGGATAAGTCTGAAAACGACACCGCTTATAAATTTGATTCTACTGGTATTGGTCAATACTTCCATGGAAGTAATTAGCTAGAAAACTAAAAATCATAATAGCATGAAAAAGAAAATAAAGGTGGCAATATTAATTCTAGGGTTGATATTTCCTATTTCTGCAAAAAGTCAAGACAGTGATTTTGGTAATTGGCTTATTTATATAGGTAATAAAAAGCTAAGTCAAAAATGGAATCTGCATAATGAGGTACAATACAGAAACTATAATACCATTGGGGATCTAGAACAGTTATTGTTACGAGTAGGTTTGGGCTATACATTTAATGAAAGCAAGAATAACGTGTTGCTTGGTTATGGCTATATTTTATCTGAAAATTATTTAGATAATAATACCGATAAAGTTTCGGTTAACGAACACCGCATATTTCAACAATTCACATCCAAACAAAAAATTGGAATTGTTAGCCTAAACCATCGATATCGTTTTGAACAACGCTTTGTTCAAAGTGATTTTAAAATGCGCCTGCGTTATTTCTTAGGATTAAACATTCCTTTAACTAAAAAAGAAAACAACAAATTATATTTTTCTGCTTATAATGAGATATTTCTAAATACAGAACCCGCAGTATTTGATAGAAATAGACTGTATGGAGGAATTGGATATCGTATTAATAAAAACATAAGGCTTGAAGCTGGTTATATGAACCAGTTTTTTGAAAAAAATAGTAGCGATCAAATAAACATTGTGACTTTTGTCAATTTTTAATAAAGGCATAATTATAATCCAGACTTACCATAACTCTAGTATATTGCATAAATAAATTATATTTTTATGAAATTAAACTTATTATCTTGTGATGCTCAGAGACCAGATAGAAGAGCGATAGCCAAATGTATTGCAGAAATTTCATCTAACATTAGTGAATTCTTATCAAATGAACTTACAGATATACTCTTAGAAGGAGATGCTGTAAATATTGAGATGAAAGACAAAAACGCTGGTTCTGCATTAAGAGCTTTGCGAAAACTAAGTATTGACTATGAGATTATAGAATGAACCAAATTACTAGCAAAAATTCTTTCTTACTATCTCAAAATAATTCTCTATCCTCTAAAAGAACCAAAGTTTAATTGCCATAATTGCAACTATCACAAGAAGAAAGGTTTTGATAAAACCATCTCCCTTATTAACCGATACTCTACTAGCAATCCATGCCCCTGCACCATTTCCAATCGCAAGTACAAAACCGACAGCCCAATTTACTTTGTCATTTAATATAAAAACAACCAATGCCGATAGCGTATAGATACATACAACAGCGACTTTGGTAGCATTAGCTCTCACTAAGGACATATGATTAAAGAAGTGCAGGAATAAAATGATAATAAAGCCCAGTCCGGCATT
>JABHSQ010000021.1 GCA_018669795.1 Flavobacteriaceae bacterium | reverse complement strand
GTCGTGTTGTAAATACGCTAGGAGAACCAATTGATGGTAAAGGAGCAATTACAGGTAAAACTTACGAAATGCCATTAGAACGTATTGCACCTGGTGTAATCTTCCGTGAGCCAGTAACAGAACCGCTTCAAACAGGAATTAAAGCTATTGATGCAATGATTCCAGTAGGTAGAGGCCAACGTGAATTGGTAATTGGCGATCGTCAAACTGGAAAAACAACAGTTTGTATTGATACGATTCTAAACCAAAAAGAATTTTACGATGCTGGGGAACCAGTATATTGTATATATGTAGCGATTGGACAAAAAGCTTCTACCGTAGCAAATATTGCTAAAGTTTTAGAAGAAAAAGGTGCTCTTGCTTATACAACTATTGTTGCTGCAAATGCTAGTGATCCTGCTCCAATGCAAGTATATGCTCCTTTTGCAGGTGCAGCTATTGGAGAGTATTTTAGAGATACTGGTCGTCCAGCATTAATAGTCTATGATGATTTGTCTAAACAAGCCGTAGCCTACCGTGAGGTATCTTTATTATTACGTCGTCCACCAGGGCGTGAGGCATATCCTGGAGATGTATTTTACCTTCACTCAAGATTATTAGAGCGTTCTGCTAAAGTAATTAATGATGATGCTATCGCTAGACAAATGAACGATTTACCTGAATCTTTAAAAGATGTTGTAAAAGGTGGTGGTTCATTAACAGCATTGCCAATTATCGAAACACAGGCAGGTGATGTATCAGCATATATTCCAACAAACGTAATTTCAATTACAGATGGTCAAATATTCCTAGATGGTGATTTATTTAACTCAGGTGTTCGTCCAGCAATTAACGTAGGTATTTCTGTATCACGTGTGGGTGGTAACGCTCAGGTTAAATCAATGAAAAAAGTATCTGGTACACTTAAGTTAGATCAAGCACAATTCCGTGAATTGGAAGCTTTTGCTAAGTTTGGTTCTGATCTTGATGCAGCTACTTTAAGTGTTATAGAAAAGGGTAAACGTAACGTTGAAATTTTAAAACAAGCTCAAAACGACCCATTTACCGTTGAAGATCAGATTGCGATTATTTATGCAGGATCTAAAAACTTATTACGTAATGTACCTGTTAATAAGGTGAAAGAATTTGAAAGAGATTTCATTGAATACCTAAATGCAAAACATAGAGAAACTTTAAACACTTTAAAAGTTGGTAAATTAACCGATGAAGCAGTTGAAGTATTATCAAAAGTAGCAAAAGATATTGAAGCTAATTATAATTAAAAATTAGTATTCAGTACTTAAATTTTAAAACGCTAAGTACTAAATACCGAATACTTAATACAATGGCAAATTTAAAAGAAATACGTAATAGAATATCTTCGGTGTCTTCAACGATGCAGATTACTAGTGCCATGAAAATGGTATCTGCTGCTAAATTGAAAAAAGCCCAAGATGCAATTACTACGATGCGTCCTTATGCTGATAAGCAAACCGAATTATTACAAAGTTTAAGCGCAAGTTTAGATGGTGATATTGGAAGTGATTATGCAGACGAAAGAGCTATAAATAAAGTGTTAATAGTTGCTATTTCTTCTAATCGTGGATTGGCAGGTGCTTTTAATTCAAACATTGTAAAAAGCACTGTATCTTTAATTAAAGATGTCTATAAAGGTAAGCAAGTAGACCTTTTTACTTTAGGTAAAAAAGCAAATGACGTATTATCTAAAGAGCAAAATGTTCTTGAAAATAACATAGCGATTTTCGATGACTTAACTTTTGAAAATAATGCCGTAATTGCACAAAAATTAATGGATTTATTTACTAATGGTTCTTACGATAAGATCGTTTTAGTTTATAATAAATTTAAAAATGCTGCTACACAAATTATTATGAACGAACAATTTTTACCAATTGTTTCCGATCAAAATAAGGAGGAAAAAGTAGAAACTGCAGATTATATTTTTGAGCCTTCAAAAGCAAAAATTGTTGAAGAATTAATCCCTAAAAGCTTAAAAATGCAACTTTTTAAAGCGCTAAGAGATTCTTCTGCAAGTGAGCACGGTGCTCGTATGACAGCAATGCACAAAGCAACTGATAATGCAACCGAATTACGTGACGCTTTAAAACTACAATACAACAAAGCTAGACAAGCGTCTATTACTAATGAAATCTTAGAAATTGTAGGTGGTGCGGAAGCATTAGCTGGATAATTAGGCGTTAGCCAAATTCTTCAAAACGAAGCATTGGCTGGATAAATTTTAAAACATAGTATATAAAAAAAGCCTTTTGAATTATTCAAGAGGCTTTTTAGTTTTCTTAAAAATAGATCTTAACTAATGACAGTTAATATTAATAATACATTTTGTAGATTTAATGTGTTGAAGTTTTAATTAAAATCATGAAAATATCTATCAAAAAGTATAATTTTTTAGCTTTATTTATAAGTGCAATAATTCTCCTAAGTATAACTACCGGTTGTGGTACTTGTAAAATGGAAAAAGAATCTTTTGTATTAACACAAAACACCCCATTTACCGTTAAAAATAGCTATTGTCAAAAGTGGGTTGCTGGCATAAAAGAAGGAGGTTCAGGATTAAATATTTATGCTATTATTAATGATATATCAGAAGGAGTGACTCTAAAAGAGTTTTATTTTAGAGGCAAAAGTGTCGATGTGAAAACTTCTAAGGATCCTGTTTTTGAAGGTTATTATAAAAATGATATAAATAAGAGTGTTATAATGGATAACAATTCAATAATTGAAGCGACTAATACTCCACCTAAGATTTCTCCTTTCAAATTAGAAAATAATGAGGCAGTTTTAAGTTATGATTATAATAACAAAGTCTATTATCATAAAATTTTAAATATCGAAGAAAAACAAATAATAGCCTACCCTTCAATGGCACCTGATAATAAATTATAACAGTACAATACCCCTGGAAATTTAATACTTTTAAATTATAAAATAAAAAGAATTGAACGTTTTTAAAAAGCTCTTTAAACAAACATTTATATATGGTTTAGCTACAGTCTTACCTAGAGCTTTAGCTATTTTTTTGGTGCCATTATATGTTTTGGTTCTGGGGAAAGAACAATTTGGAGTCTACGCTTCATTGATGGCTTTTTTGATATTAGGGAACGTACTTCTTTCCTATGGAATGGAAACCGCTTTTTTTAGATTTATAAATAAAGAGGACTATAAAAAAGAAAAAATTCAGTCTACCGCCTTAACGTCGCTTACAGTTTCCACACTTATTTTTTTAGTATTAATACTTTCCGTTAAAACAGAAATAGCGACATTTTTAAATTTTAATGTAGATTTTATTACCTGTGGATTGTTAATATTAGCATTAGACGCACTGGTAGTGATTCCTTTTGTTTGGTTGCGTGCCAATGAAAAACCTACTCGGTACGCCATCATTAAAATAGTTAATGTTTGTATTAATTTGGGCTTCAATTTATTTTTCTTTTTAGTGCTGCCGCTTTGGGCTAAAAACGATATCAATTCTTTTTGGAATGCGATTAATTTAGAGGAAGGAAAAGTAGCTTATGTGTTTATTTCAAATTTAATTGCCAGTGGTATTACTTTTTTAATGCTGGTACCTCTTTATTTTAAAATGAAATTTTCATTTGATATTAATATTTGGAAAAAAATGATGAAATATGCTTTGCCAGTATTAATAGCTGGAATTGCTTTTTCAATTAATGAAGCCTTTGATAAAATTTTATTGCGGTACTTATTACCTTCGGATATTGCAGATTCTGAACTAGGAATGTATGCTGCTTGTTATAAGCTAGGAGTATTCATGACCTTGTTTACAACTGCTTTCCGATTGGGAATTGAACCTTTTTTATTTAATCATTCCAAAAGTGAAAATGCAAAAAAAACCTATGCAACCATCACAAAATATTTTACAATTTTAGGGAGCTTTATATTACTATTTGTAGTTGTTTATTTAGATATATTCAAACAAATATTGATACCAGACAGTAGTTTTTGGGAAGCTTTAGCGATTGTCCCTATCATTTTATTAGCAAACTTATGTTTGGGAATCTATCATAATTTATCGGTTTGGTATAAAGTGACGGATCGAACCAAGTTTGGTGCATATATTTCAGTTTTTGGTGCAGTAATAACATTAATATTAAATTTTTTATTAATCCCAATAATTAGTTATAAAGGATCTGCAATCGCAACTTTAGCCGCTTACAGCAGTATGATGTTAGTCTCTTATTTTTTAGGAAGGAAATATTACAAGGTCCCATATGATCTAAAAAAAATAGGTTTTTACCTTTTGCTATCAATCGTATTTTCGGTACTTTCATACTATGTTTTTCAAGGAAACATTTGGAAAGGAACATTATTGCTAACGGTGTTTTTAGGTATGATTATTGTTTCAGAAAATAAGGACATCAAACAACTAATTAAAAGATAAAAACATATTAGTTTGTTTTTAAATCAATAATAAATGAATATAAAAATAATAAATAAATCCACCCATTCCCTACCTGAATATGAGACCCTAGCTTCAGCTGGGATGGATTTAAGAGCCAATATAGAGATGGCCGTTACATTAAAACCATTAGAGAGAACCATCATTAAAACAGGACTTTTTATCGAATTGCCAATAGGTATTGAAGCTCAAGTAAGGCCAAGAAGTGGATTAGCTGCCAAGAAAGGAATTACAGTTTTAAATGCTCCAGGAACCATAGATGCTGATTATCGAGGTGAAATTGGAGTGATTTTAGTGAATCTCTCCAATAAAAACTTTACCATCGAAAATGGAGAACGTATTGCTCAATTAATTATCGCAAAGCACGAAAGGGTATCATGGCATGAGGTAGAGGTATTAGATAAAACAGAAAGAGGTGCTGGAGGATTCGGAAGTACTGGAGTGAAGTAATAAATTCTTGCGAAAGCAGGAATTTCAAAAAAAGGAAATAATATCTCTTTTTTGTGGAGGGATTTTAAAGATAGATATTAATTAAAAAAATACCTGCTTTTGCAGGCAAGACTATGAAAATAATAGTACCAATGGCAGGACGTGGTTCACGTCTAAGACCACACAGTTTAACAGTTCCAAAACCTTTAATACCAGTAGCCGGAAAACCTATAGTTCATCGCTTGGTGGCAGATATAGTAGGATTATTAAATGAACCTATCGAAGAAATTGCCTTTATCTTAGGAGATCCAGCTTGGTTTGGAGAGGATGTGATAGAGAGCCTAAAAGAGTTAGCTTCTGATCTTGGAGCCAAAGCTAGTATCTATAGACAATTAAATCCTTTAGGAACAGGACATGCTATTATGTGTGCAGAAGATTCTCTTTCTGGACCTGCCGTTGTCGCTTATGCAGATACATTAATTAGAGCAGATTTTGATTTAGACAAAAATGTCGATAGTGTTATTTGGACTAAAAAAGTTAGCAATCCTGAAGCCTATGGCGTTGTGAATCTAAATGAAAATAATGAAATTACAGAACTAGTTGAAAAACCCACTGAGTTTGTAAGTGACCAAGCGGTTATCGGTATTTATTATTTTAAAGATGTTGCAGTACTAAAAAAAGAGTTACAATATGTAATTGATAATAATATTATAAATGGTGGTGAATACCAAATAAATGATGGTATAAAAAGAATGATGGCTCAGGGTAAAGTTTTTAAAACAGGTACAGTTGATGAATGGATGGATTGCGGAAATAAGGAGGGAACTATAGAAACCAATCGTAGAATGTTAGGCTTTTTAAATAAAAGCAAGGAAAATTTAGTTTCAGATACTCTTAATTTAAACAATTCAAAAATTATCGAGCCTTGTTTTATAGGAGCAGGAGTTACCTTAAAAAATAGCACAGTTGGTCCCTTTGCTTCCATTGGAGCAAATACTATCATAGAAGACAGTAACGTTAAAAATAGTATAATTCAAACACATACACTTATAAAAAATGCTATCTTAGACAACGCGATGATTGGGAACCACGCAACTTTTGATGGTAATTTCACCAATGTTAGTATTGGGGATTATTCAGCTTTAAAATAAAAATAATTGAAAATTAAATTTATTGCTTTTTTATTAGTTGGAATTTTAAGGATTCCAATAGATGCCTATGCACAAGATAGGTTCTTAAGTGATGATCCAGGAAACAAAATTGATGCTTTTCAAGAACATTTTTTCGAAGCACTAAAACAAAAGGGTATTGAAAATTATGAATTAGCTCTAAATTCTCTAGATAAAGCTGAAGTTGCTGCTAAAGATGATCAAGAAAACAAAGCAGTTGTTTATTTTGAAAAAGGTAAAAATCTTGCCGCTTTAAAACGTTATGAAGAAGCTGAAAGCAATTATAATCGTGTTTTAGAATGGAGCCCAGAAAAGATAGAAGTTTTAGAAGCTTTATACGATCTGTATTATGATGATAAAAACTACGAAGCCGCTATTCAATTAGTTGAAAAATTAATATTACAAGATTCAGATTATAAAGAAGACCTAGCGAATTTATACCATCGCACGCAACAATATGATAAAGCATTAATTCTTTTAGACGAAATAGATCAAGATTGGGGCCAAAATAATTACAGGAATACATTGCGATCTCAAATTTATCGAGTTACTGGAAATACTTCGAAGGCAATAAATAAGCTAGAAGAAAAAATAAATAAAAACCCTAAAAGTGAGCAAGAATACCTCAATTTAATTTTTTTATATAGCAAAGAAGGGAACGCTAAAAAAGCGTTTGAAATTGCAAAAAAACTGATCAAACAAAAGCCAAAATCTCATTTAGTACACTTGGCTTTGTATAAGTTTTATTTAGAAAATAGAGAATTTGAAGAGGCGATTAAATCTATAAACATTATATTTTCTTCGAATCAAATAGAGCGTAAAAGCAAGAATAGAGTTTTAGAAGATTTTCTATTATTCACTAAAATGAACCCTAGTTATAAAGCCGAATTGAATGAGTTAATCACTACTATATTGATAGAAGAAAACAGTCATACTTATTTGTTGTTAGGAGATTTTTATTTATTGCAAGGCGATAAAGAAAAATCCTTAAACTTTTACAAAAAAGGAATTAAAAGTGACTCAGACAATTATGGCTTATTAAAAAACACCATATTATTACAAATTGATATTAAAAAGTATGAAGCTGCCATTGCATTGAGTACTTTTGGACTAGAAATGTTTCCTGCACAACCTTTATTATATTTGGTAAATGGTGTTGCAAATAATGAATTAAAAAATGCAGATCAAGCGATTGAAATTTTAGAAACAGGATTAGACTATCTGCTTGATGACCCTAAAATGGAATGCGATTTTTACCAACAATTAGCCATTGCATATTCCTTAAAAGGGAATACAAAAAAAGCAAAATTGTATTATAAAAAAGCTTTAGATTTATCGATTACCAACCAAAAAACAGATAATTAAAACATATAAATGAACCTAAAGTTTAGTGTATTTTTATTTATTTCTCTATTTATTACTTCCTGTAGTGGAGGTAAAATGATTGTTGGTTCGGATACTGCTAATCTTTCTATGTCTTCAAAAGATATTATTAAAACACATAGCGAAGCACAACCAAATTTTTCTACTATTGCTGCTAGAATGCATGTAAAGTATGAAAGCGGTAATAATATACAAAGCCTTACGGTTAGTTTGCGAATGGAAAAAGATCAGAAAATTTGGATCAAGGCATCTATTTTAGGAATTACGCTAGCCAAAATATACATTACACCAGAATCTGTTAGTTATTACGAAACTATTACGAATACCTATTTCGATGGTGATTTTTCCTTACTAAGTGATTGGCTAGGCACAGATATAAACTTTGAGAAAGCACAAGGAATCTTATTAGGGCAATCTATTTTTGAATTGGACACTAAATATATATCCAATGTTGCTGATAATAAATATAGGTTGCAACCTAAAATGCAGCTTCATAATTTTATTCATTATTTATTGGTGAATCCAGATAACTTTAAAATTGCTTCTGAATCTTTATCACAACCAGTAGACAAAAGAATGTTTACTATTAACTATGGAGATTACCAACGTATAGGAGGTGTTTATTATCCATCAGCGTTTAAAATTATTGCTACCCAGAATGAGAAAAAGACTAAAATAGTAGTCAACTATAAAAAGATAGATTGTAATGTATCCGTTCGTTTTCCATTTACTATTCCTAATGGTTATGAAGAAATTCACATAAATTAAATGACTAATTTTTATAAATATATTTTTCTTTTTTCATCAATTTTCTATTTCAATTCGGGAATTGCACAGGTTAATAAGCAGAAAGATTTAGAAGAAAAAAGGCAAGCTATTTTAAATGAAATTAAACAAATTAACACCTTATTATTTGCTACTCAAAAAGAAGAAAAATCGATTTTAACTCAAATAGAAAACTTAAATAGTAAAATTTCAGCTCGTCAAAATTTAATACGGGTTACCAACCAACAAGCAAATTACCTTTCTCGCGAAATCAATAATAACCATGCAAAAATTAATCTTTTAGAAATCGAATTAAAAGATCTAAAAGAGGATTATGCATCGATGATTGTAAAATCATATAAAAGCAAATCTCAGCATAGTAGGGTTATGTTTTTATTGTCTTCTGAAAGTTTCTTACAAGCCTATAAGCGGCTTCAGTATATGAAACAATATGCTAAGTACCGAAAATTACAAGGAGAGAGTATTAAGAAAAGATCCATCGTTTTAGAAGAATTAAATCAAGGTTTAATTGAAGATAAAGAGAAGAAACAAGTTCTTATTAATGATAATAAACTTGCAAAAACTAAACTTTCAAAAGAACTAGAAGATCAAAGCCAGTTAGTGTCAGCTTTAAAAAAGGACGAAAATAAATTTGCTCGTCAAATACAAAAAAAGCAAAAAGAAGCTACTAAGATAGATCGAGAAATTGAAAAATTAATTAGAGATGCAATTACTGCTTCCAATAAGAAAAACGCAAAGAAAAGCGGCACCAAATTAAGCTCCTCCAAAACCCTGGCGCTAACACCCGAAGCCAAATTAATAGCTGCAGATTTTACAAAGAACAAAGGAAAACTCCCTTGGCCTGTAAAAAATGGAGTCGTTGTTAAACGATTTGGAAATACCAGACATCCTCAATTACTCAACGTGACTACTTATTGTAGTGGGGTTGAAATAACCACCGAAAAAAACGCCAAAGTAAGAGCTGTTTTTAATGGAGAAGTGATGGAAATTCAAAAAATTAAAGGAGCAGCAAAAGCTGTTTTTATAAAGCATGGAGACTATATAACCATTTATCAAAATATGACAAATGTGACCGTTAAAAAGGGGGATAAAGTTACCACCAAGCAAGAAATAGGATCGGTAGCCACCAAAGCAAGTTCTGGTAAATCGATACTTAAGTTTCTAGTATATCAGAATGATAAAAAAATGAATCCTGCCAGTTGGATTTATAAATTATAGTATATCAAAATAAACGGTTATATTTTCAATCATTACTCCTCAATAACGTTATTTTTTAATGAATTTTATAAATAACTCATTAGCTCTTCTTTCTAAAATAGAATTATAGGAATCTTCTATAATATCGAGTTTAAAATAAGGTTTAAAATAAGGTATGTATTCTTTTTTAGTTCCGCCAAATGGAGGATTATTTTCAAAAAGTGGGATATTAAAAAACAAACCTACTAACTTTCCATTAGTAAGTAATAATTCACTCATTTTTGAAGCATATTTAGGCCTGAGATCAGGATTAATTGCACAAAAAAAAGTTTGCTCAATGATGAGGTCAAAAGAATCGTTTAATTCAAAAAAATCAATGTTGATCAAACACTGATTTGGAAAACTTGGCACTCTTTTTTGAAAATTAGTTAATACCGTTGCGGAGATATCTACCACATAAACGTTTTTAAAACCTTTTTTATGAAGGTATTCAGCCTCATAAGAATTACCTCCACCAGGAATTAATATTTTTAATTCCTTATTTGTTAATTGATCAAAATATTCTTTTAAAGGAGTTGAAATAGATCCGATATCCCAACCCGTTTGTTCAGATTTATATTTGTTATCCCAAAAAATTTCATTTAAAAGCATTCAATAGATTTATAGATGTTCATTAATTTTTAGGTGCAACAATTTTATCTTGCCAGCTTGTAATTCCGCCTAATAAATTAAAGGTGTTTTTAATACCTAAAGATTCTAAAACCTGGCAAGCAGTAACGCTTCTGCCGCCACTCTTACAATAAACATAATAGTTTTTGTTTTTATCTAATTTTTCAGATTCTTGCATAAAACCCTGAGCGTCGTAAAGATCTAATAATATGGAGTTTTCAATAATTCCTTCATCCCATTCTATCGCAGTTCTACAATCAATAATAACTGCATTTGTATCGCTTTCAATTTGGTTCTTAAATTCAAGGGGTGTTATATTTTTCATTTATATTTTTTATAATTAAGTTTTTACATTGCTGTAAAGATATATAGCTTTTATAAGCTAAAGAATAACAAAGGTTGCAATTATAATTTAGTAAAAATCGCTTTTTACTAAAAAAATATGGAATATTTATAGTATAGTTGTTGGGCAAACAAATTCTGAAAGTGGTGCTTTACATACTTTAATAGCCTCATATCCACCTCTTACATCAGTCACTTTTTTTACGCCATTTGCTTTTAATATTGATGTAGCAATTAGGGAACGATACCCTGTTTTACAATGTAAGAAATATTCTTTATCAGGATCAATTTCTGCAAAATTAGCATGGATAAAATCCAAAGGGAAACTCTCTACTCCTAAAACATGTTCTGATAAATATTCAGATTCTCTACGTACATCAATAGGTTTTTCCATAGACCCTTTAGCTAGCATATCTGTAAATTGAGCAGCCGATACAGAACCTATATAGTCAACGTCAAAATCTTGAGTTTTCCATCCATCTATCCCTCCATTTAAATACCCTAAAGTATGATCATATCCAACCCTAGAAAAACGAGTAACAATTTCATTAACACGTAATTCATCATCAGTAATAAATATAATTTTTTGGTTAATATCTAAAACAATGGCTCCTACCCAAGGAGCAAAATTACCATCAATACCAATGTACCAAGATCCCGGCACAGTACCTTCCTGAGTATAGGATTCTTTAGAGCGAGTGTCAATAACTAGTATGTCTTTTTGCTCACTCATTTCTTTAAATGTTGAAGCATCTAAAGGAGTTGTTCCTTTATGTAAAACTTCATCAATACTAGTATTTATTGATTTGTTCATCCTAACATTATTTGGAAAATACTGTGGTGGTGGTTTTAATCCAGAGGTTACCTCATCAATAAACTCCTTTTTCGTCATATCTTCTCTTAAAGCATAATTGGTTTTTTTTTGATTCCCTAAGGTGTCAAAAGTTTCTGTACTCATGTTTTTACCACAAGAGGAACCAGCACCATGATTTGGATATACAATTATATCATCTGGCAGCATCATTATTTTATTTCTAAGTGAATCGAATAAATGACCCGCTAAATCTACTTCCGTTAAGGCACCTTGTTTTACTGCTAAATCTGGCCGACCAACATCACCGATAAATAAAGCATCACCAGTTAATACATAGGGAGTTTTACCGTCTTTATCTGTTATTAAATAAGAGGAAGATTCCATCGTATGACCAGGGGTATGAATTAATGTAATTTTTCCATCTCCAACCGAAAATTCTTCGCCATCTACACCATTATAAATATCATATTCTGTAGTTGCATTTGGACCAAAAACAATTTTTGCTCCAGTTTTTTGAGCTAAGTCATATTGACCAGAAACAAAATCAGCATGAAAGTGAGTTAAAAAAATGTATTTTATTTTTGCTCCACCGGCCTCAGCCATTCTTAAATAAGGCTCCGTTTCTCTTAATGGGTCAACTATTGCCGCTTCTCCATTAGACTCAATATAATAAGCCATTTCTGCAAGGCATCCTGTAAATAATTGTTCTACTTTCATCTTTTTCTACTTTCTTGAGTGTTATTAATATACCGCTAAATTATTCTGTTTTTATAATTAGAAAACTGATATGGGATGGATGTTTTTTATATTAATAAGTTACTATAAAAATACTATTTGAAATACAAAAGTAGGTAATATATATAGTTTTTGTCTTTGCTATTCATAGAATTCGGAAATTTTGCTTAAAGACTTCCTTTTTATATCTGGAACGTACGTTGGAAATTTAGGATAACCTACTGGAAGTAATAGAAATGCTCTTTCATTACTTGGTCTATTTAGAATTTTTGATAAAAAACTCATTGGACTTGGAGTGTGTGTAAGCGTTACTAAACCTGCATTATGAATAGCAGAAATTAACATCCCACAGGCGATTCCAACAGATTCGTTAACATAATAATTGTTGTGCTTATTTCTGTTTTCATCTAAATTATATGCTTTTTTAAAAACAATAATTAACCAAGGAGCAATTTCTAAAAAGGCTTTATTCATAGTAGTTCCTAATGGTTCCAGGTCTTTTTTCCAACGATCACTCATTCGAGAATCATAGCTTTCTTTCTCTTCAATTTCTGCTTCTTTTCGGATTTGTGATTTTATTAGTGGGTTCGATATTGCACAAAATGTCCAAGGTTGTTTATGTGCTCCTGAAGGCGCTGTTGACGCACTATTAATTATGTTTTCAATTACTTCTTTAGGAACCCATTTATCGGAATAATCCCTTACAGATCTTCTTTCGTCAAGCCATTTATAAAACGATTCACTTTTAGAAATTAATTTTTCTTTTGAATACGTATCTATATGGTAGGAGATATGTTTAAAGCCATTGATTTCTATATAATCTGGTGCATCCATGTTTAAAGATTAGATGAATAATTTGTTGGCTCTAATTTAGGAAAAAGAAGGTGGAAATAATAATACTAAATAATGTTATAAGTTGTGAATCTTAATATTATTTCTTCTTCAAAAAAGCAGGGTCATATTTTACAAAAATATTAATCCAAATTATTTTTGATAAAGCATATATACTTAAAGAAAAAACTGTAAATGATACTATAACTGAAATTAATAAAGTGCCAGGACCCATATTTGGGAAGAAAATTAATTTCAGCACGCAAACAGCAATAAATAAGGCCACACCCAAAGCATAGGCTACATAATAGGAGCCTTGAAAGAACCAGGGTTCAATATTGTATTTAAGTTTGCATTCTGAACAATTTTCTTTGACCTTCCCCATTCCTGAATATGAGTAGGGACGACCTTTGTAAAAATCACCTTCATTACACCTTGGACATTTTAACCTTAAAATACTGTATAATTTTGTTCCTTTACCTAGCATTCTTTTTTCTTTTTGCAAATGTAAAACACACAAGCGTAACATACTGTATAAGAGTTAAAATAAAAGTAAAAACCGGTCTATTTTTATAACAACTTCTTTTAAAAATAAAATTTAAATTATTTAATTTCTTCGACATTTTCTATAATTATCTTGCCTCCTTCTTTATAAATAGATACTATTTTAGTAAATCCTTTGTTTTTATATTTGTATTTTATTTTTGATAGTAGCTCATTTTTTCTTGTAATTTGTAATTCACTAACCCTACTTTCTTTTTTTAATTCTCCCCCCAATACAACCTCTTTATCTGTTCCTTTTAAAGAAGGAAATACAAATTCTTTAGGGATAT
The DNA here is from genome assembly GCA_018669795.1 of Flavobacteriaceae bacterium. Taxonomy (GTDB): domain Bacteria; phylum Bacteroidota; class Bacteroidia; order Flavobacteriales; family Flavobacteriaceae; genus Marifrigoribacter. The sequence continues at coordinate 32,540 of JABHSQ010000021.1, read as the reverse complement.
TAAATAATTGTTGAGCCATATAAAAAGCTTCATGCCATTGCATTTCTGGGAGGGCTAATATTTCAGTATTAATTGGATTACTTGCAGTACCACTTATAGTTTCGGAATAGTTAACTGTTGGAAATAGCAATAGTAATTCTTCGGCATATTTTTTTGCTGAAATTCCTTTTTCTGGAGGGAAATATTGTGAAAGGTATCCATTGAATGCAAATCCTTTTTTATGATTGAATTCAATATGGTCCATACCGCCAGAAATTTCTCTAACTTTCATGGTTGGTTTTAATTCTGATGAAATTATTTTTACTTTCGTACCATAAGGCATAATGGCTAGTTTTTCACTTTGTAAATTAGCATATTCCCTTAAACTTAGTCCTGATGTTGAGGTAACATATAAATAGTCAATTTCTGTATTTTTATCATCAGTTATAAGATCAATGATTGCGATATCATCTTCAGAATTTATGATATTTTTTGTTGAAGGATTTTCTTCATTTTTACAAGAAAGGAATAATGCGATGCTTACTAAAGCAAGGCTTAGAATTTTTAATGTTTTCATAATGGGAGTTATTAGGGTTAAAAAATAGTTTTAAGTAATTTTCTCACATATATGTTTTATAATTTTATTTAAAATTCAAATTTTAATTGAACAGCTACCACCTTCTCTTTTGTTGGCTTTCCTTTATCTGTGTTGAGGTTCGAAAGTGAAATACCCAATAACCGTACCGAGTTTTTCATACCGGATTGAAATAACAAATCTTTAACAGTTTCCACTATTATATCTTTATTCGATATATAATAGGCTAATGTTTTACTTCTAGTCTGTAAGGTAAAATCACTGTATTTAATTTTAAGGGTGACTGTTTTTCCAGCAACTTTACTTTTTTTAAGCCGTTTTTCTACCTCTTTTGCAATGTCCTCTAGTTTTTTTATCATAAATATCTCTGAAGTGATATTCTCACTAAAAGTACGTTCGGCAGCTAATGATTTACGTGTTCTAGAAGATTTAACTTCACTAAAATGCTCTCCTCTTACCACATGATAATAAAAACGACCACTTTTCCCAAAATGCGTGTTTAAAAACTCTTCTGATTTCAGTTTTAGGTCTTTTCCTGTAAAGATTCCAAGACGGTACATTTTTTTTACGGTAACTTTTCCAACACCATAGAATTTTTTAATATCCAACTGTTCTAAAAACTCAAGAACCTCGCTTGGAGGTACTGTTTTCTGTCCGTTGGGTTTATTAATATCACTAGCAACTTTCGCAATAAATTTATTGATAGATATTCCAGCTGAAGCATTTAAGCCTGTTTTTTCTTTTATTTTTTTTCTAATTTCTTCTGCTATTAATGTAGCGCTTGGAATTCCTTTTTTATTTTGAGTAACGTCTAAGTAGGCTTCATCTAATGATAATGGTTCTACTTTATCGGTAAACTCATAAAATATTTTTCTAATTTGATCCGATACTTCTTGATAGCGTTTAAAATTTGAATTTACAAAGATGAGTTCTGGGCAATTTTGTAAAGCTATGACGCTGCTCATTGCAGACCGAACTCCAAATTTCCGAGCCTCATAGCTAGCAGCGCTTACAACACCACGCTTAGAATTCCCTCCAACAGCAACTGGTTTTCCCCGTAATTCAGGGTTGTCTAGTTGCTCTACAGATGCATAAAAAGCATCCATATCAACATGTATTATTTTTCTTTGGAGAAGTTCTTCCTTCATCCTATAAATTTATAATATATTAGACACATTAATAGTATTTATGAATTTAAATCAGATTACAAGCTAAAGAAATTGTATTTGAGAAAGATGCAGAAGATGAATCTTGTGCAGGTAAAAAGAGAAAAACCCATCTTGGAGAATTAAATATCTTCATAAAAAATAGTTATGATAGAGATTGAACGTAAATTTTTACTAGTTTCAGATAATTATAAAAAAGAAGCATACAAACAGACTAAGATTATTCAAGGGTTTTTAAACACCCATAAAGAACGTGCAGTACGCATTAGAATAATGGGAGCAGAAGCTTTTATTACCGTAAAAGGGATTTCGAATAAAGAAGGAACCACTAGGTTTGAATGGGAAAAAGAAATTCCCCAAGAGGAAGCTAAAATGCTTTTAAAATTATGTGAACCCAATCTTATTGAAAAAATAAGATATGAGGTTAAAGTAGGTTTTCACTTTTTTGAAATAGACGAATTTTTTGGAGAAAATGAAGGGCTAACAATGGCAGAAATTGAATTATCGGAGGAAAATGAAGAATTTATAAAACCAGATTGGTTAGGTAAAGAGGTAACAGGTGACGTTCGATATTATAACTCACAACTGTCTAAAATACCTTATCGAAATTGGTAAATTTAATTTGTAGCAACTAGTTCTATAATTTTTTTAATAGTCTTTAAATCTGAAACACTTTCGGTTCCTCCCTCAAAGAATGAAGTAGGTTTTTCCTTTTTTTGAAGCGTTGCAGATAAATGTATACTGCAAAAACCTTGGTCTTTAAAACAGTGCGCATTTTCAGTATTAATTCCGCTCCCTGGCATAATTTCAATTTTCCCATTGGATAATTTATTCATTTCTTTTAATAAAGAAAGGCCTTCAAAAGCAGTCTGTTTTTGACCAGAACTCAATACTCTTTTTATTTTTAAATCGATTAATTGTTCTAAAGATTCAATGGCATTTTCGGCGCAATCAAAAGCTCTATGAAACGTAAAATCCATGTCCTTTGCAGCATTGATTAATCGTTTTGTTGCAGCGATATTAATTTTATTTTCTGAAGTTAAAACACCACTTACCACTCCTTGACATCCTGTTTTTTCACAAAACTCAATAGCATTAATCATTGTATTTAATTCGAATTCTGTATAGCAAAAATCTCCTTTTCTTGGTCTAATCAAGACATGAACAGGAATGCTCAATTCAGCAGTTACTTTTTTAATTAATTGATGCGATGGGGTTAATCCACCAAAAGCAAGTTGTGTACAGAGCTCCATGCGATGAGCTCCTCCTTTTTCAGCAGCTAAAGCACTTTCAAATGAATTGGCACAGATTTCTACTATCATTCTATAATTATTTCATCAATAAAAGTCCACGCTTTATTATCTGCTCCTTGTTTCCCTTCAGGAATAATCCCATAGTTAGGGACTATAATTTTTATAAATTGTGTGTTTATTTCATTAAAATCAAGATAAACATCAATAATGTTTTTATCATTTTCTAATTCAATTTCTTTTAAAGAAGAATATGTTTTCCCATCTATAGAGCTGTAAAGGCTTACTTTTTTTGGAGCATAAATCCATTGTCCTGTAGCACTATAAAAACGGGATTTAAAGGTTTTTATAGTTGTTAACTCACCTAAATCAATGGTGATTTCTAAATCGTCTCCCCAAAAGCCTAACCATTCTTTATCTCCATATCTTTGATCACTACCATTAATACCATTAATTAATGCTTCTTTTCCTCCGGCATTGTAGGCTTTATGAGGGAGTACACTTAAATCTACTTTTCCTGTGATTGCTTTATGGTAGTTAATTGTTTCATAAAAAGGATTACTTACAAGCTGTTTGTTTTTAAAAATACCTGCATGAATTGTAGTGTTTGCAGTAATTAAAATTCTTTCTGTATATAGTTTTGAATCCATGAGAACAGGCATTCCGTCAGTTGTATATCTTATTTCTATTCCTGCTAAAGGAGTTTTTAATTGATAGCTAACCAGTCCGTTTTCTTTCATTAAATCTCCTTCTAATTCATACAAATGATTTGCATTATTAATATTTAATGCATTAAGTCTCTCTAAAAAAGGTGCTACTCTGGATAAAAATTCCGGATAAACTGTTTCAATATTTTTGACTACTCCACTCCATAATACTTCACTCATAGCCAAAATTCTTGGAAAAACCATATACTCTACTTGATCTTCAGTTTTCATATATTCAGTCCAAACGTTTCCTTGAGCTCCTAATACATATTTTTCCTCTTCTTTGCTTAATTCAGGTGGAATAGGATTAAAACTATATACTTTTTTTAAGGGTAAAAATCCTCCAATAGCTAAAGGTTCGTCTTGACTATTTGACTGATAGTGGTCAAAATAAGCATGGGAGCCAGGAGTAAGTATTACCTCATGTCCTTCTTTGACAGCATCAATAGCACCTTGAGTCCCACGCCAAGACATCACGGTTGCATTTGGCGCAAGACCTCCTTCTAAGATTTCATCCCAACCAATTATTTTTTTGTCTTTACTATTTAAAAATGTTTCAATTCTGGCAATAAAATAACTTTGCAATCCCTGTTCGTCTTTTAAATCTAAATCTTTGATTAATTTTTGACAATGATCACATTCTTTCCAATGTTTTTTTGGTGCTTCATCACCTCCAATATGAATGTATTCTCCTGGGAACAAATCAATCACTTCAGTCAATACATTTTCTAAAAAAACAAAAGTCTGTTCATTAGGGCAGTAAATATTAGGGAATACTCCCCAAGTTGTAGCTACTAGAACCTGTTCGCCACTACAACCTAATTCTGGATAAGCACTAATTGCAGCCTGAGAATGACCAGGCATTTCAATTTCTGGAATGATGGTTACTTGATGTTTTTTAGCAAATGCTACAATTTCTTTAATATCTTCTTGGGTATAAAAACCACCGTATTTTTCACCATCATATTTGATAGGAGCATCATTAAAATGACCCATTAAAGTTTCTTCACGATAGGCACCAATTTCAGTTAATTTTGGATATTGTTTTATTTCAATTCGCCAACCTTGATCTTCTGTTAAATGCCAATGAAAATAATTCATTTTAAGCATCGCCAAGTTTGCAATGTATTCTTTTACAAACTCTTTTGAAAAAAAATGCCTTCCAACATCTAAATGCATCCCTCTATATCTAAAAGTAGGAACATCTTTAATATAAACTTGAGGAATAGAAAATCCTTTTTCCTGAAATCCTTTTTGTTTTTCTAATGATATTGGCATGAGTTGCCTTAGGGTTTGTATCGCATAAAAAGCACCTGAAGCATCTTTTGCTTTTATAATTATATCTGAATCGGAAACAGATAATGCATAGCCTTCTGAAGGCAAAGAGGCGTCTTTTTTAATTACAATGGTTGCTTTTTCTTCTGAAGTATTTTTCAGTAAAAAAGCACTTCCGTTTTGGATATAGTTTACTAGAAATTCTCCAGCAATAAAAAATTCTTCCTCAAAGAAAACAGTAGTGCTTTCGTTTATTTTAAAAAACCCTTTTTTTATTTCTAACCGTTGAGGTTTAGGAATTAATGGAGGAAATGGCTCAAGATCAGCGATTTTATGAGATTGGCATCCCGAAAATAACATAAAGCCTACCAATAATAGTGAATAAATAAATTTTTGCATTAGTGCTGGATGAATTGGTTAAGTGTTTTAAAATTTACTATTGGCACTATCTCAGCATCAGTTTTAAACTGAATTTCTTTTGAAACTCCAGGGAGTACATCGAAAAAATTATCCTGCCAAGTTCCTTTTTCTTCTGAAAATAAAAAAACATCTTTTTGTAAAGTTTCTGAATTCAACTTCATTAAAAAGCCATCCTTGTTTTTAATGATTTCAATAGCTATTGGCTCGTTTATTAAATTTAATTTTTTGGGTTTAGCAAAATAATGCAAGTATTCAGATTCGCCAAAAGTTATTTTTAAAAAAGTATTGTTATGATCAAATTCTTTATTTTTAAACTGGTATTTATAAACAATTGTACTGCTATTTATTGAACTTAAAACAAGCGCTACTTCCTTAAACAGAACGCTCCCATTAAAACCTAAATGACTAATTACAAGCGTATCTTTAATTTCAGAAAAGGTATCATTGACAATATATACCTCTAATTCATTCTCGTTTTTTGAAGTTGAAATAATAACATTCTCAAAAGCTTTTTTTGCTTGATAATGCAAAGCCTTCCAATTTCCCAAACCGTCAATACTTGACCAAGAAACAGCAGGCCAACAATCGTTTAGTTGCCAATATAAAGTTCCCATATTGTATGGTTTTGCTCTTCGATGTGCATAAATCCCTTTTGTGATACCATAAGCCTGTAATACCTGGCTCATATAAACATAATCTTCTCCTTTACGGGGAACAGGAAAATCCCGTTCCATATATTCACGTATCAAAGTAAAACCACGAGCATGTTTTTGATGGTTAGCAAATGAAGGATCACTTAAATTAATGGTATCTAATTCTGTAAAATATTTAATGGCTTCATAACTAGGAAATGATTGAAATCCAAACTCACTCATAAAACGAGGTACTTCCTCTTCAAAATGTTCAAAAGGATATCCGTCATGCCAAACCCACCAATCATGGGCATCTCCCTCAAATTGATACCGATTGTCTCCACGTCCAAATTTGGGAGAGCTTTCCCAATAGGAAACAGAAGGATGTAAACTATCAACCACACGAGGTAAAATATGATTGAACACCGCATAATACCCCTCCCAGATTTCTTGTTGTTGCGCTTCCGTTTTACCATCTTTCCAGCCCCAACGATACCAACCTTCACTATTTTCATTATTCCCGCACCATAATGCAATGCTGGGATGTTGACGTAATCTTTTTACGGTTTCAATAGCTTCTTGTTTGATGTTTTCTAAAAACGCTTCATCTCCTGGATACATGGCACAAGCAAACATAAAATCTTGCCAAACCAAAACCCCTTTTAAGTCGCAAAGTTGATAAAAGAAATCAGCTTCATAAACTCCTCCCCCCCAAACACGAAGCATATTCATATTCGTATCCACTACATCATTGATAAGGTTTGAATAATCTTCTTGATCAACTTCAGGAAGAAAAATGTTTTGAGGAATATAATTCGCACCTTTCATATAAACAGGCTTCCCGTTAAGTTTAAAATAAAAACCTTCCCCTATGGAATCTTTTTCGCTTATCAATTTGATGGATCTGATTCCTAATTTTTTTGAAAATGATTCTTTTTTATAACCATCATTTAAAAGCTCCACATCAATATCATATAAAAATGGTATTCCTAAATTATGTGTCCACCAAAGTTTTGGATTTTTAACGTTAAAAGGAATAGTATATTCAGTCTGTTCTGGAGAAATTTCAATCTTAGAAATAAACGTTTCTTTGTTGTTATGATTAATAATTTTAATAGAAATTTCTTTTTGTTTTTGGCTGTGAATAGTTAATTCAGCTGAAATATTAGCAATGGAATCCGAAATAAAATTCGTTTTAAGAAACACTTCTTTAAACCGAATATTTTCATAAGAAACAAGACTAATATTTTTAGTAATTCCCATTGTTTTAATAGTTGGTCCCCAATCCCAACCATATTGAAATTGTGGTTTTCTAGTAAAAACTCGAGGAGCTTCAGGAAGTTCATAATCTAGCTTCTTACTTGCTGTTTTTTCAATTGAATCGGTAGCTTGTAATTTAATTTGTAAAACGTTTTTCAATTGTAAAATATCACTTACCTCTATTTCCCAGCTTCGGAAGGCATTGTTCGTGTTTAAAATTAAACTATCATTTAAAAAAATGGAAGCATAGGTATCTAAACCTTCAAACTGCAAAAAATGTTTTGATTTTAAGAGGGCATCTTCAGCAACTAAAAAATGAGTTTTGTAAAACCAATTTCTTTCAGAAATCCATTGTATAGAATCTTCATTGTTAGCTTTAAATGGTTGTGGGATTTTTTTTAAATTTAATAAATCGGTTTGCACCGTACCTGGAATAGTTGCAGGCATCCATAAAGAATCTCCTTCTTGTAAAAATTTCCAATTTTCCGATAAATTTTGACGCTCAATATCAGTTTTAGATTCGTTACAGGAAATAAAAAACAATATAAAAAGTAAATAAAAAAGAGAAGTAAGCTTCATCATACTAGAAATTACATACTGTTAAATTCATATTCGCTTTCCACTTTGCAAATTCGCACTTTATACCAAGAATACCATTTGTTTTCGCCATTCACTTGCGCTTTCAAAACCTATATATCCAGTTTGTTTTTGGGCAAGATGTTCCATAGTATCCGCCATATCATTATTCCCTTCTAAATTATTGGTTTGTTTGTTTGTAAAAATAACCGCATAATAAGATTTATTCATTTTTATAGATTTTCACAACTAACGCACCTTGTGCATTCATATGTGCACGATACATTCCAGCCGTATTAAATTCCATAGCAATATTTCCATCTTTATCTATTGCGACAATACCACCATCTCCACCTAAATCTGGGACTTTTTCTTGTATCACTATTGTAGCAGCTTCTTGTAAAGAGATTCCTTTATATTCCATCATTGCCGAAATATCATGAGCTACCATGGCTCTGATAAAAAATTCTCCCCAACCTGTTGAAGAAACAGCACAAGTTGCATTATTAGCATACGTTCCTGCGCCAATAATAGGAGCATCTCCAATGCGATTCCAACGTTTGTTAGTCATTCCTCCAGTGGAGGTCCCAGCAGCTAAATTTCCGTTTTTATCTAATGCTACACATCCTACGGTTCCAAACTTGGAATCTTTTATAAAAGGATCTTCAAATGATAAACTTTTATAGTGTCTGCGCAATTCTATTTCCTTTATTTTTTGAAGTGATTGCATTCTTTTTTCCGTATAAAAATAGGAAGGATCTGTCATTTTAAAACCTTGTTCTCTAGCAAATTCTTCTGCACCTTCCCCAGAAAGCATTACGTGTGGAGAGTCATTCATAACCGATAATGCTAAGTCGATTGGGTTTTTAATATGTTTAACTCCTGAAACTGCACCAGCATTAAGAGTTGCTCCATCCATAATCGAGGCGTCCAATTCGTTGGTTTCTTCATGGGTAAAAACCGCTCCCTTTCCAGCATTAAATAAAGGAGAATCTTCCATAATATTTATAGTAGCAGTTACCGCTTTCAAAGAAGTGCCTCCCTTACTTAATATAGTGTGTCCTATTTTAATTGCTTCTTCAAGTTTTTCTAAATATGCAGTCTCTAAAGAATCGGTCATATTTTTTTTCAAAATAGTACCTGCTCCCCCATGAATTACAATTCCAAAAGATTCTTGTTTTTTTGAATTGTTTTTAGAAGAAATTCCTCCTTCAGAATGATGGTTTTGATTATTATCACAGCTGAAAACCACAAAAAATACGATTAAAAGTATTAAAATTTGTTTCATCAGAAAATGTTTTATAAAAAAAGCTAAGATAAGCTAAAACCATTGCTACTACAAGGATCGTAAAAAGTAAAATATGTAAAAATAATTAAAAAGCATAAAATGCATTTAATGTTTTTTTTTGCCCGCATCAAGGCTAAAGCTTGATGCCCCCGAATTATGAAAACCAACCTACGTATTATCGTTTTATTAGAAATTAAAACGGTTCTTACTTATTCAACTTTTCTATAGCAAATAAAATTACTTTTTCAATTCAACCATTTAACGTATTTTTACCTAAACTAAGATAAAAATACGTCTATGGATATCGCAAAACCTTTTAATTTAAATAAGTGGATAGAAGATAATAGAGATTTGCTAAAACCTCCTGTTGCCAATAAAAATCTATATGTTGCATCTAAGGATTATATAGTGATGATTGTTGCAGGACCTAATGCAAGAAAGGATTATCATTTTAATGAAACTGAAGAATTGTTTTATCAATTAGAAGGCAATATTCAAGTTAATATTCAAGAAGACGGCCAAAAGCGAGAAATGAAACTTGGACCTGGTGATATGTTTTTACTTCCAGCAAATACACCACATTCTCCTGTAAGAGGGGAAGGTTCTATCGGTTTAGTGGTAGAACGCGTTCGAAAAGGAAAAAACCTTAAGGATGGTTTAATGTGGTTTTGTGATGATTGCAACCATAAACTTTATGAAGTTTATTTTGAACTACAGGATGTAGAAAAAGACTTTCAACCCCATTTCAAAGAATTTTATGCTTCAGAAGCATTGCGAACCTGTAATAATTGTAGTACCGTAATGGATAAAGATGATCGTTTTATTAGTGATTAATTCAAACAACTCTAGTATCACAATCAAAAAGTAAAAGAAGCTAACCATTTTTTTCATTTCCCAATATTCTTTAAAATCTTATAAGGAATACGTACCTTTACAGACTAAATTTAGAACAACAAAAAACAAAAAATATGGCTACCATTGCAAACGCATTTGGAATTGAAAATGCATTAGAAAAATTAGGAGTTAACGAAATAAATAAAGGAACTTCAACTGGAAGTAACTGGTTTTCGGAAGGTGAAATGATTTCATCGCATTCACCTGTTGATGGAAAATTAATAGGTAAGGTTACAACTACATCTCGCGAAGATTACGAAAAAGTTATCAAAACTGCCCAAACCACTTATAAAGAGTGGAGAAAAGTTCCAGCACCTCAAAGAGGAGAAATTGTACGTCAGTTTGGAAATAAATTAAGAGAATTAAAAGAACCGTTAGGTCAATTGGTTTCCTACGAAATGGGAAAATCATTACAAGAAGGTTATGGTGAGGTTCAAGAAATGATTGATATCTGTGACTTTGCAGTGGGTCTTTCTAGACAATTAAACGGACAAACAATCCCATCGGAACGCCCAGGTCACGTTATGCGTGAGCAATGGCATCCAATTGGAATTGTTGGTATCATTTCAGCATTTAACTTTCCTGTTGCTGTTTGGGCTTGGAATACTGCGCTGGCCTGGATTTGTGGTGATGTATGTGTTTGGAAAGGTTCTGAAAAAGCACCTTTATGCTCTGTTGCTTGTCAAAATATCATTGCAGCTGTTTTAAAAGAAAATAACTTACCAGAAGGAATTTCTAGTATCATCAACGGAGATTATAAAGTTGGTGAAATGATGACCACTGACCATAGAGTTCCCTTGGTATCCGCTACAGGATCTACAAGAATGGGAAGAATTGTTGGTGCTACTGTTGCAGAACGTTTCGGGAAATCATTATTAGAATTAGGTGGCAATAATGCTATTATTATTACTCCTACTGCCGACTTAAAAGTTGTGGTGCCTGGTGCTGTATTTGGTGCTGTTGGTACTGCGGGACAACGTTGTACCTCTACCAGAAGATTGATCATTCACGAATCGGTTTATAATAAAGTAAGAGATGCAATTGTGGGTGCTTATGGACAAATTGTTATCGGAAATCCATTAGATGAAACCAAACATATGGGGCCATTAATTGATAAAGACGCGGTGAATGCTTATTTGGCTGCTATTGAAAAAGCGAAGGCTGAAGGTGGAACTGTTTTAGTAGAAGGTGGCGTTTTAGATGGTGAAGGATTTGAAAGTGGTTGTTACGTAAAACCAGCTATTATTGAAGCTGAAAACCATTTTGAAATTGTACAACATGAAACATTTGCTCCTATTTTATACTTAATGAAATATAGCGGAGATGTTGAAAACGCAATCGATATGCAAAATGGAGTTGCTCAAGGATTGTCTTCTGCAATTATGACTAATGAAATGAAAGAAGCGGAGAAGTTTTTAAGTTTTTCTGGATCTGATTGTGGTATTGCTAATGTAAATATTGGTACTTCTGGTGCTGAGATTGGTGGTGCTTTTGGAGGTGAAAAAGAAACTGGTGGTGGGCGTGAGTCTGGATCGGATGCTTGGAAAGTATATATGAGAAGACAAACCAATACGGTAAATTACTCAGATGAATTACCTTTAGCTCAAGGAATTAAATTCGATTTGTAATAATTTTTTTATAAAAACAAAACCCTGCTAATATTAATTAGCAGGGTTTTTTAATTAGTGTTCTATTTTCACTAATAAATCAATATGCTTTTTTATTGATCATTATTTAGTCTTGATAATAAATAGGTTGTTACAGTTAGAGAAGATAGGAAGTGGTTAGTTTAAAAAACTTAATTAACTATACTTCATTTTACGTAAAATTCGAACTGTTTCTTTATAAGAAGCATAGACAGCATCCTCTTGATTTTTTAAAAATGGCTTTGCTTCATATAGTTTGTTTTTTGCTTCTGTAAAATCATTTAAAAAACAAACAAGATAAGTTGCGGGAAGGTTTTTTAAATCTTTCTGTTCAGAACCGTTTAAAGGGATTTCTTTTTTCAATTTTTCTATAATGGCATTATTTGCATTGTAAATATGATATAAGGTACGTTTGTTAAATTGTGGTGGATTAAAGATTAAAACCGTATCCATTTGGTACGATCCGTTTTCATTAAAAGTGATAATAACTTCCTCTAAAGGATAATATTTGTAGCGATTATTCAAGCCTAAATGAACATATTCTATAATTCTAAATTCATGCTCATTATAGCTAATACTTACTTCATCTAAATTTGAATAAAACAAACGAACTTGTTCATTTATAAGTTCAATATCTACCCTAGAATAATACGATTCATCTTTTACTTTTTTAATAGTTCCAGCCCAACAAACCACAAATTGTTCTTTAAAAACATGATAAAATGACGGTAAATCTTTGTGTTTTTCATTAATAAACTCGATGACTCCATCCAGTGTATGTTGTATGTTGTTTTTGGCTTTGTTTTCTATAGATTTTACAATTTCAGAATTAACATCTTTAATGACAATGTCAAAATCTTTAGGCATGGAGATGCTTCCATCCCTCATAAAAATAGAACCTCCCCAATATTTCCATATATTTTTACGCAAGGAAGTGATTTCTTCGGTAGGTCGAATCGAGACCAGTCCCACCACTTTATGGTCTGGTAAATGAGGAAAAGCTACATTTTCATACATAATTAGAGGAGGATTTGTTAAGTATGCATTGATGAGGTTTTGAATTTTACTATCATCAAAAAAATCGACTCCATTAATGGCATTGGTTTCATCTTCTACTCCAATAACAATATAACTATTATTTTTTGGGTTGCTATTACTAAGCGCACAAACGTGTTTTAGAAATTTTGCCTTCCCTTCTTTGGTGCCTAATTCAATTTTTCGTTTTTTATCATAAAAACTACTCTCATCATTATGAGCGAGTAAGTTTTTAATTAAAAGACGTTTATTAATCAAGGTTTTATTTCTTATTTACGACGGTACTTGAAGCTTGATCTAATGCCATCACTGTTAAATCTGCAATATTTACATGAGCAGGTCGGGTGACTGTAAACCAAATAATCTCTGCAATATCATTAGCTTGTAAAGGAGTAAACCCCTGGTATACTTTAGAAGCCTTTTCGACATTACCTTTAAACCGAACCTCACTAAATTCAGTGGCTACCATTCCCGGATTGATGGCTCCTACTTTTATTCCTTTCCCATTTAAATCAATTCTCATTCCTTGATTAATAGCATCAACGGCATATTTACTAGCGCAATATACATTCCCTTTTGGATATACTTCTTTTCCAGCAGTAGATCCAATATTGATGATGTGCCCTTTTTCTTTTGCTAACATTTTTGGCAGTACCGCTTTACTAACATAAAGTAATCCCTTTACATTAATATCAATCATAGCTTCCCAATCTTCAATTTTTCCATCTTGAAAAAAATCCAACCCATGAGCATTCCCAGCATTATTTATTAAAAAAGTTATTTCTGAAAAAGCCTCGGGAAGTTCATTAATTTTTGTAAAAACTGTTTCTTTATCACGGACATCAAAATTTAAAGTGTGAATTTTACAAAAGGAATTCAATTCTTTTTCTAATTCATCCAACCGGTTTTGTCTTCTTCCACAAAGGATTAAATCAATTCCATTTTTCGCAAATATTTTTGCTGTTGCTTTCCCAATTCCCGATGATGCACCTGTTATCAGCGCTATTTTGTTTTTCATAATCATAAAGTTTTCAAAAAGGATCTTTTTTTGCCAATTAAATTAAGTTATTTCGATTAGAAAAGCACTTATTTAAACGCATTAATTTTTTTGTCTAATTTTTAACCAATTATTAACAAGGATTTAAAAGTTATTTTTTCAATTTAGCAATCCTTAATTTAAAAGTTATTTTTTATTAAAATAAGAATATGGAACAGACAAATACAACTCTCGATATAGGAGCTTTAAACGAAAAAATAGAGAAAGAATCAGCATTTATTGATATTCTTTCCATGGAAATGAATAAAGTAATTGTGGGTCAAAAACACATGATCGAACGTTTACTCATTGGATTGTTAGGAGGAGGTCATATATTACTTGAAGGTGTGCCAGGATTGGCAAAAACACTAGCAATTAATACTCTGGCAAAAGCGGTACATGGAGATTTTAGTAGAATTCAATTTACTCCAGATTTATTGCCTGCCGATGTTGTTGGTACCATGATTTATAATATGAAGGACAATAATTTTAGCATTAAAAAGGGTCCTATTTTTGCCAATTTTGTATTAGCAGATGAAATTAACCGTGCCCCAGCTAAAGTTCAATCTGCTTTGCTAGAAGCCATGCAAGAGAAGCAAGTGACCATTGGAGATGAAACTTTTATATTGGACAAGCCATTTTTAGTGATGGCAACTCAAAATCCAATTGAGCAAGAAGGAACTTATCCTTTACCAGAAGCTCAAGTAGATCGTTTCATGTTAAAAACAGTAATTAAATACCCTCAATTAGCAGAAGAACAATTAATTATTCGTCAAAACTTAAAAGGTAGTTTTGAGCAAGTAAATCAAGTAGTTACTTTAGAACAGATTTTAAGAGCTCAACAATCGGTTCGTGAAGTTTATATGGATGAGAAAATTGAAAAATATATCTTAGATATCATCTTTGCAACACGTACACCAGAGAATTATAATTTACCAGATTTAAATCCATTAATTAGTTTTGGGTCTTCTCCAAGGGGAAGTATTAACCTAGCAATTGCTTCAAAATGTTATGCATTCATCAAGCGCAGAGGTTATGTGATACCAGAAGATGTTAGAGCGGTTGTTCATGATGTTCTGCGCCATCGTATAGGAATTACTTATGAGGCTGAAGCCGAAAATGTAACTTCAGAAGACATTATCAATAAGATTGTAAACGAAATTGAAGTGCCTTAGAATTGTTTAGCTGTTAAATTGTTTAACTGTTCATTCAGTTAAACAAACTACAATTACACGATTCAACATTTCAACAAATTAACATCAATTGGACACGAAAGAACTCCTTAAAAAAGTACGAAAAATCGAAATCAAGACACGTCGATTAAGCGACCATATGTTTGGTGGCGAGTATCACAGTACTTTTAAAGGACGAGGGATGACATTTAGTGAAGTTCGTCAATATCAATTTGGTGATGATGTTCGATCCATCGACTGGAATGTAACTGCACGTTATAACGAGCCGTATATAAAAGTTTTTGAAGAAGAACGAGAATTAACTTTAATGCTAATTGTAGACATTAGCGGTTCAGAGTTATTTGGAACTGATGGTCAATTTAAAAATGAAATTATTACAGAAATAGCAGCCACACTAGCTTTTTCTGCATTACAAAATAATGATAAAATAGGATTGATATTATTTTCAGATGAAATAGAATTGTTTATTCCGCCTAAAAAAGGAAAATCACACGTTCTGCGAATTATTAGAGAACTAATAGAGCACAAGCCAAATAGTAAAGAAACAGATATTGCTATGGCCTTAAAGTATTTTTCGAAAGTAATAAAGAAGAAAGCGATCGTTTTTGTGCTTTCTGATTTTATTACAGATCAATATAGAGAAACTTTAAAAATTGTTTCTGGAAAACACGATGTTACTGGAATAAGAGTCTACGATAAAAATGAAGAACAAATTCCTAACCTTGGGATGGTCCAAATGGAAGACCAAGAAACAGGCGAATTAGTATTGGTAAATACTTCCTCTAAAAGCGTTCGAAATCATTACCAGGCTACTTATTTAGGAAGAGCTGCTTATTTTAAAGAATCTTTTCAAAAAAGTGGAGCAGGTGCATTGACTTGTAGCGTAGGTGAAAGTTATGTAAAGAAGTTACTGGGTTATTTTAAAAATCGATAATAAATTGAAAATAACGCAGCGCATATAGATGAAAGAAAATAGACCCTATAAAACAAAAATAGTATTCCTAGCATTAACTAGGAATCTCTTTATGCTGTCTTTATTTTTTATAGGATGCCTTTCTCAAGCTCAAGTTTCTTCATCTATCGATACTTCACAAATAAGAGTTGGCGAAGAGATTACATACTCAATTCAAGTGGAGGCAGATTCTACTGCTTTGGTTTTATTTCCCGAAGGACAATCATTTAACCCTTTAGAAGTGATTGAGTCTTATGATATTGATACTACAAGGCTTCAAGATAAAATTAGACTTATAAAAAAGTATGGTTTAACTCAATTTGATTCAGGAAACTATACGCTTCCAACTCAAAGAATAGTTATTAATAATAAATCATTCAATACAGACTCTGTTAATGTAGAAGTGGGCAATGTAGTAGTTGATACCACAAAGCAAAAAATGTTTCACATCAAACCAGCTTTTGAAGTTGAAGCACCTGGTTTCGATTTTGAAAAACTGTTCTATTGGATCATTCCTATACTTTTAATTATGGGAGTTGTTGCTTTTTTATTCTTCAGAAGAAGAAAAAGAAAAAAAGAAGAATTAGCAAAACAACTTCCACCATACGAAGAAGCAATAGAGGCTTTAAAAGAATTGGATCATTCTCATTTTTTGGAAAATGATAATTCTAAAAGGTATTACTCTTCTTTAACTGAAATTTTAAAACGATATATTGGAAGAGAAGTAGACGATGCTGCTTTAGAAAGTACGAGTAATGAATTAATCGAACGATTGATATTACATAAAGATGCTGGAAGTTTTAATTTTGATGCAGAAACGATCAATAAAATTGACAAAATTTTAAAACGAGCAGATTTAATCAAATTTGCCAAGATGAAAGAACAAGAAGGTCAAGCAAAATTAGACCGAACTGTTGTTGAAGATATTATCAATGAAACTAAGGAAATAATTCCAGAACCTACGGAAGAAGAGTTGCTTAAAAACCAATTATATTTAGAAAGGCTTCGTAAAAAACAATTAAAAAGAAAACGAATTAAAATTGCTTTGGTTGCCTTTGCATCCGTTATAATTGCTGCTGTTATTTTTGGGAGTATCAAAGGATTTGACGAATTAAAGGATAAAACACTTGGTAATGAAATACGAAGTTTTTCGGAGGGAAGGTGGATAAAGAGTGAGTATGGATCGCCTTCAATTATTATTGAAACACCTAAAGTTTTAGTAAGAACTGTAGATTCTTTAGTTCCTAAAAGTGCGGTGATTAAAAGGAAAAGTATTTTTACTTATGGGCGTATTAACGACCCGCTTTATGTAAGAGTTAGTACTGTAAAATTTAGTCAAGAACAACAATTAGAATTGGAACCATCACTGGATATGTCGCTTGCATTATTAGAAAAAGCAGGTGCTAAAAATTTAGTGGTAAAAAGAGATGATTTTGAAACTGAAAGCGGAATAAAAGGGATTAAAGCTTATGGTGATTTTCATGTTCAAGTTTCAGAAAACAAAGTATTAAAAAAGAAGAGTTCTTATGAGTTATTATTATTTGCTCAAGAAAATGGCCTGCAAGAAGTATTGGTAGTTTATCAAGACGATGGTCGTTTTTCAGAAGCTATAAAAGACCGCATTATCAATTCTATTGAGTTAGAAGTTACTCAAGAAAAAAAGAAAAAGAATGAGCAGTAATTTCGAATTTGTAAACCCACAATTATTTTGGTTGTTATTATTACTTCCATTGTTATTGTTATGGTTTTTTTGGAAACGAAAACAACAGACTGCCGTCTTAAAAATATCCAGTTTAAAAGGGTTTGATACTTCTAAAAACTGGTTAGCAAAATTACGCCCTTTATTATTTGTTTTGCGATTAATCACATTAGCTTTAATAATAGTTGCGATGGCACGTCCTAGAACAGTTGATGAATCTACACGGATTAAAACTACTAAGGGAATCGATATTGTGATTGCAATAGATGTATCTGCAAGTATGCTAGCAAGAGACTTAAAGCCTAATAGACTAGAAGCTTTAAAAGTAGTAGCTTCTAAGTTTATTCAAGCGCGACCAAACGATCGACTTGGATTGGTGGAATATGCTGGAGAGAGTTATACTAAAACACCTTTAACGAGTGATAAAAATATTGTTTTATCGTCATTAAAAAGTATAAAATACAATACAACAATTACTGGGGGTACAGCAATTGGAATGGGATTAGCAACCTCTGTAAATCGATTAAAAGAAAGCCGTGCTAAAGGGAAAGTAATTATTCTTTTA
Organism: Flavobacteriaceae bacterium; assembly: GCA_018669795.1. Classification (GTDB taxonomy): domain Bacteria; phylum Bacteroidota; class Bacteroidia; order Flavobacteriales; family Flavobacteriaceae; genus Marifrigoribacter. Next base: position 14,372 of record JABHSQ010000021.1, on the reverse strand, counting down.
ACAGATGGTGTAAATAATTCTGGGTTTATCGACCCAAAGATTGCTAGTGAATTAGCTGTAGAATTTGGTATTAAGGTATATACCATTGGAATTGGATCTAATGGAATGGCCTTATCACCAATTGGAATTTTACCAAATGGATCTTTTCAATATGGAAATATTCAAGTAGAAATTGATGAAGATTTACTAAAGCAAATTGCTGAAACTACAGGAGGTAAGTATTTTAGAGCTACTAGTAATAGTAAGTTAGAAGATATTTATGAAGAGATTAATAAATTAGAAAAAACTGAAATAGAAGAGACAAAATATAAAAGCTACGACGAATTATTTAGACCTTTAGTACTTGCTGCTTTTGGTTTATTATTATTTGAACTGTTGTTAAGATATACCCTATTTAGAAGTTTTGTTTAATAATTTAAAAGATTCCTGTTTGTGCAGGAAATAAATATGTATCAATTAGAAAAACCAATATTTTTTTATTTACTATTTGCCATTGTTGGGCTTATGGTAATTTTCTTATTGGTTTTTATATGGAAAAAACACACTCAAAAGAAATTTGCACATTCAAAGGCACTAAGATTGCTTAGTCCAAATCGATCTTTTTTTAAATCTTGGATTAAAGTTATCATACTATCACTTGCGATAGCAAGTCTTGCATTGGCATTAGTGAATCCTAAAATAGGGACAAAAATAGAAACTATTTCTAGAGCAGGAGTGGATGTGGTTTTTGCATTGGACGTTTCAAAAAGTATGCTGGCGGAAGATATTGCTCCAAACCGTTTAGACAAATCGAAGCAATTAATTACTCAAATTATCAATAGTTTAGGTGGTGATCGGGTTGGAATTATAGGGTATGCAGGAAGTGCTTTTCCTCAAGTACCGATTACTACCGACTTTTCCACAACAAAACTATTTTTGAACAGTATGGATACCGATATGGTTTCATCGCAAGGAACAGCGATTACAGAAGCCATTAAAATGGCAGAAACCTATTATAACGATGAGGATCAGGTAAACAAAGTATTGTTTATTGTTTCAGATGGAGAGGATCACGAAGGGAGTATTTCTAAAATAGTTAATGAAGCTGCAAATTTGGGGATCCGTATTTATACAATTGGTGTAGGAACCAAAAAAGGAGGGCCAATACCCATTAAACGAAATGGAATTTTACAATATTACAAACGAGATCAAAACAACCAGCAAGTTATAACACGTTTGGATACCGAAAAATTAATTGAAATTGCCACAAAAGGGAATGGAAAATATCTAGATGGGAGCAATACAAATGAAGTTATCGAACAAGTAACGACCATTTTAAACGGCATGAATCAAAAAGAGTTTGAATCTAAACAATTTACAGATTTTAAAGATCGATTTCAGTGGTTTTTAGGCTTGTCAATTTTTTTGTTAGTTATTGAATTATTGTTGTTGGAAAGAAAAACTGCTTGGATTAAAAAATTAAATTTGTTTAATGAAGATGAAGTATAACCTATTTAAAAATAGTGTTTCGCTAAAGAATATGACCTGTCTTATATTTCTTTTAGTGACTACATTCTCTATTGTAGCACAAGAGGTAGCTAAAGAAAAACAAAATGCAATTAAAGAGTCAAGAGCATCATTAAGTGATGCAAGTTATGAAATGGCTCAGGATAACTTTATTATTGCAGAAGCAGCATATCGCGAAGCTATTGCATTAAACCCTAAAGATGTTACCGGAAAATATAATTTGGGAAATGCGTATTATGATAAAGAACTGAATGATGTCGCGATGTCACGTTTTAATCAAGCTGCAGCTGTCGCAGACACAAAATTAGACAAACACAGTGCTTTTCATAATTTAGGAAATACCTATATGAATGATAAAAAATATCAGGAAGCAGTTGAATCCTATAAAAATGCCCTGCGAAATAATCCTAAAGATGAAGAAACACGTTACAATTATGCATTGGCAAAAGAACTTCTAGAAGATCAAGAAAAAAATGGAGGAGGTGATGATGACAAGGAGGATGAAGAGGATAAAAAAGACGAAGAAAAGAAAGAGAACCAGGATAATGAGAATAATAAAAAGGATGGAGAAGATGGTGATCAGAAAGATGAAAATGATAAAGGAGAAGAAGAGCAAGATAAAAAAGAAGGAGACGAGAATAAGGATAAAGGAAAGCCTGACGAACCAAAAGAAGAAAAACAAGAGCAAAAGCCAACAGAACCTGGAAAACTTTCTCCTCAACAAGTTAAAAACTTATTAGAAGCAATGAATAATGAAGAGAAAAAGGTTCAAGATAAAATCAATGCCAAAAAGCAAAAAGGCATAAAAGCAAAATCTGAAAAAGATTGGTAATGAGACTTAAATCAGTTTTTATATTAGTTTTTATGTTGAGCATTGGATTTGTTCAAGCTCAAGTTTCTTTTGTTGCTAAAGTGAGTAAAAAAACCTTAGGAATTAATGAACGGTTACGGGTAGATTTTGAAATGAATCAGGATGGTGATAATTTTGTTCCTCCTAACTTTAAGGGCTTTAATGTTGTTGGAGGGCCTAATCAATCCATCAGTAATTCTTGGTTAAATGGTAAAAGAAGTTATTTAAAAACCTACTCTTATTTTTTAGTGCCCAGAGCTCAAGGGAATTTCATAATCAATCAAGCAACCATAGAAATTGATGACCAAATTTATAAAACAACTTCTTTAAATATTATAGTTACTGCAGCGGTAATTAAACCAAAAGATGAAAATAGTGCAGATTATTTAGCAAGCGAAAATGTTCATTTAATAGCAGAAATTTCAAAAACCAATCCCTATTTAAATGAGGCCATTACAGTTGTCTATAAATTATATGTATCAAATGAAGTTAGTATCACTAGAGGTTGGCAGGAAATAGCTATTCCAAAATTTGAAGACTTTTGGAGTCAGAATATTGAAGACAAAGGTAAACAGCAAGTTTTTAAAGGAACCTTTAAAGGGAAGCCTTATCGATATGTAATCTTAAGAAAAGCAGTATTATATCCTCAAAAAACAGGACCATTAATTATTGAACCCTTAACACTAGATATTCCTATAGATGTTCAAGGAAACTTAAGAGACATGTTTGGGCGTAGAAGAATGACTCGTGTCAATATCACCATTTCTGCAGGAAAAAGAACAATTACTGTAAAACCATTACCAATAGAAGGAAAGCCAGATAATTTTTCTGGAGCCGTGGGTGCATTTAATTTTAACGTCTCAACAAATAAATTAACTTTAGATGCCAACGAAGCTTTAGAATTAAAAATAAGAGTAAAAGGAACAGGAAATTTAAAATTATTTAACCTACCATCTATAAACTTACCTAGTTCTTTAGAAGTATACGAACCTATTAGGGATAATAAAATAGCTGTTAATATAAAAGGGATGGATGGTTTTATAAACGATACTTATACTGTTATTCCTCAATATAAAGGGAGTTACCCAATACGACCTATAACATTTTCTTATTTTGATCCTGTTTTAAAAAGTTATAAAACGGTTTCATCTGAAGAAATAATAATACAAGTTAAAAATGGTCCTGTAACCAATCAGCCAAATAAATTAAAAGAAAATACAAGTAATGAAAATACGATTTCATTAGCTAATGATCAATTTAAATATATAAAGACTTCCGTTAAATTAATTTCTATAAATCGCCCTAAATTTTTTAAAACCTCTCTTTTTTGGTGCTTAACGGGAATCCCATTTTTATTAATTCCAATAATTATATTAATAGGAACTGCAAGAAGAAAAAAATTAAGTGATGTAGAAGGGAAGCGTTTTAGAAAAGCAACAAAATTGGCTAAAAAATATTTATCAGAAGCAAAAAATAATTTAGGAAAACAAGAAGCTTTTTATGAAGCTTTAGAACGCGCTTTACATAATTATTTAAGAGCTAAACTAGACCTCGTTACTTCGGAGTTTTCAAAAGAAAAAATAACAATTTTATTGGCCGAAAGAAAAGTTAAAGAAGTAGTTATTTCAGATTTTATTGGCCTGCTTAAAAGTTGTGAGTTTGCTCGGTATACTCCAACATCTGATGTTACTATTAAACAGGATTATAAAAAAGCAGTTGGAGTTATTTCTAATATTGATAAACAGATTCAATAATGAAAGTCACTATTATAAATAAAATAGGATATGTAAAAAAAGCGTTTTTAGTTGTTTTAATGCTTTTCACTGTTTTAAATTTTGCTCAAAACGGACCTCTTTTCGAGCAAGGAAAATCATTATATAAAGCGGAGAAATACCAAGAAGCAGTAAATTCTTGGATGAAAATTATAGCGGATAAACAACATGCTCCCGAATTATATTTTAATTTAGGAAACGCTCACTATCAGCTTAATAATATTGGGCCAAGCATTTATTATTATGAAAAAGCTTTATTGCTAGCGCCAAATGATGATGATATAAAGAACAATTTAGCCTTTGCTGAAAATGCAAAAGTAGATGCGATTGAGCCCTTACCAAAAACCATATTTTATAAATGGTATTATACCATATCTGATATACTTACTTTTGATGGGTGGGCATATTTAACAGTATTGTTTTCAATAAGTTTTGTACTGTTTTTTTTAATGTACTATTTTTTATATTCAGAGCGTAGAAAACGATTGTTCTTTGCTGCTGCTGTTTTTTCTATTTTATTATTTGGGATGTCACTTTCTATGGCTTTTTCAATCCATGATGATGCGATTAAAAATAACCCTGCAATTATTTTTGCCGAAAGTATTGCAGTTAGAGAAGCACCAAATCTAGGCAGTGAAATAGCATTTACGGTTCATGAAGGTACCAAAGTTCAAATAGTTGAGAAAGATACTGACTGGGCACTTATTGAGATTGTAAACGGAAAAGAAGGATGGATTCCATATTCAGATCTTAAAGAGTTATAAGTTTTCTTTTTCTTTTTCAGGTTTATTGATATTCAAAATATCTTTTGGAATATCAATATTTTTAATTTCTTCTACTAAATTAGGCAACACTAAGGGGGCTAAATTTGCAACAGGTTCATATAGGTAAGAGTTCTTTTTTTTCTCTTCTGAAATTACATATTCGGTAGCATTCCATTCATTAAAAAACATAAAAATAACACTTACAATAAACGCAGCGATAATCATATTAAAAACACCTCCAAGAATTTTATTAAAAATACCCAGAAAAGCAAAATCTGCTATTTTGGTTAAGAATTTTCCAGCCCAATTTACAATAATAATAATGGCTATAAAGGTAACTGCCATTGCAACAAAGCCAGTCGTCTGTTCTTTCCAAGAAAACCATTCATTGATATAGCTAGCTGCATAATCGGAAAAATAAATAGCTCCAATAATACCTAAAACCAAGCCTATTAAGGAAGCTAATGTAACAAATAGGCCTTTTTTCATTCCTTGAAAGAAAGAAAAAACTAAAATAACACCTAAAATAATGTCTAATAAGTTCATGTAATGAATTTAGGATAAAGATACATTATCTTTGCGATGTTTTAGAAAGGGAGGTAATTATTTGAAACCCTTATTTATTCAAAAATTAATATGGCAAGAGACGAAGAATTAAAGAAGCAATGGGAAGAATTGGTCCTGCTTTTAAGCAACCAATTTGCAGATGGAGATACCTTAGATTTAGATGCAATTATATATATTATTGGACTTCAGGAAAAAGGAAACTTAAATACTAAATACAGTAAAGACGATAAACTAGATTTAATGCATATTGCTATTTGTAGGCTTTTAGAACCTTTTGGTTATTATGCTTTCGATTATTTTGATGAAGAGGGTTGGCCCCATTATAAAATACTAGAAGAATTACCATTATTAAAAGCTGGAGAGCAAAGTGTACTAATGAAAGAAGCAATTGTAACTTATTTTTTAGAAAAAGAGCTTATTAAATAGCGCAACAAATTAACTAGAAACGATACGCTTTTCTATTTAATTTGTTGCGCTAGACCTAAAAAAATGTAATTTTGCAATATTGAAAGATTTTAATTATGATTCAGAAAATAAAAGAACATATAGCAGCAGTTGAGGCTTTTAATGCAAAGTCACAAGAGGAGGTAGAGCAATTCCGAATTAAATATTTAGGAAAAAAAGGATTGCTAAATATTTTCTTTGCTGAATTTAAAAACGTTCCAAACGATCAAAAAAAGGAATTTGGACAAACCATCAATCAGCTTAAAACAAAAGCTACCGAAAAAGTAGCTTCCTTAAAAGTATCTTTATCAAGTGATGATGATACAAAAGGAATTTACGGAGATTTAACACGTCCAGGAGAACCTTTTGAATTGGGCTCTAGACATCCTATTTCTATTGTAAAAAATAAGATTATAGATATATTTTCTCGCATTGGATTTAATGTTTCTGAAGGCCCAGAAATTGAAGACGATTGGCATAATTTTACCGCATTAAATCTTCCGGAATACCATCCGGCACGTGATATGCAGGATACATTTTTTATTGAAAAAGATCCAGATGTATTATTAAGAACTCATACATCTTCAGTTCAAGTTCGTTATATGGAAAACAACAAACCTCCTATACGAACGATCTCACCTGGGAGAGTATATCGCAATGAAGCAATTTCAGCAAGATCACATTGTTTCTTCCATCAAGTAGAAGGATTGTATGTGGATAAAGGAGTGAGTTTTGCAGATTTAAAACAAACACTTCAATACTTCACCACCGAAATGTTTGGTAAATCTAAAATACGCCTACGCCCTTCTTACTTCCCATTTACGGAGCCAAGTGCTGAGGTAGATGTGTATTGGGGATTGGAAACAGAAACCGATTATAAAATGACCAAAGGCACGGGTTGGTTAGAAATAATGGGTTGCGGTATGGTAGACCCAAATGTGTTAAAAAACTGTAATATAGACCCTAAAATTTATTCAGGATTTGCTTTTGGAATGGGCATAGACCGAATCGCTTTATTGCTTCATCAGATTCCAGATATTCGCATGTTTAGTGAAAATGATATTCGTTTTTTAGAGCAGTTTAAAAGTTTATAATATATCGTTCAGAGCGAAGCGAATAATTCCTACGACCCTTTATTTGAATCCTTCTTCTGAATAAAATCATTAATACATTATGAAGAAAGATCTCATCATCCCAATTGTTAAAAACATTCAGGTTGTTGCAACTCATGAATGGGATAAAGATTTTTTAGCTAAAACTTGGATTGTATATTTAATCAATAATCGCGAGGATATTATTGAGTCTGTTTTAGTCATGTCTAGGGGAACTAGTAAAAATAAAAAAACGTCCACCTTACGCCATGGTTTAGGTAATTTACTACCGCATACAGGAGCAAAGGTTGAATTGGTTTGCGAAGAAGTATTAGGCTTTACCAACGAATATTTAGTAACCTTTTTTGCTGAAGGAAAACTTTTTGATAGAACATTTACGTTTAAGCCTTATAGCATAAAAGAAAACAACACTGTTTTTATTGACTTAATGGGCCAAGATTGTGTTTTGGCAGTCTAATTAATCCAACTTATCAGCAAGCGCTTTAAAAACCTTTTTCGCATTTTTATTTTCATATAATATGCTATAAATAGCATCTATTATAGGTGTTTTAGCATTTTTTTCCTTATTTTTATTAAGCTGGTAGGCACTTTTTGAAGCGTAATAACCTTCGGCAATCATACTCATTTCCATTTGGGCACTTTTAACAGTATATCCTTTCCCAATCATATTACCAAACATGCGATTGCGACTAAATGTAGAATAGCCTGTTACTAATAGATCTCCAAGGTATGCAGAGCCATTAATATCCCTTTTCATTTTATAAATTTTCTTTATATACTTCTTCATTTCCCGAATAGCATTACTCATCAATACACTTTGGAAGTTATCACCATAACCTAAACCGTGTGCAATTCCTGCAGCTATTGCATAAATATTTTTGAGCATAGCGGCATATTCTGTACCAATAATATCTTCACTGATTTTACATTTTATATAATCACAACTAAGATGATCTGCTACGATTTGTGCTTTTTTATCATCTGCACAGGCAATGGTTAAATACGAAAGCCGTTCTAATGCAACCTCTTCTGCATGGCAAGGCCCTGTAATTACACCAATATTTTTAAAGGGTATGTTTAAATTTTTATAGAAATGATCTCCTACTATTAAACTCGTTTCTGGAACAATTCCTTTAATTGCAGAAAAAATAATTTTTCCTTTTAAGGGTGCGGTTAATTTCTTTAACTCATTAAATAAGAAAGCAGAAGGAATTGCAAAAATAAGATAATCGGCATAAGTTGCCATTTTATTAATGTCCTTACTTAGCTTTAATTTAGATGCATCAAATTCAACAGAACTTAAATAATTTGGATTGTGTTTGTCTTTTTTAATGTGTTCTAATGCGTTTTCATTACGCATGTACCAACCAACTTCATCTAAGTTTTCACAAAGTATTTTTACAATAGCAGTTGCCCAACTTCCTCCTCCAAAAACAGCAAACTTTTGTTTATTTGACATAAAAAACAAGTATTAAGTTCAAAAATACGGAATATTAAGAGGCTCTACAAACAATGTTAATTATTGCTTTTTTTATAAAAATTCATCTCATCAATATAGTGCCAAACATTTTTGCTTAGCATGGGTTTAATGTTTTTATTTAGCGCAATATTCTTTCTGATAAATGTAGATGACAGCTCAACTATTGGAGCATTAATAAGTGTTACAGAAGCCTTCTTTTCTAGAATTAAATTTGCATCTCTTTCTAAATTTTCCGAAATTCGTGGATAAATAAATATGGGATACCTTTCCAAAATCACTTCATAATTCTTCCATTTATGAAGGCTCTTTAAATTGTCTTCACCCATTATTAAACAAAATTCTTTATCTGGGTATTTTTCCTCTAAAACAGCTAAGGTATTAACCGTGTAATTTGGTTGCGGAAGATCAAATTCTATAGTACTAGCTTTTAATTTTGGATACGCTTCAGTTGCAATTCTAACCATAGCCAATCGATGGGTATCTTCTAATAAAGCATTCTTTTTTTTATGTGGATTGTGAGGAGTCACTACTAGCCAAACTTCATCTAGTTCGGAAAACTCCGCCATATGGTTGGCGATTATTAAATGCCCTACGTGAATAGGATTAAAGGTTCCAAAAAATAAGCCAATCTTTTTACTCATTGGATTTTTTTATATAGTTTGCAACTAATACTTCGGCTTCTTTTAAAGCAATATTCAAGTCAATATTTTCAATGATAAAATCAAATTGTGGAGCAGTTGCTAATTCTACTGAAGCTTTTGCAATTCGCATATTAATTTTTTCATCACTTTCAGTTTTACGTTTTTTTAACCTTATTTTAAGTTCATCTACACTTGGGGGCTTTACAAATACGGATAATGTTTGCGCTGGAAATTTCTTTTTAATTCGCAAACCACCAACCACATCAATATCAAAAATAACGTTTTTACCCTTGGCCCAAATACGTTCGATTTCTGTTTTTAATGTTCCATAAAAATTATCTCGGTACACTTCTTCCCATTCTAAAAAATCATTATTCTTTATGTGTTGTTTAAATTGTTTTAAGCTAATGTAATAGTAATCTTGACCATGATTTTCTCCTTTTCTAGGCTCTCTTGAAGTAGCAGAAATAGAAAAATCTAAATTTAATTTTTTTTGTTTAAGTAAATGTTGAACGATGGTTGTTTTTCCACTTCCAGATGGTGCTGAAAAAATGATTAATTTTCCTCCTTTCATTATAAAACGTTTAAAGCTTGTTCTTTTATTTTTTCTAATTCATCTTTCATCTGCACGACCAATTGTTGCATAGGAGCGTGATTTGATTTTGATCCAATGGTGTTGATTTCTCTACCAATTTCTTGACAAATAAAACCAATTTTTTTTCCGTTCGAGTCAGAAGAATCTAATGCTTCCTTAAAGTAGTTTAAATGATTTTTTAAACGCACTTTTTCTTCGGTAATGTCGTATTTCTCTAGATAGTAAATCAACTCTTGTTCAAAGCGATTTTCATCTACAGCCTCTTTTAAATCTCCAGCTGCTTTTCGGAGGCGGTCTTTAACAATTTCAATTCTATCAGAATCAATAGCAGTTACGTTTATCAATAGCTCTGAAATGCTGTTAATCCTCATTTTAAAATCATCTTCAAGCACTTTACCTTCATCAGATCGATATAAATTAATAGCTATTAAAGCTTCATTAACGGCCTCCAAAATAGTTTTAAATTCATCTGCATCAATTTCTTCTCGTTCTGTTTTCATTGAATCTGGCATTTTTACAGCCATTTTTAAAAGCTCTACATCATTTACAGGAACAACGTTTTTAAGTTGATTCATATAGTGCCTTATCACTACTTCATTCACTTTTGCACTCGTTTTTTCTCCAGTGATTTCAACATAAAGATTGAAATCTACTTTTCCTCTAACTAATGATTGTGAAATGCTTTTACGAATTTCCAATTCCTTTTCTCTATAGAATGATGGAACTCTAGCATTTAAATCGATGCTTTTACTATTTAATGATTTTATTTCGACGGTAATTTTTTTGGCAGGTAACTGGATTACCGATTTACCATACCCGGTCATTGACTGAATCATAAACTGATTTTTTATAAAAGGCAAAGGTACTAAATTAGAGTGGGAGTGTAAACACTTAGATTTCTTTGAATCCTTTCTTTATTGTATTTGTTATTTTAAATAAAGGACATTGTCGATTAGCTATAATCTAACTTATTTAAAAGGTAATAAATAAGGGTTACTTTATGTCTTTTAAAAATAATACCGTTCTTTTTTCACTATAATACGTATCGTTAGATACATGAAATCCAACATGTCCTCCGTATAATGGAGTTTCTAAAAAAATATGTTTTGAGTTTTTTGCAATATCAAAAGGGAAACAATCTAGACTTAAAAAACTATCGTTTTTTGCATTTAAAATCAGTACAGGGACTTTAATATTAGGTAAAAATTGATTGCTGCTGTTTCTTTGATAATAATCATAAGCATCCTTAAAACCATGAGCTTTTGAGGTATAGATGTCATCAAAATCCTTTAAGGTTTTTATTTTTTTTAAATCTGACGCACACATTTTATCTGGGTATTGCTTCATTTTTAGTTGGTATTTATTTCGCAAGCTTATTAAAAAAACAGTCCTGTATGGCCAATTTTCGGGTTTATTTAAGCGCTCTAAAGACCCCTTTAAACTTGTGGGTACTGAAATCGCAACTCCTTTTTTTATTTGCTTTGGGATATCTTCTCGTTCACCTAAATATTTTAAAAGCAAATTTGCTCCTAAACTAAATCCTACTAAAACGATTTCTTGATAGTGATCCTTTTCTAGTATGTGATTAATAATCGATTCTAAATCATCTGTTTTTCCGGAATGATAGGATTGGTACATTGTATTATCCTCTCCGCTACAACCTCTAAAATTTATAGCGGCAATATCCCAATAGTCACTCAATAAAGCTTTAGCAGCACCTTTTATATAAATTCTTTGAGCGTTTCCTTCTAATCCGTGAAGTAAAATAGCCGCTTTTTTGGTAGGTTTTTTAGCATAAGACCAATCAATGTCAATAAAATCATTGTCAGGCAGGGTAACGCGCTCTCTTATCTGAATTAGGCTAGGCGAAATTCTTAATTTTGCAGAATATATTGTAGAAAAATGCCCATTTCTAAAAATAAAGGAAGGTTGGTGATCACTTTGTATAAGAGGCATCTTTTTTTTTCAAAGTAAGAAATTATTATAAACCGTTGTTCATTTTGATTAAATTAAACCTAAAATCATCAAATATTTTAGGTTTTTACTTTAAATTCTAAAGGAAGAGCTAAAGTTTTACCGATATTTCCTTTAGGACTTGTGTAAAACTAGTAAAAATATCCAAATTGGACAACGAGTTTCTAGAGATACTTCAAAAAGTATTTTATTTTTGAAAAAAAATTAAAATATGTATTTAAAAGAATTTGAAGTTCGCTGGAACGATCTTGATGCCAATCGCCATTTAGCAAATAGTAGTTATATAAACTTTATGAGTCATACCCGTCTTAGTTTTATGATGGAGAAAGGTTTTGGGCAAGGTAATATGGTTAAAAATCACATTGGCCCAGTCGTTTTTTATGAACATATGTTCTATTTTAAGGAGATATTTCCTGGTAAACCAGTTCGTGTTTCTTTACAATTAAAAGGAATTTCAGAAGCAGGAATGTATTTTGAATTTCAGCATAATTTTTATAGTGCAGAAGGCATAAACATGGCTCGATGCAATATGATGGGAGGTTGGATTGATTTACAAACGCGTAAGTTACGCGATGTACCTGAACTACTTTTTTCTGCCTTAAATAGTTTAGATAAAACAGATGATTTTAAAATTTTAACCAAGGAGGATACTCGTAAATACAAGCAATTTCCAGAGGACCTATAAGTTAGTGCTGTAATTAACAAGTTCCAATCGTTAAAATTATTTCTTTTTCACCCTGATTATATTTTTCGTCGCTCTGTTAGCTAGGATATCATCGCTCCTATTGCTTCATAAGCGCAAAAAATAGTTTAATTTTCGCCAATCGTAACTTATAAATCACGACACTATGCGTTTTTTGTTTTTCTGGTAGATAGAAATACCCCCATAAATATTAATCCAGCTGCAACAGCTCTAATCGGAGTTATCGAATCTGAACCTACAATAATTGCAAATAAAACTGCTGTAACGGGTTGTAAATAAATAAAAGCTCCAATGGTTGAGGGTTGTAATTGCTTTAAAGCATAGATGTTAAAAAGATAGGTAAAAAAAGTGGTTCCTATTACAACGAATATTAATTTACTTATAATATCTAAGGGTAATTGAGACCATTCAACTTCAATAAATTCATTGATCCCAATTGGGAAATTAATAATAAAAGCAATTAAGAATAACCATTTCATTAATGTTATGGAATTGTATTTTTTAACTAAGGGTTTAACTATAATTAAATAGATAGAATAGGAAGAAGCATTCACTAAAAACAAAATATTCCCTAATGGAATATTAGGAGCATTATTTTGGGTTTTTATTCCTAAAAATATTAAAATTAAAGCTCCAAGAAGTCCCAAACCAATTCCAATATATTTATTCCAAGTAATTTTTTCTTTTAAAAATATTGCTGATAATATCAAAAGAATGACAGGTACTAAAGTAATTACAACTGAACTATTGATAGGTGTTGACAGACTTAATCCCTTAAAAAACATCAACATATTGATGGTCATACCAAATAAGCCACAAGCCAAAAATCGAAGCCTATCGCTTTTAGCTATTTTTTCTGAAGGCAAAAATAAACTCAATAGCCAAAAAAGAATTGCAGCACCACTAATTCGTAAAAAAATAAATCCATAAGGTTGGATTATTTCTGGCATTAAGTTTTCAGCAATCGTATGATTAATACCATAAATTACACTAGCAGCTGTTGCTGCGAGAATAGCTAAGGCTTTTTGGTTCATAAAAAAAAGATTATTTTAATTCCTTGCAAAGTTTCTGTTTAAAACATAATCAAATTTGTTTCCTACTGCAGCGATTTGATTATCAGCGTTGATGTTAAATCCCCTGGTAAATTATATTTGAATACCAATTTAGGTTAAATTAACTATAATGATTTTTTTGCTGCTGCAACTACTTTCTTGCTATTGCCAATAAAGACTTCTTGTTCATTTATTAAAATAGGACGTTTTAAAAAAGTATAATGTTCTAATAGTAACTTTTTATAGTCAGCTTCTTTAATGTTTTTGTTTTTTAAATTACGTTCGTTATACAATCGTGATCGCTTATTAATTAGTGCTTCGTAACTCTTAGAAAAGTGATACAGTTCTTCTAATTCTGTTTCAGAAATTGGATTTGTTTTTAAATCTTGTTTAATGAAATTTTCAGGAAGATTTAACGCTCTTAAAATTCTTTTATTGTTATCACAAGTAGCGAGGTGGTATATTTTTTTCATTCAAAATGCTAATTTAATCAGAATATTTATCAAGTAAATGGGTGCCACAAAGTAATATAAAAAAACAATAAAAATAGTTGTGTTTTAAACCCATAAAATTTATTTTATATTAACTAATTTGAGTAAATATTTAACTAAAAAAATCGCTGTAAAATTGTTAATAACTTTTTAAACTTATCCTAGGTGTCAGCATTGAATGTACTTTATAGTTTTTTTTAATTTATTATATTGTTAATTAGTAGGTAGTTAATTTTGTAAAGTTGATTTAATTTACAATATTTAATAACTTATTTTAAGCAAAGTAAGCTTTTAACTAAAAACAATTAATTATTAACTAAATTTTAAATTATGAAAAAAATTACATTCATGTTTATTTTCTTGATTTGCTCGGTTGGCTTCAGTCAAACGAATAATTCAGGGAATGTCCCTATTAGTGATT
>JABHSQ010000005.1 GCA_018669795.1 Flavobacteriaceae bacterium | reverse complement strand
TATCAGAGAGTTGCCTTATTGCTAACCCCTTATTTCCACTCGAAAGAGTAAACTTAATATTATCCTATTAGGAAAATCCCTTTTTTAGTTAGGGGGAAAACCCTAAATATGATTTGAATGTCTTGTATAAAAAAACCACCCCTAGTGTACTAATTTTTTTCATATTGATAGGATATTTATTCTTTAATTATTTTAAAAACTTTTAGTTGGCTGTTTTGGTCTAAAACATATAATAAATAGGTCGCCGATGCTAATCGCTCCATCGGAATGATAGTCTCTTGGTTTGTTATTTTATGGCTAGAAATAAGTCTTCTATTCATATCAAACAATCGATACGAAAGATCTTCGGCAACAACATTGGTAATTATTAAGTTGATGTAATTGGTGGTTGGATTTGGAAAAACAACAGCTTTTAGCTCAATGCTTGAAAAATCGTCGTTACCTAGAACTGTAATTGTAAATGCTTGTTGTACTCCCTGACTTGCAGTGCCTCCACTACCACTCGCCTGTATATAATCTACCTGTCCTATGGTATAACTTAAAGATCCTCCAGCTCCAACAGCTTCGCCGCCAGAAGCAGTTAATGCTGATTGGGCAAATGTGAATTCTACCGTAATTAGCAGGCAAAATAAGATTGTTTTTAAAAAAAGATGTTGGTGTATTGTTTTATTTTTTGACCTCATTAGTATGTGTTTATTTACTTTAAAAACAAAACTAATTATTATTTAAATATTATCAATAGGTTACTTGATATATTATTTTAATTTATCTGAAAATATAGCTTTAATTTTTTCAATTTTTGGAGTGATTGTATAATCACAATAACTTTGTTCAGAATTTTGATTGTAATAATTCTGATGATTTTCTTCAGCATTATAAAATATATCAAAAAGTGTAATTTCGGTCACTATAGGAGCATCGTAAAAGTTACTTTTATTTAATTTTAATATAAAGTCTTCTGCTTGTTTTTTTTGAATTTCAGAAGTATAAAAAATACCACTTCTATAGGGTGTTCCTAAATCAGCTCCTTGGCGGTTTAATGTAGTGGGATTATGGGTTGCAAAAAAATATTTCTATCAATGTTTCAAAAGATACTAAATCCCGATCATATATAATTTCTATTGCCTCCGCATGTCCAGTCCTTCCGGTACATACTTCTCGATTTCCAGGATTTTTAATAGTCCCTCCTGTATACCCTGGCTGGGCACTTTCAACTCCTTTTATTCTTTGAAAAATTGCTTCTGTACACCAGAAACAACCACCAGCAAAAATTGCTTTTTACATAATTTATATTTTTAAATACAAAATTACAATTTAAAGCTATAGTTTAAAGCTACATTACTTTTAACTTTTTGTTAATATAACTACTAATCTGATAAGTTTAGATTTGCTTATTATTTTCTTTATTAAAAATTTCTTTTTCAATTATAATTAAACATGTACAAGTCTATTTTTATTTCCTTATTATTAATTATCACTTCTACAGTTTTTGCACAAGAAAAAAAGAATATTACAGCATCAAGAATTAACACTCCTCCAAAAATTGATGGCATCTTAAATGATAAAATTTGGGAATCAGTAGCAATTGCAACAGATTTCAATATGTTTGAACCTGGAAATGAAGGAATCATTAATGATAACTATCAAACAGAAGTGAAAATTGCATACGATGATAAGGCTGTTTATATAGCAGCTGCTATGTTTGATCCAAACCCAGATCAAATACAAAGTCAATTAAGCCAAAGAGATGACGTTTTTGTACAAGCAGATTTATTCTATGTTGCATTGAACACTTTTAATGATGGTATTAACGAAACCCGATTTTATGTAACAAGTGCTGGAAGCATAGGTGATTCTAAAAGCTCTCAAAATGGAAATGATTTTAATTATAATGTAGTTTTTAATTGTAAAATTTTTAAAGATGAAAATGGTTGGTATGCAGAATACCGCATTCCTTATAATGCCTTGCGATTTCCTGAAATAGAAATACAAGATTGGAGTATTAATTTTTTCAGGCAAATAAAATCCAAAAACGAAACCTATAGTTGGAACTTTATAGACAATAAAATAGGAAATCAAAAATTATATAATGGCTTAGTTATCGGTATTACTGATATTGACCCACCAACCCGATTAACTTTCTATCCTTTTGCTCAAGGTGTTGTTTCTACTTTTGATGATGAAACAGCAACTAATTTCACTGCAGGATTGGATTTAAAATATGGAATTTCAGATAGTTTTACCTTGGACCTTACCTTGGTTCCCGATTTTGGACAAACTGCTTTTGATGAGGTTCGATTAAATTTAGGTCCTTTTGAACAAACTTTTGATGAAAATAGATCTTTTTTTACCGAAGGTGTTGAGCTATTTAATAAAGGAGAGGTGTTTTTCTCAAGACGTATTGGCGGTTCAGCATCTGGCGAAATTGAAGAGCTAGAAGAAAATGAAAATATTGTGGAGCAAACTTCTAATGTTAACATTCTAAATGCGATTAAGGTTTCAGGAAGAACAAAAAAAGGTTTAGGTCTAGGTTTCCTTAATGCAATTACAGAAAAAACATATGCAGTTATACAAGATTCGATTACAGGTAATCAACGCAAAGAACTTATAGAACCATTGGCGAACTACAATGTATTTGTTTTAGATCAAGAGTTTAATGGCAATTCATCAGTTTCATTAATAAATACCAGTGTAATAAGAAACGGTAGTGAGTTTAGAGATGCTAATGTTACTGCTGGAGTATTTAGTATTGCCGATAGAAAAAACACCTTTAGAACGGCTGGGCGTGCTATATTTAGTAATGTAAATTACGGAAAAGGCTTTAAAACAGGTTTTCAATCTGAATTAGATATCTTTAGAACAAAAGGAAATCTTCGGTACCGCATTGGACATGATTTTGCAAATACTACAATTGATATAAATGACTTAGGAGTTAATTTTAGAAATAATTTCAACAATTTTGGTGGGGGCATTGCTTATGAAATATTTGAACCTACTAAAATATTTAATAAATATAGAATTAGTTTATCTGGAAGACATAGAAGACTTTACAAGCCAAGTATACAAACTCAAAATACGATTAATTTAGAAGCCTTTTTTCTAACTATAAATCGTTTTGCTTTTGGTACGGAGACCCGTTTTAGTAGCAAAAGAGAAAATTATTTTGAACCTCGGGTAGATGGTAGGTTTGTTACTTATCCAGCAAACTTAGAACTAAGTGGATGGATTTCTACCGATTTTAGAGAGAAATTTGCTATTGATCTAAATGCATCTTTTAATAGTTTTGTAGATGATCCACAACATAATTACAGTGCCGGATTTGAACCCAGGTATCGTTTTTCAGAACATTTTTTTATAATATGGGAATCAAATATCTATTTAAGCAATGATAATAAAGGGTATGTAGATGATAACGAAGTTGATGTTTACTTCGGTCAAAGAGACATTATTAATTTAGAAACTTCGTTACAAGCAAGTTATAATTTTGATCCATATAAAGCAATTGACTTGCGTTTTAGAAATTTTTGGGGAACTGCAAATTATAAGGATAATTTATTTTATATACTTAATAAAAATGGCTCATTAACTAATACATCTTATGACATTTCTGAAAACAATCCAAATACAAATTTTAATATTTGGAACATAGATTTAAGTTTTAGATGGCGTTTTGCTCCAGGAAGTGAAGCAACTTTGCTGTATAGAAATCAAATTTTTAATGTAGATGACTTGTCTTTTATAAATTATAGAGAAAGTTTAGATAATTTATTTAAGCAAGCAGCTCAACATACAGTTTCATTTAGGATAACTTACTTTCTAGATTATAATAATATCAAAGGTGTTTTTAAAAATAATTCATAATTAATTATAGTGCCTGTTCGCACTTAAAATAGTATTTTCACTTTATATATAAAGGTATGATTGAAGTTAAAAATATTCATAAATATTATGAAAATCTACACGTATTAAAAGGTGTTGATTTAAAAATTGATAAAAGTGAAATTATTTCAATTGTTGGAGCTTCAGGTACCGGCAAAACAACATTACTTCAAATATTAGGTACTTTAGATGATTTTTCCAAGAAAAATCATGAAAGTTCCTTAATTATCAATGGAAATGACATCACTTCTTTAAATAGAAATCAGTTGGCTAAATTTAGAAATGAAAATTTAGGTTTTATTTTTCAGTTTCATCAATTATTACCTGAATTCACAGCTTTAGAAAATATTTGTATTCCCGCTTTTATCAAAAAAACACCGAGCGATAAAGCAGAAAAAAGAGCAAAAGAATTATTAGCGTTTTTAAATCTTAGTCATAGAGAAAACCATAAACCAAATGAGTTATCTGGAGGAGAACAACAACGAGTAGCTGTTGCTAGAGCGTTAATTAATAATCCCGCAATTATATTGGCTGATGAACCCAGTGGTAACTTAGACATTGCAAGTGCAGAAAGTCTTCATAATTTGTTTTTTAGGCTTAGAGATGAGTTTGGACAAACATTTGTTATTGTAACTCATAACAATGAATTGGCAACTATGGCAGATCGAAAATTAGTGATGAAAGACGGAAAGATTTTTTCTTAAAAATGAATCAAACAGATCTTAAAGAATTTTTAGATGCCAAAGTAGAATTATACAACACTACAACGTTTATTAAAAGTGACCCCATTCAAATCCCTCATCAATTAAGAGATTTAGGAGCTAGCAAAGAAGACATTGAAATTATTAGTTTTTTAGTAGCTACCATAGCATGGGGAAATCGGAAAAGTATCATTACAAACGGAAATCGTTTATTAAAAATTATGGGGAACTCTCCGTTTGATTTTATTGCAAATTTCACAGAAAAAGACACCAAATACTTTTCCGGATTTGTACATAGAACTTTTAATGAAAATGATTTAAATTATTTTATAACAGCATTGCAAAATATCTATTTAAACCATCATGGAATGGAGTCTTTGTTTGCAGGAAGCATTAAAGATGATTCGTTACAATACGCTATACATAAGTTTAAAATTACTTTTTTTAGTTTACCTCATTTACAACGAACGGAAAAACATGTGAGTGACCCTTTAAAAAATTCTGCTGCAAAACGAATTAATATGTTTTTAAGGTGGATGGTTAGAACCGATCAAAAAGGAGTTGACTTTGGACTTTGGAAATCCGTCTCTCCTTCCCTATTATCGTGTCCCTTAGATGTTCATACCGGTAATGTATCCAGAAAACTAGGATTAATCACCAGAAAGCAGAATGATGCAAAAGCATTATTAGAATTAGATCAATCTTTAAGAAAAATGGACCCTAGTGATCCTGTAAAATATGATTTTGCCTTATTTGGTTTAGGAGCTTTTGAATCATTTTAATAAATAATTGTATTTCGTAGAATAGGTGTCTTAAATTTTATCACCTTTTTATATAAAATTTGCATATTTTTTAATATTAAGAACCTTTCTTGTTAAGATATCTCTTTTATTATATCGCATTGTTTATATTTGCCAAATAAATATTGGAATGCAGTTTAAACACCCTGAACTTCTTTACGCGCTATTTCTCCTGCTCATTCCTATTTTTATTCATCTTTTTCAATTACGAAAATTCCAAAAAGTCCCTTTTACCAATGTTGCTTTTTTACAAAAAGTGACTATTAAAACACGTAAAAGCTCACAATTAAAAAAATGGATAACCCTCGTAACCAGAATGCTTATTTTTATTTGTTTAATTATTGCTTTCGCACAGCCCTTTTCTGCTTCCAAATCTGCATTAAAACAAAATAAAGAAACGGTAATATATATTGATAATTCCTTTAGCATGCAATTAAAGGGAACGGAGGGTGCTTTACTGAAAAGAGGATTGCAACAGTTATATTCACAAGGTATTGCATCTAAAAATCTTAGTTGGATGACCAATGATTTTTCTAAAAAAAATACAAGTCATCAAGATTTTAAAAACGACATCTTATCAGTAAATTATTCACAAAAACAGCTTACACCAAGGGAAGTATTATTAAAATCTAATCAATTGTTTTCAAAAAATAATCCATCTTCAGAAAAGAGATTAATTTTTATTTCAGACTTTCAGACAAAAGAAGTTTTTCCAGAAATCCCAAAGGATCTTATTATTGATGTAGTACAATTAAAGCATACAGGAACTTCAAACATAAACATAGATACCGCTTACATTTCAACAAAAAATAGTTCTTCTATTAAGTTAACAGTAAAACTAACTGCACAAGGAAATATACCTGAAACTGTTCCTGTATCACTTTATAACAAAAATAAATTAATTGCAAAAACAGCGATTGATTTTACAAATAAATCAGATGGAATTCATTCAAAATCTATCGTTTTCGACCTAAAAAACAAGGAAGCATATAAAGGAAGAATAGAAATAAACGACCCGAACCTTTTATTCGACAATACATTGTTTTTCAACATAAACACAGCAAAAAAGATAAAAGTACTATCCATAAATAATGGGAACTCCAACTTTTTAAATCGCATTTACAATACTATTGAGTTTGATTTTGTACAGCAAAATTCAGAAAGTTTAAATTATAGCGATTTTTCAAAACAAAATTTAATTATTTTAAATGAACTCGATAATGTCCCGGAATCCTTAGCTATAGCTATAAAATATTTTTCAGATAATGGAGGAACGGTTTTAATTATTCCTTCCATCAATGGAACTATTGAACAGTACAATTATTTACTATCAAAACTGCAATTAGGTGCTTTTTCTAAATTAAATAATCAAGAGAAAAAGATCACACAAATTGTATTTGATCATCCATTATTTAAGGATGTATTTGAAAAAAGAGTCCTTAATTTTCAATACCCAAAAGTTAATTCTTATTATGCGATTAGTACCAAGCAACCAGCAGTATTAAAATTTGAAGATGCCCAAGCCTTTATAATTCAAAATGCAACTAATTTTACATTTACTGCCGCTATCAATACTATTAATTCAAACTTTCAAAGTTCACCATTAATAGTCCCTACACTTTATAATATAGGAAAACAAAGTTTAGCATTGCCAAAATTATATTATGAAATAGGAACACAAAATCAATATTCGATTCCGGTATCTTTAACACAAGATGAAATTTTAAAAATTACCGATAGTAATTTTACTTATATACCATTGCAACAAACAAAAGCTAATCAAGTTAATATTAGTACTTTTGAGAGTCCATCAGATGCTGGCACTTATGTCATAGAGAAAGATAAAAAACCAATTGAAAAAGTAAGTTATAATTATAATAGATCCGAAAGTTTATTAAGGTACTCCAATCCTGAAAATTGGAATAATACAACGGTTCATACTAGTATTGGTGAATTATTTAACTCGATAGCTCAAGATAATTCTATACATAGTTATTGGAAATGGTTTGCTATTTTTGCATTGCTATTTCTTATTTTAGAAATGATTATTTTAAAATTTTACAAATGAATATTTTATTAAAAGAAACTACCGTTATTGATGTTACAAGTAAACATCATCTTAAAAAAAGAGACATTCTCATTGAAAATGGTGTCATTAAAAAAATAGCATCATCTATTGTCAATTCAACCAATGCAAAAGAAATAAAGCTTCCAAATTTACATGTTTCACAAGGTTGGTTTGATACTAGCGTCTCATTTGGGGAACCGGGTTTTGAAGAAAGAGAAACCATTAAAAACGGTCTAAAAACTGCTGCACATAGTGGTTTTACCCACGTAGCTATAAACACCAATACAAATCCCGTAACCGATAACAAGTCAACGATAAAATACTTAAAATCTGAAGCGGTCAACCATGCTGTTAACCTTTACCCAATTGGAGCTTTAACATCTGGTGCAAAGGGGGAGCATCTTGCAGAACTCTTTGATATGAAAAACGAAGGAGCCGTTTCTTTCTATGATTATAAAGTACCTATTAAAAATCCTAACTTACTCAAAATAGCCTTACAGTATTCTCAAACTTTTGATGGATTGGTACAATCCTTTCCTTTTGAAAAATATATAGCTCAAAAAGGAATGGTTAATGAAGAAGTGAATAGCACTAAATTGGGTCTTAAAGGAATACCTAGTTTGGCCGAAGAATTACAAATAATTCGTGACTTGTACATTTTAGAATATACTGGAGGAAAACTTCATATTCCTACCATATCTACTAAAAAATCGGTTAGTTTAATTAAAGAAGCAAAGCAAAAAGGATTAAATATAACCTGTAGTGTTGCGATCACGAATCTTTTATTGACAGATGATGTTCTAGAATCTTTCGATACTAATTATAAATTACTTCCTCCATTAAGAACAAACACAGATATAAAAGCACTATTAAAAGGAATAAAAGAGGGTGTCATTGATGCTATTACAAGTGACCACAACCCTATTGATATTGAGCATAAGAAAATAGAGTTTGACCACGCTCTTTATGGAAGTATTGGCCTTGAAAGCTGTTTTGGAGGATTAAATAGCCTTTTTTCTACAGAGACGACTGTTAAAATGCTAACAGGTTTAAAAGAAGAATTTTCGATTGAACCGATTGGTATAGAAGAAAATAATAATGCTGATATTACCTTGTTTAATCCAAACGGAGAATGGGTTTTTAGTGAAAAACATATCTTATCTTCTTCGAAAAACTCAGCATTAATAAAAAGTAAATTAAAAGGAAATGTTTATGGAATTTTCGCGAATAAAAAATTAGTTTTAAACAAATGAAAAGTACAGGAAATTTTAAAGCAATATTAGCTTATTTATCATTTATAGGTTTAATCATTGCCTATATTATGAATATAGAAGAAAAAGATAAATTTGTAACGTATCACATTAAAAATATGTTTGGTTTAGTAATTATTCTTTTTATAACAACTACCTTTTTTGAAGGAAATGAATTTCTTGAATTTATTGGCCAAATTGCTTGGGTAACTAGCTTTTTCCTATGGGTTTATTCATTACTCATGGCCATAACTGGCAAACAAAAGGGAATACCGATTTTGACTGATTTATTTCAAAAATGGTTTAAATTTTTAGATCAATAAATGAAAAAACAAGAACTCTCTTTAGCGCATAATTATAGAGCTTCAGATCTCTCAACTACTGAAAAACCTCCCGTAATTATAATGCTTCACGGTTATGGAAGTGATGAAAATGATTTATTTTCATTTGCTTCAGAGCTGCCCTCAAAATATACTATTATCTCATTAAAGGCTCCCTATCCAATGCAACCTTATGGCAATGCTTGGTATGCTATTCATTTTGATAATGTAGATGGAAAATGGAGTGATGATGCTCAGGCGATAGCATCTAGAGAAAAAGTAATTATTTGTATTGATGAAATAATTGAGAAATATCATATAGACTCCAATAATCTTACTTTATTAGGGTTTAGTCAAGGAACTATTTTGAGTTTTTCAATAGCTTTAAGTTATCCTGGAATAATAAAAAATGTAATAGGCTTAAGTGGTTATATCAATGAGGCTATAATTAAGAAAAATTATCAATCTAATGATTTTAAAAACCTGTCAATATATTCATCTCACGGAAATGTAGATCAAGTAATTCCAGTTGATTGGGCCCGAAAAACAGAACCTTTTTTAAAAGAAATTGGCATTAAATGTGACTATTCTGAATTCCCTATTGGACACGGAGTATCCCCTCAAAATTTTTATGACTTAAACACTTGGTTAAAAAACCATTAATCCATTATAAATTTTATTGGACAGGATACATTAAAGATGAAATTTGTTTTAATTCAATTTTACGATCTTTTGTAACATAATATTCCAATACCATTTCTCCCCAGTAGCGACCATCTGTATAATCTGCAATAATCCATTTGTGATTTAAAAATTTCAACTTGTTAATTTTCATATCCCCATTAATTCCTTCATATGGCACTAATTGGTGATTTCCTTTTTTCAAATTTAGATCATAGATATAATCAGATACAAAAGTTTCTATTTCTAGGGCTTCAAAACCCAAACTTTCTATATATGAAATTGCATTTTCATTACCCTGAAGACTAAAATAGTCGACATTGGATAAGCTTTCTAAAGAATCGGTAATTACCTTTACCTGATCTTTAAGCTTATTAATTTTATTCCTCTGAGATTCAATTTTATTTTCTTGTTTTCCAAAAATCTTTTTCTCATTCATATACTGAAATATGACAAACAGCAATGTAAAGAAGAATAAATACATAAATATCGCTCGTTTCATAATTATAAGTTGATTTTTAGAGTATCATAAGCCAGGAATACATTTTTTGGTAGTGTTTTTTCTACTTCTTTATGAAATCCAAGCACATGACTTATATGTGTTAAATAGGTTTTTTTAGGTTTTATTTCATTAATTAATTCAAGAGCTTCCGCTAAATTTAAATGAGAATGGTGTTTTTCATGTCGCAATGTATTAATAATTAAGACCTCAATTCCCTTCAGTTTTTTTAATTCACTCTTAGCAATTGTTTTAACATCTGTTAAATAAGCAACATGATCAATTTTAAAGCCCAATACAGGTAACTTACCATGAAACGCTTCAATTGGGGTTATATGCTTATCTCCTAGCAGAAAAGGTGTGTTTTTATCAATTTCAATCTCATCGATAGTTGGAGCACCTGGATATTTATTTACAGTCTCAAATATATATGCAAATCGTTGATGTAAATTTTCAAAAACTCTTTTATGGGCAAAAAATGATAGATTTCCTTGTTCAAAATAAAAAGGACGAATATCATCTAAACCAGCAGTATGATCACTATGCTCGTGGGTTAATAATACCCCATCAATTTTAGTGCAATTTTCTCTCAATATTTGCTGCCGAAAATCAGGTCCGCAATCAATTACAAAATTATATTCCTTCCAAGAAACTAAAATGGAAACTCTTAACCTTTTATCTCTGGGGTCATTACTTTTACAAACCGGGTGTTTACTAGCAATAACAGGGATTCCCTGAGATGTGCCAGTTCCTAAAAAAGTAATTGTTAAGGAGGATATCATCTGCACAAAAATAACGGTATTTATTTTGTTTCACTAATGTATTTATTAACTTTGTCACAAAGAAATATTATTGCTATGTCTGTTACCATTAAAGGAGATAAAAATTTCGAAAACATTCCTTCAATTAAGAGTAAAGCGCTTCGAATTAACTTAAATGAAAATATTTACGGTTCTTTCGCAGAAATAGGTGCCGGACAAGAAACCGTTAGAAATTTCTTTAAAGCTGGTGGCGCTTCTGGTACTATTGCAAAGGCGATGTCTGCTTATGATAAAGATTTTAGTGATTCAATTTATGGAATCGAAAAAAACGGTCGTTATGTTACAGAATCTCGATTAAAGAAAATGTTAAGCCATGAAATTGATTTAATTGAAGAGCGGGTACCAAGAGAAAAGCATCCAAATAGGTTATTTTTTGCCTATGCAAATACGGTAGCAACGATAGATTTTGCTAAAAAATTTAAAGGACATGGTTGGGTAGGTATCAAATATCAAGTAGAACCAGAAGGAGCTTTTAATGAAATCGTATTGCATATTAGATTTCATGAAAATGAAGCTACACTTCAACAAAATACTTTGGGAACATTAGGAGTAAATCTTATTTACGGAGCCTTTTATAAATTTGATGAACCTAAAAAGTTACTGCGTTACCTGTATGATCATATTGATCAAGACAAAATAGAAATTGATACTATTAATTTTTCTGGACCTCAATTTGAAAAAGTTGACAACCGTTTAATGAGTCTTCAGTTGGTTAAAAATAGTATGACTGAAGCCGTTATATTTGGACCTGATGGGAATAATATTTTACCAGCTTCCATACTCTATAAAAAAAACATACTTGCTTTACGTGGTAGTTACAGACCTGTTACCAAGGTCAATATAGACATGTATGAGAAATCTTTAGAGATTTTCAAAAAAGAAAAGCGTGTAGATGAAAATAATACCATTGTTATTTTTGAAATTACACTTTCTAATCTAAGAGCGGAAGGTGAAATTGATGAAGAAGATTTTATGTCTCGTGCTAGATTGCTATGTTCCTTAGGGCATACTGTAATGATATCTAACTTTCAAGAGTATTACAAATTAGTTGAATATTTTTCTGCGTATACTAAAAAACGCATGGGATTAACTCTAGGAGTTAATAATTTGATTGATATTTTTGATGAAAAATATTACCGCCACTTAAGTGGAGGGATTTTAGAAGCTTTTGGTAAATTATTTTTTAAAGATTTAAAGGTATATCTGTACCCCATGCTAAATCCAAAAACTGGAGAATATACCAATAGTGAAAATTTAAAAGTTCATCCAAGAATAAAAGAGCTTTATAAATTCTTTAAATACAATGGAAAAGTGGTAGATATTGAAGGTTTTGATAAAGATAACTTAAACATTTTCTCAAGAGAGGCATTAAAAATGATTGAAAATAAAAAAGAGGGTTGGGAAAAACTTTTACCCGCAGGAGTATCTGAAATTATCAAACAAAAAAAACTATTTGGATATAAAGGATAAAAAATTAATTATTTTCAAGTATTTGTGAAGTGTGTGATTTAGTTTTAACCTTATCTATTACTTGAGTCACGATTCCTTTTTTATCTATAATAAATGTTTTACGGTGTATTCCGTCGTATTCACGGCCCATAAACTTTTTTGGACCCCATACTCCAAAAATATCAATAACATTCTTATCCTCATCTGCTAGTAATCGAAATGGAAAACTATATTTAGTTCTAAAATTAGCTTGTCTTTTTTGACTATCGGCACTCACTCCTACTAATTCATAACCTTTTTCTTGTAG
The DNA here is from genome assembly GCA_018669795.1 of Flavobacteriaceae bacterium. Taxonomy (GTDB): domain Bacteria; phylum Bacteroidota; class Bacteroidia; order Flavobacteriales; family Flavobacteriaceae; genus Marifrigoribacter. The sequence goes on along the minus strand of JABHSQ010000005.1, from coordinate 373,649 downwards.
CAATTCGTAATTATCTCTTAGATTACAAGCTTCTAAAGTACAGCCAGGAGTACTCGCTTTCGGATAAAAAAATACAATTAATTGTTTTCCTTTATAATCCGATAATGAAATTGAATTACCATCTTGGTCTAATGCAGTAAAATTTGGAACCTTATCCCCTACTTTTAATGTTTTCATCTGTTTATTTGTATTTTTTTTATAGCTAACGCCCAGGTATCACTATTAATCATTCTCTTTAATCACAAAATTTTAGCAAACTCGTTTCAATTCTTTACTTTTGTGTAAAAGTACATAAAATGACTAAACTAGAAAAGGTAGCATTTATAATAAATAAATTAGAAGAATTGTATCCAGAAACCCCTATTCCTCTAGAACATAAGGATCCTTATACCTTACTAATTGCAGTGTTACTTTCTGCTCAAAGCACCGATAAAGGAGTTAATAAAATTACTCCCATTCTTTTTAATATTGCTGATAACCCATATGATATGATAAAATTATCAGTAGAAGAAATTAGAGAAATAATAAAACCTGTTGGGTTATCTCCAATGAAATCGAAAGGAATTCACGGATTATCTAATATAATTATTGATCAACATCAAGGAAAAGTACCTCAAACTTTTGAATACCTTGAAGCTTTACCTGCAGTAGGTCATAAAACGGCTAGTGTAGTAATGTCACAAGCTTTTAATATCCCTACTTTTCCTGTAGACACACACATTCACCGATTAATGTATCGATGGGGATTAACTAATGGAAAAAATGTAATACAAACAGAAAAAGACGCAAAACGATTATTTCCAATTGATCTTTGGAATAAATTGCATTTACAAATTATATTTTATGGAAGAAAATATTCACCAGCTCGTGCTTGGGATTTAGAAAATGACATTATCACTAAGACGATCGGCAGAAAAACTATTATTAATAACTATTATAAAAAATAACAGTAATCTTATTATATAAAAAAACCTCGAAACATTATTTCGAGGTTGGTAATTTAATTTTAGTTTAAAAGTGCTTCAAACTTCATTTTATTATAAACTATAATATTTAAAGCCTTAGAATAATCAAGAAGAAATCTTATCGTATCTTCTTTCGGAATCAAGTTTTTATTCACGTGTTCCTTTCGTGAAGTTCCAGAGTACATTTTTTCCATATAACTGATGTTTTGAGGTTAACATTATTTTATAACGCATCAAAATATCATTTATTGTATTAATTAGTTAATACGATATTATGCTTATCTATTACCTTACGTAAATTTATTAATGCATACCTCATTCTCCCTAAAGCAGTATTGATACTTACTCCTGTTTGCTCACTAATATCTTTAAAGCTCATTTCCTTGTAAATCCTCATAACTAGTACTTCTTTCTGATCTTCAGGTAACTCTTGAACAATCCTTCTTAGGTCATCTTCAACTTGTCCTTTAATCATTATATTTTCTGCATTTAAAGAACCGTCATGTAAGACTGAAAAAATATCAAAGTCAGAATTATTTTCAAATTTTGGCATTCTATTATTCTTTCTAAAATAATCGATCACTAAATTATGAGAAATTCTCATTACCCAGGGAATAAATTTTCCTTCTTCATTATAAGCACCTCTTTTTAATGTGTTTATAACTTTTATAAAGGTATCTTGAAAAATATCTTCTGCGACATCTCTATCAAATACTTTTGAATAAATAAAACTGTAAATTTTTTGCTTGTGTCGAGTTATTAACTTGCTTATCGCTAATTCTTCGCCTTTCATATATGCACTAACTAGCTGTGCATCTGTAGATTTATTTTTTTTCATAACATTACTTTTTAATTATAAACAACTCATTAATTACCAATGGTTGTTAGTATAAATTATTTATTAAAAAAAGTAGTATTATGCTATAGGCTTAAATTTATTTGTTATGTTAACTTATGTAAATATAAGAATAATCAGTAATAATTGCAAAAAAATAGCAAAGATTTTCAATAAAAATAATATTTAACCTTTTTATCATAGTCAATTTGGAAATGTTATCTTTGCAAAATCTACAAAATTTTTACAATTATAATTTGAATTTTAACAACCTAGATATTAAAAAAAACATCCTTATCCAAGGGGCTAAACTTCACAATCTGAAAAATATTTCTGTGGTGATCCCTCGAAATAAACTGGTGGTTATTACTGGTTTATCAGGTAGTGGAAAATCAAGTTTAGCTTTTGATACTTTATATGCAGAGGGTCAAAGAAGATACGTGGAAAGTTTATCTTCTTATGCAAGACAATTTCTAGGAAGGCTAAACAAACCCAAAGTAGATGCTATTAAAGGAATATCTCCTGCCATTGCAATTGAACAAAAAGTAAATTCTACAAATCCTAGATCGACCGTTGGCACCACTACAGAAATTTATGATTATTTAAAATTATTATTTACGCGTATTGGAAAAACAATTTCTCCAATTTCCGGCAAAGAAGTTAAAAAAGATACTATTTCTGATGTTATCAACTACATTAAACAATTTCCTGAAGGTAAAAAATTATTACTCCTCGCTCCTATTCATCTAGAAGAAGGAAGGGCCATTGAAAATAAATTACTAGCCTTATTACAACAAGGATATGCTCGAATTAAGATGGATGACACCATTCTTAGACTTGATGAATTAAAGGGAAAATCACTTTCAAAAAATATCCATATAGTGGTAGATCGTGTCATTACTAAAAATGACGAGGATTTTATCAATAGATTGGCAGATGCTGTTAATATTGCTTTTTTTGAAGGAAAAGGAGTATTATTCATAGAAAACTTATCCGACAATTCAATCAAAGAGTTTAACAATCGCTTTGAAGCAGATGGAATTACCTTTTTAACACCAAATGTTCATTTATTCAGTTTTAACAATCCTTATGGTGCTTGTGAAACTTGTGAAGGTTATGGCGATGTTATTGGTATTGATAACGATTTAGTGGTTCCTAACACCGCATTATCCGTTTTCGAAAATACTATTTTTCCTTGGCGTGGAGAGTCCATGAGCTGGTATCGTGATCAATTGGTAAATGCAGCTTATAAATTTGATTTTCCAATTCACAAACCTTGGTTTGAACTTTCAGAAGAACAAAAAAAATTGATTTGGGAAGGCAATAAACACTTTACGGGACTGAATGAATTTTTTGAAGATTTAACTTCTAAAAGCTACAAAATTCAAAATAGAGTGATGCTTTCTCGATACAGAGGAAAGACCATATGCAGCAATTGTAAAGGCAAACGATTAAGAAAAGAAGCTGCTTATGTAATGGTAAATGAAACTTCTATCCAAGAACTAGTAGCTTTACCATTAGATAAACTAACACACTTTTTTAACAATTTAGAGCTTAACAAATACGATCAGAAAATTGCAAAAAGACTTCTGATAGAAATTAATAATCGACTGGAATTTTTAAGCAATGTTGGACTTAGCTATTTATCATTAAATAGAAAATCAAATACTTTATCTGGAGGTGAATCTCAACGAATCAATTTAGCAACTTCTTTAGGAAGTAGCTTAGTAGGCTCTATGTATATACTTGACGAACCAAGTATTGGTTTACACCCCAGGGACACAGAACGTCTAATTGAAGTTTTAAAATCACTTCGTGACCTAGGAAATACTGTAATTGTTGTGGAACATGATGAAGACATCATGAAAGCAGCAGATGAGATTATTGATATAGGACCTGAGGCTGGTAGTTTTGGTGGTGAAGTTGTTGCTACAGGAAATTATAGTGATTTATTAAAATCAAATTCACTAACTGCCAACTATTTAAACGGAACACTTACTATCGAGGTTCCTTCAAAAAGAAGAGTTTCTAAAAATAGTATCCGATTAATTGGCGCTCGTCATAATAATTTAAAAAACATTAATGTAGAATTTCCTTTAGGCTGCTTTACAGCTATAACTGGTGTTTCTGGAAGTGGTAAAAGCACGCTAGTTAAGAAAATACTGTATCCAGCAATATTAAAGGAAGTTGGTGGCTATGGTGAAAAACCTGGGCAATTCACCAAATTAGAAGGAGACTATTCAAGCATTAAAAAGGTAGAATTTGTAAATCAAAATCCAATAGGACGTTCTAGCAGGTCTAATCCAGTGACCTATATAAAAGCGTACGATGATATTAGAAGTTTATTTTCAAACCAAAAACTATCAGATATTAGAGGCTATAAGCCTAAACATTTCTCATTTAATGTAGATGGAGGACGGTGTGAAAAGTGTAAAGGTGAAGGTGAAGTTACTATTGAAATGCAATTTATGGCAGATGTTCATTTAGAATGTGATGTTTGTAAAGGAAAACGATTTAAAAAAGAAGTTTTAGAAGTTCACTTTTATGATAAAAGCATCCACGATATTTTACAGATGACGGTGGATGATGCTATTGCTTTTTTCAAAAGCAATGATGAAAAAAAAATCACTACTAAATTACAACCCTTACAAGAGGTAGGTTTGGGTTATGTTCAATTAGGACAAAGCTCTTCTACCCTTTCGGGTGGTGAAGCACAGCGAATTAAATTGGCATCTTTTTTAATAAAAGGGACTAGCAAAGAAAAAACACTTTTTATATTTGACGAACCTACTACCGGTTTACATTTTCATGACATAAATAAATTATTAAAATCCTTTTACGCATTATTGGATAAAGGTCATACGGTAATCGTAGTAGAACATAATATTGATTTAATTAAATGTGCAGATCATATTATTGATTTGGGAAAAGATGGCGGTGAAAAAGGCGGTAAACTTATGATAGAAGGCACTCCAGAAGAAGTTGCTAAAAACAAAAACTCCTATACAGCTACTTATTTATCTGAGAAATTATAGTAACTTTAGTTAGTTACTCCCCCCGTAAATTTATTATTAAATTAATACTAAACCAACATCAACCTATTTTTTGGAACGGTGATTGTAAATACATCATCATAAAGTACATAGTAATACTTTTCATAAAATTATAAGTTTTGGTTGGTTAGTTGTTAAAATCCGCCTTCATATTAATTGAAGGAAGATTTTATGTTTAGCCACCATTTACTTTACCAAACACTATCACTCTCCTTCTATATTTTATTCTACATTATGTTAATCAGTTATTTATAATTATGGCACGGTCGTTGTTTAATGATAATCATATTAACATTTAAATCAAATATCATGAAAAAAGCAATCATACTCTTAATCGGAATCTTTCTTATTAGTTTTTATACTTTGATTGCTTCCACCAACTCTCAAGCAGTAAATTACAATTCTAATTTTGTAAATTATGTTAATTCTTACATCTTCACGGTGCAGAATGTTGAGTTTTCAGTTTTTCCAGATGGTCAATTTGATTTCACTTATATAGGGAATTACAATAATACCAATGTTATCATTAGTTCACCTACTGTAAATGTTAGCTATAATTCTGGTTATAATTACGAAATGTTTGTACAATATGACTGTTATGGAGGCGTAATCCAAATAGAAAATATACCCATTTATTACGATGAGTTTGGACGAATTACTCAAGCTGGTGATATTCAAGTACATTATAATAGAAATCGCATTGTTCGTATAGGTGGATTATATGTACATTATAACTATTATGGATATTACTCGCATAGTACAGGATATATAAACTCTTATAATTTTTATTACACTTATAGACCTTGGCATGCATATTATACTAGGCCTGTTTATACTAGTTGTGTAGTTTATGATTATCCATATAGAAGATATTACCACCCAACTCGATATAGTTATAAAGAGCATAATAATTATTATTCAAACAGAGGTAGATCAAATGTTTCTTATGCAAATGGTAGAAGAAATTTCAATAAACCAGGAAGCAGAAATCATTACAAAGTTGGAAAATCTGAGGTCAACAAAGATTATAAGCCTAACAGAAGAAATACTGCTGTAGTTCAAAATTCTCGAAGAGATAATTCTAGTGAAAGTAATAGCCTTTCTAGAAGGTCTAAAAAAAGCTCTAATACAAACAATAATAATGCTAGTACAAGAACTGTTTCAAATACAAGACCGGTTATTAGTTCTAAACCAGCAGCAAATGCGATACCTTCTTTGAATACTACTAAAAGAAACACAAATCAACATAGTAGAAATAGCAATACTAACAAAGCATCAAAGTATGTAAATAACATAAATGGTTCAAAAAGAATAGCATCAAATTCGTCAGAAAAATCTGCTGGTAATCGTAAAATGATCGCTAGCAGGAATATAATAAAAAAAAGAGGGAGAGGATTATAAAAATTTGGTTAGTTAGTTTGAAACTCCTCTTATATAGAACTGTATAATGGGAGTTTTTTTATTTAATATTTAACAGTAAACTACTTAAACTTTTAGTCAGTTCCCTCCTACTATATTGTTCTGTGTTATGGGAGTTAATATTTAAATTAGCTTTTGAGTAAGCTTCGTAATAAAATTGAAGCTGTTTTTTTAATTTTTCTTTTTCAGTATACGTAAAATAGACTCCAGCATTCGTTTCTTTTAGAATCCCTTCCACATCACTACCATCAGGTCCTATTGCCAATATAGGCCTATTTGCAGCAACATATTCAAACAATTTTCCAGGAATAATAGATTTAGTTTCTGGACTGTCCATTTCAACTAATAATAATACTTGTGCATCATGTTGAATTTGAATAGCTTCTTGATGTGAAACATAGCCCAAGGTTTTATAATTTTCTGTTAATCCAAAAACTGCGAGGCTTTCTAAAACATCCTCGCTTACTGCCCCTACTAATTTAATAAGCAAATTCTTAGAAAACACTTTGTTTTCATCTTTTAATTCTGATAGAATTTCCCACAATAATTCTGGATTTCTATTGGTTAATAAAGAACCAATATGGGCTATTGAAAATTGAGCATCTAAATTAGGTTCTATTTTTTCTAAAATATCATATCCATTACTAATAACTTCGATAGGTACCGATGTGGTTTTTTGAAATTCTTTTTTAGTTCTTGCGCTAGTTACCACCACTAAATCTGAATTATTTAATACTTTAGATTCTAATTTTAAATGCTTTTTTTGAGCTCTTTTATTTAATCGAAGTGATTGATGATAATGAATAGTCGTCCAAGGATCTCTAAAATCTGCTACCCATTTTATTCCCAGTTCCTCTTTTAATGCCATTCCAATTAAATGCAAACTATGAGGAGGACCTGAACTTATAACAATATCCATATCATTTTTAGCAAGATACTCCTTCAAAAAGCCTACAGCGGGTTTTACCCATCCTATTCTTGCATCTGGAATAAAGAAATTACCTCGAATCCATAATAATAATTTTTCTAAAACAGATTGATTCTTGTTGGTTATAATACCACTACTTACTTGGTTCGTTTTCTTGTTTGAAAACATTTTAGCAAAACCATAAGGCTCTTTAATTGGAAACCTAATTATTTCTATTCCTTCAGGTATTTCAGAAACAATACTTTTATCCTGCAATGGATAATGAGGGTTATCCGGAATAAAAACTACAGGTTCAATTCCAAATTCTTTAAAATAAGTAACAAATTTAAGCCATCTTTGAACACCTGGACCTCCTGCTGGTGGCCAATAATAAGTAATGACAAGTGCTCTTTTCATGGTTTATTATTCATTGATGAGCGTTTCTTTTTTTCTATAATTATAAAATATAGCCCCTAGCAATACCAATAAAAACAATGCGCTAGTCGCTAAAGAAATTTTACTTCCTATGGCAACAACTGCAGGTTCAAACTTATATTCAATGGTATGGTTTCCTTCTGGTATTTTCATGGCACGCAGCAGGTAATTAGCTCTAAAATGTGTTACTGGTTGACCATCTATATAGGCATTCCAACCGTTTGAATAATAAGCTTCAGAGAAAAGTGCTAATTGTGGAGATACCGTGGAGGATTCATATACCAAATAATTAGGAGCATGACTCTTTAACTTTATGGTTGCTGTCGAGTCTCGTTCTATATTTTCCAAAGGTAATTTTTGGGAAAATTCTTGATGAATAATAGCGGTTCTTTTTGTATCCAAACTATCAAGCAATAACAACTCTTCATTTGCGTTTTCAGCGATCATTACATTTTCTACAAACCAAGCTGGTCCATTTGCATAGGGATTGCGTTGAGGAACTTTTGTACCACCTTTACCTTTGGTAATGATATATCGAACATTCATCATATTTAAAATTCCAATAGCTCCCTTACTTAAATAAAAATTATCGACATCCTGAATACGAGCAGGTTTTGCAGCGTGATATCCTCCCAAAGCATTGTGATAAAAACTTGCTCGCCCACTATTAAAAGGGCTTGAAGTAACATCGTATACACGAAAGTAATCTGTATCTTTTAAAATTTCTTTATCTGCAAAATTTTCCTGAAAAGGATGCGTCATAACGCTAGCTACTACAAAATCATCGCTATTTACATAACGCCTATCAACCCCAACCAAATCGATTAAAATTAATAATGCAAATAATGCGATAGCTGTTCCTTGTTTTAATTTTGCTTTCAAGAAAAACCATAAAAATCCGGCAGACAAAACAACCAAAACTAATGATCGAATGGCATCCTTAGTGAATAAAGTCATCCGGTCTTCTTTCATAGCGTCCACAAAATTAGGACCTAAATCTTTTATAAAATAAGAATCATAAGGACTTGAAAAATTAAATAATGAAGCTTTAAATAAGATAAATACAATAGCTATTCCAGCGGTAATTCCGCTAGCATATGATAAGGCTTTTTTCTTTTTTTCGGAGGTTATAGAGCTATTAAAAAAGAACTGTTGCAGGCCTAAAATAGCTAGTATAGGCATTAATAATTCTAATAATACCTGTATCGATGAAACTGCCCTAAATTTATTATATAATGGAATGTATTCAATAAAAAAGTCGGTGAGCATGCTGAAATTTTTACCCCAAGATAAGAGTAAGCTCAATATAATACCTGTAACTAACCACCATTTTAATTTGCCTTTAATTAAAAACAAAGCAAGAATTGCCAAGAAAACAATAATAGCTCCTATATAAGCAGGTGCAGCAACAATGGGTTGATCTCCCCAATACATAGGCACTTGATTTAAAATTTGATTTGCCTCCTGTGGAGAAGCACCCAATTGCATAATAGCATTCATTGATTTAGGGTTATCCGGTAAAGGTTCTGATGAGCCTCCTCCCATAAATCTTGGAATAAATAAATTAAAACTTTCTAATTTTCCATAACTATATTCTGTTATATAATCATAATCTAGGCCTTTATTCGCTTCCTTAGAACTTCCATCAGAGTTGATAGTCAATTCACTTTTTCCACGAGTTGACGTGTCGGCATATTCTTTGGTTGCTAATATATTGGTAGCATTAAGACCAATAGCAAAAACAACCGCCAGCACTAAAACCCCTACACCTTTAAAAAAGATAGGTAATTTTTTCTTTTTATAGGAGTCGATCATATAAACAAGACCTATGACTAAGACTACTAATAATAAATAATAAGTCATTTGAAAGTGATTGGCAACCAATTCCAAAGCCATGGCAATTGTAGTTAGTATAAATCCTTTTAAATAATTGCCTCTTAATGCTAATAATATTCCACTTAATACCAATGGCATGTAGGCAATTGCATGGGCTTTAGCATTATGACCCACTCCCAAAATAATTATTAAATAGGTGGAAAACCCAAATGCTAAAGCACCTACGAATGCCAATTTATAATCTAGTTTTAAAACTAAAAACAAAATATACATCCCAATAAAGTACAGAAATAAATAATCTGCAGGTCTAGGTAAAAAACGGAGCCTAAGGTCTAATTTCTTAATGTAGTTGTGTGGATATTTCGCTCCTAATTGATAGGTTGGCATTCCTCCAAAAGCAGCATTGGTCCAATATGTTTCTTTACCAGTTGATTTTCTAAAATCATTTTGCTGTTTAGCCATTCCAGTATATTGAACAATATCACTTTGAAAAATTTTTTTCCCTTGCAATACTGGACTAAAATAGGCCAAAGAAATGATCACAAATAAAACTAAAACAATAAAATGGGGAAGAAATTTATATAAACGCTGCATCATGTATTTTAAATAATAAATGGGTAATTTATGAAAAATTATGCAGTTCCTTTAAATAAATAAGATGAGAACATATTTATAGTTACTCCAGCTCTTCATAATCTACGTACTCACCAACTTTAGGATTGGATGTTTTTGTGTTTGCATTTGATTTATCAATACTAATTACACCCTCATCCTCTTTTTTTCTAGAAGTATTATTAAAAGGATCATTCCCAAAAGGTTGCCCGAAGCGATCACTCGCTTTTTTTGCAATATATTTTATCAAATATGGCTTAAAAAATTTAAAAACAATTTTTAAACCATAGTATACCAGAAGTATAATTAATATCGTTTGTAAAAAGGAATTCATAGCAATCATTAAAGTATGCTCAAAAATACAAATAGAATATATAATTTAAGAAAAACTACTATTAAATAAATGATAAATTTATATCTTTGAGTTTAACCGAATATCCTATGAAAATTAAACAAACTGGAATATTTTTTCTTTTATTATTCAGTTATTTATCTCTATTTGCTCAATATACGGAGACGATCAACTCCAACAGACCTGGTTTCTCTCAAGGAGCTTTTTCGGTAGGTAAACAAATCCTTCAATTTGAAGCAGGTTTTGGGTTGGGTAAAGAAGAGCATTCCCTTTTAAATACAGAAACCAGCGCTTTTATTATTGATTATGAAATAAGATATGGAGTCTGGAAAGAAGAATTAGAAATTAGTTTAATTGGGGCCTATCAGTCCAATTCAAAAACATTGTTAGAAAGTCAAAGCACTTATACCGAACGTAATTTTAACTCTAATACCTTAGGAGCAAAATATTTATTTTTTGATCCCTACCGTAAAAAAGCTTTAGAAAAACCAAATCTATATAGTTGGAAAGCTAATAATGGTTTTCACTGGAAGGATTTAATTCCAGCTATGTCTATTTATGCTGGAGCAAATTTTGATCAAGCAGATAACCCTTTAACCCATATTCCTGACACTCAATTAACTCTATTTAATGAAGAGGTAGAAACTGGAATGGAGATAAGTCCAACAGTTGCGATTGCGACTCAAAACAATTGGGGAAGTTGGGTTTTTATCATCAATCTTATCGGTGAACGATTTACACTGGATGAAAAATCCTATTCTTATATTTTAACCTTAACACATACATTCAATGCCAAACTAGCTGCTTTTATAGAAAATCAAGGGATAAAAAGTGATTTTTATGCAGATCAACTATTTAGGGGTGGTGCCACCTATTTAGTAAATAAAAATTTTCAAATAGATGCATCTATCTTATTAAATTTTAAAGACACTCCGTCTAGATTATATGGTAGATTTGGTGTTTCTTATAGATTTGACATGCATAAAAAAGATGAATATATAGAAGATAAAGGCAAGGCTGGTAGAGAAAAGAAAAAAAAAGAAAAAAAAAGCACGAAAAAGAAAACAAAGAAAAAAAAAAGTAAACGAAAAAATAATCTAGATACAGAAGCTGATGGATTAAATTAGCATTAATATTTTATGATTGACGTAAAAGAAATAACATCGAAAAAGAAATTATTACAATTCGTAAAATTTCCTTTCGATTTATATAAAGATTGTAAATACTGGGTACCACCACTCACCAAGGATGAGATGGAAACCTTAGATAAGGTTAATAACCCTGTTTTTAAAAATGCAGAAGCAACTTATTTTCTAGCTTATAAAGAAGGTAAAATTGTGGGCCGCATTGCGGTTATTATTAATCATATTGAAATCAACGAACTCCGGAAGAAAAAAGTGAGATTTGGTTGGTTAGATATGATTGATGACATAGCCGTAACCAAAGCATTATTGCAAAAGGCATACGATATTGGCAAAGAGAACAATCTTGAATATGCAGAGGGCCCTGTCGGTTTTTCTAATATGGAAAAAGCTGGAATCTTAACCTATGGCTATGAGGAATTAAATACAATGATCACCTGGTATCAATACCCCTATTATGCAGCACATTTAAAGACTTTAGGTTACGAAAAACAAGCAACTTGGGTAGAATTTAAATTGTATAATCCCAGTGAAACTTCTGCTAAAGTTAAAAGATTTTCAAGTATTATTAAAGAGAAATATAGTTTAGAAGTAATTCGATTTAAAAAAAAGAAAAGCATATTACCTTATGTAGATGACATGTTTGAATTATTAAATAAAACTTATAATTCACTGCAAACTTTTGTTCCTATACAACAATACCAAATAGATCATTATAAAGAAAAATATTTTAATTTTATCAATCCAGAATACATTACTTGTATTTTGGATAAAAATAAAAATTTAATCGCCTTCTCCATAGTAATGCCCTCATTTTCAAAAGCGTTAAAAAAGGCTAATGGTTCTTTATTCCCTTTTGGATGGTATCATTTAATGATGGCTCAAAAAAAGAATGATACAGCTGCATTTTATTTGATTGGGGTTGATCCAGAATATCAAGGAAAAGGGGTTACGGCAATAATATTTGAAGAAATGGGTGCTATTTTCAGGAAAAAAGGAATTGTTCAAACAGAAACCAATCCTGAACTTGAAGAAAATATTGCTGTACAGCAATTATGGAAGGATAACAGTCCTGTAAAACATAAGGAACGAAGTACCTTCAGAATTCAACTATAACACATACAGATGTTTTTTAAAAAACAGAATTACTTAATTTATTTGGTGCTATTTTTTATTTCCTGTAAACCGGACTCATCACTTCCAGATCCATTAATTGCAGGATGGAAAGGAGAAAGTGTGTGCGAATTATTAGAAGATAACACATCGCAAAGAATCCTAAAATGTACTTTTGCTCCTGGTGTTGGTCATGAACGTCATTTTCACCTACCACACTTTGGATATACTCTTGCTGGAAGTACTTTTAGAATAAAAGATACCACGGGTACAAGAGAAATTAAGGTGGAAACTGGCAGTTATTTTAACAGTAAAGGCACCAAATGGCATGAAGTACTAAATATTGGTGACAGCACTGCAATTTTTCTTATTATAGAACCAAAATAAATAAAAACTACTCTCCAAAAGCAGCAGCAACTGCAGCAGAAAGTCTTTTATAAGTACCATTTTCTAGTCGTTCTCTTATTGCTGAAAACGCCTTTAATGTTAAATCAACATCTTCTAAAGTATGGGTAGTTGTTGGAATCATACGCAATAATATAAGTCCTTTCGGAATTACTGGGTACACAACAATAGAACAGAAAATTCCATGATTTTCGCGTAAATCTTTTACCAATGCCATAGCTTCAGGTACAGAGCCTTTAAGATAAACAGGAGTTACACAAGATTGTGTAGTTCCGATGTCAAATCCTCTTTCTTTAAGACCTCCTTGTAATGCTCTTACATTTTCCCAGAGCTTGTCTTTTAACTCTGGCATCGTACGCAACATATCCAAACGTTTTAATGCTCCAACTACTAACTGCATTTGCAAAGATTTAGCAAACATTTGTGAACGCATATTGTATTTTAAGTAGTTGATTATTTCTTCTTCAGCAGCAATAAAAGCACCTGTACTCGCCATAGACTTTGCAAAGGTTGCAAAATAGATATCAATATCGTCTTGCACTCCTTGTTCTTCTCCAGCTCCAGCTCCAGTTTTACCTAGGGTACCAAAACCGTGCGCATCGTCTACAAACAATCGAAAGTTATACTTTTTCTTAAGAGCAACAATTTCTTTTAATCTTCCTTGTTCTCCACGCATTCCGAAAACTCCTTCTGAAATTAATAGTATACCTCCACCACTTACTTTCGCCATTTTAGTAGCTCGTTGAAGGTTTTTTTCAATGCTTTCTAAGTCATTATGCTTATAAGTAAAACGCTTTCCTAAATGCAAACGAACTCCATCTATAATACATGCATGCGCATCAACATCATAGACAATTACATCGTCTTTTGAAACTAAAGCATCAATAGAAGATACAATCCCTTGGTAGCCAAAATTTAATAAATAAGCAGCTTCTTTATTTACAAATTCTGCTAACTCATCTTGTAATTGATCATGAAGGTCTGTATGACCACTCATCATTCTAGCACCCATTGGGTAAGCAGAACCATATTTAATACCTGCCTCAGCATCGACTTTTCTTACCTCTGGGTGATTTGCTAATCCAAGATAATCGTTGATACTCCAAGTAATTACTTCTTTCCCTTGGAATTTCATGCGGTTAGAAATTGGTCCTTCTAATTTAGGAAACACAAAATAACCTTCCGCTACTTCTGCCCATTTTCCTAAAGGCCCCTTGCTCTTATATATCTTATCGAATAAATCTTTCGCCATTTTAGTAAGTTTAAGTGTATATACAAAAATACTGCTTTTTTACTATATGACCATCAACTTTTTTGTAAGAAATTGACATCAAAAAAGCCACTATAAATAGTGGCTTTATAATTATCTATATAATTAATATATTATTTCACGTAGTTAATTTCTGAAACATCTGTTTTTTTATTGTCAAAAAAGCCTTGTTGTTCCATCCATTTATCACTGTATACTTTACTCATATAACGGGAGCCATGATCAGGAAAAACGACTACGACAACACTGTCTTTATCAAAAACCTCTTCCTTATTAAGTATTTTTAAACCTTCGATGGTAGCTCCACTTGTATACCCAACAAATAATCCTTCATTACTAGCAATTTCTCTGGCGGCATGAGCACTTCCTTCATCAGTTACTTTTACAAAACGATCAATCTGATCAAAATCTGTTGCAGATGGAATTAAGTTTTTACCCAATCCTTCAATTCGATAAGGGTATATTTCACCTTTGTCAAATTCTTTGGTTTCATGGTATTTTTTTAGCACTGAACCGTATGCATCAATACCAATAATAGTTACCTCACTACTTTGTTCTTTTAAATAACGAGCAATTCCAGATATTGTACCACCCGTACCACTACATGCAACTAGGTGAGTAATTTTACCTTCTGTTTGTTTCCAAATTTCTGGACCTGTAGAATTGTAATGTGCTTCAATATTTAATTCATTAAAATATTGATTGATATATATAGAATCTTTTGTTTCTTTATGTAATCTCTTAGCTACTTCGTAATACGATTTTGGATCATCAGCAGGAACATGAGCCGGGCAAACATAAACCTCTGCTCCCATTGTTTTAAGCATGTCAATTTTATCTGGAGATGATTTTGAACTTACCGCTAGTATACATTTATAGCCTTTTATAATACTTACCATCGCTAAACTAAATCCAGTATTACCACTGGTAGTTTCAATAATAGTATCGCCGGGTTTTAAAATTCCTTTTCTTTCGGCTTCTTCAATAATATACAGTGCAATTCTGTCTTTAGAAGAATGCCCTGGATTGAAACCCTCTACTTTTGCATAGAAGGTACCTTTAAATTTAGAAGTAATCTTGTTAAGCTTAATTAAAGGAGTATTTCCTATAAGTGCTAACATATTGTCATAGACATTTAAATCTTCTTTCATACAAGCGATCTCTTTTTAAAGATATGATTAAAAATCATTGTTTTTTAACGTAACAAATTTACAATAAAAATATTAACTAGTCCTTAATACCTTCTAAATCTAATAAAAAAGCATATGATCTAGCGTACTTTTTTAAGGCATTAAAACGTCCAGAAGCACCACCATGACCAGCATCCATATTAATATGAAGCAATAACAAATTATCGTCAGTTTTCATATCTCTTAACTTAGCAACCCACTTAGCTGGTTCCCAATATTGTACTTGAGAATCATGCAAGCCTGTTGTTACAAGTAAATTAGGATATGCCTTTTCCACTACTTGGTCGTAAGGAGAATAAGAAGTCATGTATTTATAATATTCTTTTTCATTGGGGTTTCCCCACTCGTCATATTCACCAGTGGTTAGCGGAATTGTGTCATCCAACATCGTTGTAGTTACATCTACAAAAGGAACTGCAGCTATAACCCCATTATAGAGTTCAGGTGCCATATTGGTGATTGCCCCCATTAGCAAACCACCTGCGGATCCTCCATTTGCATATAAATGATCTGAAGAAGTATATTTTTCTTCAATTAAATATTTTGAAACATCTACAAAATCAGTAAAGGTATTTTTTTTATTAAATAACTTTCCATCTTCATACCAGTTTCTTCCTAAATACTCACTACCCCTAACATGCGCAATCGCAAAAATAAACCCTCGGTCTAACAAACTTAGCCTAACTGTTGAGAAATAAGGGTCTACCGTACTTCCGTATGAACCATAAGCATATAATAATAATGGATTTTTTCCATTCATTTTCATTCCTTTTCTATAGACCATCGAAACAGGTATTTTTGTACCGTCTTCAGCAGTAGCCCATACTCTTTTTGAATCGTAATTATTTTTATTAAAATCTCCTCCTAATACTTCTGCTTCCTTTAATACTTTTTGTTCTTTTGTTTCCATATTAAAATCAATTATGGATGAAGGAGTTGTTAAAGAGTTATAAACATAACGAAGCACCTTGGAATCAAATTCTGGATTGACAGATGGATAGGCGGTATAGGTTTCATTTTCGAAAGGCAAATAATACTCATTTGTTCCATCCCATGCTATAATTTTAATTTTATTTAATCCGTTCTTTCTTTCAGTGATTACATAATAATCTTTAAATATCTCTATATCTTCTAATAGAACATCTTCCCGATGTGGGATCATATCCACCCAATTATCCGTCGTTGTTTGGCTATCTGGAGTCTTCATTAATTTAAAGTTAGTAGCTCCGTCTTTATTAGTTAACACATAAAAGGAGTCATCATAATGAGAAATAGTATATTCCAATCCTCTAACCCTAGGCTGAAATATTTTAAAATCGTCAAAAGGAGTATCGGCATTAAGTATTCTATATGCAGAGCTTAGCGTACTATAACTACCAATTACAATAAACTTATTAGACTTTGTTTTATAAACAAAGGTTCCAAATGTGTCATCATCTTCCGTAAAAATTAACTCATCTTTTTCTACTGAAGACCCTAAACGATGTCTAAATATTTTATTTGAACGCAATGTTTGTTCATCATTTTGAGTATAAAACAAGGTCTTATTATCATTTGCCCAAGTAGCACCGCCGGTAGTAAGTGAAATGTTTTCATCCAATAATTCTCCGGTTAGCAAATCTTTTATATAAATGGTATAATTTCTTCTGCTTAGGGTATCTACTCCAAACGAAACTTTTGTATTATCAGGACTGACATTTAAACCAGATAAACTATAATACGAATGCCCCTCAGCCATCTCATTTACATTAAACAATAATTCTTCAGCGGCTCCCAAGCTATCTTTTTTTCGGGTATAAATTGGATAATCCTTTCCTGTTTCGAATTTTGTAATGTAATAATAGCCGTTATATTTATAAGGTACAGATTCATCATCTTCCTTGATTCGGCTTTTCATTTCCTCAAACAAATCCTTTTGAAAATCATTTGTATGGGCTGTTTTCTTTTCGTAATAATCATTTTCACGTTCCAAATAATCTATTACCTCTTCATTTTCACGCTGATTTAACCAATAATAATTATCGATTCTCACATCACCATGCTTTTCTAAATGCTTTTCAATCTTTTCTGCTTTTGGAGCTTTTATATCCATATTTTTTTTTGAATGTTCTTCGTTTTTACAAGAGGTGGCAAAAATAAGGCTTACCATCGAAATAATGATTGTTTTTTTCATCTTGAATTTATTAATGAGTTTGATTACAATATACTGATTCTGTTTAAATTTAAATATTGTTATTTGGTTGAAAGTTTTACAAAGATTATGATTGTACTAAATGAAGTTCAAGTTAATTAAATTAACAAAACAGGTTCGATCTTGCCTTTAGAAAAATAATATCGAAAAATTTCAGAATGGATCTGTTCTAAAACTGATAATTATTAATGGCTTCTAATACGATTTCATGCATCGCATCTGAATAATCCAAATGAGTTACCATCCGCAATTTTCCCTGACCCATATCACTAATTTTAATGTGCTTTAGCAGCATATCGTTTACAAACTTGTCTTTTGATAATTCATCCACTACATTAAAAATAACAATATTGGTTTCTGTAGGTTCTACCTTTTTTACAAAAGAAACCCCCTCCAAAGTTCTTGCTATTTCTTTAGCCTTTTCATGGTCCAACGCTAAACGGTCTACTTGATGGTCTAATGCATATAAACCCGCTGCGGCCATCAACCCTATTTGTCGCATTGCTCCTCCTAATATTTTACGAATTCTTATCGACCGTTTCATAAGGTCATTAGTCCCTAATAAAATTGTTCCCATAGGAGTTCCCAAGCCTTTACTTAAACAAATTGAAATAGAATCGAAAGTCTTACCATAATCTTTAGGATCTTCATTTTTTGCAACAATAGCATTCATTAATCGAGCACCATCTAGGTGCAAGCCCAATCCATAATCATCACAAACCTGTCTTACTTTTTTAAATTCATTAAAATCATAACAAGCTCCACCCCCTTTATTGGTGGTATTCTCTAAACAAACTAAAGTTGTATTTGCGGTGTGATAATTTGAAATAGGACTGATCCCCGCTTCAATTGCTTTTGCAGTTATCATTCCACGTTCTCCATCAATTAAATTACAAGTAACTCCACTATTAAATGCAGCACCACCAGCCTCATAATTATAAACATGGGCCCATTTATCACAAATTAATTGATCTCCTGGTTGCGTGTGTAATTTTATAGCTGCTTGATTAGACATAGAACCTGTTGGAAAAAACAAAGCAGTTTCCATATCAAATGTTTCGGCAAACCTTCTTTCCAATTCATTAACAGATGGATCTTCCTTGTAAACATCATCTCCAGTTTGAGCGGTCATTATCGCATCAAGCATACCTTGAGTAGGTTTAGTAACTGTATCACTTCGCAAATCTATTGTCATAGTAGCTATATTTTTTATCCTATAATTCTCGTCTAAACTTGGATTCGATCGATTTAATTTCTTCATTCAAAAGATTTTCAAGTGCAACAATCTTCAAATTATTATTATAGTCAAAATTAATATTTTTGTTGGAAGCATCTGTTGTTAATTGAAACAAATTATAAGTTTGACCAAAGGATTGATCATCAACATTAAATTGAAACATCGTTTGACAGGGATGAATGGAAATATCTTTTACTACTTGATTTTTAGGAGCCTCCAATTCGTATTGTTTTACCAGTTCTTGTAGTTCTTGAATATTTGTAGAAATATAATTTAAAATATTTATATTATTTATTGGTAATGCAAAAAATATTCCACAATTATCAATTTTTTTAACTAAAGATCGATTGTCTTCATTCCAAAAAACATACACTTCATAATAGGTGCCTTTTGAAGAACAACTAGTGCCATCAGATAATCTAAAAACATCGATAATCCCATCGCAATATTCATACATATACATGTAGTTCGTTATATTTCTGGCTTCCAAACTTTTTGTGAATTTAGCAACTAAATGATCTACGTGTTTTTTTTCATGTTGAGCATGCACTCCTATACTGGTCCATACAAAAATAATTATTAAAAGATATTTCATGTTTTTTTTATATTTTATTGAATTGAACATTGAAAACTTCCTATGGGGCTCCCATCGGGGATTTTTGGTGTTTTAAAAGTTTTAAATTTTTCAGGATGCTTTCTAAATTCATTTATTTCTCTTGATAATTGCTTATTAAAAGTACTATTATCATCATTTAACAATGAAGTTAAATCATCCAGATTTTTATTGGCAATGGCTTTAACTTGTGCAATAGATCTAGTTGAAGAAATTAAATTAAACAGGTTTTGTAATAAACGATATTGTATGGTATTATTAACTTCTTCTTTATAACTAGTACGTGTTTTATTTTTAAAACAATGGTCAATTAATGGGTTTAAAACACCATCAAGCCCTAAATTATTTTCTGAAATTGCATATTGTTCCACTAACCTATTAGCACGCTCAGGGTTTAGCAATAATCGCAATGTCATATCACTAGCAGTAGCAACCGCGCCTAAAGCATCGAAAGCAACATTGGTATTACTTTTAAAAGATTCTCTAGTTCTTTGGTAAGCCATCGCTCTTGGTGGAAATAATTTTAATTTAGCTTCCGGGATTAGTAAAGTTTGAACGGCTATTGTTTTTAAGACCGATTTTAAAGCCTGCTTTTGTTCTTTTTTAGAAATCACTTCTACCACAACTCCACCGCTACCTTTTACAGCGTAATTATAATTTAAACCTCCAATACTTTTTACGGCAGCTTCAGTTTGATAGCGATGGTAAAAATACAAGGGTACAAATACATCCTCTAAAACAGTATAGGGCTCATTATTTCTAATATTATCGATAGAAAAATTTTCTATGGCTTGATTTCTTATGGCTAAAACAGACTCCAATTCTTCAGAAGCATTTTCACCATTATCCCATAAATGGGCTTTTCCGTGAGCACTACCTTGTGGACGTGCATCGGCATCTGAAATATATTGTAAACCATTGATAAACGCATTGGTTAAGATCCCTCTCAAATATTTTTTTTCTTCCATCCCTTTCGGCACATCACTATAAGAATAAGCAACTGTTACCTTATCCCAGTCTCCAATTCCAGTATCGTAAGCATTGGAAAAATCAATTTCACCATTTTTTAATGTTAAAGTAGGATGCGGGTAATCCATCACACTAGATCTATTGGTTGGGCTTGCTGCAAAATTATGAGCAAATCCTAAAGTATGGCCTACTTCATGTGCTGCTAGTTGCCTAATTCGAGCTAATGCCATAGATAACATAGGCTCGTAATTATCATCTCTTTCTGCAAAAGGTTGATTCATCAATGCCTGAGCAATTAAAAAATCTTGTCGGATGCGAAGACTACCCAGACTAACATGTCCCTTTATTATTTCTCCAGTTCTAGGGTCACTTATTGTACTTCCATAACTCCAACCTCTTGTAGAACGATGTACCCATTGTATTAAATTATAACGAAGGTCTAAGGGGTCAGCATCTTCTGGCAGTATTTTTACTTGAAAGCCATTTTTATAACCAATGGCCTCAAATGCTTGATTCCACCAACTAGCTCCTTCTAATAGAGCCGAACGAATGGGTTCCGGTGTTCCTGAATCCAAATAATAAATGATAGGTTCAACTGCTTCAGATATCGCCAAGTCGGGGTTTTTCTTTTCTAAACGATGTCTATAAATAAATCGTTTTTTAATGGGCTCCCAAATAGGTGTCGCATAATCCATGTATTCCATTGGAAAAGAACCGCACCTGGTCTCAAATACTCTAGGGCTATACTTATCATTGGGTAAAGCGACAAAACTATAATGTTGAATAACAGAAATTGCAGTTTCATCAGGAGTTACTGGATCAATATTTTTGCCAGTTGGTTCTCCAACAAAAGTAAGCAAGGATTCAAAGATTACATTTTTAGGGAAGGCTTTTGTGTTTTCCATCCATAATACATTTCTTGTTTTATCTAATTTATAAACTCCCTCTTTTGCTTTTTTTAAACGATTGGCAACCCGATGGGCATCTTGCAATAAAAAAGGTGTTAAATCGATAATATAGGTTTCAGCTCTAGTTTCTTTTATTGGAAAACCAAATAACACCGATTTAGCAAAAGCCTGCTCAATAGATTTTTTTTCTAACTCATTATCCGTGATCGCTCTAAAATCTTGATTTGGTTGTAATAACAATATTTTATTCCCACTTTTAATAAACTTTACGATTACTCCAGCTCCTATTTTACCTCGATCCAATCCAATATCATTAGATCCCAATCCGGTGGCAAGGAAATGAGCATATAAAAATTCAGTATCTAATTTATCAACTTCGAGGTAAATTTCTCCATCGGTTTCAGAGTAATGAAAATTAAAAAAACCATTAAACGTTTTTAACTCTTTTTTTTCTGCTAAAAATTGCGCGCAGATTGAATTGAATCCAAGAAAGAATAATAAACAAAGCATCGCGTATTTCATGGTTATATTTTTTTTATTTTCAAAAATTTATCATCGGCAAATATAGCAATTTAAGGCTGTTTACTAGTAATCATTTGCTTGCTATATTTTGTTTTTTAGTGGATTTCGTGAACCTTCGATCCCTTTAATTTCAACATATAATGACAGCTTCATTTTATAAAAATATGATTTTTTAAATCTATAAAAAATATCAGAATTTTCTTTTAATATGGCTTATTAAATTCTATTTTTACTTATTACTAACTTATTAATTAATAACCTCCCGAATTTAGGGTTTTATATATGATAACAACAGATCAACTTAATGATCTCAGAAAGCGCCTGGATGCGTTAAGGAGGTATCTTTGACGTTGGTGGCAAACAAATAGAAATCGCTAACGACGAAGAAAAAACATACGATCCAAATTTCTGGGACCATCCAAAAGATGCGGAAGCTTTTATGAAAACGCTTCGTACCAAAAAAAATTGGATTAGCGACTTTAACAATGCAGAAGCATTAACCGACGATACAGAAATACTTTATGAGTTTTTTAAAGAAGGGGAAGGTAGCCCTGAGCAAGTACAAAAACGATTTGATGAAGCATTGACTGCTATTGAAACTTTAGAGTTTAGGAATATGCTAAGTGAAGAAGGTGATCACCTTAGTGCTGTTTTACAAATTACAGCAGGTGCAGGTGGTACCGAAAGTTGTGATTGGGCAGAAATGTTAATGCGAATGTATTTAATGTGGGCAGAAAAACATGATCTTAATGTCAAAGAGCTAAACTTTCAGTCTGGTGATGTTACTGGCATTAAAACCGTAACGATAGAAATAGATGGCGAATATGCTTTTGGTTGGTTAAAAGGAGAAAATGGTGTTCATAGATTGGTCCGCATCTCCCCTTTTGATAGCAATGCAAAACGACATACAAGTTTCGCTTCCGTTTATGTATATCCTTTGGTGGATGATGCGATTGAAATATCCATCAATCCTTCAGATATTTCCTGGGCATTTGCTCGAAGTGGTGGTGCTGGTGGACAAAATGTAAATAAAGTAGAGACAAAAGCAATATTAACACATGCTCCTACAGGTATTATGATTCATAATTCTGAAACTAGGTCTCAATTAGAAAATCGAGAAAAAGCGATGCAAATGCTAAAGTCGCAATTGTATGAAATTGAATTGCGAAAGCAGCAGGCACAGCGAAATGAAATTGAATCTGGTAAAATGGCTATTGAATGGGGATCTCAAATAAGAAACTATGTACTTCATCCATACAAGTTAATTAAAGATGTAAGAACAGCTCATGAAACTGGAAATGTAGATGCAGTACTCAATGGAGATTTAGATGGATTTTTAAAGGCTTATTTAATGACTAATAGCCAAGAAGAAAAAAATGATGAATTATAAAAAAAGCAGCTAATTAATTAGCTGCTTTTTTAAATTTTATATAATAAAAACTATTTGTTTACTGGTTTCTTACCTTCCCAAATTTTTAATGATTCTGTATTAAGCGCTACATAATCATTATTCCCTGCTTCTTTAGCTAATTTTAATGATTCTTTAGCCGCTTTTATAGCTCCTTTTTTATCTCCTGATTTGGCATAAATTAAAGATTGTTGACGGTAATACCAAAAAGCTGGATTTTTACGCATTTCAATTGCCTTGTCAATCCATATTTTAGCTTTATCAATGTCTTTACCTGCATTTAAATAATAAACGGCCGATGTATAGTAATCTCCAGAACTAGGACCATTCATTACAGAAGTAATACTTTCTGTTACTTGGCTATCCGTCATAAAGCGAATTGGAACAGCTATATAAACATTTTCCCACATCATGCCTAAGTTAGCAGTATCGTTGGTAACGTCATCGATTTGTAGGGTAAATGTTTCAATTTCAAAAGGCAATGAAACTACATTGGCTTTAACAGTTGCCACTACTTTTTCAGAATCCCAATTTTTCGGAGTTCCCGAATTTGATGCATCTGAATAAAAATAAACCTCCCAAGATGTCATATTGGGTTTTGTATAAATAGCATAGGTACCAGCTTTAATAATTTTTCCACCAATCATTACATTTTCATCAAATGAAATTGTTGTATTTGCATTTGCTCCTGTTCTCCATAACTTGTTATAAGGAACTAGATTACCAAATATCTTTCTTCCTTTCATGGATGGTCTTGAATAAGAAAGCTCAACATTAGTTAATCCTACGATTTGAGTATTCGTCTGGAAAGTACTAGCTTGAGGTGTTTTAACTTGAGCATTTGCAGTTGATATAATTGCAAAAACAAAAGCGAGTATCATTAATTTTTTCATAATAGTTATTTTAGATTAATTTTTGAGTATAAAATTAATCAATACTATTCATAAAATTTCACTTAATTCAAAAAAACTATTGTTTTTCACCTAATGCTAATTTATTTTCAAATATTATACAAATAATATGTTTTCTTATTATGGAAAAATATAACTGCGAAAATGGTGCATTAACAGTAAAAATTAATTCTATTAAATATATTCATGCGAGCGTTTCACCAATAAATGATAGGAAGTATTTAGTAATTTAATTTACTTGGATCAATTTAGAAGCATCTTCTTATGAGAAAATAATTTCACAAATTAAAAGAGGTCCATCAGGTGGATTGAATTTTTACATAAAATATCTGAGTGAAATTTATTGACAAATTGGATGTGCTTAATGCAATTTTTATGATATTGCACTTTTTAAGTATTAAGTTAATTTAGATGATGATGAATATTTTAAAAGGTATATTTTTATTGGTATTCCTTGCTACTTTTACAGTGCAAGCCCAACAATTATCTATTGATGATCAATTTAAAGAGTTAATTAAAAAATCCAATAGCTATAAAGGTTATAAGGTCGTAAAAAAAGAAAAAATTTATAAGCTGAGAGAAAATGTTTCAGATTCAATAGTCCTTTTAGAAGAAAATATAATAACAAAAGCTTCTACAATTGAAAATCAAAATTCTGAAATCAACACGTTAACCGTTCAATTAGCTACTACAAAAAACGAATTAACCAGTTCTAAGAAAAAAGAAAATGGAATCCAAGTATTGGGAATTTTAACCAATAAGTCCAACTATACCTTTATGGTGTTTTTCACACTTGGGATACTATTCCTAATCATTGTTGTTTTGTTTATAAAATATAAAAGTGGTTTTTATATTATAAAAACAACAAAAAGTAAGCTTCGTGAAACTGATGAAGAATTTGAAAATTTCAGGCAACGTTCTTTAGAAAGAGAACAACAATTAAGAAGAAAACTTCAAGACGAAATCAACAAGAAAAAATCCTAATTATCATTAATCAAATCTTGTGATTTTAGCTCCTATTGCTCGCAATCTTTCGTCAATATTTTCATAACCGCGATCAATTTGCTCAATATTCTGTATAATGCTGGTCCCTTTAGCAGACAAAGCAGCTATTAACAATGAAATTCCAGCTCTAATATCTGGTGATACCATCGTTGTTGCTTTTAATGGATATTCAAAATCATGACCTATTACTGTTGCACGATGGGGATCACATAATATTATTTTTGCGCCCATATCAATCAATTTATCCACAAAGAACAAACGGCTTTCAAACATTTTTTGATGAATTAAAACACTTCCTTTTGCTTGCGTAGCAATCACCAAAACAATACTTAATAAATCGGGAGTGAATCCTGGCCAGGTAGCATCTGAAACGGTTAAAATAGAACCATCTATGTATCCTTGAATCTCATAACTCTCCTGTCTTGGAATGTGAATATCATCTCCAACTTTCTCCAAAATAATTCCTAATTTCCTGAAGGTATCAGGGATGAGTCCTAAATTTTCCCAGCTTACATTTTTGATTGTTATTTCACTGCGAGTCATAGCAGCTAAACCAATCCAACTTCCTATTTCAATCATATCTGGAAGTACTCGATGATGACAACCTTTTAAAACAGATACTCCTTCTATAACTAATAAATTAGAGCCAATACCTTGTATCTTAGCTCCCATGCGAACCATCATTTTACATAATTGCTGCAAATAAGGCTCACAAGCAGCATTATAGATTGTTGTTTTTCCTGTAGCGAGTACTGCAGCCATCACAATGTTTGCTGTTCCAGTTACCGATGCTTGATCTAATAGCATATAAGTACCCTTAAGTCCATTAGGAGCTTCTACACCATAAAAACATTCTTCTTTATTATACCGAAAAGTAGCACCTAATTTTATAAAACCTTCAAAGTGGGTATCAAGACGTCTTCTTCCAATTTTATCGCCTCCTGGCTGCGGAATAAATCCTTTTCCAAACCTGCTTAACAAAGGACCAACAATCATAATAGATCCTCTTAATGAGCTTCCTTCTTCCTTAAATTTTTCAGACTCTAGATAGTCTAAATCCAATTGATCCGCTTTAAAAGAATAAGATCCTTTTCCAAGTTTTTTTACCTTAACACCTAGGTTGGCAAGAATTTCAATTAATTTATTGACATCTCGAATGTCAGGCACATTTTCAATCACCACTTCTTCGTCTGTTAATAAGACAGCGCAAAGTATTTGTAACGTTTCGTTTTTAGCACCTTGAGGTATAATTTCTCCTTGTAACCTATTGCCTCCTTCTATTCGAAAAGATCCCATAAAAAATAACTGATTTTCTAACTATTAGTAGTATTAATAAACCTAAAATTAGCTTCCATATTGCTTAAGACCTATTAATATTTTTTCCAAGTTCTCCCTTTGGTATTTTTAGTTGTTTTTGTGGTTTTCTTAGCGCCATAACTTTTATTATTACTAAGAATAGTCATGGTATCCAGCAGTTCTTCTTCAGTTCCTTTTAGGTTTAATTTACCTTCAGAAAGTTCAAATAAATGCTTAAAAATGACATCGTCTTCCACCGTATCTTTATTCCAATTTAAGAAGCATTTTTTCATGTGATTTGCAATCGTAAACACTAAAGCTTCCTTTTTCTCTCCATCTTCCCAACCAATAGCAACATCAATCATTCGTTTTATATTGTTTCCGTAAAAACGATATTTTGGAAAGTTTTGAGGGTATTCTAGGGATTGAGGATGCTCTTGTAATTCTTCCCTCTTAGGAATTGGGTAGGGAGAATCTACATCTAATTTAAAGTCTGAAATAATAAATAATTGATCCCAAAGTTTGTGTTGAAAATCTGTGACATCACGCAAATGTGGGTTTAAGTTACCCATTACAGCAATAATACTGCTTGCAATTTTATTTCGTTCTTCTTTTGTTTCTTTTTCAATGGCTTGGTCTACCATTTTTTGAATATGTCTTCCATATTCAGGTATAATAAGCTTTGGTCGCTCAGAGTTGTATTCTATATGATCTATCAAAATTTAAGGATAATATTGCAGTATTATATACCTGCAATGTGATTTATTTTATGAAGTAATTTCAATTCTGCGTGCAAAATACTAATTTTTAAAGAGAAATAACTCCTTCTACTTTAGAAACTTTTTTATATTTTTCAATAACTGCCTCTGGTGATTTCATCCTTACATTTATAGAAATACTTGTATAGGTGCCTTTGGAAGAATCACGGCTGCTAATCTCTGCACTCGCATCATTAAAAATAGTTTTAATTTCTACGATTTTTTCAGGGCTTGTTGGAACTATAAACTTATATAAATAGACAGCTGGCCAGGTAGTATCATTTTTAAGACTTTCCTCTAATCTTTTGTAAAAAGCAGCAGTATCTTTCTCTGTTTTCATTTTATTTTTTTTACACTTTACAAATATAGGGTTTCGCTATCAATAATTATTTACGTTATTTGCATAATATCTTATTCATATGCCAAATAAAATTGTTATTACTGGTGGGCCTGGTTCCGGAAAAACTACCTTGATTTCTTTCCTTTCAGAAAATGGTTTTCAATGTCAGCAGGAGATTTCTCGTGATGTTATTTTGGAAGCTCAGAAAGAAGGCATTGATCAATTATTTCTTACAGACCCTATTCTTTTTAGTAAAAAACTACTGGAAGGGCGTTTAAAACAATTTGAGGACATCCATCATTTTAAAAATGCTCCTATTTTTTATGATAGAGGTTTACCAGATATCATTGCTTATATGGATTTTACAAAGGTGAACTATCCGGATGACTTTGAAAAAGTTTGTCACAATAATCGCTATGATACGGTTTTTTTATTGCCCCCTTGGAAAGAAATATACAAACAAGATAATGAGCGGTATGAGTCTTTTGAAGAGGCAGAAAAAATACATCATTGCTTATTAGAAGGCTATGAAAAATATGGATACGAAGTAATTGAGGTTCCTTTTGGGACCTTAGCAAACAGAATGGAATTTATAAAAACAAGCTTAGCCCTTTAATATTGAAAAAACCAATTCAAATACTGGAGGACTATTGGGGACACCATCAATTTCTTTCCCGGCAGGAAGAGATCATCTCCACCGTATTAGACGGAAGGGACACCGTTGCATTACTACCTACAGGTGGCGGAAAGTCGGTTTGCTTTCAAGTACCAGCATTGGCAAAAGAAGGGATTTGTATTGTTATTTCTCCTTTAGTAGCCTTAATGACAGATCAAGTTAACTCTTTAAAGAAAAAAGGCATTAAAGCGCTTTGTATTCCGGGAGGTATTTCCTATCAAGATTTAAATGCATTGTTGGACAATGCCTTGTATGGGACTTATAAATTTTTGTATTTATCTCCTGAAAGGTTGCAGCAAGAATTAGTACAGAATTGCATCAAGCAAATGAATGTCAATTTAATTGCCATTGATGAGGCGCATTGTATTTCTCAATGGGGAAATGATTTTAGACCTGCTTATAAAAATTGCAACATCCTTAGGACACTTCTTCCATTAGTGCCTATGATCGCTTTAACTGCCTCAGCAACGCCAGAAGTAGTAGCGGATACTGTCTTGCAATTAAAATTAGAAACACCTGCCATTATAAAAAGTTCTTTTGTTCGAAAAAATTTATCCTATCAAGTGCATTATCAGGAAGATAAATTATACCGAATAGAGCAATTATTAAAGAAAAGTAATGGTTCGGCCATTATCTATGTGAGAAGTAGAAAAAACACGGTGGAAATTAGCCAACAATTAAATAGTCTAGGTATTTCGAGTCATTTTTTTCACGGCGGTATTTCCTCTGAAGATAAAAATACACGTCTCGAGGAATGGCTGCAAGGAAAAAAGCAAGTGATGGTGGCGACCAATGCTTTTGGAATGGGAATTGACAATCCGAATGTTAGCTATGTATTTCACACACAACTTCCGGAAAGTATAGAGAGTTATTTTCAGGAAGCGGGTCGCGCCGGAAGGGATGGAAATTATTCGAGTGCAATGATTCTGTACAATGATTATGATAAAATATTAATAAAAAAACAATTTTTAGATTCACGGCCTACGACCCATCAATTAAAAACCATTTATCGATCCTTAAGTAATTACTTTCAAATTTCTTATGGCGAAGGGGCCTTTACAACTAATAGCTTTAATTATGTAGCCTTCTGCAAGCATTATCAGCTAAACACCCTACTTACTTATAATGGGTTAACAGCATTAGAACGCTTGGGCATTATACAGCTGTCAAAACAATTTGGCAGGAAGTCGGTTCTTAAATTTAAAATAAGCTCCGACAAACTCATCAGCTATTTAGAACAAAACCCAACAATCTCCTTAATTGGTAAAACAATTTTAAGAATGTATGGAGGTGTTTTTGAATCCGAAACCTCCGTAAAAATTGAATTAATTGCTTCAAAAACGGGGCAGTCTGTAGCGACGGTAATTAATGCCCTAGAAAAAATGGAACAAGAAGGGGTTTTAGACTTAAAACTATTTCACACCGATGCAAGCATTACTTTTATAGTACCGCGGGAAGATGATAAAACGATTAATAGTGTTTCAAAAGCATTAGAAGCACTGAACCATAAAAAAGAATCGGAAGTTAACGCTGTGCTAAATTATATCAATAATGATGCTGTTTGTAAAAGTGTACAACTCGTTGGTTATTTTGGTGAAAAGTCTGCCGAAAATTGTGGTATATGTTCGGTTTGTGCTTCACAAAAAAGCAGCCCAAGCAAGAAAGAAATTCAGCTTATTTCTGAAAAAATTCTACTTTTATTGGAAGAAAGAGAATTGTCTTCTAGAATACTTTCAGAAAAACTTACTTTTACTGAATCAAAAATAGTAATTGTTTTAAGGCATTTACAGGATGTTGAAAAAATTAGAGTGAACACTAAGAATGAATATTTTTTAAATTAATGAGAGACTTAAGAATTGTATTTATGGGCACCCCAGGATTTGCGGTAGGTGTTTTACAAAAATTAGTAGCAGAAGGCAAAAACATTGTAGGCGTAATTACTTCGCCAGACAAAACTGCTGGTAGAGGCAGGAAGCTAAAACAATCTGATATTAAAGCCTATGCCGTCTCCCAAAATTTAAACCTATTACAACCCAGCAACTTAAAAGAGGAATACTTTTTAGATGAATTGCGTTCATTGAATGCTAATTTACAGATTGTGGTCGCATTTAGAATGTTACCAAAGGTGGTTTGGAGCATGCCAAGCTATGGTACTTTTAATTTACACGCTTCCTTATTACCACAGTACAGAGGTGCTGCTCCTATTAATTGGGCAATTATCAATAGGGAACTTAAAACAGGAGTCAGTACTTTTTTTATTGATGATAAAATTGATACTGGTGAAATCATCTTAAAAGAAGCGGTAATTATAAAAGAACGGGAAACCGTTGGGTCCTTGCATGACGTGTTAATGAATACAGGAAGCCACTTGGTTATTAAAACGTTAGAATTGATAGCACGAAGTGAAGAAAATCCCAAAAAACAGACCATCAGTGATGTCTTAAAAAACGCACCGAAACTAACCAAGGAGAATACCAAAATAGATTGGAATCGACCTGTTGAAGATATTGACTCCTTTATTAGGGGACTTAATCCTTATCCTGCTGCTTGGTGTACCATGATCAATAATAATAAAGAAAGTTCGGTTAAAATTTACAATTGCAATTATGTAATTGAAAAACATACTTTTA
Organism: Flavobacteriaceae bacterium; assembly: GCA_018669795.1. Classification (GTDB taxonomy): domain Bacteria; phylum Bacteroidota; class Bacteroidia; order Flavobacteriales; family Flavobacteriaceae; genus Marifrigoribacter. The sequence goes on along the minus strand of JABHSQ010000005.1, from coordinate 342,651 downwards.
AAAACGGAACGATTTTAAGCAGTAAAAAAGAATTAAAAGTTTCAGTAGGCAATGGTTACCTTATCATCCATGAAATACAGCTAGCTGGAAAACGAAAAATGGACATAAAATCGCTTTTAAATGGATTTACTTTTGATAAAAATTCAAAAATGATGTAAAGCCTTATAGTCATTGAACTTATAAAATTCACTAAAAATGGGTAAGCTTATTAACAAAGCAAGCAAGTTATTAACAAAAAACGCTATTTGCATTGCTATTACTTGCGTGAACCGGTAATCCGTTTAATTTTGTAAGGGAATTATAAAAAGAAGTTTAACCAACAATTTAATTTTTACAAATTATGAACAAATCAGATTTAATTGACGCAATGGCAGCATCTGCTGGAATTACGAAAGCAGCAGCAAAAAAAGCATTAGAATCTATGCTAAGTGAAATTCAAGGATCATTACAAAAAGGAAACAGAGTTTCTTTAGTAGGTTTCGGTTCTTGGTCAGTTTCTAGAAGAGCAGCAAGAGATGGTAGAAACCCTCAAACAGGAGCTACAATCAAAATTAAAGCTAAAAACGTAGTTAAGTTTAAAGCTGGATCAGATTTAAGCGGTAGCGTAAACTAATCCAATCTTTTTTATTTAAAAAATCCCCATCCGAAACAGATGGGGATTTTTTTTATGCTATAATTTATAGTGCTTGCTCCAAAAATTTGCATTTTATTAAATTAATACTTAGTTTTAGTATTGAAAACAGCAATATGACTATTTTAAAACCAGAAAAAGGATTACTATTGGTTGCAGAACCTTCTATAATTGGAGATGTCTCCTTTAATAGGTCTGTGGTATTATTAGCTGAGTATAATAAAAATGGTGCTGTTGGCTTTATTTTAAACAAACCATTAAAAAATAATTTAACCGATTTTATACCTGAATTAAACTCAAACATTCCTATTTATAATGGAGGTCCTGTAGAACAGGATAATTTATATTTTATTCATAAAATCCCGGAGTTAATTCCCAATAGCATTGAAATAGCGAACGGCATTTATTGGGGTGGTGATTTTAATAAAATTAGCACCTTACTTCAAGAAGATAAAATAAAAGAATCTGAAATTCGCTTTTTTCTAGGATATACCGGTTGGAGCCACCATCAATTAGAGGAAGAACTGGAGGAAAAATGTTGGGTGATCTCCCTAAATAAATATAAAAACAGAATACTTGGAAAAACAGGTGCTGGTTTTTGGAAAGAAAAAATGGTGGAATTTGGTGGTGATTATTTAATTTGGTCTAATGCGCCAGAAAATCCATCCTATAATTAATCGCTCACAGAAGACAGTCTAGCTTTCGCATTTAATTTTTGCAATAACTCCTTTGATACCTTATTCGTAAATTCTTTTTTTCGATACTTTGTTATGGGTTGAATCCCTATGATAACATTGCTAATAAAAAGTTCATCCGCCTTTTGCAAATCAAAGGGTGATATTGATTTTTCTTCGAGGTTGTACTCTTTTGAAAGCTCACAGATCGCGATCAATTGTTTCCTTATAATCCCTCGTAAACAACCGTCTGTTATGGGTGGAGTGATAATTAAATTACCCTTCACCATAAACAAATTCCCTTGCAATGCTTCCACAACCATTTTCTTTTCGTTGAGTAATAAACAATTTTGATAGCCATTTTCAACTGCAAAAATACTCCCCAATACATTCGTTATTTTCGAATTGGTTTTTAATGTAGAAAGCAAATTAGAATAGATATAATAATCTTTAAATAATTCTACTTCGTAGGGAACGTCATCAATCGTGTAAAAGGGAGTCTCTAGTTTTTCAAGTGCGATAAAATAGTCGACATCATTGGTTTTCGGTGTGTACTTCCCTCCTTCTTTTCTATTTACATAAAGCTTAACTCTGCAGGTATCGTTGGTTAAATTGGAGGCCATAATGGTTTTTAGAATTTCATTTTCTAAAAACTCCATAGAAAAAGTCATGGGTATTTCCATTCTTAAAATTCGCATAGAAGCCATTAATCTAAAATAATGATCTTCCCAAAAGTTAATCCTGTTGGATACTACTTTAAGCGTTTCAAATACTGCATCGCCGTATTGCAGCCCTCTATTGTTGATAGATACTTTTCCTTCTTGCGTACTTTGTAATGTTCCGTTTAAATTAACCATAAAAAAACCGCCTTATTTTAGAAGGCGGTGCAAATATACTATATAATAGACTTCTTATACAGAACCTAATAAATGTTTCAGTTCAGAAATCATATTTTCCCAAAGCATTTTCCCTTCTTCGACTTCATCTTCTTCCGCAAAATCGGTAACCATAATACAAACATCTTTGGTGATATCATCCAGGTCGATGCGCATTTCAAAATAATAATTGGTGCCTTCATCTTCCATCCATTGAAAACGAATTGATTTTCCTTTTTGTTTTGAAATTAGCTTAGCGACCTCTTCGCTGCCTTCCCAAATAAAATTAAAAAATTCTCCCCTGGAGTTTACATTATCTGCATACCATTCTTGCATTCCAGAAGGTGTCGAAATGTATTGGTATAACAGTGCAGAAGATGCTTGAATTGGAAATTCCATATCGTACTTTATTTTTTCACTCATAGGGCTGTTATTAGCATGTGGCCAATATATATATTAATTGCTTACTGTAAAAGAAAGAAGGCTAAAATTATTTATTATTTATCTATTATAAATTATAAATAATTATGACAAAACAGTATCGGAATGTTTGTGCTCGTATAAATTGTTCCTATATTTGCCATCGCAAAAAATCACAGCTAAGAATTTTTTTTTATAATAAAAATGATTGATTTAGCTATTGATGTTTTAAAATAAATGGCGAGGTAGCTCAGGTGGTTAGAGCGTCGGATTCATAACCCGGAGGTCTCGAGTTCAAGTCTCGATCTCGCTACTGAGGAGTAATCAGAAATGGTTACTCTTTTTTTTGATTTAAACTCAATTATACAAAGGATTTAAGAGTGTATTAGTTGAGTATTGTACAGTTGATATTAACCACACCTTGGTTATTTATTGCCATAGGTTGAAAACCAAATATACATAAAACTGCCAGTAAATTGATCAATACTGGCAGTAAAAATGGCAGTAAAAAGCCAAAAAAATCCAACTAATTTATTTAATATCTGATTCCCCATCTCTTAAAAATATTGCTTTCTTTTGAGGGTCATTCGTCTCAATATAGTATATTACCCGATGCTTCTGGATATCTGATATGAAAATATTGGCGGATCTATCTGATACACCTCAAAAAACTTGTGAGATCCAATAGACAAGGGATCATATATTTCATTATGTGCCGTTTTATCAGGGTGTAAAATATGGTGTAGGGTCAAGCCTCTGTCTATTGGTGTAAGTCTTAAAGGTTATCATTAAGTTGATAGCCATTTTTATTATCTAAATAATAGGTGAAATACGATATACTTAATAGTTTTATATAAATTTCACTACCTTGGCTTAATAGCTAATAATCAATACATTTAAAACCAACAATTATGAAAAAACTTATAATATTATTTTTATTTACTTTATTTTTTAGTTTAAATTCTTTTTCACAAAGTTTTTTTGTTGATAAAACAGACAGTCAGAAGGCTGGCGTCCCTGTTAAATTTGAAGTTGAGCAAACAATAAATCGCATAATCAAGGCTAAATTAGTTGAATTGGGAAAAAAAGTAACCAATGATAAAAGCGAGGCTGATTATATAGTTATACCAGTACTAATTAGAAAAAGCGGATATGCTAAATCAGCTAAAGGTTATATTGCTTTTCTGAAGACTAATTCAGGAAAAGAAGTATTGCGGTCAGAAATAGAAAAAGGGATGAGGAATGCATTTCAAGGAATGAAAAATCCTTTTGTATTATGCTTTGATAGAATTATTACAGAACAATTTCCTACATTATTGCCATTATTAAATTAACAAGTTTAGATATTAGAAACGGAAATATATACAAACTTTACTTTTTTTAATTCTACTACCCAAACATCAAACAAAATTCTTGTAAAGTAGCTTTATCATCTTCGTCTAAATACCCATAAAACTCTGATATGTTATATGTTTTTTCCCCGACTTAATTTTGATGAAATAGGTGATTATTTTATTGATCTTGAGCGCTTTATCTTTATTTTTTTAGATATCCAATCAGGGTAATTTGAATCATCCTCTGCTTCAAAAACTCTTAAATGTTGTTCATTTGATGGCTTTATTAAGTCGTTTTGATGACAACCTAATATACTAGCAGCTGTTTGTACGCCAGAATAACTAGCACCAGTTACACCGTGTGATACGATACTTGCTCCACACATATACAAATTTTCTATTTCGCTTTTAGATTTATAAGCAAAAGGGCCAATATGTTTTAAACTTTTTTCGGTACCATAGACACCCCCTCGGGTTGAATTTATATAATGTTTATTTGTTATGGGTGTACCTAATTCTTTTTGTACAATGTGGTCAGATATACTTGGAATAACTTTTTCTAAGGTAATCAAAAACTTAGCAATTAGTTGTTCTTTAAATTTTAAATAAGATGGAGAACGTTCTATTTTCTCATTTTTAAAATCCTCAAAAGCATCATAATTAATAAATGTAATTGCTTCTATTGTATGATGTTTACCATTATAACTTGTGGGATCTTTTAGTGTTGTGCAGCTAATAAACATTCCAGGAAATTCTTTATCCTTTAAAAGATTTTTTGTCTGCATTTCATCATGCAAATCATCCATGTCTCTATTAGGCATATGCCAAATATTTCCAGAATCCATTCCAGCTTTTTTAACATCCAAATCTACTGTTAAAAACAACATTAGTGATGTGCATGAATATTTAGTTTTATCAAGCTTTTTATTTAATTTTAAACTTAAATTTTCTTTTCCTATTAGTTTTTGATAAGTTATACCAGGGTCTGCATTAGATATTATACGTTTGGCAAATATTTGTTCTCCAGTTGTTAATTCAATACCGATAGCTTTTTTCTTTTTCCCTGCTTTATCTAATAGAATACGTTTTACAGGGGTGCTAGTTTTTATAAGTCCACCTTTTGATTTTATAGCATTGGTCATTGCTTTAACAATAGCACCACCACCACCCATTGGGTAAAAACCACCTACATGGTAATGATACATAATTGCAGAATGAAGTACAAAATTAGCTTTTGCTGGAGCTAAACCATGATCTCCAAATTGTATATTTAAAATACGTTTAAGTAAAGGATCTTTAATGTGCCAACCAATAACTCGTTTTAAACTAAAAGGTGAGTATTTGCCCATATGTTTTGTTCTAAATGGAATAATAATTTGCTCCCACAAACTATTAATTTGAGAAATCAAACCTAATTGATGACCAACATTATTAACTAATTTTAAATATTTAATAATATTATTCTTTTCTTGAGGAAAACGTTCAATCAATCTATTTTCAAAAGTTTTAAAATCAGCAGGATAATCAAAACGTTCTTCACCGATCCAACAATGTTCAAAACCATCAGGGTTTTGACGATAAAATACTAAATCATTTGCAATACCTAATCCTTCATATAAATTAGATGTAGATAAACCCTCACCGACTAAACCTACATAATGAACTCCAGGAGTAAAACGGTCTCCATTAATATAAAAACTATGACACCAACCGCCAGGAACGTCATGTTGTTCTAACACTAAAATTTTTTGTCCAGCCCTAGACAAACAGATTGCGGCAGCTAATCCACCAACTCCAGAGCCAATAATAATAGTATCGTATGTTTTGTTATCTAATGTTTTTACTTCTTTTATTACATGCATTTAATTCTTGATATTATTATTAATTATTTGATGCTATTTTCATTTCTAAAAAGATAAAATTATATCTTATCTACTGATAATTATATGAGGTTTTCTGTTAGAATAAAATATTTTTCATTTAAATATAAACTTTCTTTTGTCAACAACCATAACAGGCTTTCGACTAAATTTTGGAAACTGAAGTTGTTGAATTATTTTTTTGTCATGAAATTCTATTTTTGGCATAACTCTTAATTTGGCTCTAAAATGGTCTTTAATGTTTTGCATTAAAACTTGGGTTGGGTTTTGTGTTGCAATCTTTATTAATATTTCATCTGTGCCAATTGTATTATGTAAAACTTCAATGATATAATTTTCCACTTCATTAAAGTTATTTAAAATATTATTCATTGCTGGGGGGTAAAGCGTAGTGCCTTTATATTTTATCATTTGTTTTTTTCTACCTAGAACAGGGCCTAGCCGTATAGTGTTTCTACCGCACTTACAATTCGAATAGTGAGCTTTTACCATGTCTCCTGTTTTAAAACGCAATAAAGGCATAGCTTCAACACCTAAAGTAGTGATTGTAAGTTCTCCAACCTCACTATCATTTACAGGATTATCTGTATCATTTAAAATTTCAATAATGATTAATTCAGGATGATGATGACCTCCTTTTTGCTCCTCACATTCCGTAAATGCCGTATTCATTTCTGTCGAAGCATAAGTGGAATACAATTCAATATCCCAATTCGCTTTTATTTTTTTATTCAGAATATTTGCTGAAAAATCATCTTCTCTTAAAGACTCTCCAATACAGATGGCTCCTTTTACACCTGAAGCATTAATATCAATGTCGTTTTTCTGCGCATGTTCAATTAATTTCAATAAAAAGGAAGGCACAGCAATAAGATAGGATGGTTTAAATTTTTGGATAGAATCCCATTGTAATTCTGGAATACCGTTACCTACTCTAATAATTCCAGCACCAAGTTTTCGAACACCTAAAAAATATGCTAATCCTGCTATAAAACGCCTATCCATAGTGGTCATGAGCTGTAAAACATCCTTTTTATTTACTCCTGCACAAGCAAAAGAAATGGCTTCATTATACGCTAAGCGTTCTAAATCATTTTCAGTTAAAGCAAATGTTACTGGTTCTCCTAAGGTACCAGATGTTGTAACGTAATCTATAATTTCATGTTTGGCTACACAGATAAAATCATCGTTATATTTTTGTAAATCTTCTTTAGTTGTAGTTGGAAGCTTTCTTAAATCTTCAAGTGTCTTTATCATAGTAATATCAATATTATGTTTCTTGAAAATACGTTTATAATATTTAGAATTGGTATTTAAATACGTCAAAAGGCCTTCCAATTTATCTTCTTGGAATATCTTTATTTCATCTGCTGTTGCTTTCTCTATTTCAGGAATCATTAGTTTAATTTCCTTTTTAATTTCTTAGTATAAAACTCTATTTGTTCCTTATTAGGAATTGTTGTAATTTCTTTTGTATTTGCTTTTTCAAAAGCTTTTAATGCTGCTTTGTAGTACTTTTTTTGATAATAATATTCACCCACAATATAATAAGCTTCCCAATACTCTGGGTTTGCATTTTGTAAATCTAACAAAACAGAAGGCTCTATAAATTTTTTATTAGCAATAGCTTCTTCAATTTGGGTTTTCATTATTCTATAGGTTTCATAATCCTGAAATGCTTTAGTATATTGAAAGACATCTTTTTCAATATTAAATTTAGATTTAGACAAAGTTCCCATGGATAACTTTGGTGGTGTATCTTTAAAAATATCTTTTAAATTATAAGCGACATACTCACCTAATTGATATGGATTTGATGATACCCAAACTATACCTTGCTCTGGCTTAAATACAATACTATGATGAGCTAATAATTGATTGAGTGCCTTTTCATTACCATAACCTATCGGTTTGTCTTGCATACCTTCTTTATTTCTAAGGATATCTACTGCTATTTGTGGTGTTACTTTTTCATGCTCTTGTAAAAGTTCTTCCATGCGCTCATAACGGTATTTCGAATGGCTTTCTGCGATGTGTTTAATATTATTTTTATCTTGCGCATAAGCTTCACTTTGAAAATGATTAGCACAAATTAATTGATTAGAATTTGGCACTTCAAAAACTCCAAAATTATTTGGTGAAACTTCAATAGTGACTGCTTTTTTATCGATTGCACTACCAATAAATAGAGATTCGGATACAAAAACCTCACGTTTTTTAGCAATAACAATAGCTTCATCTATAGTTGAAGCATATTGTAAAATTTCACGTGTCAGTATAGATACTGGTGTTTTAGCAACTAAGGGCACTTTAGATTTACCAGCATTAATGGTTACTGTTAATCCGTGTTCATTCATTCCTGAAACCACTCCTACCATTCCTCCCCAAGTTACTGACATAAACTTATGTCCTGCATCAGGGTTAACAAACGCAATAATTTTGTCTTTCGCAAAATCATCGCCTGCATAAAAATCAAAATTCCGACCAATAATTAGACTACCATCCTTAGTTTTATTTCCCCAAGCTGCAAAAGTAGTACAACCTACTAAAGCTAAATCTTGAAATGCATGACCAATATCATGTGCACCATGAAAATATAATACTCTCAAATAATTAGGTGCTATATAATCATAATTCATCGACGCATATCTTGAAAGCCCATAAATTTCCGCCTTATATTCTTTAGGAATATTTAAATACATTTTTCTATTATACCAAGCTATAACTTTCCGTAAAAAGTATTGTTTCGTTTTTGATGGTACTAACTCATTAATTTTTGATAAAAAAGCGTGCTCTTGTTTATTAAATAATTCTCGTGTTAAACTACCTGTTTGCATACCTATTTCAAAAGGATCTCCCTCTACATACAGTTCCCATAAACCTTGTTTGTTCTTGGTAAGGAAATTGTTTCCTGAAGTAAAAGAAGAATCTGAAACTATAACCCTTTCAGGAATTGATGTACTATATTGACTAACATCAGGAACATCATTTAGGGATTTTGAGACACTACAAGATGTTGTTATAAAAAGGAATATAAGAGCACAAATGCAATGTAGCATCTGTGATTTTTTTAGAATAATATTATTAGAGTTCCTAAGCATGTCTATCTCATATTATTTACAATAATTTCTTCTTCGCCATTGGCTCTTAAAACTTTATTCAACAAATAATCCTTGCCTAAAATTTCTGAACATGTTACAACTGCGCCAATAGTAACTCCCAAAATACCATGCATATTTAGGCTTTGACCAGTAAACAATAAATTTTTAATCTTTGTTTTTGGCGATAAAAAAGATTGCATTGGTCTATTCACATCTTTAACATAACCATACATTGAGCCTCTATTACTTCCTATGTAATCTCGGTAAGACAGAGGAGTAGATGTGTATACCTCTTGAATACAATCTCTAATATTAGGAAATTTAAGCTCTAATTCCTTAATGAGCTTCTCGGCTTTTTCATCTTTGAATTCTTCGTAAGTTTGCCCTCTTTCATTTTTATTGGCAACTGTATTAAATGTATGTACCCAAGGCTTTACTTCATCATAATGCATGTAGGTCATAATGGTAATATTATCGCCATAATCTCCCATGTTTTTCTTAATTGACATGGACATCATATAGCCTTCTGGCCAACTTTCTTCAGTATATTTATGAACATCCCAAACCTTATCTGGATCTCTAAAGTGGTAGAAATTTTTATTTTTATATTTGAATGAATCTGGTTTTAAAATTATATATAAGCTAAACGCAGCTATTGTACTTTCAATTTTATGAACTCTATTGGTATATGACTTTCTGAATTTATCTTCTCCCACAAGCTTTAATGTCAATTTAGGCTCAATGTTAGAAATGAACAAATCTCCTTTTATTTCTTTGCCGTTTGCACAAATTGCAGATGTGATTTTACCATCATCAAAACCAAAATCAACAACTTCATGACGTTTATAAGTTTCACCTCCATTTTCTTTTAACCTTTTAATTAATGCCTTAGTTATTTGACTACCTCCATTGACACATCTATAAGAACTTTCTATATATGAATTTACCGTTAAAGCATGTACATAAAATGGTGTGCGTTCACCATCACCAGCATATAAAAAATTTGTTCCTGCTAGTACAGCTTGTAGTTTTTTATTATTTGTAAGTGAATAAATATATTCTTTTGCAGGAAGTTTAAACATGGCTGTATCATCATAATAAGGTTTGCCTTGTTTCAAATTATATAATGGGAAGCTATCGCAAATTTCTTTTAAGGTTTTGCAATAAGTCACTATTGCTTTTTCTTCTTCCGGAAATTGTTCAACTAAAACTTCAATAAACTTTTCGTAACTCTGAGCATGCTTATATTCTATAGGGTCATTGTCGAACGTCACAATATCGAATTCGTTTTCGTCTAATTTTTTTAAGGTAATTAGATCTAAAATATCAATATAATTAAAGTATTGATATAGATTTTGTCCCTCATCAAGTCCGCCTATATAATGTACTCCAGTATCAAAAATAGTTTTGTTTCTTACAAAGGTTTGTAAATTACCACCATATTGGTTGTTTTTTTCGAGAACACAAACACTTTTCCCTTCCATGGCTAGAATGATGGCAGAAACTAAGCCTCCCAATCCACTTCCAACTACTACAACATCATAATGTGATTTCATGTGTGTGTTTTTTATTTTTTATCGTTTGAAAATCATAAGATTTTCACGCTCTTTAATCGACTCAAATCCTAATTTAATAATCAATCCAGCATATAAATTTCGACTTTCTTTTACTAAAAAAACGAAATTAATACTATTATTCAAAATAGTATTTATTTGCTCTTCAGATAAGGTATTCGTGTTTAGTATTAGTGTATTCCCAGATGTTTTTATAGTCGCTTCTAACGTATTTTTAAAATTAATATTCTTGTTCTTATTTGTAAGAAAACTATTCTGAAGAATTACCTTAACCATATCGTCTTCAATATAAGAAATTATTTTTCTATCAATACTATTTAAAGCTAATAGAAAATCGAGTTGCCCATAATCTTTTGATATATGAGTAATTTCCGCTTTAGTATCAATTTCCCATAAAATGGTATTATAAATATCTTTATAAGTGTCAAGATCTTTCTTAACTGTTTGGTATAAGTCATCACCTTTATAGATATACTCCTCTAATACCATTTTATGAAAGTAGGTGTCGTGTTCCATTTCTTTCCGAAACACTCTAAATTCTCGTTTAAAATATGTACTAATCCTTTTTGTACGTTGCGTATAGGTCTCGCCATAATTTTTATCTATAATAGGAATACTATCTAGTATTTTTACAGTAATATTTCCGTTTCTAATAAGTGCACTTCCTTTTGGGTTAACTTCAGAATTACCATGAATAAGCACCGGAATCATATCTAAATTCAATTGTTCCATGAGATAAAATGCACCTTTATGAAAACGTCTCATTTTATTGTTTGGGGATCTTGTCCCTTCAGGAAAAATCATTAACGAGTATCCTTGTTTTACTTTTTCTTCCAAATGAGAAACACCTTTTTCAATACCACTAGAAACAGGATAGAAACCAGCAACTTGAACTGCCTTACCAAAAACAGGCGAATTATAAACCCAATCATTTACCAAAAACACAATTTTTGGATGCAGCATACCAACTACCAAAATGTCTAAAAACGACATATGGTTTGCAATTATTATGGCAGGATTTTCAAAAGTTTGATTTCCAACATTCTTAACTCTCTTTATTAAATAAGGGTTGGTATATAATACCGATTTCATAAATAATGAGACGACTTTATGAAACCATTTCATTTTTATTTTTTTGCTCACTGGAATAATCTTTAGTAAGGTTATACTAATCAAGGAAATAAAAAGACCTCCAAATCCAAAATAACTAAATGATAGAAAAGAGTATACTAATAATCCTAAAGTTATTGGTCGTTTAGTTTTGCTACCAATAAATAATTTAAATACTAAAGGCTGAAGAGTAAATGAAATAATGACAGCAGATAAAATACCGATTAGAGACACTAAAGAAATGGTATATAATGCTGGATGTTTGGCGAATATTAAAACTCCAACGCATAAAACAGTAGTGACAACAGATAGAATAATGGATGTTTTATAAGTTTGTAAAGCTTTTTCTCCTGTTTTATATTCATGAAGTAAACCGTTGGTAATAAAAATACTGTAATCAATACCCAAACCAAAAATAAACGTAGAAATAATAATATTGAAAATATTGAATTCAATATGAAACAATCCCATAATTCCGATGGTTAATAACCAAGTTAACATTATTGGAATACTGGTTACTAACATTAAAGAAAAGCTTCTGTAAAACACCAAAAGAAGTAATATAACAACCACAAAAGAATAGAGCACTAAACGATTAAAATCAGTTTTTAAATTACCTAAAAACGTTTCATTCATTTGTTGTCTATCAATAACTAATATTTGTTTGACATCATTAAAGATATTAACTAATTCATCTGCGTTTTCATCTTTTACTTTAACTAAAGTAGTTACTGTAGTAAAATTATCTTTTGTCGCAATATAATCATCGGTTGAAATAGTTTTTAAAGCATTATAATCTGCAATAGAAAGTGTTTCAAAATCGGAATTTACAAGAGAATAAAACACATTAAACGTTGTAGGGATAAAACCTAATTTCGCACCACTTTCAATTAAATTACTTTTAGTGTTGGCAATAGTTTCATCATTCCAAAACGTATTCCATTTTTCAATACTTTGTTTTTGGTTAATTTCCGAATGAATTAATGTGCCAATAGAACTAAAATCTATAATTTGATTGTTATTCTTAAGTTCTTCAAGTTTTTTATAAATAGCATCATTTACTTGAAGTGCATCATTTTCAGAATTCCCATAAGCAGTCAAGTACACGGATTTTGAAGCCATATTTGTTAAAACATCTAAATGCACCTGAGCATCTTTTAAATGCTGTGGCTCATAATTTAATTTCGAAATATCCTCATTAAACGTAACCTTATTATAAGTGAACAAACTCACAACAAATGCGATAACAAGAACTATAATAAGTCCCTTTTGTTTATGAAACTGAAAACTAGCAAGCCTATCTATAAATGTCTGTTTTTTAGATTTATTAACAGAACCTTTATATACTTGAGGAATAAAAATCAAGGCAAAAGCAGAAGTTCCTAATACACTTATTGCAGCAAAAATTCCCAAATCCTGTAAGGCTTGTGAATTTAAAAATAGTAAACACAAAAATGCTAAAGCAGTGGTTAAACTACTCATTAATATTGGTTTTGTAATCTCTTTATATAGCGCTTGAATATTATTATTACTTCGCATATGTGTTAAAATATGAAGCGAATAATCTAATGTAACGCCTAATAATACGGAACCAATACCTAAAGAAATTGCTGATATATTTACACGAATAATATAAAGTAAGGCTACTGCTAATAAGCCTCCAAATATTGTTGGAACTAATAAAACGATAGGGATACTTAACTTTTTATAAAAAACAATAAGAATAATTAGTAGAACACTCATTGCAATACCAACTGTAAGCTGAATGTCTTGTTTAATTTGCTTAGCATTTGCTACTGCAATTAAAATACCTCCAAAATATTCGCCTTGAGCTTTGTTTTTAAAACTTTTATTAAGTTGATTATTTATGTGATATAAATTTTGGACAAATTTTGCATTATCTGAAGTTTCACTAGAACCTAAACTTGGAGTTATAAATAATAAGACATGGTTTTTATCTTTACTCATCAAAAAACCATTATTTAAGATAAAATTATCTCCAAAGCTAAGTTGACGCATTTTTTTTAAAGCAATAAAGGATAAACCCAATGGATCTTTTAAAATGGTTTCTTTTGCGATAAATCCAGAAGTTGACACTAAAGTTTTGTAATTACTGTTTATTATAATATCAATACTATCTTTTTGAATTTTATTTGCGATAGTCTTATAATCACTATCGTCTAAAAAAAGTGGTAAATTTTGATAAACAAAATCTAGAGTTTCAAGGAAATCCTCATCTTGAATTTTTCCTTGAATTTGTTTAACATATTCACTAGACGACTTATTTATGCTATCAATAATTTGAGATGCATATTGTGAAATATCATCTGTTGTGCCATCTGATTTACGAGAGATATTTACAATAATCTTATCTGCAAAATTGGTAGTTTCCAAAACCTTTTGCATTTCGGAAGTTTTATCATTTGATGGGATGAGTTTAGTAATATCCTCCTCAAATTCAATTTTTGAAGCTACAAACAGCAAGGCTAAAAAAAAGACAAGCATAATACCAAAACCCAATAATTTTTTAGCAACTATTATTTGATATATATTATAAAAAAATCTATCCATTATTGAGTGCCACTTTTTTGTTTGAAAATAAAAAAAGAAAATAACTTAAAAGTCCAAAACTAGCCGATACTAAAATGGCTAATAAAAAACTACCAATAATATAAACTTTGAGATGAATTAATATTTCAAAATTATCTAACATATCTTCCATAGTGTATTTTAATTCTACACCTAAGAGATATTCTCCCATTTTTACACTAGCATACAAAACAAAAGGGATAAAAGGAGGTAAGCTAATGTTAGAAAACACAAAAGCAATTACTTTATTTAATTTAAAAATATAAGCTAAAAAAAAAACAAGTACCGTTTGAAATCCTAAAAAAGGAGATATCCCAATAAAAAGACCCAAAGCTACAGAAAAAGCTTTCTTAGAAGGTTTTTGTGTTCCTAGTAAATCTTCTTTTATAAATTGTTTAAATCCTTTTTTTTTAAAACCTCTAAGAAAGTCTCTTGGCTTAATATATAAAATGGCAAGTATAACAAACCAAGTATTTAAAATACTTATGCGTGTAAAATCCTTAAATGGTCTAAAGTGAGAAACGCGTTCAGTTTCATCGTATAATACGCGAACAGGTATGCTTTTTAAAGTAACTCCTGCCCAAGCTGATTTTACAATAACTTCGATTTCAAATTCGAATTTTGACGTGTAAAACTTAATTTTTTTGATTGTTTTTAAAGGATATAATCGAAATCCAGATTGTGTATCTTGAAGTTTAATACCAGTTTCTACCAAAAACCAAAAATTTGAAAATGTATTACCAAAACTACTTTTCTTAGGTACATCTTTTTGTCTCATGTTTCTTGCACCAATTAGCAATAGATTTTTATCTTCACTTTTCTCAAGTTCATTAACAAAAGCTGGAATGTCATCTGGGAAATGCTGACCATCAGAATCTATGGTAATTGCATACTGATAATTTAAAGTTACCGCATGCTTAAACGCTAAGCGTAAGCTATTGCCTTTTCCTTTATTTTTTTCAACATGAATTTGTTGAAGTTGTGAATAGTTGGAAAGTATTTTTGAAGTTGAATCTGTAGCGCCATCATTGACTAAAATAATGTGTTGTGTATATTTTAAAACACCGTCAATAACGCGCTTTAAAGTACCCTCGTTATTGTATGTTGGAATAATAACACACAGGCTTAAATCTAAAATTTTTTCATTGATCGACTGGTTATTCACTACATAGAAACCTTAAAATATTAGTGTTTCGAAAATACTGTTTTTTTTTCATCACTAAAAGCTTTAGACTTTAAAATATAGTCTTTAATGTGATTACTTAAGTTAGAATAATTAATATTTTTAAAATGATTTGTTTGATGTTTAATTATTTCTCTATAAAATTAGTGGTTGATTTTAAAGCCACAGTTTCTTCAAACTTAGAAACGTTTTTAACTTTAAAAACTCCTTCTGTTTCAATAATTTCAAGTTGTAATTCTAATTCTGGAGTCACAAATGGGTTAATTATTGCCATAAATTTAATATTGCTCGCCGATTGCATAAACAAGGTTTTATTTACAATTTTTTCCGTGATTTCTTTAATAATTTGTATCATACAAACACCTGGCATTACTGGGTTACCAGGGAAATGACCTTTAAAAATAATATGGTCTTTGTTAATAGTAATCTTAGCCGTTGCTTTAGTGTCAGCAACGGCTAAATCATCTAATGTGTATAAACCTTCAAGTGAATTACTCATTAAAAATCGAATTTATAAGTTACTCCTATTTGAAATAACTGGTTTAATACTATATCATCAAAACCTGAATTTGTTAAATTTGAAAAATTTAAGCTAGCCATCAACCAGGTCTAATTGTTATTTGTGTGTATGCAGTTGTACTTATTATAATAAATGCCAATTATAAAAATAAGTTTTCCATTTTAGTTAATTAATTTTAAATTAATATTAAGCTTAATATTTGAGTGTCTAATGTTAATTTGGTGTGCAATAGTATCATTAATTTCTGAAAATAAAAAGGTAACTTTCTCTTTACCACTAGCTACACGTAGTATTTTGTTTAGTTGTTGTGTTTTAAAATAAAAATATTTTTTGTTCAATATTACCGTTTCATAAACCAACGTATCTTGTAATGAATACGATTTAATAACCGTTGTTTTTTCTTTAACAAGTACTGTAAAATCTTTCTTTAGTATGTTTATTAAAAGTGCTTTATTCATGTCCTCTATGATGTTATTCACCTTAAAAGTATCATCAATAAAAGAGAAGTCGAAAACTTTATTTCCCATTTCTGTTGTGAACACTATCCGATGATTAGCTTCACCTATTTTTTTTACTATAAAAATACCACTAAAATCATTATCGTAAACAGTAATATTTGCTTTGTATACATAATCTTTACTTTCATCTGAAAAATAGGAATTACGAATACGACTATTTAACGATTTCACAATTTGAAAATCATGCTTTTTAGAATACGAACCACAAGCTATAAAAAGCAAACAGAAACTACTGAGTAAATATCGCATCTGACAATGGTATATTTATACTTCGGTTGCTAAATATAATTCTTGTATAATCTTCAGAGGGTTCTATCATTTTTAATTCTACGACATGACCTTCTTTATTAAATATAATATGAAATACCTTTATATATTTCGAAATTTTTTCGTGTTTTACGCTAAAATAAACTTCACTGTTTGTTTCTTTTTTAAAATAAGAAATGTCAAATTCATTTTCGTTAAACATATCGCCTTTTATACTATTTATTATAAGCGTGTTCAATTGCTTAAACATTTCGTTAGAACCAATATCTACATTGCTTTTCTTTCCTTCGTCATTAATAAAAAGTGTTTCATTTTTAAATAATACTGCATATTTAAAGGGGGTTGTATATTCCCATTTCACAGTATTTGGAGATTTAAATGCCAATTTACCAGTGGTCACAATATCATTAGATAAAAAATCTAAGTGTTTATATTGTGCAAAGTCACTTAACAATGTCTTTACACTGGCTGCGTGCGCTTTTACTTTAGCTTTTAATTTGGCAGCTTCTGTACTACCCATTTTGGTTTGTGCATTTACAGCAGTAGCTATAAAAAATAGTATATAAAATAACTTAGGCATACGCTTTTATGTTAAATAAAGAATCTATGGTAACAGACTCGATATTTTGTTCTTGTAAAAATAGCAATAACTGTTCAAATACCACAATTGATTTTAGACTTGTATCGTGAAGTAAAATAACATCACCTTTAGATAGGTTTTTAATTGTGCGCTTAAATATCATTTCAGAGGTTCTAGGGGTGGTATCTAAAGAGCGAACACTCCAGCCTATGGATTGCAATTTGGTTACTTTTAGTGCTTTTTTTATTCTTGGATTGGTGACAGCAAAAGCAGGTCTGTATAATTGCATCATCAAACCGCTAGTTTTTTTTACAATGTCGTTTGTTTTTAGTAATTCTTCAATAACATCTTCAGTTTTTAAAAAACCGAAAATTTTAGAATGTGAATACGTATGATTACCGACGGTATGACCTTGTTTTATAATATCACTAAATACCTTAGGATATGCTTTTATGTGTTTACCAATACAAAAAAAAGTAGCTTTGGCATTGTAAGTTTTTAATAGCTCTAAAACTTTAGGCGTAAATTCCGGATGTGGACCATCATCAAAAGTAATAGCGATTTGGTTTTCTTTAATTGTTTTATTAGAATGCAGCGATTTAAAATAGTAATTCCATCTGATCAAAAAAGAACCTGAAAGTGTGATTAAAAACCAAACAATTAGCACTAGAAATATAAAGCATAACGATAATTCGTAAACACAACTCAATAATAATAAAGCAAATAAAGCGATTACTATAATTGTATTTACAGATTTAAAATTTAGCATTTATGAAGTAAAGTTAAGCTATGATTCTCTCCTCTATATTGATTGTAAAGTAAAATAGTTTTATACTTTGAAGCTTCAATAGTATTCAATTTTATAGCTTCTGGCAGTTTTTGTGTTTTTAAAATATTTGATGCTAACCAAACACCAAATGATGATGCGGTGTTAAATTCACCACATAAATGTTTGTAATATACTTGTTGTGTACTATTGAAAATCCCAGCACTTAAATCATTATAAAAATAATCGTGAGTTATATCTCCGTTGTTTCCGAGAACAACAATATCTATCGTTTCAATATCTAGATTATTTTCTTTCAAAAATTCACTTACAACTTTATTTATATTTATATTTCCAAGAGTATTGTATGTCTTAATGGCTTCAATTAAAGCATAACTGGTATTTTGTCTTTCATTAGATAATACGAAGAAATTTGCACCTTCACTATAAACAACACCTTTAGTTTGAGATTTTAACAGCTTTGTAGAATGCACTTTTTCCGTCTTTATATGATGGATGAGTTTGTGCAACTCAGCAGTATAATCTCCAATTTCATCAACACCACCAACTAATACAACATTGGCTTCATTGTTTTCTAACATTAATTTTGCATCTAACATAGCAGACTCAAAAGAAATACTATCATGTACATAGGTAAAATTGTAGCCTTTACATTTTAAGCCTAGCGCTATTTGCCCACCAATAGTATTATGGGTAGATTGTATAAATGATGTTGGAGTTAAAAATTGCTCGTTATTATCTAATAGAGCTTTTAAAAACTTTTCAAAACCCTTAAGTAATCCCATCCCAGTACCAATAATTATGGCGTCTACAGTTTCTAAACCTGCATCGTTCAAAGCTATTTTAGAAGCTACAATTCCCATTTTAATACCTTTTGACATTCGTCTAGAATCTCCTGGTGATATATAGTCTCTATAGGAGGGATTTACAACGGAAATAACATTGTCTTCATATGAAATAATATCATCTAAAAACTCTGAATTGTCAAATGTTTTTTGCGATGAAATGGAGCCAATACTATTTATATAGACAGTTTTCATTGTTTTTTTGAAAAAATAACGGTTGAACAGTTTCCACCAAAACCAAAAGAATTAGACATCACTGTTTGTAACTCTTTTTCTTTAAGTTCTAATTGTGGAGTTATGTTAAATTCCTTCATTTGTGTTTTGAAATTCAAATTAGGAAAAACTATATTATTTTGAAGTGCTAAAATTGAATACACAGCTTCAATAGCTCCAGCAGCAGCGAGGGTATGCCCAGTATATGTTTTTGTTGAACTAAATAGTGGTACGTCATTACCAAAGACTCTTAAAATAGCTCGTCCTTCAGATAAATCATTATTAATAGTTGCTGTACCATGTGCATTTATATAGGTAATATCTTTTGACGATAATTGTGCTACTTTTAATGCCTTTTCCATCGCTAAAGTCGCTCCATCTCCATTGTCGGAAGAAGCTGTTTGGTGGTAGGCATCGTTGGTATTGGCATAACCTTTTACATATCCCAAAACAGGTTTGTTTTTAGCTTGCAAAACTTTGTCTGACTCTAATACTAAAAAAGCCGCGGCTTCTCCCAGATTCAAACCCTTTCTATCCTCATCAAATGGAGAATTAAAAGTATCTGATAAAATCATTAAGGATTTAAATCCATTGATTGTAAATTTTGTTAAGCAGTCTACTCCTCCTACAATAACTCTATCTAGTTGTCCTGATTTAATTAATCTTGCGCCAAGCATTATGGCATTTGCTGAAGAAGAACAGGCTGTACTGATTGTGGTTACAAAACTTTTTTCTAATCCCAGTTGCTCAGCGATCTTCTGAGAAGAATCTCCAGAATGATGACCATTTATATATTTTTGGATGGCCTCATTTTTAAAATAATCATAAAAATGTGCTTCAGTCATATCCATTCCACCAACACTATTTGAAGAAATTAATCCAGTCTTATATTTATTTATATTTGAAATTCCAGCGTTTACGATTGCTTGTTTTGCCGCTATTGAGCCTAATAAAGCTGCTCGAGAATAATTATTATCTGAGCTAAGACCAAGTTGATGTTCTAATTCTTGATTAGTAAAGGAAATTTCACCAACCATAATATCATCTCTATGGATAGTTTTAATTTTTGAAACTCTTGAGATTCCGGTTTTACCTTCTAAAAGCGATTCATAATTTTCTTCTACATTGTTTCCAATAGCAGAAATAATTCCCATTCCAGTTATAGCAACGCCTCTACTCATATTTTATCTTTTACAAACTATTGAGCATAGAAGAGTTTACTTTGTTCTATTCTCAGAAATATACTTTGCCATCACTTTAATTGACTCAAAAATAGCGCGGCCTTTTTTTGGATCTGTTAATTTAATACCATAATTTTTATCTAGCATTACAATTAATTCTAAGCCATCAATTGAGTCTAAACCTAAGCCATCTCCAAATAATATATCATCGTCATTAATATCTTCTATTGCTATATCTTCAAGGTTTAGTTGCTCTATAATATTTTCTTTTAGCTCTTGTTTTAAAGTCTCCATGTTAAGTATTATAAAATTTTATTATATTTTCTTTACTATGTAATATTGTTCCAATTTTTGTTACCAAATACAAATAAGCTTCATATTGGTTCCCGTCTAATTCAACCCAACCACAAAGCACTTTTTCAGTTTTACCTGCTGACAACAAACTATTTGCATAATCCAGCAAGTGTTGCGCACTAAAGTTTTCAAAGATAAAAAAACTATTTTCAGAAAACAGTTTATACTTTATACTAATTTCTCCAATACAAATATTTGGTAATGTATAGACAAAAATAGCTGGACTAGGATAATAGTCATCTTTGTTTTCAATTGACTTTTGATGCTTTCTATCTGTATCTATACTTGATGATTTGTTTGAAAATACAACAGCAATATCATTATCTTTATCTTGATTTATATTCTCATTTTTAAATAAAACATGGGCTGCTAAGATAGCTAATTTACTTAAGCCATCCATTTTAAAAAACTTAGGATAATTTGTATCTAAAGATTTATATGCAGCTTTTATAAATTCTAAAAACTCCATGTTTTCATTACTATAAACCATAGATCCATTTAAGGAAATCGTATTGTTTTTAATAGAACAAAAGGAGCTTATATAGTAATTAGAATTCATAATTTATTTTGATGTCATGTTTATTTTTTTAAATATTACGGCCATATTACTACCTCCAAAACCAGAGGCTGTTTTAAGAAAAATATTCAATTTTTTTGTAATTGTTTTTGTAATTACATTTATTGGTTGTGAAACTCCTATTTCTTCAAAACCGAGAGAAGAATATAAAGTGTTGTTATAAAGCGAATGCATTCCAACAATGGTTTCTAAAAGACCAGAAGCCCCTAGGGTATGACCGAAATAACCTTTCAAGCTATTTATAGGAACATTTTGTAAGCCCAATCTATTAATTGCAATAGCTTCCATTTCATCATTAAACGGTGTTCCAGTTCCATGAGCTGAAATATAATCAATATTATCAAAAGAAATATTGGCTTCTTTTTGTGCTAATTTCACACTTCTAACTAAGCCTTCTCCAGTTCGTGAAGGTCCAGAAATATGGTTTGCATCATTACAAGATCCATCTCCTAAAATAGCGACGGCCTCTTTTGCTAAATTTGTGTCATTTTTAGTAACCAAAACACTTGCAGCTACTTCTCCAATATTAATTCCAGTACGATTCTTAGAGTAAGGTTTGCAAGGCTCACTACTTAATGCTTGAAAAGAATTGAATCCAGATAAAATAAATTCAGTCACTATATCTCCACTAACAACAAACACATTATCATAAATGCCTTGCGTGATATATCGTTTAGCAATAGTTACAGCCAATACTCCTGAAACACAAGCATTAGAAACTACAATAGCATCATTTTTAAATTTAAAAAAATCTTTTATAACTTTTCCTAAAGAACCTAAATAGGCTCTTTCTTCCAAAAATTTACTATTTTTATCCAAAATATCAATATTCCCTTTTGTAGTTGAAATAATTAAACCAACATTTTTTGTTAAAGGAATTTTAGTGTCTTGAATAACTCTATTTAAAGAGGTTATCATCATCATCTCTAATCTCGTAAAATTGCCTTCAACTGCTATAGAAGTAAAACTATTATTTAATTCCTTTTGGTTTATAATTGATGAACAAAAGGACTTAAAGAACATCTCTTTATCATCAATTAATTGTAAACCAGAAATTTCGTTGTGAATATTACTCACAACAGTTTCACTATCAAAACCTAGTGAGGAAACTATATTATTATATGACAGGTAAACTTCAGTCATCCGAGAGTCCAACTTTTTGTTTCCATTTTTCAAAAAACTCTGGAATTACTAAAGATAAATTTCCTTGACCTATTTGATCTATAAAAACCTGAACGGTTTCACCAGTACAAACAAGTAATTCGTCTTGATTGAAAATTTCATATCTAAAGATCATTTTTGCAGCACGAGTGTCAAAATATGTTGTCTTTATAGTTGCGACATCTCCATAACGTAAAGGGAGTTTATGCTCACTCATTGATTTTATGATTGGAGTTGCATAACCAAATTCTTTTTGATGTAAATATGAAATGGAATGATGTCTCCCAAAAGCTTCTCTTCCATCTTCGAAGTATTGAATATAAATTCCGTGCCAAACTATACCTAAAGGATCTGTTTCCACAAACCGAACTCTTACTTTACTAATGAAACTAATCTCTTTTTTTATTTTAGACTGTATTTTCCTTTTCATAATAAACAATGGTAATTAATGTGATGATTTTTCAGAAATATTTAAGGTTGATAAACCTATAGCAGGAAATAAGCAAATACTATAGCGTCCGAAGACGTCACTCTCAGTATCAAATTTTGATATTAATTTAGCATTTGATATTATGGAACTTCCAACCTTAGGACATAAAATGTTATTTTTTTTTAATAGCACTTATAAAACCTATTAATTTAGCACCTTCTCTTTTTATATTATTATTGTCAAAATAACTTTTACTTACAATTAACGAACATGTTTGTGTTGTATTTTCAAATAAGCCTATTTTATTAAAACAATTGTTATCAACAAAGAGTTTATCTTCTTTAAATAAAATTGAAGCTAATACCTCTTTATTATTTAGAGTTATAATTTTATCTAAAAATAAAAACGACAGACGATGTGTTAAAAAATCATATATATCTATTTTATCTAAATCAATCATTAAGTAGCCATAACAGTTTTCATTGTACATGAGGCAATTTTCTTTTTTTTAGTATTAGAGATAGTTATTTCTACTAAAGTTACTCCCATAAATTCTTGTAAAATACGTACTTCTGTAATTATGACCTCATCTAATTGAGGAAGCATTAAAATCTGGATTTCTTTAATTGAGCCTATATATCCCATTGGAGTTGGTTCTCCTTTTAAAAAATAATCATATCCAGTATGGAGTGCCACCGTTTGAGCCATATTTTCTATTAATCCTACTTCAGATAGTGTCTGATTTTTATAGAAAATATTGGTTTCTATAATTTTAAAAGAGGAAATAATATTTTCACATGAAAAACCTAGTAATGTATCTACCATTACAAAAGGTGCCTTTTGTGGTATTAAATTTTCAATATTCGAAATAGGTTTATCTAATAACATTTTATTAACTAACGGTTAAGTGGGTATATGAATATGAAAAAAAACCATGGATAGGCATGGCCTGTTTCCATTTTGATTTGATGATAAACAACATTTAAGTCTTTGTAATTAGTAAGGGGTTTGGCTATATTTTTCGTGAGTTCAGTTAACTGGTCAGACTGGGAATATTGTATTTCTAGAATGTTCTTCATTTTACTCTTTATTTACGTTCCAAAAATCAAAATAATTAAACCATTGTAATGGGTGCTTTTTAAGTATCCATTCTAAACTTTTTGTATAATTATTTAGTAATGCATTTGCATCTCTATATTTTACTTTTGAGCTTCTTGCATATAAATGGTAGTGTTTTCTGGATTCTTTCATTACATAAACGAATAATACAGGGACTTTTAATCTAGAAGCGAGAAGAAATGGTCCAGCAGGAAACTTAGCTTCTTTGCCTAATAATTCTTGAGTTAAATATTTTGAATCTTTAATATATCTATCTCCTGTTATACAAACAATTTCGTTTCTAGCCAATGCTGCATTGATTTCAAATATATGAGAAAAATCATCTTTAATGAAAATAATTTTTATGTTAGATTTTTTCATTACTGTATCGAGATAATTCTTAATAGCAGTGTGTTCAACGTTGTACCTTAATAAACTAATACAATCTTTCTCTTCTAATTCTCCAAAAAAATGTTGGGCAATTTCAAAATTACCTAAATGACCACTAATAAGAATACCACCTTTTTTTTCCTTCAATACTTCTTTAATACGATGAATACCGTCAAAATCATATGTGAATTTAGATTTAAGACCGGAAGAAATTGCAATTTTATCTATAATTGTTTGTCCAAAAACAAAATAACTTAGATAAACGCTTGTTATGCTTTTAAATCTTGAATAGCCGAGTCGTTTTCGAAAGTAATAGTAAGATGATTCTGTGCTGTCTTTAGCAAAAAAACAAAAATAAGCAGCAACAAAATATAGAACAAAATATGCTGAAGTTAATCCTAGTTTTTTAATACAAAATATGAATATTTTATATCCTAGAACATTACCTCTTGACTTCCCTTTCCAATCAACATCCATAAATATTTAAGTAAGATTATAGAAGTTTATTTTCAATAAGATTATAGAAGTCTTCAAGCAATACGACATTTAAAAAATCTTCACCCTCTAATTTAACACCAAAATTTGATTCAACAGAGACTACAAGGTCTACAAAATCTAAACTATCAAGATCTAAAGTTTCTTTCAAGTTTGCTTCTGGAGAAATATCTTCAGATTCAACTTCAAATTCATCTATAAGAAAGTTGTTTATTTTTTCAATAATAACTTCTTTATTCATCTTTCTATTGTATTTTTTTTATTATTAATGCTGAATTTGTACCACCAAATCCAAAAGAATTAGATAAAAATACATCAATTTTTTTATCTAACGTTTTACTTACTAAATTTAATTTAGAAGCATCTTCATCAGGTTCCTCTAAATTTATATTTGGAGCAATAAAATTGTTTTGCATCATTAGTACAGAATATACAACTTCACTTGCTCCTGCCATCCAACATTCATGACCTGTCATTGATTTTGTAGAACTCACATAAGGTCCATTTTTACCAAACACATTAAAAATAGCTTTAGCTTCATTTGTGTCACCTATAGGAGTTGAAGTTGCATGAGCATTTACGTAATCAATTGCACTACTATCTATATTTGCTTGTTTAATTGCCTTTAACATAGCTCTTGAAGGACCATCAACATTTGGAGTAGATATATGATCTCCATTAGAAGAAAAACCATAGCCTATTATTTCTGCTAAGATAGGAGCTCCTCTTTTTACTGCAGACTCATAACTCTCAACAACTAAAGTTGCTGCACCACCACTAGGCACTAAACCATCTCTGTTTTTATCAAATGGTCGTGAGGCTTTTGCTGGATCATCAGTATTCATAGCAAATACACCTAAACCATCAAAACTACCCATTGCAAACTTATTTATTTCTTGAGCTCCACCACAAATAACACATTCTTGTAATCCGCTTTTTATAAGTTGATAAGCCATGCCAATAGAATGTGAACCACTAGCACAAGCTGCACTTATTGTGAAGTTAACACCTTTAAGCTTAAATATTGTAGAAAGATTCATGGTTACAGTAGAATTCATGGCCTGAAATATAGCACCTGAACCAACCAAAGAAGTATCTTTTTTTACTCTAATTTTATCTATAGAATTTATAACTGCTTTTGCAGTACTATCATTGCCATAAAGTATTCCTACTTCATTTATATCAAGATAATCTTGTGTAATTCCAGCATTTTCTAAAGCTTCAATAGTAGCAACATATGCATAGCAACCTTCTTCACTCAAACTTAAACGTTGTCTTCTAGAAAGTTGTTTTTTTAAATTTGGTTCATCAACCATACCTGTTAATGGAGAACTATATCCGAAAGGAACTCTGTCTTTATCAATCACAATCCCAGACTTACCTTCGTATAAAGATTCCTTAACTTCATCTAAATTTTTACCAATACAAGAATAAATTCCCATTCCGGTAATCACTACTCTTCCCATTCTTCAAATTTAAATTATGAATAAATTCCTCCATTAATATTTATAATCTCGCCAGTGATATAAGATGCTTTATTTGAAGCTAGAAAAGAAACAACATGTGCAACTTCTTCGGCCGTACCGAATCGATTTACAGGAATCATTTTCTTTAGTTCTTTTTCATCAAGTTCACTTGTCATGTCTGTTTTTATAAAACCAGGAGCTACAGCGTTTACAGTAATATTCCTTTTTGCTACTTCTTGAGCTAATGCTTTAGTAGCAGCTATAACAGCACCTTTTGCTGCTGAATAATTAGTTTGACCTGGCGTACCTTTTAATCCAGAAACCGATACCATATTAATAATTCTTCCATATCGATTTACTAGTAATTTTTGAATTAAATGATTGGTCACATTAAAAAATCCATTAAGAGATGTGTTAATAACATCTTGCCAATCATTTTGAGGCATCCACATAAACAAGCCATCTTTTGTAATACCTGCATTATTTACGAGTACTTCTATAATAGCATCTTTATTTCTTTCGTTCCAAGCATCTAATACCTTCTTTACTTCGTCTACATTTACAACATTAAATTGTAGTATTTCTCCAATACCTCCAACTCTATTTACTTCTTTTAAGGTATTTAAAGCCTCTAATTTATTGCTGTTGTAATTTATTAAAATGTGATATTCTGTATCTTTGGCTAATTGAATACAGACAGCTTTACCTATTCCTCTTGAACCACCTGTAACTAAAGCATGTTTAGTTTTATTTTCTATACTTCCCTTCATCTATTTTTTTTACAAATTCTACAGTTTTGTGTTTACAAATAGTTCTGTATTTTGAAACCATTTACCACCTAACACTTCTCCTTTGGTATTTATAAATCCCCATTTATCTCCTTGAAGCACTGCTGTGAAGCTTCCAGAAAAATTCTTTGCTAATTTAAATTGTGGTTCGATAACATATTCACCAACAGTATTTATATAACCAAACATGTCGTTTTCCCTCACTAAAGCCAGTTCTTGGGTAAGAGTTGAAAAAATATTTAGTGAACATTATATTACTAGTTTTTATTGTTTATAATAAAATCTTTTACCTTGTTTACATATGGATACATAACAACGTCTTCTGTAAATATAGGAATTATTTGCCTTATTTCATTGTACATCTTTTTTGTTTTAGAAGATACTTTATTTTGAACTTTAAGATATTCGATTGCTTGAATAATTGTTATCATTTCTATCGCTACAACTTCAAATGCATTTTCAATTACCCTTTTGGTAATCAAAGCAGCATTAGTACCCATACTTACTACATCCTGATTATCATTATTATTAGGGATGCTATGAACATACATTGGGTTTGAAAGCATTTGATTTTCAGCTGTTGTAGACGTTGCAGTAAATTGCACACCTTGCATACCAAAATTTAATCCTATTTTGCCAAGATTCACAAAGGCAGGTAATATATTATTAAGACTTGGGTTTAGAAGATAATTTAATTGTCTTTCAGCTAACATACTCATTTTTGTGACTACGATCTTTAGCTTATCCATTTCCAATGAAACATAATCTCCATGGAAATTACCACCATGGTATACGTGCTGCTTCTCTATATTTACAATTGGGTTGTCATTTGCAGAATTTACTTCTTTAATTAAAACACTTTCAACACCATTTAATGTATCTAAAACAGGTCCTAAAATCTGTGGTACACAACGCAATGAATAGTACTCTTGTACTTTATCTTTAAATACCAAAACATTATCGCTATTATTATTATTATTATTCTCGTACAAATGATCCTCTCTTTTTCTTGTTAAAGAACTATCTTTTAAATGCTCACGCATCGCTTCTGCAATTTTGCGTTGTCCTTTATGCTTTTTCGACTGATTTAACTCATAAGATAAATGATCGTCATAAGCTTTTACAATTTCATTAATTACGGCAGAACAAGAAATCATCCAATCTAATAATCTTCTTGTATAGATTGTATTTACAATGCCTATACCTGTCATTACTGAAGTACCATTTAATAAAGCTAGTCCTTCTCGTAATTCAATAGGAATTGGCTCTAAACCTTCATCTTTAAAAACATCCTTTGTGGCTTTACGCTCTCCTTTGTAAAACACTTCACCTTCACCAATTAACACCAAAGCTAAATGTGCCAATTGAACTAAATCTCCACTAGCACCAACACCTCCATGCTCGTGAATTAAAGGAATTATATTTTTATTAATTAGCATTGTCATTAGTTCAATGACATATTTGTGAACACCAGAATTTCCTAAAGACAATGTATTAAGTCTAGCTAACATAGCTGCTTTAACATACATATCAGGAATTATATTCCCTGTACCTGAAGCATGGCTTCTTATTAAATTATATTGTAATTGTATTCTTTCAGAGTTTTTAATTTTATACTGAGCCATCGGACCAAAACCGGTGTTGACACCATAAATAACTTTATTTTTCGAAAATTCTTTTAAAAAAACAAAACTCCTCTCAACTATCTCTAAAACAGTGCTATCCATTTCAATAGAGTGAGATTCGAATATTATTTTATAAAATTCTTCGATCCTTAATTCGCCTAAAAGTTTTACCATCTATATTTTTTCAATATATTTATTGAATTATTTTTTTCAAAGCATTGTTGCTATTATCGTTTACGAATTTAAAATAATAAATTAAACTTTACTATTAAAATAATGAGTAATACAAATGTTGATGTTTTAATTATTGGTGCAGGACCATCAGGTTGTGTTGCTGCTTCTTATTTGCATAAGAATGGATTAAAAATTAAGGTTGTTGAAAAAAACAAATTCCCGCGATTTGCTATAGGAGAAAGCTTACTTCCAAGGTGCATGGATCATTTTGATGAAGTAGGACTTTTAGAGTGTTTAAAAAAACAAGAATTTGAGATTAAAAATGGAGCTCGTTTTTTAAAAGAAGATGTAGTTTGTAATTTCGATTTCAGTGAAAAACACACGAAAGGATGGGATTGGACTTGGCAAGTTCCTAGGGCCGATTTTGATAAAACACTTACCGACGAACTCATAAAAAACGGTGTAGATATTACTTTTGAAGAAGAAGTAGTTGATGTGGTTTTTAGTGAAGATGGAACTTCAGTAACAACAATAAAGAATAAAGAACAAAAAACTAAGACTATTGAAGCTAAATTCATTATTGATTCTAGTGGTTTTGGTCGTGTTTTACCAAGATTATTAGATCTGGATGCTCCATCAGCTATACCTGAGCATTCTTCAATTTTTACCCATGTAAAAGATATTAAACGACCGAAAGGAAAAGAAGGCACACTTATTACTTTTGATGTGATAGATAAAGATACTTGGTTATGGGTAATTCCTTTCTCTAACGGAATAACAAGTATTGGTTATGTTGGTGCGACAGATTACATGGAATCTTTTAAAGGAAATTCCACAAAAAGATTAACTGAGATGATGAAGCTTTCAACTTATTATTATGAACGTTTTAAAGACTTAGATTATACATTTGAACCAGTAAGTATAAAAAATTTCTCAAAGTCGGTAAAACAGCTCTATGGTAAAGGCTATGCTTTAACAGGAAATAGTGCAGAGTTTTTGGATCCAGTCTTTTCTTCTGGTGTAACTTTTGCCACAGAATCAGGAATATTAGCAGCAAAACTAATAACCAAAGAACTAAATAATGAAACTGTAAACTGGGAAGAAGACTACTCTAATTATATCAAAAAAGGGGTTAATGTTTTTTCTACTTACGTTAAAGAATGGTATACAGGGAATTTACAAACCTTATTTTTTCACAGACCACAGAACACGGAAATTAAAAAGCAAATATGTGCTGTGCTCGCCGGATATGTTTGGGATGAATCCAATCCATTTGTAAAAAAACACAACAAAATTGTTCGAAATTTAGCTTACCTTATTAACTTAGAAAAATCACAATAAAGACTGACAAATTTAACAAGCTTTAAGTTCACACTTGTAGAATTTAATTAGTCTTTCTTTTATAAAGTCAGAATAGTTTTTCATAAATTAAAATATAATAAACAAGTTAATTATAAGAAGAACAATAATTGCTATCAATATTTGGGTTTTAGAAAAGTATTTTTTCATTTTCAATTTTTATTTTCCTAATACAAATATACAATCTTAATTTATTTGCAGATAGATGTAATTTTATAGAAAATAAATTTACATACATTTATACCTCAACTCCATATATTTTTTAAGATAAATGGGCTTTATAACTATAAAAAAAATAGTATTAGAAACAAACGTACTTTTAAGTATTTTCTTAAAGTGATAAAGGAATTACTAATTATATAGTATCTAAATAATTAAATATTTTAGAAAATTTAATAAAAACATACTTGTTACCAATTAAAAATTTTAATAGATAAATGCGGTTCGTTTACTAATGTATCAAACTCAACTAAGAATTTAATAAATAATGTTTTAAATCCTCGTAGGTAACTATTGTGATTGCTTCTTTAATTTTTCCCATTACCGATTTAATTTGTGGTGGTAGGACTTGTTCCTTTTTGACCACCGCTTCTACAATGTCTAAAAATTTAGTGGGATGTGCAGTTTCAAAAAACACACAATAAGCAGTTGGATTCTTTTCTAAATAAGCTTTACATCCCAAATAACCAACTGCCCCATGTGGATCAGCAACATAATTATAACGGTTATAAATTTCTAACATCGCTGCCTTGGTTTCCTTATTGGAAAAACTAAACGACGAGAGGTTTTCTTTTAGGGTCTCAAAATTATTTTTATATAGTTCTTGAATGCGAATAAAGTTACTTGGATCCCCTACATCCATCGCATTACTTATGGTTTGCACAGATGGCTCCGGTTTGTATAGCGCTGTCCTTAAATATTTTGTTACGACATTGTTGTCATTATTTGATGCTATAAAATGTTTAATAGGCAAACCTAACTGTTGTGCCATAATTCCTGCACAGACATTTCCAAAATTTCCACTTGGCACAGAAAAAACAAGGTCTTTATGCTTTTTATGTAATCTTCTGTATGCAAACATAAAATAAAACAATTGTGGCAACCAACGTGCAACATTGATAGAATTTGCAGAAGTTAACTGCATCATATCGGTAAGTTTTTTATCTAAAAAAGCAGTTTTAACCATGGCTTGACAATCATCAAAGGTACCCTTAACTTCTAGAGCGCTGATGTTTTGCCCATGGGTCGTTAATTGTTTTTCTTGAATGGCACTCACTTTACCACTCGGGTATAGTATTACTACTTTTACATTTTTGACCCCTAAAAACCCATTTGCTACAGCTGCACCTGTATCGCCAGAGGTAGCTACTAGGACGGTCACTTCATTGTTATTATTTTTATTAAAATAGCCTAAACAACGTGCCATAAAACGAGCACCAACATCTTTAAATGCCATCGTTGGTCCGTGAAATAGTTCTAAAGTTGAAATATTTTTATTGAATTCCACGACGGGGAAATCAAAAGAAAGTGTTTCTTCTATAATGGTTTTTAAAACATCTGTTGGAATTTCTGGAGATACAAATTGCTTGATGGCTTCGAAGGCAATTTCAGAATGAGATAGCCTATCAATGTTCTCAAAAAATGCTTTTGATAAGGGGGTAATTTGTTCGGGAAAATACAATCCTTTATCTGGAGCCAATCCTTTAATAACAGCATCTTTAAAAGATACATTAGCTGCTTTTTTATTTAAACTGTAGTATTTCATTGTTTGTTTGTTTTTCTAGCGTTCGATTGGGAATGTTTCCGGTTTACCTCATAGCACTTTAATCCCTTCAATATTAATTTTTGAGATGTGAATATCAAATTTAATCCCTGTGCTTAAATATACTTTTTTTATAGCATCGCTTACCAAGGTTGCAGTTTCAATTCCTTTACATAAAGAAAAAATAGAAGGCCCCGAACCAGAAATATTAGTACCCAAAGCTCCTGCATTTAGCGCTGCTTGTTTAACTTCCTTGTAAAACGGAATTAACTTACTTCTGTGAGGTTCTATAATGGCATCATGCAAGGATCTTTTCATTAATTGGTAATTGTTAGTATGTAAACTATGGATCAAACTTCCAAAGTTTGCCCATTGAACAATCGCTTCTTGAAGCTTTACTTCTTTTGGAAGAATGGCTCTAGAATCTGCTGTTTTAACCTCTATTTGTGGGTGAATAATGGTTGTATATAATTTATCTGGAGATGGAATTTCTAAAATTTCTAAAGGCGATAGGCTTTTTACTAGGGTAAAACCTCCAAACAAAGCAGGTGCTAAATTATCTGCATGTTCACATTTACTAGCCAAGGCTTCCCCTTTCATAGCAAATTGGGTGAGTTCGGTTTTATTATAAGGGCTTCCTAAAAGCGCATTCATTCCAAAAACACTTCCAACAGCACTCGCTGCACTACTACCAATACCACTTCCAGGTTTTATATTTTTATAGATTTCAATTTCGAAACCACAATCTGGTTGAAGCGTTTCATACATCGCTAGAGCAGAAACTCCAGCAACATTTAATTCAGTTTTAAAAGGGAGATCGAATCCTTCAATTTTAGTAATTCGAATGCCTTTTTTATTGACTTTTCTAATAAGCATCTCATCTCCTACTGCATCTAAGCAAAAACCTAGTACATCATATCCACAGGCTACATTGGCAACCGTTGCGGGAGAAAATATTTTTATTTCATTCATCTGTATTTGGAACAAGATTGATTATAAGATACTTGTATTTAATTCCATATATTTAACTATATTTGAACAAATATCTGAAAAAAGACATATATGCACAATAATATTTGTCCATACTTTAATTAAACCTAAATATATTCGATATTACTATGAAAAAAGAATTGGACTCGAAAGATATTCAGATTTTAAGTCTATTACTGAATAATGCACGGCTTTCAAACAAAGAGATTGCTGCAAAAATTGAAATTGCACAATCTAGCACACACGATCGAATTAAAAAACTAACCCAGAAGGGATATTTTAAAGGGACTTCTGTTCATATTGATCAAAAAAAACTGGGCCTTAATATTGAGGTAATGTTAGCCATTAAGCTGAACAAGCAACATCGTTCGGTAATTGGAGATTTTATAAAAAAAGCTTCTCAGTTGCCAGGTGTTCTTCAATTATTTCACATGGCAGGTGACAATGATTTTATTTTGCATGTAGCAGTAAAGGATTCTGATGAGTTAAGAGTTTTTATTCTCGATCGATTATCTACCTTAGATTATATACAAAGCACCCAAACCACTATGGTTTTACATAACGAAAAGGTAAATAATATTCTATAGTAAATTGCGGTTTCTCTAAATTATCGAGCAGATTGAATGTTTATATAAAATCTAAAAACACGTTGCGATTTTTTTCAGATTCATACAGATAGAAGATGAAAAATGGAATGTAAGAAGCTCAAAGAGTAAATAAATACAAGCATAGCATCTTTTAATACATGATTTTAGTCGATGTGCGTCAATTTAAACTTTCTGTGTTGTATTTACACCATGTCCAAAAGGCTCCTTAAAAATTTATTAGCTTTGCAGCTATCTATATCAACTATAAACACACTTGTGTTTTTATCTAAATGTTATAGCACATCAAAAAAAAGATTAATAAAATGAAAAAACACACTATTTTAATTTCGTTGGTACTTGCTTGTTTCTTTATAGATAATTTTGATCTTCATGCACAAGAAAAAGTTTTTCAAGAACTTGAAGAAATTGCTATTATAGATCAAAAAATAATGATACCAATGCGAGATGGTATTCGTTTAGCTACTGATATTTATCGTCCTAAAACGGATAAAAAAGTGCCTATTATTTTTTCACGAACTCCTTATAATTTCAATTCCTGGGGAGATGGAAAACAAAAAACAAGAACAGCTAAAAAGGCGTTAGAAGCAGTTAAAAGAGGTTATGCTTATGTAGTTCAAAATGAACGTGGACGTTATTTTTCAGAAGGAGAATGGGATATTTTAGGAGTTCCATTAACCGATGGCTATGATGCATTTACCTGGATGAAAAATCAATCTTGGTCCAATGGTAAAATAGGTACTGTGGGTTGTTCTTCTACTGCCGAATGGCAAATGGCAGTTGCCGCTTTAGACCATCCTTCTCATGCAGCAATGGTGGCTCAAGGTTATGGCGCTGGTGTTGGACGGGTTGGTGAAATCAACGAACAGGGAAATTGGTATCGTGGCGGTGTAGAACAAATGTTATTCTTTTCTTGGTTATATAGTGTAGAACATGATAAGTTTAAACCCCGAATTCCAGCTGGAGCTAGTCAGGAAGATTTAATTAGAATTTCCAGGTTTTACGATTTAGCACCCGAAAATCCACTAGTAGATATGGCAGCAGCTTTAAATCATTTACCCATTCAGGATATTCTAAAAAACATAAATGGTAAAAATGAAGTTTTTGATAAAATGATACGCCGAAAACCAAATGATGAAGCTTGGTTTAATGGAGGGATTTACCATGATGATATGGAAATTGCTGTTCCAAGTTTTTGGTTCGCTTCTTGGTACGATGTGTCTATAAGTCCAAATTTAGCCTTATTTAATCACGTTAGAAATAATGCTAAAAACAAATCAATCAGCGATAATCAATACTTAGTGATAGCACCAACTTTACATTGTCGCTATAAACGAGCAACTGAAAATACTATTGTCGGAGAACGAAATGTTGGAGATGCAAGACTTAACTATGAAGAACAAATTTATCTATGGTTTGACTTTTGGCTAAAAGGAGTACAAAATGATTTTAAAGCGAAAATACCAAGAGTGCAATATTATACAATGGGAAGCAATAAGTGGCAAGCGTCAGAAACTTGGCCTCCAGAAAACGCTAAATTAACGAGCTATTATTTAAAAAGTAATGGGCAAGCCAATAGCTTTTTTGGGGACGGAAAATTATCAACATCAAAAGCAAATTTTGATAGTCCAGATAGTTTTACTTATGATCCAATGAAACCAGTGCCTTCTTATGGTGGTAATGTATGCTGTACAGGAAATGCAATTAAAGGAGGTGCATTCGATCAACAACAAATGGAAACGAGAAATGATATTTTGATTTACAGCACCGATATTTTAGAAGAAGGCATAGAAGTTTCAGGTTTTATTGAAGCTAAACTGTATGTATCTTCTGATGCAAAAGACACTGATTTTACCATCAAACTCATCGATGTATATCCTGATGGAACAGCATATAATTTGGATGAAACCATACAGCGTGTAAGGTATCGGGAAGGTTATGACAAAGAAGTATTTATGGAGAACGGCAAGGTCTATCAATTAGATTTGACCCCCATGTCAACCAGTAATTTTTTTAAAAAAGGACATCGCATACGCATTGAAATATCAAGTAGTAATTTTCCTCGTTTTGCTCGTAATTTGAATACAGGAGGTAACAACTATGATGAAATAGAAAGTGTAATCGCTCATAATAAGATACATCATTCTTCAAATTATACCTCACAGATAAGGCTGCCAATAGTCTCCAATTCAAGTGACGGTAACAAATAACAAAAGCACTCCTGTATGTTAAAACCTAAATAAGACCTAATTATACAAATCAGTTTCTTTTAACTCAGCGTACTTTAAGCCCTTTTATAAAGTCATACTTAGGATTATAATAAGAAATCTTATTGATATCTGAAATTCATATTTGTTTGGTTCAATGTAATTTATTACATTTAGTGACTATTAATCTAAAACAATTAATTATGAAAAAATTATCAATCCTTTTAATTGCAGGTGTTATGGCAGTAGCTTGTTCAAATGGAAAACATGCCGAATTTGAAAAAAACACGGAAGCTGCAAAGGCATATTTTAAACTACATGAAACTGAAAATGCAGAAGAAATGTTTACTTATCTGCACGATGACTTAACATGGCACATGCCTGGTTATGGAATGGGAATCGGTGGCATAGAAGAAGTAAAAGCTGCTATTCTTGGATATCAAGCGGGATTTGATAATATGGTATTTACCGCAGATTATTGGTTGCCTGGTGTAGATACCGAAACCGGTGTTCCCGATGGCAGCACCCGTGTTTATGGAACATGGACCTCTGTTTCTGCAGAAACTGGACAAGAATTAAGTTTAACCAGCTACCATTCTTTTGAATTTAAAGATGGTAAAATCATAAATGGTGGAGATTGGTTTGACTTGGGAGGTATGATGAATTCTTTGGTACCAGCTCCCGTGGAAGTAATAGAAACAGAAACGATAGAATAATGAAACGTATTTATAAGATAGAGATTCGAGTTTAAGTATTGATCTCACTACTATAAGAGCAATCAGAAATGGTTGCTCTTTTTTTGCTTTTAACTTATTGATAATAGTTAGATTATAAGTACATGAAGGAAAAGAAAATTTCTATCCTAAGTATAGATAAGTTTAGTGACGTTTCTTATCTACAATTAGATAATCCTATTAAGGGTTCATTACTCTAAAAAGTATATAAATAATTATTAAGATAACAATAAGCCACCAATATTTTTTAAACATACCGTCAGTCCATTTATTTGCTCCCCACATACTACTAAGTTTTATTTTTTATAAAATATTTTTTCTTCTTCTTGAGTGTCCATTTAAGAAAAGTGTATTGGTTTAGGATTAAAATTAATGATTTAAATGATTTTATGAGTTTTGGGATTGTCCAGAAGGGTACTAAAAGTCATTTCAATATACAATCGGAACAGACAATAACCGGTGCGTTGTATTTTAAATTAACTCACTAATTCATCAATCATTTTAGCCAATTCAAAATCTTTATCCGTTACACCCTCAGCATCATGGGTTGAAAGACTAATATTTAAAGTATTATATACATTGCTCCAATCCGGGTGATGACTTAATTTTTCTGCTTCAAAAGCAATGCGTGTCATCACCGAAAAGGCATCTTTAAAATCCTTAAATTCTAAGGAGGTATGAATTGCATTTTCATGATAGGTCCAATCTTGAAAATCTTTTATTTTTTCTGTAATAATTTTTTCTGATAATGCGTTCATCGTATTTAATTTTTATAAATATATTAAATATTACTCATTATTAAAATAAAAAAAAGGAATTGCTACATTATTAAATATGTGGTATTTTTACTTAAACTATTTCAATAGGAGTATCTAAACTGAAAAGCAAACTATAATATTGATATGATCGAACATTATTTTGACTGTCCACATTGTTGGGAACATCAATTAAAAATGATTGATCCCTCTGTTAATCATCAAAATTTTATTGAAGACTGTGCTGTTTGCTGTAATCCCCTTGAGTTTGACTTGATGATTGAAGACCATACATTACACTCTTTTTCTGTAATCCCTATAGGGCAATAATGTATAGATATGTTTTTTATTAATTTCTGTTTTTGCAGAGTTAGTTAAGGCTTACAATTAGTAAAAACAGGCTTTTGCATGCTCCATTGAGGAGTGTCATAACTAAATTTAGCACAGTCTGTAACAGTATCAAAATCCCAAGCACTTAAGTCTTGATTAAAAGAAGTAGCGCCATAAAACATGCTATGCACAGTTGTCACGTTAGTTACATCCCAATTTCCAATAACTTGGTTAAAAGTTTCAGCACCATAAAACATCGCAGACATATCTGTCACTTTCGTAGTGGCTATTGTGCTAACATCTTTTTCATTAGCCAATATTTCTCTTAACATTTCTTCATCCACAACGGTATAAATAAGGCCCTCTATAGTTCCAGTAGCACCAGTTTTTGCCCATTCTTTTGCCTTAATAGTGATACCATTATCAGCAATATAGACTGGGTTGTCTGCATCAAAAATGGATTCAGGAATTAATATGCCGCTATTACCGTTTGTAAAAGAAACGAGTAAAATAGTTAAGGATAAATAGATAAGTTTTTTCATGTTGATGGAGCTAATTTTTCTGTAAATATAAGAAAATATGATTTGAATGTTTTTTATAAAAAAACCCTAACATTTCTGAAAAGGCTTTGATGTATTAGGTATTGTTTAGTTCTTTTTAATAATTCATATAACTAACAAACACTCCTTTATCTGTGTATATCGTTAGTACATTAACCTCTTGCTCATCACCGTAATGATTTTTTACATAAACCTTAAAAGCTATTATTAATTGATCTTTAGCTAGTATCATTTTAACCTCCACAGGTACGAATGATAAAGGTGAATTTAAGCTTGACTTCGTCTTTTGAAGTGCTGATATATATACTTTCTCTATAATCTCATTAGAGATACTCCTTGCTTTATCTAGGTTTACAAAGCTTGTGCTAACTGGTTTGCCATGTCCATCTAATACTTCAAATGAAGTTGTCTCTTGTGCTGGAACCTCTTGTGCGTATAATCCTGTGAACGTTAACATTAATACTAAATAAAGTAATTTTCTCATTTTGGATGTTTTAATTTTTATGTAAATATAAGAAAATAAGATTATTTCGTCTTGCAATCTGAACACTCAATGACAAGTTTGAACTATATCAAAGGGCCTTGTTAACAGTAAAAAAAATTATTCATCAATAGACCAGCTATATACTAAAGAGGCATCTCCACTAAATTTTTTTTCTCTGTCAATTTCATAGGTTTGTTCAAATTCACTTCCAAACCTTTCAAAAGCACTTAGAAAACCAAAATCTCTATCCGGTAATTTTGATAAAATTCTTCCGATTAAAGGAACTGCTTTCTTAGCAATTACTAACCAGGGAACTATTGTTGTTCCTACGATATCAGTAACAATCCCAAACGAATCACCTCCAATTCCACTTTCAACATCTTTTAATACCGCTCCTAAATCTCGGGTAGATTCTCTGGTATGCCTTAAATATAGGTGAACATTCAATTCTCTGTCATCGGCCAGTTCTCTGCTCAGCACAAATAATCCTTCCGATCCAGATTCATTCGTGTCAAACTGAAAGGAATTGTTATGCTTTTTACTCAATTTAAAAGGATGTTGAGGTAAGGTGGTCATAATCATTTTATCGCTATCGGTTGGATGTTCTGCGAGAACAACAAAATAAAGTTTCCATCTTTTTTTTGGTCTATGAATTTGTACTTCATCAATTTCTAATCGTACTCGTTTCATAATGTTGGTTTTATTATTAAAATTACTATGTATAAATTAATTAGAATATGCGACAGAAAAGAATCAAAAGTGAAAATTAAAACAAGATTTAAAATTGTCAATCCGAAATTGATTCGTTTTCTTTTTAATGGAACCCATAAATATTTAAAGATAATAAAAAAGCATTACAATAATATATTGTTTAAATTTACCCGAAGAACAAATAAATTTATCGTTTTGAAGAGAAGAGATTTTGTTAAAAAAACAACATTAAGCTCATTTACTGCTTTAATTGGAGCTGAAATTGTTTTTGGATTTAATATGCTAGAAGGATATAATCCATTAGCGTTAGAAGAACCAGATCCCTTTAAGATGTTTCATAAGAAAAAGGAAATGGTCCTATTAAATGATAAACCTTGGAATATGGAAGCTCAAGCACATTTGCTCGATGATAAAATCACACCAAATTCTGCAATGTTTATTAGAAACAATGGATTAATTCCGGAAGGTATAGAACCATTAAGTTGGACACTCACCATTGACGGAGCGTCGGTAGTAAAAGAAAAAAAATATACGCTTACGGAACTAAAATCTAAATTTAAACAGCATACCTATCAGCTAACTTTAGAATGCGGAGGGAATGGAAGAAGCGAATTTAATCCGCCAGCAAAAGGAAACCAATGGACTATAGGCGCTGTGCATTGTGCTAGGTGGACAGGAGTTCGATTGCGCGATGTTTTAGAAGATGCAGGAATTAAAAATGATGCCGTTTACATTGGCTACCATGCTGCCGATGTGCATTTAAGTGGAGCTCCTAATAAGGAACCTATTTCAAGAGGTGCTCCAATGTTAAAGTCACTTCAAGACGAAACCTTAGTAGCTTTTAAGATGAATGGCAAGGATATTCCTTTAGTGCACGGTTATCCATTGCGGTTGGTTGCTGGAGGTTGGCCTGCATCAGTTTCTGGGAAGTGGATAAATCGCATCAGTATTAGAAACAAAATACACGATGGTGCAAAAATGATAGGTACAGCCTATCGAGTACCTTGTGACCCAGTTGCTCCAGGAGAAAAGGTGAAGGATGAGGATATGTGTATTATAGAGTCTATGCCTGTAAAATCATTAATAACATACCCTAAATCTGGTGCTATCATTAAAGAAGGCGCTTCTTTAAATATTAGAGGCCATGCTTGGGCTGGAGAATTAGAAGTTACAAAAATGGAATATTCGATAGATTTTGGATCCACTTGGAAAGAGTGTTCCATTGAAAAACCTGCAAATCGTTTAGCTTGGCAACATTTTTCGGGAAGGGTAGAATTTCCTAAAAAAGGATACTATGAGGTTTGGGCTAGAGCAACAGATACACAAGATATAAAACAACCAATGTTAGTGCCAGGTTGGAATCCAAAAGGATATTTAAATAATGCCTGTCATCGAATTGCTATCAAAGTTAGCTAAATGAACAAAGGAGAAGAATTTAAAAAATCCGTCAAAATCCTCTATCATTTAATGATGGCAGGCTTTTGTTTATTTATGATGGTTGGAGTGCTAATGACATACTATGTATTTGACCCAAATTTTTCAGCATTTAAGGATCGCACAGAAACAGCTACTTCATTAAAGGAGGTAGACGAGGACATTATAGAAAATGGGATTCACCTACGAACGGGATTTGTTGATGCAGATGGATTAATGACGGTTATTAATAATTGTACCAACTGCCATTCAGCAAAATTAGTCACACAAAACAGAATGAGTAAAGAACATTGGAATGCAACGATTATATGGATGCAGGAAACACAAAATTTATGGGATTTAGGTCTTGATCAAGAGATCATAGTGAATTATCTAGTTACTAATTATCCTTTTGAAGATACAGGTAGGCGCGAAAACTTAACAAATATAACATGGTATGACTTGGAGAATTAGTTTCGTGGTGTTAATACTCTCTTTTACAGCTTGTAAAGAAGAAAAAATAGTTAAAATAGATGTGATTGAGCAGGCTAAAAAAAATATAGAAACCAACTACTTAATTGAAGTAGATGAGTTGCTAAAAATAGTCAAAGAACCAAATATTAAGATTTTAGATTTTAGAAAATCTGAATTTTATAAAAAAGAACATATCAAGGGAGCTTTAAATATATGGCGAACAGACCTAGAAGATGCCTCCTATCCTTATAAGGGGATGATGGCTGGAAAAGAGCAAATGGAGACCTTGTTAGGCCGTCTAGGTGTAAATAAAAGTGATACCATCATCATTTATGATGATAATGGACTCTGTGATTCTTCAAGATTATGGTGGATCTTGCAGAATTATGATTTTACAAATGTGAGATTATTTCATGGGGGAATTGCAGCTTGGAAATTGCATAATGGCGCTATTTCCACAGAAGTGCCTTTGGTGCAAAAAACACTATTTAAATTACCTGAAAAACCTTCTATGAAGTACTATGGTTCAAAAGAAGAAATGCTAGAAGCTATCACAAATAAAACACTGATATTGGACACTAGAACTACTGATGAATTTACTGGGAAAAGACAGAAGAATGGGGCTTCAAAAGGAGGAAGAATACCAAACAGCATAAGTATTGATTGGTCTGTAGCTGTAGATTATAACGGTGATAAAAAAATAAAATCGATAGAAGAACTAGATAAAATATATAAGAAATTTGGTGTTTCAAAAAATGATACTATTATTGTCTATTGCCATAGTGGTGTGCGTTCAGCACATACAACATTTGTGCTTACTCAATTATTAGCTTATAAAAATGTAAAAAATTATGATGGATCTTGGACAGAATGGAGTAATTTTGACCAGGCACCTATTCAACAAGATAGCATCACAAGCCTATTTAAATAATTATGATTAAATACCTAGATACATTTTTTAATGCTTTTAACGGAACCGTCGATTGGACTTGGAAATCGATCCTTTTTGAAGTGCCTTGGTATACCAATTACTTTTGGGGA
Organism: Flavobacteriaceae bacterium; assembly: GCA_018669795.1. Lineage (GTDB taxonomy): Bacteria > Bacteroidota > Bacteroidia > Flavobacteriales > Flavobacteriaceae > Marifrigoribacter. The sequence goes on along the minus strand of JABHSQ010000005.1, from coordinate 300,386 downwards.
TTAATTACTATTTCTCTTTTTGTATGGGTTTTAGAAATTGCTTTTCCGTGGAGAAAGGAACAATCTGTTTTTAGAAAGGATTTTTGGTTAGATGGCTTTTATATGTTTTTTAATTTCTTTATCTTTTCTATTGCTATAAGTGGATTTTACAAACTTTTACAAGTAGGTTTTACTGATATCGGAATTACAAATAAAACCATAGCACTTATCAATCCATCTAGTTGGCCTTTGTGGTTGCAATTAGTTGTTTTCTTTATTATCTTGGATTTTGTGCAGTGGTTTACTCATACATTACTCCATAAATACTCCTTTCTTTGGAAATTCCATAAAGTTCACCACAGCGTTAAAGAAATGGGATTTGCAGCACATTTGCGTTACCACTGGATGGAAAACATCTTTTATAAGCCATTGAAAACATTCGCTGTTATGATATTGTTTGGCTTTGAGCCAGAACAGGCCTACATTGTTCATTTTATTGCAATTACTATCGGTCACTTTAACCACGCTAATATTAAAATTACCTGGGGGCCCCTAAAATATATTATTAATAACCCGGTAATGCATTTACAACACCATGCTTATGATGTGCCAGAAGGCAAGTATGGCGTGAATTTTGGAATTAGCCTAAGCCTTTGGGATTATATCTTTAAAACTAATTACATACCAGAAGATAGCGGGACTATTAACTTGGGATTTCCTGGTATCGATAAATTTCCCAAGAGTTTTATAGATCAAAACACCTACGGATTTAGAAAAAGAAACAACTAGTTATTGAATATCTAGGCATTCCGTTTACTTATTTGATAGCGCTTTTATTTGATATTTTTTTACTTTAAGCCTAAACTTATTGTTACATCCTTTAAATTTTTCTTAAAAGATTTCGAATCAATAGGAACATTTAGAGAAGGTATTACCTTTTTTAAAATTTCTTTACCGGTATTGGAATTGAGTATTTCTGGAAATGCCATTTCAATAACCTCCAACATAGCGGCAACTGATGTTGATGCTCCAGGTGATGCCCCAAGAAGGCACGTAATTTTTCCGCATTTACTGCTTACTGTTTTAGTACCGAATTCTAACTTTCCTCCCTCCTCTTTATCACGTTTTATAGTTTGCACTCTTTGCCCCGCAACAATAATTTCCCAATCTTCATTTTTTGCGTCTTTCATAAAAATACGCAACGCATTCATTCGATCATCAAATGACATCATCACTTGATGGATTAAATATTTTGTCAAGGGTAAATTATGCCAAAAAACACCCCACATCGAAGGAAGATTATCAATCTTTATAGACTTAAATAAATCTAGATACGAGCCTTTTTTTAAAAATTTAGTGCTAAATCCTGCAAATGGACCAAATAGAAGTTCCCGTTTTCCATTAATATACCTGGTGTCTAAGTGAGGTTCAGACATAGGAGGGGAACCTAACTCTGCCATACTATAAACTTTGGCAAAATGCTGGTTAATAATTTTTTCGTTTTTACAAACGAGCCATTCCCCACTTATTGGAAAACCACCATAACCATCCTTTTCATCGATCTCTACTTTTTCGAGTAATGGTAGACTTCCACCTCCTGCACCTATAAAAACATGCTTAGTCGCTACGAATGTTACTTCTTTAGTAAGAATATCTTTAACTTTTATACACCAATCTTCATCACTGTAGGGATCAACATCTATTGCTTCTCTATTGCATAATACTTTGGTGTTATATGTTGTTTCTAATATTTTATACAATTGTTCTGTAAGACTTCCGAAATTCATTTCTGTTCCCCTATCAATTTTAGAAGCAGCAATAACATCTTTCTTATCTCTTCCTTCTAATATTAAAGGAAACCATTCTTTCATTATTTCAAATTCTGTAGTGAATTGAATCGAATCAAACATAAAGTGTTCTTTCATTGCTTTAAAACGTTTCTTTAAGTAAAGAGCATTTTTCTTGCCAGTTACAAAGCTATGATGAGGGCATTTTGTAATAAATGTGGAAGGGTCTTGAATAAGTTTTTCAGTTACCAAATAAGCCCAAAACTGTTTGGACATTTCAAATTGTCCGCAAATTTTAATGGCTTTATGAATGTCAATATTTCCATCTTTATCTTCAGGGGTATAATTTAATTCACAAAGAGCAGAGTGCCCCGTTCCTGCATTATTCCATGATGCAGAACTTTCTTTTGCGACATTACCCAGCCTTTCAAGGATTAAAATATTCAAGTCAGGTTTTAGTATCTTACACAAAAGCGCTAAGGTTGCACTCATGATACCTCCTCCAACACACACTAAATCATATTCTAGATTCTTCATAATTTATTTAAGCAACTAATCTAGTAAATAAAAACTGAATAGAGTATCTATGAGAATTTTTTGTATTAGGCGTATATTTGCAAATTAGTGATTCGCTTTTTCTGTGAATAGTATCGAAGGGTAAACAAAGTCATTTCGATACATTCCGATTTGCAATCGGAACACTCAATGACCAGTTTGAATTGTATTGAAGGATGCTAGCCTGTTGATTAAACTTTTTTAAATTATTAGGTCTATTAATGCAAAATTATTTATCTTTATTTTGACAAAAAAAAACAATGATTAAAAAAACAGAAACCAGCCCTATTAACAAACGGTCTCTTATAGCTGGGTTTGTTGGTAATATATTAGAGTGGTACGATTTTACAGTTTACGGTTTTTTTGCCACTGTAATTGGCGCGCAATTTTTTCCTGAGGAAGATAAAATAGTTCAATTAATTGCAGCATTTGGAGTGTTCGCCGCTGGTTATTTAATGCGCCCTATAGGTGGGGTAATATTTGGTCATATTGGAGATAAGTATGGCCGAAAGAAAGCCTTGATGATATCTGTACTATTAATGGCCATCCCAACAACATTGATTGGTTTTCTTCCTACTTATGTGAATATTGGATGGTATTCGGCAGCCTTACTTGTAACATTAAGACTCTTGCAAGGTCTTTCGGTAGGTGGAGAGTTTACCGGATCAATATCATTTCTAGTGGAGAAAGCACCCAAAGGAAAACGAGGTTTTTACGGCAGTTGGTCTACCTTTGGTGTTTTTGGCGGAATGCTCTTGGGTTCCGGAATTGCATCACTAATTACAGGTTTGCTATCGACAGAACAGTTACACGATTTTGGATGGAGAATTCCCTTTCTATTTGGAGCAGTAATTGGTATTATAGGTATTTATCTTCGCAAAAGGATGGGTGCTGATGCCTATTATGATAAAATTAAAAAAGAACATACATCAACTAAAACTCCATTGGCTGAATTCTGGGCAGACTATAAGATGCAAGCACTCAAAATAATCTTGTTAAGCTGGGCATTTGGTGTTTCTGTTTATCTGATATTTATTTTTCTTCCGTCTTATTTACATACTTTTCATGATGTAAAATTGGAAGATGCACTATCAGCTCACACTATTGCAATCATTGTATTAATGCTTATAATACCATTATTTGGATTTATAAGCGATAAAATTGGCCGAAAAAAAGTACTGTTTATGTCTCTTATTGGCTTTGCTATTTTTACATACCCTCTTTTTGCATTGATGTTTGAAAATACTTTTATGGCCATACTTATAGCGATGCTCGTATTTTCTCTTTTTGAGGCCATGTTTCAGGCAGTAATACCTGCGCTAATGACGGAATCTTTTCCAACAAGTATTCGATATACAGGGCTTTCCATAAGCTATAATATTTCATTGGCATTATTTGGAGGTACTACCCCCCTTGTATGTACTTGGTTAATAAAAGTTAGTGGAGGAAATGTATGGATGCCTGCCTATTATTTAATAGCAACTTGTATTATCGCCATTTTAACCGCATTATTTATCCCAGAGACTTATAAAAAGGAATTGGATTAATTTTCAGAAAACAGGTCTTATACTGTTGCATCTTTTTTACTTAAAAAAAGAATAGTGGTGTTTTTGATTGATCGCTAATCAATTATTCTGTCAAATGTTTTATAAATAAATTTTGTTTAAATGTTAATAATTAATTTTCAATTCAAAATTTTTGTTTTCGATTTACAAGTTATAAAATACTCCCGTAAATCGTGCATTCAAATTTCCTTTAGCAAGATTGCTAACCCTTTTAATTAGTAACTCCTTAGCTAATTTATTTTAGCAAGATTGCTAACCCTTTTAATTAGTAACTCCTTAGCTAATTTATTTTAGCTAAGGCTTACTGAGTTCTTCAATGATAAGCACAACTAAACTAGACTGATAAAAGTTGATGGCATACTGCAATAGCTTATTTAAAAAGTAGCGAGTTCGAAAAATATTATTACTTTTGTAAACGATGTTAATTTGACAAGATACAAAGCAACAAGAATTAAAAAATACATCGCTTTTTCAATAGTTTTAATACTTAACTAGATCTTCATAAATAAACCGCTCAAACAATGGGACAGACTGAAGTGATTTTTTTGGTTGGGGATGATAACTATATAGCATAAGCGTAAGATGGCATAAAAAAAATCATTAATATTAATGAAGATTTCAGAGTAACGCTAGAGAGAAGCAAACAACGGTAAATATTTTAAAAAAAGAGCTGTATACAGCTTATTTTTATTATGTTAAATTTATGACCAAGATGAAGGAGTGTATACCTATAGCTAAATTACCTAATAAACGAATTCAAATTTTGAATAAGCTTAAGATATGGGCATCTGTATCTAGTTGTATCAACAACAACTTAAACTGGCCTAGCACACCTGAAAAAATCGAACTATGTCACTCTATTTAAGCATCCTTATAATATCGCTTGTAGGACCGCTAGCCGCTATATTACAAGCTATTGAAGCGATATACATCCTTAGGTGATTGTGTAAATAGCCTGTTTTATAAAAATTTTGAATGCTTTGATCTATTGCTTGAATACCAGTATTGGCTTCAATGATAGCTTTTGAAATACAGGTGTTAGTAATGGGTGTTTGCTTATTTTTAATGTCTTCATTTATACCGTCACCTTTTGAAACCCAAACCTGTTGCCAGTAGTCTCTCCAAGTTAATTCTTGTATGAATTTTTCAACCTGACCAGGTTTATATCCACGATTTAAAATTTCGGATAGAATAAATTTTGTAGAAATAATTCCCCTTGAAATATAAGGTGATAAATGGCTAACCGAACCATTGATGTAATTTCGTGTCGAACTATACTTAATAGGGTCTATAAGGCGAACACGCTGAAGTATTTCAGAATATTTAGTTGGAAAAAGGGAAGATTGGGTTTCAAATAATTCCATTTAACGCTTGCTTATTTTATTCCCAGATATGGCTTTTTGCCGAGAACATTTAAAGCGACTAATTGCTGGATTTCGTTTTTTTAAATGTTTTTTACTTACACCACTATTAACACGTTTACGCCAACGTTTAAAACTAGATTCTTTTAAGTTTCTGCGCATTAGCTTAATGACTTCATTTTCTGGCAATCCAAATTGGAGTAGTATAGCCTCAAAAGTAGTGCGATCTTCCCAAGCCATTTCTATAATGCGATCTAATTCCCGCATCGTAAATTGCAATTTTTCTGTCATGTTAAACTATATATGTATTAAAAACTTATTTGTTTTTGTATAAAATTAGAAAAAAAAAATTCAAAAAATGCTTACATATAGTCTTTTTTTATACAAAATTTATTTTATAAAGGTACAAAAATCTGTTTAATCATAATAACATTTCATTAAACAAATAAATAATTATAATAAATTAATACACATTCATAAACCTATTTTATTATTTCTCTATTTTTGTTAGACTTATGGCCAAAAAAGGAAAGGAAAAAAATACTCGAAATAAAGCAAAGCATACAAAACTTATCAATCGCAAAAAAAATAAATTACGAGAAGAAGAAGAAGATACTCGCAAAGAAAAGCTGAAGCAAATTATTAAAATCGCAAATCAATAACTTAGTATTCGATTGGTTAAATCATCGTGTATATTTGCAAATAAAAACTATGTTAAAAGCCGTTTTATTTGATATGGATGGGGTCATTGTAGATACCGAGCCGCTACATTGTAAAGCGTATTATAAAATGTTTGATGCAGTAAATATTACTGTTTCAGATACATTGTATGAATCATTTACAGGACAATCTACTAGCAATATATGCAAACAACTTTGCAACCTTTTTAATTTATCTCAATCATCAGAAACCTTAGTTCTACTGAAAAGAAATTTTTTTAAGGAACTGTTTTTTAATGATAAAAACTTAGCTCTCATTGATGGTGTTTTAGATTTAATTAAAGATTATCACAAAAACGGTATAACGCTGGTACTAGCATCTTCAGCTTCTATGGCTACGATAAATAATGTTTTTAACAGGTTTGGACTAAATAACTATTTTATAGCGAAACTTAGTGGGGCAGATTTAAAAGCGTCTAAACCTCATCCAGAGATATTTATAAAAGCCGCTATCGCTTCAGGGCATTCAAAAAATGAATGTTTGGTTATTGAAGACTCTACCAATGGTATTAAAGCAGCTGCAGCTGCAGGTATCTTTTGTGTAGCTTTTAAAAGTCCTAATTCAAAAAATCAAGAATATGCAGAGGCAACTAAAATAATTTCAAATTTTAAAGAAATTAGTTTTAATAAAATAACTCCTTATTTTAAATAAATTTATTAGTTCAACAAATTCAGTATCTTCCCAATTGTTTTTTCAAATAAAATGGATAAAGAGAAATTTATTAGTATCACGGGAGGAGCCGGTCATTTAGGAAGTTGTTTGATAACATTACTTCTTGAAAAAAACTATTATGTCAATGCACTATATTACCATAGTAAACCTACTGTAATTCATCCAAATTTAAATTGGATTAAGGGAGACGTATTAAAACCGGATACCTTAAAAGAGTTGCTTAAAAATACGTCTGTATTAATTCATGCAGCCGGTATTATTTCTATTGGTGATAAAAATGAAAGTGAAGTTTATCAAATCAATGTAAAAGGTACAGAACATTTAATTGATGCTTGTTTAAATCAAAACGTTAAAATGATTTATATAAGCTCTTGTGCTGCAGTTATTGAAACTAAAAAGAAGGAAGTATATACCGAAAATAGACCCTATAAAACAAAAGATCATTTTTTGTATGATTGGACAAAAGCAACCGCTGAAAAAAAAGTACTGAAAGCGATTGAAAATTTTAGCTTAGCAGCTTTTATAATAAGACCAACTGCTATTGTTGGCCCTCCAGATCATAAACCTTCACATTTTGGACAATCAATTATAGACATGGCTAATTATAAAATCCCATTTATTACCACAGGAGGATACAATATAGTAGATGTTAGGGATTTATCACAAACCATTATTAATAGTATTAGTTTAGGTAAACAAGGAGAAATTTATTTAGTGGGTGGTAATTATTTTACCGTCAAACAAATTGCAGAAATTGCAAACCCAAAAAAATACTTTATTAGTATTCCAATTCCTTTACTAATCGCTACAATACCATTTATTAAAATTGCTAAAAAAATATTTAATTCACATTGGCCTATAAGCAAAGAGAGTTTAATAACCTTAAAACTAGCACCAAAGCAAATGGATTTTTTTAAAGCTAAAACAGCTTTAAATCATTTGGTCAGACCAATCAATGAAACCATACAAGACTTATTGACTTGGTATAGAAAAAAATAAAATTTATGAGTTTAGAAACATTTAATTTAATCTGTATCATCTGGTCATTAGTTGGTGTTTCTTCATTTATTCTATTGCAATTTATAAGAGCGCCTTATGGTAGGCACCTAAGAAAAGGTTGGGGAATAGAAATTCCTAATAATTTGGGATGGGTTCTTATGGAAATACCTTCGTTTTTAATCATCTTTTATTTTTTTGTAAGTTCCAAGCAGAGTCATTATGCCGCTATGTTAAGTGTACTTTGGCTGATTCATTATTTTAATAGAACTTTTATATACCCATTTAGGATTAGAACCAAAAGAAAAAAAATGCCCATTACTATTGTGCTATCTGCTATAGGTTTCAATTTTGTTAATGCTGGGTTGAATGGATATTTTTTATCCAATTTGGAACACTATGATATTTCTTCTTTTCAAAACTGGAATTTTTATTTAGGTATACTACTGTTTATTGGTGGTTTTTTAATAAATCAAATTAGTGATACCATTCTTATTAACCTTAGAAAATCAGGTGAAATAGCTTATAAAATACCAAGAGGTTTTCTTTTTGAATATATCTCTTGCCCAAATTATTTGGGAGAGATTATTCAATGGATTGGTTTTGCTTTAATGGCTTGGAATTTTCCAGCAACAACTTTTTTAATATGGACAGCTGCTAATTTACTGCCAAGAGTAGCGGGACATCATAATTGGTATAAAAATAATTTTAAAAAATATCCTAAAAAAAGGAAAGCACTTCTGCCTAAATTGTGGTAATAAAATTAAAAAAAGTAAATTAGCAATTGAATACATCACTATAATGCACTTCAAAAAAAAAAAAAGATTTGGAACTCCTAAAGTTATCTAAAGGAATATTAGCTAAAAAGTGGCTGATCATCTCATTGGTTTTAATGGGCACCCTTTTCTTTGGAAATGAAATAAGAAGCCTGAAAATAGATGCTGATATTTTAAGATCTTTACCAGATGAAGATCCAGATGCCAGGTTATTAAAAAAAATAGGAGAGAATTTTGGAGGCAATAATATGGGAGTTATTATCCTTGAAACGGATAACATTTACCAGACCTCTGTATTAGAGCACATTCAATTACTTACATATACTTTAGCTAACATCGATGGAATTACAACTGTTTCTAGCCTTACTAATATTATAAATATCAAAGGAGGTGATTATGGAATTGAAATTGGAAAATTAGTAGATGAATATGAAATGCCTGAAAGTCCTAAAGATTTTCAAATTTTAAGAAATAATATTTTAAATAATGAAATGTATAAAGGTTCCATTGTCTCTGAAGATGAAACTTCTACATTAATCATTTTTAATTTAGATAATAATTCCGATGTTAATGCGATAGCTAAAAACGTAATTCAAAAAACAGAAGAATTAAACTTACCTGAGAAGCTTTACTATATAGGTTCCCCTATGCTACTAACCTATATTTCAGATTTAATGAGGGATGATTTAACAAATTTATTACCCCTTGCTTTTTTAGTAATTGCATTCATTTTATTCTTGAGTTTTAGATCGATAAGCGGTGTATTATTGCCTCTTTTAATTGCCATTATAGCTATAGTTTGGAGTTTGGGTAGCATGGCTTTTCTCGATATTAAAATGTCTATGATTTCAAATAATATACCCATTATATTATTGGCGATTGGAAGTGCTTATACCATCCACGTGATCAATAGAATCAATAAAGTAAGTCAATCAAAAGAAACAGATGTAATTGCTAGGGCTCTTGCTTTTGTTTTAATACCATTAATTTTAGCAGCACTCACAACGATTATTGGCTTTGTTTCTTTCATATTTGGAGCCTATCTTAATATGATTGTTGATTTTGGAATCTTTACAGCATTAGGCACCTTGTTTGCATCCCTATTATCCATTTTCTTCGTCCCTGCTATTTTAGAAGTTATAAATTATAAAAGAAAAAAAAATATTAAGCAAAAGGAACATTCCTTTCTAACCAATTATTTTCTTAAACCCATTAATGCATTATTAATTAAAAGACCCAAAACTATATTGATTTTTTGGATGGTATTAATTGCAATAAGTATTGTTGGAATGTCTTCAATTAAAAGAAGTGTTGATATTCAAGAGTATTTTAAAAAGAACAATCCAACGCGATTGGCCGAAAACATAATGATTGAAAAGTTTGGAGGCACCAAACCAATATTTGTTCATTTTAAAGGCAATATGCAAAGCCCTAAGGTTTTAAAGACCATGATTCAGACTTCTGAATATATGGAGAAAAGCCCAGATGTATATACTTCAATGTCTATTGCAAAATTGATTGCTGAAATTAATTTAAATATTACGAATACAAGAGGAATACCAAATAAGAGTGAACAGATAGAACAATTATGGTTTTTACTAGAAGGGAATGAAGTCTTAAATCGTTTTGTAAATGAAGATTTAACGGAAGGTATTATCATCTCTAAATTTAAATCTCCCGATAATGAATCAAAAAAAGAATTTGCAAAATATATGAGGGCTTTTATAGCTACTAATTCTTCTGAAGATTGTGAAATTGAAATCACTGGAATGCCATTTGTTGATATCACAATGGATCAAAGTTTAATAAATAGTCAAATAGGAAGTATCTTAATTGCGATACTTTTTGTTATCATTTTAGTAGGCATCATATTGCGTTCTTGGATAAGTGGCCTTTATGCTTCCATACCAATTATAGCAACCATCATCTTACTATTTGGTTTTATGGGACTGACTGGAATCTCATTAAACATTGCAACTGTATTAGTTGCTAGTGTTGCTCTCGGGATAGGAATAGATTATTCCATTCACATCATTTCACATTTTAATGAATCCTACAAAAAAAGTCAAGATCTTTATGCATCAATTCAAGAATCAATTTTAATTAGTGGAAATGCGATAATTATTAATGTAATTTCAGTTTCTGCAGGATTCTTAATTTTAGTTTTTTCAGAAATGGTTCCGTTACAATATTTCGGACTACTCATTGCACTTAGTATGGTTAGCTCATGTTTAGGTGCTTTAACACTACTTCCTTCCATATTAATATTAATGAATAGAAATAAGTCTAAAAACAATATGCAAAATGAATCTTAAGCTTGTAACAGTATATATCGTTATTATCTTTTTTAATTACAGTCCATTAAAAGCTCAAAGCGCTATCGCTTTGTTACAAAACATGGATCTTTTAATTGCAGCACCTAAAGATAAAGAAGCTTCCGTTTTAATGGTAATAACGGATAAATCGGGTAATGAAAAGAAAAGAGAAGCTTCCTTAAAACAAAAAGGGAAATTCAAAAAATTATATAGATATACAAAACCAGAAAAACAATCGGGAATCGCTACATTATCACTTCCAGATGATTTAATATGGTTATACATGCCTGCATTTGGAAAAGCAATTAGAATTTCTTTGCTAAGTAAAAGCCAAGCATTTACAGGAACTGATTTTTCACAAGAAGATATGAGTGGTATTCCATATAGTGATAGGTATGATCCTATCATAATTAACGCTAATGATCCTGATTTTTACACATTAGAATTGACACCAAAATCTAAAAAAACAAAGTACTCGAAAATTATTTTAACAATGGATAAAACTAATTATTATCCAATTAAAATGGAATTTTTTAATAAAAGTAATAACTATTTCAAGTTAGCTACTTATAAATATAAAAAACAAGATAAGTATTGGTATGCAAAAGAAGTCATCATGACTAGTGTTTTAAAAAAACATTCAACTTCTATTTTATTGACAGATGTAAAATTTGATCAAGGAATTGATGATGACGTTTTTACTGTTGAAAATTTAAAACAATAAATCAATCAATAAAGTCATATCTAAAATTAGTTTCTTTACTAGCTTCTATTCTATTCTTTAAGTTTAATAAAGTATGAAAAGGAGTTCCGTCTACAAACAAGTTTGCAAGCCAAGAAGGAATACTTCCTCCTGGATCTATTTGCATTGAAAAAGTCACCTCCATTTTGTTTTCTGATACAAGGACTGTTTTCCAATAACCATATCCTTTTACTCTAATATAGTTATCATCATGATCTAAATAGTCATTAAGTACTTCAATTTCTACTGTCAAAGTTTTGGCATCTGAATCCCATTTAAAGCGATTGAGATATATACCATCTCTATCTTTATAAGGAAATGGAGCTTTTGCTATGGAATAATAGATTTGTAGAGTATCTCCTGTTTTTTCTAATATTGTAGCAGATTTAATTTGATGTCCCCATTTTGGAAAATTAGCTATATCTGCAAGGGTAAAAACAAAATCATGAATAGATCCATTAATTGTAGTAATTGCTTTGAAGGATTTAAATTGACAATCCTCCACCTCTTTTGAATAAACTTTTATCCCATCAGTATCTCTATTTAAAACCCATTCTGCTTGAGAGAACACACATGAATTTTGAACTGCTAAAAAAAATATTAAAACTACTATATTTTTCATGTGAAATTAATCTACTATTTCTATACTATTTGGAATCGAATAGTTATACTTTTCCATAGTAAAACCCCATTCTTTTATTAATATATCCAATTGACTCTTTTTAATTTTGTGCCGGTTTTTTTTGTAACTTTTTAATTTATCAACATACGCTTCAAAGTTTTTCAAAGCAATATCGTAATTATCAATATTTAATGCTGTGTATATCCCACTTAAGGTATCAATTGGATTTTTTTCCAATTCATTGTATGAAATTTCAATAAGATTCCCCTTCGGTATTGATTCTTTTTGTTTAATAAAATCATTCATTATTTTTTTATAAATATCCTGAATTTTCAAATCAATTTCCTCAGAACTAATGCTTTGCAACTGCAATGGGGGTAACATCTTTTTATAAAAATTTTGAGTAGATAAGAATACTTCTATTGGGTTTCTATGTATATGAATAAACTTTGCGTCAGGAAACATTTCTAATAATACCTTAACACGTCCAGTATTTGGAGGATTTTTAGAAAGATAACGCTTCTTATTTGTGTTTTTTATAGCTTTCTTTATAAGTAACTTATAATCTGCTTTCCATTTCTCTAGTTGATTAATATCAATATTATTAAACCTAATAAAATCATTATAGTATTGAATCATATTGTTAGGAAACATCCAGAAAAAGTAAAAACATAGTGGAGTTTTATCTCCTAATGCAAATTCTTCTTCTTGAGGAAGTGATGCTCCTAATGTTACATTATCACCATTTCGAGTTCCAGGGATTAAAAGGGTGGAAAAACCCCTAAATAAAAATCGCCCTAATTTATTGAATAGGGTATCAGGAAATACACTTTGGTAGGTAGTGGCATAAGCCATTTGAGCATCTTGACAAAGCAAATTATGAAGATGAGTCGTACCACTTCTCCAATGTCCAATTATAAAGACTGGAGAATGATCAATTTTTTTTTTATAATAGTTGGGATTAATAAATAAACGTTCATAGCTTCGAAAAGGATAATTAATCAGATTCACAATAACTATTGCTATTAACTTTGGAACATACTTAAATTGAATTTTATTCTTTCTAATCAAGTCTAAAACTATTTTAAAAGAATATCCTATTGCAGGTGGTAATAACATTCCTTTTTTACTTTTTTTAGGCATGTAATAATAATTAGTTGGATGAATTAAATAAAAAACCTACACTAAAATAAAGCCTAAGTTTATTAACATCATTTATATAAGATATATCAAAATTAACAGGACCTAATAAAGAATTATATGAAAAAGTAGCTCCTGCAGACATTAATAAACTGGTTTCTATTTTATCTTCCCAGTCTCCTTTTGGAAAAAAAGCATCTTCTATATAATCGTCAAAATTGGTAAATCCAACAGAAGCAATATTGACATGGGGAACTACATATATTTTATTGATTGGATTTAATTGCAGGGCTAGTGTTATTTTCATGAATTGATTAACGGTAAGCTCATCTTCATGCAATCCTGCAAACAAATAACTTCTACTGCGGTTATTAGGAATATATCCTCCTAGAGAATATTTTCCTGCATAACCATATTCATTAAATGAAACCTCATCTGATTTTAGAGTATCTTCATAAATAAAGTTAGTAGTGCCTTTTAAAATTCCTGTTATTTTTTTAGTAAAGCCAAATCGTTTTTCAAAACTTAAATTAAGTTTTGAAAAACGATTGGTAAAACCATCAATTGAAGGGCTATTTTCATCTATTGGCTCTATGTAAATAGCGTTATGTATAGACCTGCTTACCGAGCCTTTAAAATAAGTTCCTTTAGTTGAAAAGAATACTTTATTTAAACTATTATAGGTGTAGTTTGCATTAATTTCAATGGTATTAAAATTATATTTTTTTAGACCAAAAAAATTACCAACTAAATCTGGATTAAATCTTGGCCTTAAATTAGTTAGCTCATAATCTATTCCAACTCCAACATAACTGTATAATGAATTAATATTCTTGTTTATTTGATTCTTAAATTGAAAATAATTTTGTTTTATATTTTCTATTTTAATTCCATCTTCAAATACTTCTTGAATTAACAACTCTCCTATTGCCTCCGATTGAAACCACCAATTTTTATGCGTTCCAAATATTTTTTGATATTGCAATCTAGCCCTTGGTTGTTCAGCTATATCTAAAGTAACAAGTAATCTAGAGGATTTACCCAAAATATTTCTTCCAGTATAATTAACAACTATTCCTCCACCCCGATACGTATCGTAATGTAATGAACCTTTGAATTGATTTTTAGAATACTCAAAAAAGTTTAACTGCAAACCAAGTTGATTATTTTCTATAAATGATTTATAGTTGATTTTTGAAAACATTCTTGTACCTATTGCTCTGTTAACACCTGCTACTAATTCCTTAGCGCTGTATTTTTTATGAGGTTCAATATCAGTTCTTTCTTTAGCTACTTCGTAATTTCCAATACTTATATTTTTAAAAATAATAGTATCTAAAAGAATTTTCTTTTTAGCATCTGGTACTTTATGAACTCTTTGTTTATATTTTTTTAAAGTTTTAGATAATTTAACTAAACTAGATAAATTGTTGTTAGTTGCAATTTCTCCTTCTTTAAATATTTCTTTACTTTTATTAAAATCTCCTGTAGAATATTCAAGATAAGGTACATGATCTATAAGAATATCACAGATTTCTTTATTTTTTTTAACCTTTAAATTACTTGATAGCATACTTGATTGAACTAATAAAGCAGACATATTATCTAATTTATTTTTCGGTAGCATACCACCTCCTACTGTACTGCCTATAATAATATCTGCACCCATTAGTTTTGCTACATCAGTAGGGAAATTATTGAGTATCCCTCCATCTACCAACAAGGTGTTTTCATAAACTACCGGCTGAAATATACTTGGCACTGACATACTAGCGCGCATCGCTAG
Source organism: Flavobacteriaceae bacterium (assembly GCA_018669795.1). Lineage (GTDB taxonomy): Bacteria > Bacteroidota > Bacteroidia > Flavobacteriales > Flavobacteriaceae > Marifrigoribacter. The sequence goes on along the minus strand of JABHSQ010000005.1, from coordinate 285,370 downwards.
GCTTAAAGATCCTTTATCTAAAATAACTTCTTTCCCATTTACAATATCTGTTGTCATTGCTCGAAATGGAATGGATAAGTCATCAAAATTATTAATATTGTAAACTGGAAAAGTTAATAGGCTCAAAAATTCACGGAGGTTTTGATCTCTTAATAGCGAAGGGTTTAGTTTAGGAGACCAATTAATGATGTCCAATTCAACTAAATATTTTTTAAATTCACTCTTTTCTTCAGTACTAACTTTGTTCAATGGAATGTCTAAAGTTAACAAATTGTCCCAATTTGTATTATTAGCAATATTTGCAATACTATCACCAGAATATCCCATTGCATAAAGACCTCCAACTACACTTCCCATACTGGTACCAATTATAAGATCTGGAACAATCCCCAAAGAATCTAAAACTTGTAAAACAGGAATATGCGCAATACCTTTTGCTCCTCCTCCACTTAAAACTAAAGCGACTTTAGGCTTTTTATCTTGTGCAAAAACGTGTGTAGAAACAACAAACATAAAAAAAATAAATAATAATCTAAATGTGTTTTTCATATCAATGTAATGGAATTAACATTTTTGAACTTATATGTTTTGCAATTTATAATAACTTATTTAAAAAACGATATCAGTTGATCTAAAGTAAAGTTTGATTGATCTCCTCTTAACATACTTTTTAACGTATATGACTGATTTTCTATTTCTTTATTACCTGCTAAAATTACAAATGGTATATTTCTTTTATCTGCATAGCCTATCTGTTTTCCCATCTTAGCTTGATCTGGATATAATTCGCTAGCAATCCCATTTTCTCTTAATTTAGAAATGGCTTGCATTGCATATAACGATTCTTTATCACCAAAATTAATAAATAGTACTTTTGTAGTAGCAAGAACAGTTTCAGGGAAAAGGTTTAGTTCTTCTAAGACTAAATATATTCTATCCAGTCCAAATGAAATACCAACACCACTCGTGTTTTTTAATCCAAAAATTCCTGTTAAATCATCATAACGACCACCACCACCAATACTTCCCATATTCACTCCTTCTGGTGGTGAAACTTCAAAAATAGCCCCCGTATAATAATTAAGGCCTCTTGCAAGGGTAACATCAACCTCTAATTTTGTTGATTTTAACGAAAGCGTTTCAAAAGCATTGGTAATAAATTCTAACTCTTCAATTCCTTTTAAACCAGTTTTTGAAGAAGAAAGCATTTTCTTTAATTCTGAAAGTTTTTCTGAAGCAGTCCCATTTAAACCAAATAATGGATTTAATTTATCCAATGCTTCTATAGAAATACCCTTGCTTAACATTTCAGTTTTAACGCCCTCCTCACCTATTTTATCCAACTTATCTAAGGCAACCGTAAAATCTATTAGTTTATCTTCTGCACCAATCACTTCAGAAATACCACTTAAAATCTTACGATTGTTTAATTTAATAGTAATCCCTTTTAAGTTTAATTGCTTGAATACATCGTCGTATAACTGAACCAACTCAACTTCTTGCCATAAGGAAGTAGATCCTATCACATCGGCATCACATTGATAAAACTCTCTAAATCGTCCTTTTTGCGGACGATCTGCACGCCATACTGGTTGAATTTGATACCGTTTAAAAGGAAATATAATATCGTTTTGGTTTTGCACCACATACCTAGCAAAAGGTACTGTAAGATCATATCTCAAGGCTTTTTCTGAAATACTTGATGTAAGCTTTAAACTGTTTTTTTCTGATAATAATTGATCATCTGCTTTTTTTAAATAATCACCGCTATTCAAAATCTTAAAAATCAATCGATCTCCCTCTTCTCCATATTTACCCATTAAGGTATCACTTTTTTCAAATGATGGAGTTTCTATAGGCTGGTACCCATAAGTTTTAAAACTATTTCTCATCACAGTCATGATATAGTTTCTTTTGGATACTTCTAAAGATGAAAAATCTCTAGTTCCTTTTGGTATGGATGGTTTTTGTGCCACTTTGATAATATTTAGTTTCTTTATTTTTGTATATAGTTCTGCAAATATCCTAATTTCAAATTTAAATGATAAAGATATTTCAAAATAATGGTAACTTTATAGTTCAATTTTAGTCTAACGGATAAAATAAAACCCTTTTTATGTTTTCCCTTTTTCGAGTTAATGTACAAATTGCAATTAATTCAATTAAAACTCAATTATTAAGAACCATCTTAACGGTTGTTATTATCGCAATTGGTATTTGGGCTTTAGTAGGTATTTTAAGTGCTGTAAAAGCAATGGAAAACTCGATTTCAGGAAGTTTTGCTTCTATGGGCTCAAATACTTTTAACATACAACGTTACGATTTTAATATACAAAGACGTGGCGGGGAAAGAGAAAAGGTAAATCCAATTATAAGTTATCAAAACATTAGAGAATTTGTAGCTATTTATGAATATCCAACCACTCAAACTTCCTTATCATTTACAGGAACTAGAGCTGCAGAAGTTAAATTTGAAAGCGAAAAAACAGATCCCGAAGTTCAGATTTATGGAATCAATGAGTTTTATCTTGAAAATACAGGAACAGAAATAGAAAACGGAAGAAACTTTACCATTTTTGATATTCAGAATAATAACAAAGTCTGTATTATCGGTTCGGACTTTTTAAAGAGCTTATTTGTAAATGATAATCCCATCGGTAAAACCATTAGCATTAGAGGTGTAAAATTTAAAGTGGTTGGTGTTTTAGAATCTAAAGGATCTACATTTGGAAACAATCAAGATTTAAAAGTTCTAATTCCAATTCAGGTTGCCAGAGGGATTTTTACGGAGCCTAATATCAATTATACCATAAGTATCATGGTAAAGGAAAAAGAGTTATTAAATGCTGCACAAGACGAGGCCATAGTTACTTTTCGAAACATCAGAAGGCTAAGTCCAATTGAAAAGGATAATTTTGGGATAGAAAGGAGCGATGATTTAATTAATAGAATTGCCAGTATCACCGGGTACTTAGAGGTTGCTGCTTGGATTATTAGTATTATTACCATTTTAGGTTCTTCGATCGCATTAATGAATATCATGTTAGTATCTGTAACTGAGAGAACTAGAGAAATTGGAGTTCGAAAAGCACTAGGTGCAAAAAACGCTACCATATCAACTCAGTTTTTTATCGAAACTATTGTTATTGGTCAAATAGGTAGTGTTTTAGGAATCATATTGGGAATTTTAACAGGATTGGCTTTTTCTTCCTTTTTTGAATCTGAATTCTCTTTGCCATGGATCCCAATGATTTGGGCAACAATTATCACATTTGTTGTAGCAATTATTGCAGGTTTTTATCCAGCTATGAAAGCATCTAAACTTGATCCTATCGAAAGTTTGAGGTATGAATAACACTGATTCATTAACATCCTTTCCTATTTTAACCTCTGAACGCTTAATGCTCAGAAATGTATTATATTCCGATTTCTTAGATATTCTTAATTTAAGATCTAATGAATTAGTAACTCAATACATTGATCGTCCAAAAATGAAAGCTGAGGAGGAAGCATTAAAATTTATTTTTGATCGCAAAAAAGACAATGCCGAAAACAAAGTTTTTTATTGGGGAATTATGTTAAAATCAACTAAAAAATTGATTGGTACTATTTGTCTTTGGAATATTTCTGAAGACAGAACATATGCTGAAATAGGCTATGATTTAATCCCTGAATACCACCGTAAAGGATATATGAATGAAGCTATAATTAATGTTGTAGAATTTGGCTTTAAAGAATCCAACTTCAAAACTATTGAAGCATTTACAAGTTTTAAAAACAACAGTTCCATCAAGCTCTTAGAAAAGAATAATTTTATACTTCAAAAAGACCGAAGGGATGAAGGCTTTCCAAATAATAGAATTTATATGTTAAAATCTAATTAATAATATCATTAAAAAAGTTAAATAAAGATCCTTTTGTGATGATAGCCCCCTGCGATACTAATGAGAAAATATCTTCATTTTTATGACCTATGAAATCTTTATTGGCAGTAAAAAATTCAACTTCATCAAACGCAAAATTCTTTTGAAGCCATTGATAACCAGCTACTGTAGTAAAATCAATTTTTTTATTAGTAGTTTTAATTACTATTAATTTCATAAAAGATTCTTCTACTTTAAAAAGAAATAATTGCTGTGCAGAAATATTTTCAAGATAGGAAGCATTATTTAAAACACCTTCCCAAATTAGATCGCTAAAAACGTCCAACTCTTCTTCTGCTACTTCAGGTTTTACTCTTTTAATTTCATCCCATTCCATACCAGTAATGGATTGTGCTGCCAAAAAGTTTATAAATTCTTCTTGTAGTTCTTCAAATTGTTCTTTGGTAAGTCTACTGTATTTCATCATAAAAAGTGCCCCTAAAATAGGGGCACAAATCTAAGTATAAAATTTATATTTATTTAGAATATATAACGCAATCCAAATTGCACTTGCCATCTTGAAGCTAAACTAGAATCATATCCAAATGTTTCTTTTAAATCAGGATTAAAAGTATAGGTTGGCATACTGGTTGAAGCATCTAAAGATACTCCAATAGGCTGTACATTATTGGGTTGTTGAATAAGACCCCAATCAGAACTAATTAGATTTCCTACGTTTAACATATCAACACTTATTTGAATTGTGTTTGTTTTTTTGTCGTTAATTTTAATATTATAATCTTGTAATATTTTTAAATCATAACGACTTCTCCAAGGAGAAAGAGCTCCATAACGTTCTGCATATTCTCCCCTACGTTCACTCAAATAATCATCTTGACTAATATAAGCGTCAAATGCTGCACCTTGACCTGATCCAGAAAATTCCATTTGATTAATTTCAGCACTTGTTGGAATATATAATAAATCATTTAAATTAGACCCATCTCCATTGATATCACCTCCATAAGTATAATTAAAACGTCCTCCTTTTGCATATTCGAAAAATGTAGAAACTGTTGTTGCCCACTTATCATTTCCATATTTCCATTTTTTACTAGCAACACCAATAACTCTGTGTTGATCACCATATTTAGAATTCGCAAGAACAGCATCATTTACATTACCTAATGCTGCATTGAATGCAAAAGCATCCCCTGTTATTTCAGCTTCAATAGAATTAACATCTTGTGAATTTAAATAGTTATAAGCCAACATTACATAATACCCTTCCCCAAATGTTTTTTGACCTTTTAAAGTAGCATTCCAAGTACTACCTTTATCTGAGTTTGTCATTACATATGCATTATTAATTAGATCATTAGCAGTATAAATCGGACGATTATCCACACCACCTAAAGTTCCAGTAGGAGGCAATAAGCCCCAATTTTGGACATGAGCAGCATTAATATCTTTTGTGTACGATAAATCTCCAGTTAAAATTAATCCACCGTCAAATCTATAATCGGTCCCTAAATTGGTTCTCCAAACTTGTGGAAACTTAAAATCTGGATCTACTGCTTGCAAGAAAAATACTTCTGGACTTGATATCTGATTACCTATCCAAACAAATGGCAAACGGCCAGTAAAGACTCCTGAACCTCCACGAAATTGAAGTTTATCCTCTCCTTTATGGTTATAATTAAAACCAAACCTTGGAGAAAACAATACTTTATTAGACGGCATTTGAGTATTATCAATAGTTACTGTTTCCCCAGTATTAGGATTTACATAAGGAATACTAGGTACATTACAACAAGCATTATCAATTACTTCTTGTGCTTTCTCTGCGGTATCAAAATACAATGGTTTATCAAAACGAATTCCATAGGTTAATTTAAAGTTATTCGAAACATCCCATTCATCTTGAGTATAAAATGACATTTGACCCACATTTGTTTCCGCTAAAGCCCAACCTCCAGGATTGCCTTCACCGTTTTCATTTAAAGAAGCATTTTGAGCAATTGCAAAATCAAAAGCTTCTTGTAAAGCACCTGAAGAAACATACTCTCCAAACCCTTCCATGGTTGAAGTTGGGAAGAATACACCTTGTCCTCCATAAGCGCCTAAGTTAAAAGAATTATCAAATTCAAACTTTTCAAAGGATACACCAAAAGTTACGGTATGATTCCCCTTTACAAAACTTAAATTATCAGAAAACTGAAAAACTTTTTGCTTAAGGTCATTATGAATTGAAAATGGCTCTTGACCTGCAATAATATAATTAGATCCATCTTTAGTAATAGTTATAGAAGGTGCTGGTGTCGATTTTGGATTTCTAAAATCATGAAAAGAACTATAGCCTATTTGCAATTTATTAGAGGCATTTCCTTCAAAGTTAGAATTCAGCTCCATTTGTATGGAATTTAATTTATTATTTATTTGGTAACCTGCATTTTCAAACTGTAAAGTGGATGCACTTGGGCCTCTAAACCCTAAAGCTGATGGATGAGCAGGTTTTTCTTTTGATGCATCTAAAAAATTATAAATAATAGCTAAACGGTTATTATCATTAATGTTCCAATCCAATTTAAAAATTCCCTTGGTAGATTCTGTTTTATGAGTATATCCCTCGTATGCGCCTGGATCATATCCTACACTTAATAATGCATCTCTAACTTCATTTAAATCAGATTCTAAAACTCTTGATTCATTGATAAAACCAGTACCTGTATTTGGTAACCAATTTTGACCTAAATCCTCTCTATCGTCTTTTTCAAAGTTGGCAAAAAAGAATAATTTATTTTTTATAATTGCACCACCAGCACTAGCACCGAATTGTAGTTGTTTTAGTTTTGGAACTGATATATTTTCTCCTTTAATTTTACTACCTGTAAGGTCTTGATTTCTGTAGAAACCATAAACGGTACCATGAAATTCGTTCGTTCCACTTTTAGTAACTGCATTTACTGAGGCACCTGTAAATCCTGACTGTCTTACATCATAAGGTGCTGTAGAGATTTGTATTTGTTCTATAGCATCCAAGGATATTGGTTGGGAATCTGTCTGTCCTCCAGGTGTTGCTGCATCTAAACCAAACGGATTACTAAAAATTGCACCGTCAAGTGAGTAATTGTTAAACTGATCGTTTCTTCCTCCAAAAGACCCATCACTCGCAGAAGGTTCTAATCTTGTGAAATCTTTAGCAGATCTTGAAATGGATGGTAAACGAGTTAATTCTCTTCTACCTACATTGGTTTCTTGACCTGTTCGATCAGATCCGAAGGTGCTTTTACCAGTACTTCCAGTAATAACTACTGTATCTAATTGTTGGCTATCCTCTGATAAGACTACATTTAAATTATAGGTGATCCCTAAATCAAGATATACGTTATTAAAAATTTGGCTATCGTATCCTAAATAGGTTATGGTGACAGTATATGGTCCGCCTACCCTCATATTAAGTAAACTATACCTACCCTCAAAATTAGTAATTGCACCAGATTTTGTGCCTGAAGGTGTGTGAATGGCTACAATATTTGCTCCTGAAAAGGGTTGATTGCTTTCATCCAAGACTAAACCTTTAATACTAGAAGATGTTACCTGTGCCTCAGCACTTATCGCCCCTAATAAAAAAAACATAGCAAATAATAATTTTTTGTAATGTCTCATCATAAATAAATTAATTGGTTATTATGATTCGAAAATAAAAATAAAAAAAACCATTTACGAAGGTAAATGGTTTTTTATATTAACAACTTTTAGTTATTAATTAACAATATCTATTTTTTTTCTCCAACTACTTCAAAAGAAAAGTTAGCAATAACATCTCTATGAAAACGAATTTTAGCTTCATATTGACCAGTACGTTTAATTAATCCACCAGCGATGGTAATAAATTTCTTGTCAATAGTTACACCATTACTTTCAAAAGCTTCTACTAAATTAGCGCTAGAAACAGATCCAAATAATTTGTTACCCTCTCCAGTTTTAGAAGCTATTTTAATTTCTAATCCGTTTAGTTTATCTGCTTCTTTTTGAGCATCATCAACTATTTTCTTTTCTTTAAAAGCACGTTGCTTTAAAGTTTCTGCTAGTATCTTTTTTGTAGATGGTGTGGCTAAAACTGCTAATCCCTGAGGAAGTAAGAAGTTTCTACCGTATCCATTTTTTACAGTTACTAAGTCGTTAATAAATCCTAGATTTTCAACGTCTTGTTTTAATATAAGTTCCATATCCTATCTATTTTTTATTTTAATAAATCTGCTACGTATGGCATTAATGCTATATGACGAGCTCTTTTTACAGCTACAGCAACTTTACGCTGGTATTTTAATGAAGTACCTGTTAATCTTCTTGGTAAAATTTTACCTTGCTCATTAATAAACCTCATTAAAAAATCAGAATCCTTATAATCAACATATTTGATTCCAGATTTTTGAAACATACAATATTTCTTAACCTTTGAAGTCTCAATATTAAGAGGTGTTAGATATCTAATATCTCCCTCTTTTTTTCCTTTTGATTGTTGTTCTATAGATGACATAGCTTATGCGGTTTTTTTGTTACGATTTCTTCTTTTCTCAGCCCAAGCGATTGCATGTTTATCTAGTGCAACAGTTAGGTAACGCATAATACGTTCATCTCTTCTAAACTCAATTTCTAAGTCGTTAAGAGCTTCACCAGCTATTGTGAACTCAAATAAGTGATAAAAGCCACTTTTTTTGTGTTGAATTGCATAAGCTAATTTTTTTAGCCCCCAATTTTCTTTGGATATCATCTTAGCACCTTTAGAAACAAGAATATCTTCGTATTTCTTTACTGTTTCCTTTATCTGATCTTCAGACAAAACGGGATTTAAGATGAAAACAGTTTCATAATGATTCATAAAAATCTATTTTAAATTATTAATTAATACCTCAGCACTTCGCCAAGAGCGTGCAAAAATACTACTTTTTTTATTATTAACAAACCTCTTTATATAAGTAAATTTTAATCCTATAAAAAAAAGGGAAAACCCTTATTTTATCGTTAAAGTTAACAAAACTTATATTTCATCGATATTTCAGATACTTTATATATTCCTTAAGGCTAAGATTATGAATAAACCAATATTAAAATGCGCAATTGTAGATGAATCTGCTTTGTAAAGACTATCTATTGTAAGATTTATAGAAAAACATCCTTCATTAGAACTTATTGCTGAATACAATAATGCAATTGAAGCAAAAACAGGTTTGGAAACAACAAAAATTGATCTCGTTTTTTAGATATTGAAATGCCGATTATGTCTGGATTTGCCTTATTAGATGATCTTACTTTAAAACCTCAAATTATTTTTGTTTCTGGTAAAACTAGATATGCTTTTAAAGCTTTTGATTATGATGCTTTAGATTACTTACACAAACCAATTTTAAAAGAGCGTTTTTCAAATGCTGCACATAAGACTGTTAGTAATTTTAAAATGAAAAACAATGGGACTTTTGAAGGCATATTACCAGAAGATCGATTTTTAAGAATTCATAAATCATATATCGTAAATCTTGATAAATTTTTACTATATAACAGTAAAGTTATTGAATTGGAAAACCAACAAGTCCCTTTAAGCAGAAATAGAAAATCTCAGCTTGTTAAAGCACTTACTACTTCTTTGAAACGTTAATAATTATCTACATCAATAATTATTCGAACACTTGAAAATTCTTTTATCGAGTTAAAATTTCTCATAATTAAATTGAGATACCCTTTTGTTTTTGTTATCGATTGATTCTTTGGAATTTTAACCAATATGTTAGTCATAAACATATTACGAATTCTACCTACTGATGGAGCTTCTGGACCAAGCACATTTTCTTTTAACTGTATTTTTAAAGCATTAGCTAACCAAATAGCTGCTTTATCCATTTTTTGGAAAGATCGTTCTTTAACTACAATTTTAATCATCCTATAGTAAGGAGGATATTTAAATTGATACCGATCTTCCATTTGCTGTTTGTACATTTCATCAAAACTATTGGTACTAACTTGCTGTAATATTTGATGATATGGATTGTAGGTTTGTATAATTACTTTTCCTCTTTTTTTAGTTCTCCCTGCCCTACCTGCTACTTGTTGTAATAATTGAAAACTCCTTTCATGAGCTCTAAAATCGGGAAAATTTAATAAATTATCTGCATTCATTACCCCAACCAAACTAACATGTCTAAAATCTAATCCTTTTGCTAACATCTGAGTACCAACTAATATATCTATTTCTTGAAGTTCTAAGGCTTCAATTATTTTAGCATGCGCATGTTTTCGCTTGGTTGTATCCTGATCCATTCTAGCAATTCTATGATCAGGAAATAATTCTTTCAACTCTAATTCAATCTGTTCTGTACCAAAGCCTTTATGATCTAATGACTCACTTCCACAAGCAATACAAGATATCATCTTTGGCACATTATAACCGCAATAATGACACCTTAACTGATTTTTATATTGGTGGTACGTTAAACTTACATCACAATTTGGACATTGCGGAGAAACACCACAAGTATTACATTCTATCACTGGTGAATAGCCTCTTCTATTTTGAAATAAAATTACTTGTTCGTTATTCTTTAGTGATGCATTTATTTCTTCAAGCAAACGATCACTAAAATGACCCTTCATTAATTTTTTACGATACTTTTCTTTTATATCTACCAATTCTATCGCTGGCATCATAACATTACCAAAACGTTGTTTTAATTTAATTAATCCATAACGGTCATTTTTTGCATTGTAGTAACTTTCCAATGAAGGTGTTGCTGAGCCCATTAATACTTTTGCATTATGTAATTTAGCAAGTACTACTGCGCTATCTCGAGCATTATAACGCGGTGAGGGTGCATATTGTTTAAAAGAAGGCTCATGCTCTTCATCGACAACAATAAGCCCTAACTTAGAGAAAGGTAGAAAAAGTGAGGATCGTGCACCGATAATAATCTGAGCTTTTGGTTTGTTTTCCAATACATTATTCCAAACTTCAACTCGCTCACTTATCGAATATTTTGAATGATAAACTGAGATTTTTTTACCAAAATAATATTGCAACCTGCTTATTAGTTGAGTTGTTAATGCTATTTCTGGCAGCATATATAAAACCTGTTTATGCTGTTGCAGAATTTCTTCAATTAATTGAACATAAATCTCCGTTTTTCCGCTTGAAGTTACCCCCTGTAATAATGCCGTATTTTTAGTTAAAAAAGAGGTTTTTATTTTTTTAAATGCTTCCGATTGGGCATCACTTAATTTTTTTATATCCGAAGAGTCCTCACCTTCATAAGTTATTCTATCTTTTTGAATAAAATACTCTTCCAAAATGCCTTTGCTAACTAAACTATTAATTACAGAAGAGCTAGTTTCACTTTTTTTCTGAAGAAATATCGATTCTATTGATTTTTTTTCTTGTGAAGACAGCATAAACAATGCCATAAGAACTTGTTTTTGCTTTGGTGCTCTCCTTAAAGAATCTAATAATTTTTTTAAATTTTCTTTTGAAGAATAGTCAGGTGAAAGTTTTATATAGCGTTTAATTTTTGGACTGTATTTATCATAAACTTCTTCTTGCACACCTATCACTCCTTTTTCTAAAAGTTTCTGCAGTATACTTACTACATTTTTTCTATCCAAAATGGTGCGAATATCATTTATATGTAAAGTTGACTGGTGTTGTAATGCTTCTAAAACCAAAAATTCTTGATCACTTAATTTAGATTCATCTTGGAGTGTATTATTTATTAACGTTATAATCGTTTCACTTTCCAATAAAAAGGCATTAGGTAAAGCGGCTCTCAAAACTTCACCCAAAGTACACATATAGTAATTGGCTATCCATTCCCAATGTTTTATCTGAATCCCATTTACAATTGGCTTCTCATCTAAAATTTGATCAATAGATTTAGTTTCATAACCCTGAGGAGCTGTTCTATGGATTGCAAAAACAATTCCCGTATATAGTTTAGATTTCCCAAATGGAACTGCAACTCGCATTCCTTGTTTCAGGAACATAGCTTCATCTTTATTTACCTCATAGGTAAATATTTGTTTTAAAGGAATTGGTAAGATGACGTCTATAAAATACACTGTATTATTCTTTTAATCTAAGGGTTTTTAATGTTGCATTTAATTCGAACCCCAATAACAATAAATTAGAGTTAATCCATATGTAAAGCATTAAAATTAATAAAGCTCCAATAGAGCCGTATAATTCGTTATAATTTGAAAAATTAGTAATATAAACTCCAAATAGATACGTCGTTAAAACAAATAACATCGTCGTAACGAAAGCTCCAATAGAGAAAAAGCGATTATTCTTTCCTTTTTTAATTCCAAAGTAGTAGAGAATAGCAATCACAAAGTAGACCAAAATAAGAAAAATAATAGTACGAATGACTTCTATCCAAAACACTCCATTACTCAACAATTCTTCTTTGCTTAAATCCCATATAAATCGCTCACTAAAAACGATAATAACAATGGTTAATAAAAGTAATAAAGCTAAAAATATAGAAACTAATGATGCCACAAAATACTGTTTAAAAAAAGACCTATTAATAGTGATATGATAAGAGTATTCAAAACTACTAAATATAGCATTTACCCCATTTGTCATTAAAAATATAGTCAACAAGAACACTAGCGAAAGCAAGCCTCCTCTTGGGTTATCAATTATATCTAGGATAACTGGCATAAAAAAACTTGCTGTATCCTTTGGCAATACATCTTCTATAAATTCGACAAAATGATGAGGTTCTATTGGTAAATAAGGAATCAAGTTTAAAAGAAATAATATAAAAGGAAACAATGCCATAAAAAAACTAAATGCAATAGATCCTGCTCTAGATGAAAATGTCCCTTCTATTATTCCAAAGAAATAAGTTTTAATGAGATCATATAATGTCAGTCCTTTAAATCTGGGTAAATAAATTTTTTGAGGAATGGTAATCAGCAATCTTAGTATCGGTATTTTTAAGATGTATTTTTCGATGTTATCACTCATATTGCTTTTAGGCTTAAATCCATATTATAGACTGAATGAGTGATAGCACCACTTGAAATAAAATCCACTCCACATGCTGCATATTTTTTTACGGTATCTAATGAGATACCACCACTTGATTCTGTTAGGCATTTATCACCAATCAATGTAACTGCTTTTTTAGTATCTTCATAATTGAAGTTATCAATTAAAATTCTATACACCCCTTCAGATTGCAATATCTCTTCTATCTCTTCTAAATTTCTAGCTTCTACAATAATTTTTAAATTCAAACGATTATCTAAAAGATACTCTTTTGTTTGTTGGATTGCTTTCGTAATTCCACCACAAAAATCTATATGATTATCTTTTAGCATAATCATATCATATAAAGCAAAACGATGATTTTCTCCTCCTCCTATTTTTACTGCCCATTTTTCTAATGCTCTAATGCCTAGTGTCGTTTTTCGGGTATCCAAAATTTTTGTTTTTGTACCCGCTAATAAATCTACAAACTTTTTAGTTTTTGTAGAAATAGCACTCATACGCTGCATTGCATTTAATACCAATCGCTCAGATTTTAAAATGGATTGGGAATTACCTGTAACATAAAAACAAATATCTCCGTATTTTACTTCACTCCCATCTTCCACTAATAGTTCTAATTTTAGCCCTGGATCTATATAATCAAAAACACGTTTAGCAAATTCAATTCCAGAAATAATTCCATCTTCTTTTACTAATAATTTCGCTTTACCTATAGCATCATACGGTATACAGGCTAGAGAGCTATGATCTCCATCACCAATGTCTTCACGTATGCCATTAGCAATAATTAAATCTACTTCTTTATTAAATTTTTTTTCAGAAATCATAAGGGTAGGTTTTTAACAAAAATAAGAAATTAGCTGGAAGCATTAAGAAAGAACTAAGAAAAGAACTTAGTAATCTTTGTATTTTTGATTTTTATAATATATTACAATCCTATAAGCAAGAATATGAAAATAAAACTACTCGCGATTGGAAAAACAGATTCTAAAGATCTGCAAGCTTTAATTGAAGAATACAGTAAACGACTTGGTTTCTATGTTTCATTTAATTTTGAAATAATACCGGATATTAAAAATGCTAAAAACTTATCTGAAAAACAACAAAAAATAGCAGAAGGAAACGAACTTTTAAAACGAATAGAAAAATCGGATACCATGATTATTTTGGATGAAAAAGGCAATACATTTAGTTCTGTTCAGTTTTCAGAATTTCTTCAGAAGAAAATGAATAGTGGACTTAAAAATTTAATCTTTATTATTGGTGGACCTTATGGGTATAGTGAAGAAATGTATCAGCGTGCTACTGGCAAGATATCCTTGTCAACAATGACTTTTTCTCATCAAATGGTTCGCTTGTTTTTTATTGAACAATTGTATAGAGGATTTACCATTTTAAAAAATGAACCTTATCACCATAGCTAATTTATTGAGCGGAATGTTTTGCTATCATGGAACGCACATCTTTATCAAACAAGTAAAAACCACTTCTATCATCACCAATTAAGTTAATTTTATCCAAGATAGTTCTAGCGGTTGATTCTTCTTCAATTTGCTCTGCTACATACCACTGCAAAAAATTATGTGTTGCAAAATCCTTTTCTTCAAAAGTTAAGGATACCAATTCATTTATAGAGTTAGAAACAAATATTTCATGCTCAAAAACTTCTTCAAACATCTGTTTCGGAGAATTATAATCGGTAGAAGGTTTACTTAATTCTGAAATGATTGCTTTTCCACCACGTTCGGTTAAATATTTTAATAATCGCAGCATATGTTCACGCTCTTCATCTGCCTGTGCAAACATAAATTCAGCTACTCCTTCAAAACCTTTAGATTCTGCCCAGCAGGCCATTGATAAATATATTTGAGAAGATTCTGCTTCAATTCTAATCTGTTTATTTAAAGCATTTTCAATATTTATTGATACCATAACTACTATTTTAATTAATCCCAAAAATACGCTAATTTACTATTGGCACCAACAATGATAAATGAATACGTTCAATTACTTTAATTATTTGACTATCATTTTTGTATTATAACTATATGCATCGTCAACAATATTTAGTATATAAATACCTGATTTTAAATAATGATTTATAGTTATTATATCTGAAGGGTTTTGAATTTTTTTAGTTAGGATTTGCTGTCCTGAAGTATTATAAACCGAAATTGAAATATTAGTATACGAAAGCGAAGGATTTAGTTTTAATCGAATTTGCTCAAAAACAGGGTTTTCCATTAAAATATAATTAACCAATTCAAAATCTATAGTATTTAACGGTTCTTGTCTTATTTCAGCTAAAGCAAAATTTGCATTTTGTTGTGTTAAAGTTACATGATTTTCATTTTCTGAAGGCACATATGTATTAACAAAAGGAGAATCTCCAATAGTAGGAGTTTCATACCAATTATTTTCATTGCTAATTGCCAATGAACTTATTGTAGGAATAAATGAATAATTTTCTTGCTCTAAGGCTTCAATAAATGCATCTATTAAAGAGTCATTCAAATCTGCAAGTCCAGACGTAATATCACCTTTTCCGCCTGGAGAACTATCCAAACCGTCAGTAAATGAAAAGGATTCTTCGAAAGCTTCAAAAGAAGCAAGAGGATACCCAAAAAAATAAGTCGTGAAATCTGTTATATTAATAGTCTCTCCTGCAGCTGGAGCAAAATGAAGCGAAATATCTGCAGTCAGACTATTTCCCAAATCCAAGGTAGTATCTATCATAGACATTCCAGGAACACCAATCATAGTACCATTTCCGCTACCGTTTATCATGGCTATATTTCTAACATTCTGTGGAAAACCTAAATTATCTAATTCCGTTTGAAAAGCATCTCTAAAATTTGGAGCTCCAACAGGTAATAATAAAGTTGGGTCTTGTTCATAGTCTGATCCAGCTAATAAATGCCCTAAATAATGATCGATTAGCATCTCTTTAGCTGCTGGACTGTTTAAAACATTATCTACAACTACCTGAGCTTGTGCATTACCTTGATCTTTTGCAAAATAATTTATTAAATATTGAAAACTTACAGGGATATTAGCACCCAAATGAGGTGAATCAAAAGAAATATAAAGACGTGTTTCATGATCCATACTGTTTTGCTCCATATATGACAATCCGTATCGGGCAATCAAACCTCCCATACTTGGACCAATTATCACTAATTCTTCACTTCCAACTTTTTCATTATTAATAAAATTAATTAACTCCACTAAAACCATTGCATTACGCTGAATATAATCGGCACCACCATCTATATATTTTTCATCTGTAGTATATAAATGCGCATTTAAAGCAATAAAATCATAACCCTCATCTCTTAAAATATCTGCTAAATTTTCTCCATTAAAATCTAATTTAGCATACAACATGGAGATATCTCTTTCATCTCCTGGATCAAATCCATCAATCATTATAATTGGTTTATCCAATACTCCATCTATAGCATCTAAAAATAGTTGATATTCACCTTCACCATAGTAGGCTTGTGATTCATCATAACCTTGATAAGCAATGGTAGAAGTAATCGTTTGAGAACTAACTTGAATACTTATAAACACAATTAGAGTAAAGAAAACTTTTTCCATAGATCATTTAATTAGATTTTATATATTTTATATTTTACAATATAATAAGATTTTACTGATACCAGTACTATTTAAAGCTGAAACTAGCCCTATTCTATAGTTGAAACTATATCACTTAAAAATTGATTGATATCAAAAAACGGATATTCGTGCAATCCTGTTCTTACGATCACTAAATCCTTAGATGGAATAATCCAAACTCTTTGTCCCTGAAATCCATTACAAGAAAACATATCTTTTGGTACATCTGGAAATTTTCCTCCAGCATTTAACCAAAAATGACCTCCATAAACACCGGCAGAGCCAACGCTTGGTTTTTTTGTAAAATCTACCCAAGAAGGATCTAAAACCTGGACTCCATTCCAATTCCCATGGTACAAATACAATAAGCCAAATTTTGCCCAATCCCTTGTCGTAGCCCATGCATATGAGCTTCCAATATAATTACCATCGAAATCAGTTTCTATTAGCATCGAGTGCATTCCAATTTTATCAATGACTTTTTCATACCAATAATCTAAATAATCTTGATGTGTTGAAAATTGATTCCTAATAAATCCACTTAACAAATTAGTTGTTCCGCTAGAATAGTTCCATGAATTGTTTCGCTCAGCTATTAATGGTTTTACTAATTGTGATTGGGTCATGTTTTCTTCTAAAAAAAGCATTTTAGTGGCATCGCAAATTTTAGTATAATTTTCCTCCCATTCTAAACCACTATTCATATTCAAAAGGTTCGCAAGAGTTATATTTTTACGAGAATCATCACTCCATTCGTTAAATAAATTAACTTGACTAAGGCTCACTTTCTTTTCTTTAACCATAACTCCAATAACAGCACTTGTAATGCTTTTTGTCATAGACCATCCCAACATCATTGATTTCTCATCGAATCCATTGATATATTGTTCTTCAATTATTTGTCCTTTATAAATTACAAGAGCAGAACGCGTTTTCTTTTCAATTCCAACTGAATCTATAAAAGCATTATTTATGACCTTATGTAATTTCTTATAATCAATATTTTGAAAAATAGTATCTTTTTGAGGCAGATCTCCATAAGGATATGCAAGGTTAGTAGATATTTTATTGCGTTTTGGTTTTGCAAGGGAAGCGTTTATTCTTTTTTTACCGGTGGGTATCAGAACACTGCCAACACCATCTCTATAAAAAGCAGTTCTTTCTTTTAAGTCAAAAACATTTGATTTTGTTATTTTTTCAGAAACCAATATTTCACTTGAAGCCATACCCATAGTTGAAGCTAAATTATCTTCTAGTTCTGTATATTTAATAGGACGATCTCCAATAAAATAATGTGATGAAATACTCTTTGCAGCAAAGCCACTTATCAAATCCAATTTTGGATAGGTTGTAATTATAAAATACGTAATAACTATAATTAATAGTATTGCTATGTATTTGAATGTTTTTTTCATTTTAGGAATTGAAATTTATTTTTTATTTTAAAAATCACTATTCACCATTCATAAATTTTTGAAAATAGTCTAAATATTTAGCTATATGAAATCCATCTGCCAATCCATGATGCACATATATGGCAATATTCATCATTTTCTGATCTCCTTTCTGAAACATTTTTCCAAATGTAATTTTTGGCGCACTATCTTTTCGCTTATAATTTCTTGCATGAGTCAATCCAGAAAATGTATGCCATGGTATTGAAGAGTAATGAATTACATCAATTCTAGAATCATCGTCATTTACTCGCAATCCATTTGAGTTTTGTACGTGATTAATTTCTTCTTTTAATGACTCATTAAAATTAGCAAAATCAAAACTATACGGAACAAATGTAAATGCAAAAGTACCATCTTTTCTTCCTATAGTTGAGGACGCATGAATTTCATCAAATATTATTACATCATTATTTTCTATGCGATACCTCAACTCATCGACTAAATTTACTGCCAATAAAGATTTATGAAGGTAATAAGCAAAAAAGGATTGCCCTTTACTTTTTGATATTTGATATGCCTTTGTGCAATCAACCTCAGTAACTAAACCAAAAAATGGCTCATCAAATTGATTAAAAAAATCAAAATGTTCTTTTCGTTTCCAAGTCGATTTATCAAGAATTTTCATAAAGTTATAAAGTGAAATTTATACCTTGGTAAGATAGCTACAAAAATAATAATACCGAAAGAGCAATTTTTTATTGATTTAATTTAACAAAAAAAACCTTTATATTTTATAAAGTATAATTTTAATATGCTTTAACTTATATTTTTTTGAGGTGTTCATGCTTTTTTTTTTACTAGATTTGTTTTGATAACTTTTTACTGGTTATATTATGCAGACAAATACATACGAAGGACTTCACATAATAAATAATTCTCAATCTATTAGAAAGGATGAGTTAGTGGTTGAAGCTCCTTTGCAAATTAACATTAACTCCAAGGCATATTCGGTAGTAATGCGAACGCCCAATAATGACAAAGATTTAGTTCTTGGTCTCTTGTACGCGGAAGATATTTATAAAAAACCTAGCTCAATTCCTTTTGAAGTTATTAAGGAGGAATATGGAATTCCAAGTATTATAAATGTAACTATTGCAACAAATGTTCTAGGAAAAGGGTACTTAAACAAAAGAACATTATTATCAGTTTCTTCATGTGGTATTTGCGGAAAACAACAACTAGAAGATTTAAAGGTTAGTGGTGATAAAATAGTTAAAAAAGTATCTTTTTCTTCTGAAAGCTTGTTGCATATGTTTGGACCCTTACAAAAACATCAAGAAACGTTTAAAAAAACTGGAGGAAGCCATGCTGCAGGAATTTTTGATAAGCAGTTTCAGCTTCTAACCATTAGAGAAGATATTGGGAGACACAATGCTGTAGATAAATGTGTTGGCAGTTTATTACAAAAGAATAGTTTAAAAAATGGAATGTATTTACTGGTAAGCGGGCGTGTTTCATATGAAATTGTTTCCAAAGCTTTTTTGGCTAAAATCCAAGTAATTGTTGCAGTTTCAGCCTGTTCTTCTATGGCTGTAGATTTCGCAAAGGAATTTGGCATTTGTTTAATTGGATTTACTAGAGAAAATAAAATGACTGTTTATGCAAATCCTAGCTTTTTACAAACTAAAGTATTGTCATGAGAACAAAAAAAATACATGCACAACCGCCTGAAAAACTAACAGGAATAGAATTAAAAAAAATTCCAACTTCCGCTGTTGGGTTTAAAGCAATAAAATCTACTATTTCTCGGATAAAAGATGAGGTTGGATTGGTAAAGGGAATTAGCCTTTTAGCAAATCTAAATCAAAAAGGTGGATTTGACTGTCCGGGTTGTGCCTGGCCAGATCCAGATGAAAAAAGAGCTTTTTTAGCAGAGTATTGTGAGAATGGTGCCAAAGCAGTAGCTGAAGAAGCTACTAAAAATAGAGTATCACCAATGTTCTTTGCCACTCACTCTATTTCAGAACTATCAAAATTATCAGATTATGAAATAGGGAAAAAAGGAAGAATTACACATCCTGTTGTTGTTCATGAAGGTAAAGATCATTATGAAGAAATTTCTTGGGAAGATGCTTTTAAAATGATAGGTAACGAATTAAAATTATTACCCTCTCCTAATGAAGCCATTTTTTACACTTCAGGAAGAACCAGTAATGAAGCTGCTTTTTTATATCAATTGTTTGTAAGAAAATTTGGTACCAATAACCTACCTGATTGTTCTAATATGTGTCATGAATCTAGCGGAGCAGCGCTAAGCGAGACGCTAGGTATTGGAAAAGGATCTGTAACCCTTGATGATTTTAAATATTCAGAATTAGTAATTGTAATGGGTCAAAACCCTGGGACAAATCATCCTAGAATGTTAACTGCTTTAGGAGAAACAAAAAAAAGAGGTGGTAAAATTATCACCATCAACCCATTGCCAGAAGTTGGATTAATGCGATATAATGATCCACAAAATCCGATTAAATGGATTGGTAAAGGTCAGAAATTAACAGATATTTTTCTACAAGTAAAAATAAATGGCGATGTTGCTTTGTTAAAAATAATCTTAAAATTACTGTGGGAAAAAGAACAAGAAAATCCCAATTCAGTTTTTGATCATCAATTTATCAATTCAAAAACAATAGGATATGATGATTTCATCAAAGATCTAGAAAACGCTTCTATTGAAGAATTAATCCCACAAACAGGTATAGATTTTAACACTATCAAAGAAGCTACAGAGTTAATTGCCCAAAAGAAAAAAATAATTATCTGTTGGGCTATGGGATTAACACAACACAAAAATTCTGTAGATAACATTCGTGAACTTGTCAACTTATTATTATTAAAAGGAAGTATTGGAAAACAAGGTGCAGGAACTTGCCCTGTTCGCGGACATTCTAATGTGCAAGGAGACAGAACAATGGGGATTTGGGAAAAACCAGAAGAGGCATTCTTAGATAATTTAGAAAAAGAATTTAACTTTAAAGCACCCCGAAAGCGTGGCTATGATGTTGTGGACGCAATAGAAGCTATGCATCAAAAAAAAGCTAGTGTTTTTATTGGGATGGGAGGTAACTTCCTTTCTGCAACTCCAGATACTGAATATACAGCTGAAGCATTACAAAATTGTAAATTAACGGTACAGGTTTCTACTAAATTAAATAGAAGTCATTTAATACATGGAAAAAAAGCATTGATTCTACCTTGCTTGGGAAGGTCTGAAAAAGATATTCAAGAGAAAGGAGCTCAATTTGTAAGCGTCGAAAATTCCATGGGAGTTGTTCAATCATCTTCTGGCCCTTTAAAGCCTTTGTCCGAATTCTTATTAAGTGAACCAGCAATTGTTGTTGGAATAGCAAAAGCAAGCTTAAGGAATTCAACCATAAAATGGTCTGAATTCATTAAAAACTACGATTGTATTAGGGATAAAATAGAAGCTACCATTCCAGGATTTGAAAACTATAATAAACGCATAAGGATAAAAGGTGGATTTTATTTACCAAATACTGCAAGAAACAACGATTTTACCCCTACAGCAACTGGAAAAGCAAACTTTAGTATAAATACTGTTTCTGATATTGTATTGAAGAAAGATCAATTGATTATGATGACTATCAGAACTCATGATCAATACAATACAACTATTTACGGTTTAGATGATAGATACCGAGGCGTTTTAAATGAGCGTAGAGTTATTTTTATGAATCCAGATGACATCAAGCAACAAAAATTAAAAAAACTCGATAAAGTTGATTTAATAAGTCATTTTAAAGGAAAAGAACGGATCGCTAGAAGTTTCCTTGTTATCCCTTATGATATACCTAAACAATGTACTGCCACTTACTTTCCAGAAGCTAATGTATTGGTACCGTTACAAAGTAAAGCTAGAATTAGTAATACGCCAACATCAAAAACCGTTATCATTACAGTTCATAAGCAATAAGTTAAAAAAAGTGATTCTCTTTTGTGATTTATTAGATAAAGTAGCATCAAAAACCTATAAATCGTTGAACCCAGGAAAGCTTTCTCTTACTGTGAGGATAATATTTTAAAGATAATTCCATAAGGTTCGATTTTTCTAAAATACTTTTATAATGAGAAAAAGATTTAAATCCAGCTTCCCCATGATAAGAACCAATACCACTATTACCAACTCCACCAAATGGTAAATTCGAATTTGAAATATGCATAATTGCGTCGTTTACAGCTCCACCACCAAATGAAATTTCGTTTAAAATTTTCTTTTTCACTTGATTATTATTTGTAAAAACATAACAAGCCAAAGGTGTAGGGTTACTATTTACATATTGTATTACCTCTTCGATATTTTGATATGATATTACCGGGAGAACAGGGCCAAATATCTCTTCTTTCATTACATCATCTGAAAACCTAATATTTTGTAATACAGTTGGTTCAATAGTTCTGTTCAAAGTATTTATTTTACCTCCAACAAAAACATTTTCAGAAGAAAACATGTTGGAAATACGGTTTAAATTACGTTCATTTATAATTTGAGTATAGTTTCCATTTTCAATAGAAAAATTCTCTTTTTCTATTTCAAGCTTCAATAATTCCAGTAGCTTTTTCTCTACCGATTTATGAACTAACACATAGTCTGGAGCAATACAAGTTTGGCCAGCGTTTAAAAATTTTGCCCAAACCATTCTTTTAACAGTCATCTTTAAATTACTATCTGCTGTTATAATTGCAGGACTTTTACCACCTAATTCTAAAGTCACAGGAGTTAAATTTTTAGCTGCAGCTTGGTAAATAATTTTTCCTACCTGTGGACTGCCAGTAAAAAATATTTTATCAAATTTACTTTTTAATAGCGTTGTTGTTTCTGAAACACCACCCTCTACAACTTTTAAAAACGCAGAATCAAAATTTTCATTGATTAAATTTGCCATTAAAGCACTGGTCTTTGGAGCCATTTCACTTGGCTTTATAATTACAGTATTTCCAGCAGCTATAGCTGCAATTACAGGAGCTAATGTTAATTGATATGGATAGTTCCATGCTCCAATTACCAAACAAACACCTAATGGCTCAGGAATGATATAACTACGGGCGGGAAAATTAAGCATATTGGTTCCTACTCGCTTCGTTCTTGACCATTTACGAACATTTCTTTTAGCTTCTTTTATATCCTGATACAGCAAAGCTAATTCAGTAACATAGGTGTCAAATTTAGATTTCTTAAAATCTTCATATATCGCTTGATACAATAAATCTTCATTCGATTTTAAAAGCGTTTCTACTTTATTAAGTTGGGCTAAACGAAATTGAATTGCTTTCGTTTTATGGGTATAAAAAAATGCGCGTTGTTTAGAAACTATATCATTCATAAATAAGAATTTAACGAATCACTAAAATACTACTTCATTAACAAACAATCAATAAAATCAGTAAGCATATGAAATAATAACCCAACAGAAAGGATTCTAAATTTCTTAAAATAAAATAATATTAAATAAATTGCAATCGCATAATAGGAATGTAATACATGAAAATTAATACTACAACGATTAGCAACATAAATTGGACTTGACAGTAAATGATCTAAATCCACTAACATGGTTGCAATCATAATAAGCCAAGCTTTTTTCCATTGTTCTCTAAAAAACAACCATGCTATTAGGCCAGGCACCAAAAAATGTAATGTGTAGTGTATTATAATCTGAAGCATTGACTACTTCCTTCCCCTGTTTAAAACTCGATACTCTTCGTAACATTCACTAATAGCATCTAATATCTGAAGATCGTTTGCAGTCCTAATAAAATTTTCTGAATAACTACAATTATTTAGTATTTCATCAATATCAACTCTTTCTAATTGCAATACCGCCATTAAAGTCTCTCTATCGTATTTAGACTGAAGCAAGTTCCTTATCTCGTCATCATCTTTCATTTTACGCATTTTACTCATTTGTCTTGGTCGTTTTCCAAAAACATTATAGAGAAAATCTGCAGGGTTAAATATTGAATTTAAAACTTTAGTTACAGACCCAGGCTGAGATTGACCTCCTTCATAACCTCCTCCAACTCCTGCGATTCGATAACGATAATCATCATAAATAGGTATTAACTTAGCATCTACTTCTATATATCCTGTTAACTGAATAGGCCTTAAGATTACCTCTTCTAAAGCGATACTTAACTCGGTCATTTTAATTTTAATCTCACCAAATTTTAACCAGTCATTAGTCACCCTTACCCGAATAGACTTGAACCCTAAATAAGAAAAATATAAGGTATCATTTACTTCTGCTTTCATTATAAATGTACCTTTATTGTTAGTTAAAGCACCTTTTACAGTATTTAAATTAACAACGTGTACATTTTCTAATATTAGATTGTTTGAGGCGTTTAAAACCTTTCCATTAATCATTGAAGATAATACAACAGAGTCTTTCTTTTTTTTAGGAAGTTCATCTTGAGACCATCCTAAAACAGTCACAAAACACAATAGTAATAAACAATATTTTTTCATAGAGGTCGCTAATATAACCTAATAGACACCAATTTTAAACCAAAGTTTTTATAATAACAAAAATTTAAGATTTAATCTCTACGTCTTCTACCTCCAGTACCTGAACCTGCAGGTTTATCGCTAGACCTACGACTTCTTCCTTTAAAACCAGAATTTCCACTATCGCCTCTACCTCTGTCACTACCAGCTCTATCACTTCTACCTCCGTCACTTCTTCCAACACCTCTTCTATCATCTCCGCTTCCACCACCTCTTCTATCGTCTCCGCTTCCACTGCTTCTTCTATTATCTCTTCTATCACCTCCGCTTCCGCTACTTCTTTTATTATCTCTTCTGTCACCGCCACCTCTTCTATCTCCTCCACGGCTTTTAAATCCTCCACGACTTCCACCACGATCGCGATCTCTTCCTCCACGTTTTCCTCTTCCAGTGTCTTTTGAAATTTCTACAGAAACTCTTCTTCCTTCGAGTTCAAAATCTTTAAAGAAATCCATTACTAATTCTTGATGCTTTGTATCTGTATTAAAGAAAGAAAAGCTTTCTTTAACATCTACTTTGTATAGATCATCTTGATCAAGATGCAACATTTCTTTTAAGAAATCTTTTAAACTCATCCAATCAAAATCATCTTTCCCTCCAATATTTATAAAGTAACGAACTGTGTCTTTAGATCCTTCCGACATATCACCTGCTGATACATTTAAATCCTTTGCTTTTTTATAATAATTATAGAATCTTGTAAACTCTACAGAAAAAACTTTTTTAATCAATTCTTCTTTTGAAAACTCTTCTAATACTTCGTTGATATTTGGAAGGTATGCATCTATATCATGATTAATTTCTGTTTGTTTTATTTTATTAGCTAAATGAAACAATTGAACTTCACAAATTTCCATTCCTGAAGGAACTTCTTTTAAAATAAATTTCTTTTGAATAATTTTTTCTATAGCATGAATTTTTCGACTTTCACTTTTTGAAGCAATCACTATAGAAATTCCAGTTTTACCAGCCCTACCTGTACGCCCACTTCGGTGTGTGTAGGTTTCTATTTCGTCTGATAATTGATAATTTATTACGTGTGTAATATCGTCTACATCTATACCACGTGCAGCAACATCTGTTGCTACTAACATTTGTATTTGTCTGTTACGGAAAGATTTCATTACCAAATCACGTTGGTTCTGACTAAGATCTCCGTGTAATGCAGCAGCACTGTAACCATCTTCTATCAATAATTCTGCTACTTTTTGTGTATCTCTTTTGGTACGACAAAATATCACTGAAAATATAGATGGATTTGCATCTGCTAGTCTTTTTAAAGCATTGTACCGGTCTCTTGCGTTTACTAGATAGTATTCATGAGATACATTTTCTGCTCCCATATTCTTACCACCTACCGTAATTTCAACGGGATCATACATGAATTTTTTAGCGATGTTAGAAACTTCTCTTGGCATCGTTGCGCTAAACAACCAGGTACTCTTATCATCTGGAGAATATGAAAGTATTTCTGTAATATCTTCATAGAATCCCATATTCAACATTTCATCAGCCTCGTCAAGAACGCAATATTCAATTTTTGAAATGTCGATCATTCGCCTACCAATCATGTCTTTCATTCTTCCAGGAGTTGCAACAATAATTTGCGCTCCTTTTTTAATGTCTCTGGCTTGATCAGAAATGCTAGCTCCTCCATATACTGCTACTACATTTAATCCTTTGCAATACTTACCATAATTTTTAATTTCGTTGGTGATTTGCAAACAAAGTTCTCTTGTTGGAGAAAGTATCAGCCCTTGAGTGGTACGGCTTCCTATATCTATTTTTTGCAACATAGGAAAACCAAATGCTGCTGTTTTACCAGTTCCTGTTTGTGCTAAAGAAACCATATCGGTATCTTTTTCTAGTAAAACTGGGATTGCTTTTTCTTGTACATCAGATGGAGTTGTAAACCCCATATCTTCGATGGCCTTTAGAAGATTTTCTTCCAGACCTAGTTCAGCAAATTTGCTCATTATAGTATTTTATTTTATTTATTTGTGTGATGTTTTAGAAGTATACCCGACAAATAAATCCTATACTACTTCTTTCAACACGTCCTCATCCTGAGGATTTTCAAGCGGCAAATATATAGCTTTATTTTTAATCTAAGCTTTTGATAAGTAATTGATTAATAAGCGAACAGCTTTTCCTCTATGCCCGATTTTACTTTTTTGAGCTAATGTCATTTCTGCAAATGTTTTTTTAAAGCCAATTGCTTGAAATATTGGATCATATCCAAATCCTGAAGCTCCTTTTTTATCCATGGTAATAGTTCCCTCGCAAATACCGGTAAAAAATTCTGTTTTTTCAGATTGAATAAACACAATAACCGTTTTAAAACGAGCGTTTCGATTGCTTTTATTATTTAAATTAGCTAATAATTTATCCATATTAGCTTGGGCATCGTTAGCGGGTCCAGCATATCTTGCACTGTAAACACCCGGTTCATTATTTAGTTCCTGAACTTCTAATCCAGTATCATCGGCAAAACAATCAAAGCCATAATGTTCTTTTACGAAATTTGCTTTTAACAAAGCATTCCCTTCTATCGTTGAAGAAGTTTCAGGTATTTCATCAAAGCAATTAATATCTGTTAAACTCAACAATTCTATATAAGAAGGCATTAACGCTTTCACCTCTCTTATTTTATTTTTATTATGAGTTGCAAAAACTAATTTCATATCGCAGGAATAATTTATGTAAATAAACAACTTTTAGTACATCTAAAACACAAAAAGAGGTGCTTTGCACCTCTTTTTATTAATATTTAATTTAATCTTTAGCGATCTGCTCCAGCTAAATCAAAAACTCCTTTATCCATATCTACATGTCCAATGTGCAAGTAGATTTGATCTTCATGCGCTCCATCAGCAAGACTCCAAAAAGCGGTACGTCCTGCTTTGGATTTGTCTGTATCCGCTCTGTCGGCAGTAACAGCAGTAGCAAAATCTACCAAACTATTATAACAACTCCAAACTTCTACATCAGGACCAGAACCCATATAATGGTAACTTACACCACCAGCAATAGAAGCACCACTATCAACATCGGGAGCTATTGCCCAATCAAAAAATGCATTCCCCATGTCAGCCCAATCACCAGAAGAGTTATAACGTCCAACAGACATCACAAAAGGCACATCAAAATTAACATCTTCTTTGCTATAAAGTCCCGTAGTAGTATTAGCTACACGTATTTCATCGCTATGGTTATTCCAGAATGCTGTTAGCTCAGACCATTCATCCATTAATGTTTCTTGTTCCTTTTCACCTGCAGTAGCTTTAATTTTGGCTCTGATATTATCATTGGCTAGGTCGCCATCAGCGAGGTAGTCCTCCATGCTATTGTATTGAGAAGCTACTGTAAATGTTTGTCCAGACCCATACCAATGTCTAAAAAGCCATTCTCCAGTCATTGTTCTATTTTCTCCCATAGACATATCAGTAAATTTTTTGAAGAGTTCAACAAATCTTGGAATTTCAGAAACCGACACATCATTGATGTAGGCAATAGATTCATAGACTTGCTTTTCTTGAGTAAAACCTGTAAAAGGTAAAATAGCTAATAATAAAATTGTTACTGTTTTTTTCATTTTAAATGTTTTTAGTTTTTATAAAAGTAGACAATTAATTGTAAATAACAAGTGAGAAGGAATTATTTTATTTTATTTTATTTTTATACCTTTTTATGATTTTTATGGAGCTTTTTACACTCTTTTTGGCCCAATCTAACTTAATTTCATTTTTCTCTGGTTCTGAAAGTTCCCAATCAACATTAGAATCTTTTAATCTAGTAATTAAAGTTTGTAATATGATTGCTGCAGAAACTGAGATATTCAAACTTTCGGTAAAACCATACATCGGTATTTTTAAATATCCATCAGCAGCTTCCAAAACAATATCACTCAGGCCTTCTTTTTCCTTACCGAAGAAAAAAGCTGATTTCTTAGAAATGTCAAAATCTTTTAATTCGTTAGAATTATTATGTGGAGTAGTGGCAATGATCTGATACCCATTTTCTTTTAAGTTATCAATACATTCTTTTGTAGAATTATGGCGATCTACGTTCACCCACTTCTGAGCTCCCATTGCAATTTCTCTATCTATTTTCTTACTTACTTTTTCTTCAATTACATGCAAGTCTTGAACACCAAAAACATCACAAGATCGCATTACCGCACTGGTATTATGCAGTTGATACACATCTTCTGTTGCTACTGTAAAATGTCTAGTACGCTTAGAAATCACCTCATCAAAAAGGTTTTTTCTTCGATCTGTTAAAAAAGAAAGTAAGTGTTCTAATAATTGATTATCCAAGATTATTCTTTATTTTTAAAAATCAAATTTTACACTAAAATTAGTTTTTACAAAGATATAAAAACCAACAAGAATGAACATCGTCGTTTTAACAGGAGCTGGAATGAGTGTCGAAAGTGGAATTAATACTTTTAGGGATAACAATGGTCTTTGGCAAGGCCATGATGTGATGGAAGTTGCTTCTCCTCAAGGTTGGAATGCCAATCAAAATTTAGTTTTAGATTTTTACAATCAACGTCGCAAACAATTGTTAGAAGTCAATCCTAATGAAGCCCACAAGATATTAGCTGATTTAGAAAAAATACATGCTGTAACGATTATCACTCAAAATGTAGACGATTTACACGAGAGAGCTGGAAGTTCCAATGTTTTGCATTTACACGGAGAGTTATTAAAAGTTAGAAGTACCGCTATTAATACTGCGGTATTGGAATGGAAAAAAGATTTGATAATAGGAGACAAATGTAAAGATGGTTATCAGTTAAGACCACATATTGTATGGTTTGGAGAAGAGGTTCCTGAAATGAATACTGCTATTAAAATAGTACAAAAAGCTGAAATATTGATTATTGTAGGAACTTCGATGCAGGTATATCCTGCGGCTAGCTTGCTTCAATTTGCTTCACCATCAGTAAAAATTTTTTTCATAGATCCGAAACCAGCCGTAAATTCAACAGAAAAAATAAAGATATATGCTGAAAAAGCCACCACAGGTGTTGCAAAAGCAATTGAATTTATTAAAAACATTAAATAAGCTCAGCAGTTTTATTAATGAAAACCAATTCTTAAATATTAGCTAACAAATCGGCGCTACAAGAGTATATCGTTTCAATCGATTAGATACTGCACATCAGGTAATTAATTATCCAGAGATCCTAACTGAATTATTAAACTATTGTTTCAAAAATAAAGATGAGGTATCTTAAAGAGCTACTTGGATATTGAAGTTTTATATTTAGAACTGTTGGATTCATTTATTATTAAGAATAATTATTGAACACCCTCTAAACAACAAAACAGTAGCTTATAAAACTCTTGGAAAAATAACCATCGATAAAATTGAAAAGAATTAGTTAAAAAATCTAAAGGCATAATAGCAAACTATTAAACTTCCCTATCTTTGCATCTTTATTTTCCATTGCATATTGCATTGTAAACTATTCAAAACCATAACTATGTCAACTCAATCATTACAAGCTGTTTCACCTATTGATGGTCGGTATGCTTCCAAAACCAATTCTTTAATTCCTTTCTTTTCTGAAGAAGCGCTGATTAAATATCGTGTTCAAGTTGAGATTGAATATTTTATTGCCTTAGTAGAATTAAAGCTACCTCAACTTGCTAGTTTTGATTCTTCATTATTTCCTGAATTGAGAAAATTATATACCAATTTTTCTACTAAAGATGCTCAACGAATTAAGGACATTGAAATGGTAACTAACCACGATGTAAAAGCAGTTGAGTATTTTATTAAAGAAGAATTTGATGTTTTAAACTTAAAGGAATATAAAGAGTTTATTCATTTTGGATTGACTTCTCAAGACATTAACAATACAGCAGTTCCTTTATCTTTAAAAAATGCGATGAACGATGTATATGTTCCTCAATTATTAGAATTAAAAAACAAATTAGCTTCCTTAGCTTCCGATTGGGCTGATATCCCAATGCTTGCTAGAACTCACGGGCAACCTGCTTCTCCTACTCGTTTGGGCAAAGAAATAAATGTATTTGTAGTTCGTATTGAAGAGCAATTCGATTTATTAGACAATCTTAAAAGTGCTGCGAAATTCGGGGGAGCAACTGGAAATTTTAACGCTCATAAAGTCGCATATCCAACTACCGATTGGAAAACATTTGCAGAAAACTTCGTTCATGATAAACTAGGACTTCATCATTCTTTTCCAACTACACAAATTGAGCATTACGATCATATGGCTGCTTTATTTGATTGCTTAAAAAGAATAAATAATATCCTTATCGATTTAGATCGTGATATCTGGACTTATGTGTCTATGGATTATTTTAAACAAAAAATCAAAGAAGGTGAAGTTGGATCTAGTGCGATGCCTCATAAAGTAAATCCTATCGATTTTGAAAACAGTGAAGGTAATTTAGGAATTGCTAATGCTTTATTTGAGCATTTATCTGCAAAGCTTCCCATAAGTAGATTGCAAAGAGATTTAACAGACAGTACGGTCTTAAGAAATATAGGAGTTCCTTTTGGACATACCCTAATTGCATTTCAATCAACCTTAAAAGGATTGAATAAATTATTATTAAACAAAAGTAAATTTGCGGAGGATTTAGAAAATAATTGGGCGGTTGTTGCAGAAGCTATTCAGACCATTCTACGTCGGGAAGGGTATCCCAATGCTTATGAAGCATTAAAAGGATTAACCCGAACTAATGAGAAGATAAATGCACAATCCATCGCTGCTTTTATTGAAACCTTAGACGTTTCTGAAAGTGTAAAGCAAGAAATGCGAGTGATTACACCTTCTAACTATACTGGAATATAGATTTATACTTTAAAATTGAATTATAAAAAAAGATCGACTATATAAATCGATCTTTTTTTATTGAAGTTATTTTTCTTTTTACATATTGAAGATCTTTCCTATTGAATTTAATTTAGAGATATCTACATCTCCTTTTTCAATAGCAGTCATTAATTTTATCATTTGTTCAGGACGCATATTATCACCTAATAATCTGAATAAAGCAAATCCTTTTTCATCATCCCTTACAAACACTATAATTTCGTCAATTGCATCTTCTAAACCTACATATTTTAGGGTTGCTCCTTCTTTATTGGACCCATACTTCATAAGCGTTTTATAGCGATCTTGATCTAAGATCGTTTTTAACACTTGCATTTTTACTTCATAGGCTGAAACATTTCCTTCTTCTATTGGATATGCAATTACATTTATCTTTTTTATAGTTTTCAAAATATCTTTTTCTTCTTGAGATAAATTAGCGCTATCTGTTTGTAATAAACTTGCTGCAATATCAATTTTTAAAAAAGAGTCATCGTCTTGCCTATCTACGATATAGCGTTGCAATGATTCTTTATTACTACAGCTAAATAAAGTAAGTGCTGCTAATCCAATTCCTAAAATATATTTTATAAGTATCATCTATTTAGTTTTCGCTATTTATGTTCTTCAATTCTTCGCTACCAGGCATATTTAGTTCACTTGTAAGTTTTGAAATCTTTTTAAGGTCTATGTTTCCAGTAATTTTCATAATAATCGTTCTGTCATCACCATCGATATTTCCAGTAAGATGCATTAATAATTCACTTACATAATTATCACTTTTACCATTTCTTGAATAAAACTTAATGTTTTTACCACTGTCTTTTACCCTCATCAATTCAGATAATCCAGGAGATTGTGACAAATAGGTTGCTACAGCAACATCCATTCTTCCACCTACTTCTTTATTCTCAGTACTATAAATCTTGATATTATCTAGATTGTTTACTAATTCTAAATATTCTTTGGCTTCTATATCATTAGATTCTAAATCTAATTTACTTAGAAGTTTGAACATGTTTTTGGTAACTACCACTGAACTTACTTCACGCTCAAATTCAAATGAGTCAAATGCATCTTGCGCGCTCATATACATTGGAGCTACTACTATTGCTATTATAATTGCTAACTTTTTCATTATTCTTATTTATTTAATTATTGAATACTATTTATTTTAAAATTCTATTTTTTGTTTCCGTAAACTGAGATATAACTGCCAATTCTTGGGTTCCTTTATTAAAACTCTTAGACATAAGTAATAAAGTCGTTCTTGATTTATTGAATTCTGCCAAGGCATGTTGTTCTTCCGTAGTCATTTGGTTTGCTGGAAACTGTAAACCAACCACTCCTAATAATATAACTAAAGTGGCTGCAATACTTAACCACCAACTTCTCGAATTAGTTGAAGATTCAGGAAGACTAACTTCTCGTTCTGAAACTTCTTTTTGTGCATTTTTTAAACCTACAAATAATCCTTGATAGGCCATTAAATGAGGAGCTATGGTAGCAGTTGAAAAATAATCACGAAGCATGTTCTCTTGGTCTAAACTTGTTTCACCTTTAAAATAAGAATCTAATAATGCTTCTATTTTAGCTAATTCCATAATTGTATTGTTTAATTAATTGTTCTCTAACTACTTTTCGAGCTCTTGATAATGCTACTCTAATTGCAGTTTCATTTATTTCTAGCATCTGGGATATTTCAACAAATTCGAATTGTTCAATATCTCTTAACTGCATGATCATTTTTTGTTTTTCTGGTAAGGTCTCCATGATTTTAGTAACTAATTCTACTCCTTCATTTCCTTCAATAGTTCTTTCAATATTTTCGCTATTTTTATAATTATTATGAACGATTTTTATATTTGAAGCTTGTTTTGATTTTAATCGATCTAAACAATAATTTTTTGTTATGGTAATTGCAAAAGCCTCTGGACTTCTATAATTATCAATTTTATCTCTTCCTTTCCATAGTTTTAAAAAAACCTCTTGCACAGCATCTTCAGCTTCATCGCTGGAAACTAAAAGTCTTTTTGCCAACCTATATAAGGTGTTTTTGCAAGGAAGAATAGTATTTAAAAACTCTTTTTGTTTCAAAAGATTACTAATTATTTACTGTTATATTAAGATGACGAGTTTCGCTTAATATTGTTACAAAATATTTTCAATTAACAATAATGTAACTATTTTAGTGGTTTAATTCAATATCGAATATACCCAAACTTATGAAAAAGAAAATCTTATTGTTGCTAATTACTATTTCTACTTTATTTGTTTCTTGCTTTGAAGATTTGGATGACAATATACAAAGCGCTTCCGACCTAGACATTGAAAACTTTATTTATAGAGGGCTTAACTATTTTTATCTTTATAAAGCAGACACACCAGAACTAGCGAATGATAATTTTGCTAATCAAGGCGAGTTAAATACTTTTTTAAATTCGTTTGAAACTCCTGAAAGTTTATTTAGTTTTTTAAAATCTCCACAAGATCGATTTAGTTTATTAGTAGCTAACTATAATGAATTAGAAGATGCTTTAAATGGAGTTAGCCTAAATAACGGTATGGAATTCGGTTTGGTTTATTATCCCAATAATAGTAGTAATGTATTTGGCTATATACGCTATGTTTTGCCGGGAACTGGTGCTGAATCTAAGAACTTAGAACGAGGTATGATTTTTAATAGCATAGATGGACAACAATTAACCAACACGAATTTTTCTGGGTTATTAAGCCTCAATTCCTATGAAATAGGTTTAGCAACTTTTGATGGAACTGCAATTACTCCCACTGGAGAAAGTATAACATTAGTAAAACAACAATATACGGAGAACCCTATACTTATTGCTGAAACCCTAACGGTAGAAGGTCAAAAAATAGGTTATTTAATGTACAATGCTTTTACTAGGGATTTCGATTCTCAATTAAATGGTGTTTTTGCACAATTTAAAGCAGATGCTATTACAGATCTAGTCATTGATTTGAGATATAACGGAGGAGGTTCTGTAGAAACTGCCATTGATTTATCCAGCATGATAACTGGTCAATTTTATAATCAAGTATTTGCAAATGAAGAGTGGAATACAGATCGTCAAGCTGAATATGCAAGTCCTAAGTTATTTGATAACCAAATTTTTACAGGCGAAGCCATTAACAGTCTAAACTTAACAAAAGCATATGTGCTAACGACCAAAAGGTCTGCTTCTGCTAGTGAATTGGTTATTAATGGCCTTAACCCATATATTGATATGACGCAAGTTGGAGATACCACTACTGGAAAATATCAGGCATCTTTTTTATTATACGATGCTCCAGCTCCTAACTTTAGTAAAAGTCAAGCAAATCCAGGACACACCTATGCAATGTTACCATTAGTATTTAAAACCTCTAATGCTGTAGGGTTCACTGATTATGCAGAAGGTTTGTTTCCCGACATTCAACTGAAAGAAAATTATACCAATTTAGGTGTTTTAGGAGATGTTAACGAACCTCTCTTAGCTGCTGCTTTAAATGATATTCTATCCATACCACAACCGCAACCTAGGTCAACTACTCAATTTAATGAATTATTGGAAAACAAAATTCAATCTCCTATTTATCAACTTATGATAGCAGAACAATAAAACTGAAATGTTGCTTATGAACTATTTATTCTTTCTTTCTTTATCTTTTCTTTTTATCTGTTGTTCCTCTTTACCAAAAGAGCAACAAAAAATATCGCTTCATTTTTTAGATGAATATGTCTATCCTATTAATCAAACTATAAAAAAAACTAAAATTGGAGGACTTTCAGGAATAGATTATAAAAATGGGATTTATTACTTAGCGGTTGATGACTCTAAAACGCCCCGTTATTGCAAGGCAAAAATTAATATTAAAAATGATACTATTTCAGAAATCAATTTTATTGATGTGGTTATTTTTGAAGACGACCCCTATTATCAAGATCACGTTTTGGATATAGAATCTATACTTGCAGCGCCAAATAATAAGATAATTATGGTAAGTGAAGGGGCTATTAATAATGGTAAAGATCCTCTTTTATTTTCAGCTAAAGAAAATGGTGAATTTATAAAAGACTTCCAATTACCAACTAAATTCTTAGCAAGTGCAAATTCCAAGCCCATTCATAACGCAACATTGGAAGGACTAAGCCATAGTATTGATGATAAAGGCTATTGGACTGCTTTTGAACTGCCCCTTCCTATAGATGGAGAGGAACCTAAATACCAGAAAGCAAATTCACCGGTTAGATTTACTTATTTTGATAAAGAAACTGGAAAGCCATCAAAAGAGTTTGTATATCAGTTATCTGCTATTACAAAGACTAATAAAGGAGGATTCAATATCAATGGAGTTACCGATATTTTAGAGTTTAAAGCCAATCATTTTTTTGTTATCGAAAGAACCTATCAAAGTGATTATTTTGGGTATGGCAACACGGTTAATATTTATTATGCCTATGCAGATAGTTCTACTACAAATTCATTAGCTATCGATTCTTTAAAAAGCACAGATTACATACCTTTGAATAAAAAATTACTCTTCGAGTTTGACGCTATTAAAAGTGAGCTTACCGAGGGTATTATAGATAATATTGAAGGCATTACTTTTGGTCCTATTCTTAATAATGGGAATAAATCATTAATCTTTGTCGCTGATGATAATTTTCAAGTTTTTGGCAAACAGCTCAATCAGTTTATATTACTGGAGATTAAATAAAAAAAGCACCCCAATGCCTGAGGTGCTCATAAATCAAGAATTTTTCTAATTAATTATTAAAGTAAACTCCTCCAGGAATAATTCCTGTAGCGATTGTTATGATTTCTGAATTGGTAGATAAATCAAATATTTTTAATGTTCCGTTACTTGCAAAATCACCAGCGTCAGTAGCATAAAGTTTTCCATCATTAATAGTCATGGCATAAAAGGATCCAGCAATAATACTGCTTGTTGGCAAAGAACTACTAGTTACTTCCTTACTAAAAACCTCTCCATTTAAATTATAAATTAAACTGACACCATCAATCGATAAACTTTTAGGATGGTTGGTCGGTAAAAAATCAAAAACTTGTACAACCGCATTTTCCCTTGTTGCAACTTTTACTAATTTTCCATTCGTTTCATTACCGGTAAATTCAGGATTACCGCCACAAAGTACCCAAATATCATTATTTGAAACTACCATCGAATTGGGAACATCTCCTACTTCAATGGTGGATTCTAAAATATTAGCTGAAACATCTATCACAGATAAAATATTATTTTGACCATAGGCACCTTGATGAGCAACATACAAATCATTGTTTGCCATTATTAATTTCTCTGGACCAAAAGCAACAGGTATAATAGAGGTTACCGTATGTGTAGAGAGATCAATTACGGCAACAAAATCATCGGTATCATCAAAAGGATCTCCCCAATTAGTAACATACCCATTGCTACCTGAAGACACAAAGTACCGTGGATTATTTAAACCTTCTGTTATGGAAGCAATAGATTCAAAAGTATACCTATTTACAACTTCAATTTTATTGGAATTGTTTACTACTATAAAAGCTTGATCATCATTAAAACCCATAGACTGTACTATATTTCCCAAATCAGAGGAGTTAACTTGGTTGAAGATTTCATTTTCCACAAATAAATAATCATCTGAAACAAATGATACCGTACCTGATCCATTTTGAAACGGTCCCTCGTTGGTGATTAAGAATCCGTTTTCATAAGCTCCTAATGGCAATGGTACACCTTCATCATCTTGAGAACAAGAAGCAACTAAGAAAGTAAAAGTAACTAAATAAGCGATTTTTTTTAATAAGTTCATTTTTTTAAAATTTTAAGTTTATAAAGGTTTGTATATTTCTATTTGGCATAGGCCGGTAAGCAACATTCTCATAATACGTATTGAAAATATTGTTAAATTTAATTCCAATTTTTATTGGAAATAACTTTTCTTGTATTAGGTATTCAAATCCTAGGTTGGAAACGGAATACCTATCTAAAATTCCATAATTATCGGTGGTTGTAAATACCTCACCGTTAAATAGTAATTGATAATAAGCGCTAAATTTTTTATAATAATAATTAAAAACTCCAGTTACCTTATGATAAGGAACGTAGATTAACTGTTTGTTTTTTTCTAAATCTTTAGCAGCGGTGTATGAATAATTAAAAACTAGATTTAATTCATGTTTATTAAATGATTTTGAAAAGTTTCCATTTATTTCAATACCATTATTTTCAGTTTTTGAAATATTCACTGGTGTAAATAAACCATCTACCCCTGGTTGCCATTTTATTAGGTCTTCAGAAGATATATAAAAACCGGTTATATTCAACTGAAATTGATTCCATACAAATTGGTTAGAGATTTCAACTTGATAAGAAGTTTCTGGGTTTAAATTTTCATTTCCTCCACTATTCCAATATAAATCGTTAAAAGTAGGTGTGCGATAATTTTTAGATCCATTTGCTTTTAAAGAATAGTACTTATTGATCGTATAATTAACATCAAAAGAAGCAAAAAAAGGATTCTCAAAATCAGTTAAAAACTCTTGTCGTAAATTGATACCATAACTCAATTTTTCATTTAAGTGATGCTTCCATAAAAAAATCGCAGCTAGGGTATTACGATCGTTAGTTCCAATATTAGTCCCTTTAGATTTTATATAGGTATAGCTAATGATGGAACTTATTTTTAGATCCTTATTTATTTCATATTCCAATTGATAATCTCCTAAATAAGTAGTTGATTGCCCTTCAAAATATAACTGATTTTCAGGCTGAGGATAGTATCGATATCTTTCAAAAGTATGAGCTCCTTTTATCGTATTTTTCCATTTATTAAAGGTCTTGTTCCAAGTTACTAAATTTCGTGTTGTTATGTCTTTATAACTGTCTTTTGAAGGTGATGTAATGGTTCCTGAAAATTTTCGTGTTCCTGAAAAGTAATTTGAATTCCAAGAAAGTGTACTTTTCCTAAATTTTAATCCTGCATTTGCAGCTACATTTAGTTTATCAAAATTTCCATTTTCATTTTTTTGATTTAAATCGATATACTCATAATCATTTTCTGAACTAATAAAGTCAATTCCCAAATCAATGTACTTTTTATCAGATGAAAATCTACTTTTAAATACACCATTAATTGTTGAAAAACTACCGTAGGATAGCCTTAAGTCTGATGATTGTTTTTTTTGAAAATCGATTGTATTATTTAAATGAATACTACCTCCAACTGCTCCGCTCCCGTATTGAGTACTACCTCCTCCACTTCTTATAATTATAGTATTAAAAGAACTTGGAGCGATGGTGTTAAAATCGGTTTGACCATTAAGATTTGAGTTGATCGAAATTCCGTTCCAAATAACAGCTGTTTGTGATGCATTTGTTCCTCTAAAAGAGGGTGAAGATACCATTCCGTAACCATTTTCTTTAAAATAAATGGTCGTATTAAAGTTTAATACTTCCGTTAAGGATACCGAATTTCGTGCTATTAAGGTATCTGATAATTGAATGAGTTCAAAGCCCTCAGAATAATCCTCCAACTTTGCATCTATTAACATCACTTCAGTTAAGTGTTGAATAGAATCTAGCTGAGCATACATGGATGCCGTAGCATTAATAAATAATATAAGAAGGTATAATTTCTTCATATCCACTTGCTTTTATCCCGAAAGCTCGATCGTTTAATTAGTGAATAGGCAGGTCTCCTGGCTTGTCATTTGTACAACCTTCCCGCGTGAGCAGTGGTTATAAAGAGTTACAATTTCAAATGTTATATTTGAAATGACTTACAGTTGCGGGAACAGCTTCGGAATTAAACCGAATTCCCTTTTAAGAAGATGATTTTTAATAATAAAAAACATCCTCACCAAATTCGAAACAAAAATAAGATTTTATTTAATGGTAAAATAAAATTAATACTATTAATTTTGAAGAATGAATAAATCGATTTACATCTTGTTTTCTTTACTGCTTTTTATTTCTTGTAAAAAACAACAGGAAACTAATAATGAAGAAATAAATACTAATAAGAATTCAAAAATTGAATATGCAAAAGGATTTGACATTAGCTACCAAGAAGGGTATAAAGTAATCACCTTAAAAAACGCTTGGCCTGGAACAGAAAAAGTTTTTAAATATGCATTGATTGAGGAAGCTACCATACTTGACTTTCCAGAACAATATGATGCTATTGTAACTATTCCAATAAAAAATATTGTAGTTACCTCTACCACTCATATACCTTCTCTAGAAATGTTAGCAGTTGATCAAACATTAATTGGGTTTCCAAATTTAGATTATATCTCTTCCAAAAAAACAAGAGAAAGAATAAACAAAGGATTGATAAAAGAGTTAGGCAAAAATGAAGATATTAATACGGAATCTCTTATCGAATTAAGTCCAGATGTAGTCATCGGTTTTGCTGTAGATGGGAACAATAAAACTTTTAATACGCTAAAAAAAACCGGAATACCCGTTCTATATAATGGAGATTGGACAGAAACTTCTCCATTGGGAAAAGCAGAATGGATTAAATTTTTTGCAGCTTTTTACAACAAGGAAGCGCTAGCTAATAAATTGTTTTCAGAAATTAAAACTGCATATCTAAATGCAAAAAAACTTGCATTAAAAGCCAAAAACAAACCTACCGTTTTAAGTGGAGCCATGTATAAAGATATTTGGTATTTACCTCAAGGAAAAAGTTGGGCCGCACAATTTATAGCTGATGCAAATGGAAAATATTTATGGAGTGATTCTAAAGGTACCGGAAGTCATTCGTTAAATTTAGAATCGGTTTTAGAAAAAGGGGAACATGCACAATTTTGGATTGGGCCAAGTTATTATACCACGATGAAACAATTAAAAGAAGCCCACGCTATTTATAAACAATTTGATGCCTTTAAAAATGATCAAGTATATAGTTTTACCCATAAAGTTGGAGATACTGGTGGCTTATTATATTTTGAGTTAGCCCCAAATAGACCAGATATTATATTAAAGGATATTATTAAAATATTGCATCCAGAATTATTGCCAAATCATAATTTATACTTTTTTGATCAACTTAAATAATTGAAAACTCAACATACATATCGATCACATTTTATAATCCTAATTTTATTAATGGTGCTGTTTTTTTTCATTAATATAAGTTTAGGTACCGTCTCAATTCCTCTTAAAGAAGTTTTTTCAAGTTTATTTGGTGGAGAGGCTATAAAATCTTCATGGCAGTTTATTATTTTAGAATATCGGTTACCAAAAGCAATAACAGCAGTTTTAGTGGGTGGAGGTTTAGCTGTTTCTGGATTGATAATGCAAACATTATTTAGAAATCCTTTAGCAGGACCCTTTGTCTTAGGATTAAGTAGTGGCGCTAGTTTGGGAGTCGCCTTATTAATATTAGGTGCTGGAGTTTTTGGTGGAACTTTAGGAGGTTTATTACTGGGTCCTTGGAGTTTAGTAATCGCTTCTGCTTTAGGTAGTTTTTTGGTGTTACTAGCAGTATTAGCAGTAAGCTTTAAAGTTAAAGATACCATGACTATTTTAATAATTGGCTTAATGTTTGGAAGTGTTACATCAGCGGTAGTTTCTGTTTTGTCCTATTTTAGCAATGCGGAACAGTTACAACAGTTTGTTTTTTGGAGTTTTGGAACATTAGGAAATGTATCTTGGAATGGAATACTCATTTTATTTATTTGTGTTTTAATTGGTTTATTAATTTGTCTATCTTCTATTAAATCATTGAATGCATTATTACTAGGTGAAAACTATGCTAAAAGTATGGGTGTAAACTTAAAAAAAGTAACTCTTTTAATCATCGTTGCAACGAGTTTATTGGCTGGAGGAATTACTGCTTTTGCAGGACCAATAGCATTTGTAGGTCTAGCAGTACCTCATTTAACAAGGCAATATTTCACTACATCGAATCATTTTATTTTATTACCGGCTGTATTTCTAAGTGGTGCCATATTAATGCTCTTTTGTGATACCGTTGCTCAATTACCATTTAGTAATTTCACCTTACCAATTAATGCTATAACTTCGTTATTTGGAGCGCCAGTTGTAATTTGGTTATTGGTTAGAAAAAGAAAATTATTATTTTAAAACATTAAAAAAGTGTCTTTAAAAAAATCACATTCTGTTTTAGAAGTTAAAGATTTATCTATTGGGTATTTTTTAAAAAAGGAACAAATACTCATTTCAAAAGAAATTAATTTCTCTATACCAAAGGGTGAATTAGTGAGTATTGTTGGCATCAACGGAATTGGGAAATCTACATTATTAAGGACATTAGCTAATATGCAACCTGCTTTAAATGGAATTGTTTATTTAAATAATAAAAATGTTTCAGATTATAGTTCATTACAATTAGCAAATACAATAAGTATAGTATTAACAGAAGCTCCTTCATCAAAAAACTTAAGTGTATTAGAATTGATTACACTAGGGAGACATCCTTATACCAATTGGATAGGAACACTTTCTGAAAATGATAAAAAAATAATTCAAAATGCTATTGATATTACTGAAATTGAAGATCTAGTAAATTATAAATGTATGGAACTTAGTGATGGTCAATTACAACGAGTAATGATCGCAAGGGCACTTGCCCAAGACACACCATTAATTCTATTGGACGAGCCAACTACTCATTTGGATATTTACCATCGAGCATATTTATTAAAGTTATTGAAGAAATTAGCAGTTGAAAAACAAAAAACTATCTTATTTTCAACTCAAGAAATAGATTTAGCGATACAGGTTTCCAATAAAATGATA
This sequence comes from Flavobacteriaceae bacterium, assembly GCA_018669795.1. GTDB lineage: Bacteria > Bacteroidota > Bacteroidia > Flavobacteriales > Flavobacteriaceae > Marifrigoribacter. Next base: position 243,207 of record JABHSQ010000005.1, on the reverse strand, counting down.
GTAATGACAAAAGATAAAGTCCATTTCGATCAACCAAATAAGCTTATTGAATTAGGCTGTTTTAATACTTTATTCCCATCAGAAACTATAGAGTTTAATAAGGATTTGAAACGTTTTATATTGAAAGATTAAAATACATTAGTACCTTTATAAATTAATAAAAATTTTTATTAAAAAAATGAGCGAATTTTTCATACCTCTTTTATTATTAATTATTGGTTTTGCCACAGGTGCATTTATTAGTAATCGTTTTACTTCTTTAAAAAACAAATCTGAAACTGGTAAATTAGAAGCTGAGATTTTAAATTCTGAAGAACAAACAATTAGGCTGGAGAGACAAATACAAGAAACGCTAAGTAATCTTGAGAAGATGCGAACTGAAAAAGATTCTTATAAAGATGAATTAATTAAGAAAACTACAGAATTTAATACTTTAGAAAAAAAACTTTTAGATCAAGAAGAAAAACTAAGGATACAATTTGAAAATTTAGCCAATAAAATTTTAGATAAAAAATCTGATAAGTTTACGGAACAAAACAAAAAAAACTTAGATTTATTATTAAATCCTCTCCATAAAAAAATTGAATCTTTTGAAAAGAAAGTAGAAACTTCTCAAAAGGAAAGTGTTGGAATGCATGCTGCTTTAAAGCAGCAATTAGAAGGTTTAAAAGATCTAAACCAACAAATGAGTAAAGAAGCTATTAACCTAACGAAAGCCTTAAAAGGAGATAGCAAATCTCAGGGTGATTGGGGAGAAATTCAATTGGAAATAATATTAGAAAAAGCAGGACTTAGCAACGGTATTCATTTTACAAGTCAAGGAGGATACAGAGATGAAAATGAAAATTTAAAAAAACCAGATTTCATCATTAATCTTCCAGATAACAAACATTTAATAGTAGATTCAAAAGTATCATTAACTGCCTATGAAGGCTATTTTAGTTCAGAAAATAAAGAGGAAAAAGACAATCATTTAAAAAAACACATTGCTAGTATAAAAAAGCATATTAAAGAATTAAGTGAAAAAGAATACACGGAGCTTTATGGAATCAATACCCCAGATTATGTTTTGATGTTTGTTCCTATAGAAGCAGCATTATTAATTGCTTTTAATGAAAATAATAAACTTTATTTAGAAGCTTTTGATAAAAATGTTGTTCTGGTATCTACTTCCACCCTTCTGGCAACCTTAAGTACTGTTTCTTCTATCTGGAAACAAGAAGATCAAAAAAGAAATGTAATAGAAATTGCTAGGCAAGCAGGTGCTTTGTATGATAAATTTGTAGGCTTAGTAGAAGACTTAACAGGTGTGGGAAAAAAACTTGATGCTGCTAAAAATGAGTATTCAGCCGCCATGAATAAATTAGTAGATGGGCGTGGCAACCTAGTAAATAGTGTAGAAAAGATTAAAAAATTGGGTGCTAAAGCAAAAAAGTCAATACCAGAGCAAATTTTATTAAGATCTAAAGATGAAAATTAATTATTGTTTTAGCATTCAAATATTAAAATCATAAAAAAAGCACGCTACAGATAAGCTTATAAAACGCTCCACCTTATTAAAGGTTAATTAAAATACCCTAATTAAATTAAAGCCAAAGAAGAAATCTCCTTCAGACCAATCACCCTGCCCTTGAGTAATAAATCCTTCTTCAAACATCGCCTGAGCATTGGTAAAATTCATTTGAAATATATGACCACCAGTATCAATATCTACTCCAATGGAAAGCGGATTATTATAAACAGAATTACTATTGCGGTTTAAGTGAATACCATAATCAATATTAATACTAACTCTTTTTGAAATTTTATAGCGTCCTCCAACACCTATAGCAAATTGATCATTCTCTTCATCATATGTTTTAGTCGAACCATCTTCTTGCAAAACATAACTTCTAGTTGTTAGATTTTCATGAATATAAGTTGGTGCTAAAAGCAATGATAAGTTATCATTAAATTTTCTTGAAATAAGTATTTGATTCGTATATGTTAAACGATCTTGAAATTCAATATTAGGATAGATATCATCTTTTAAAGCTGTATTTGCAGTTATTAAGTTATACCCTACTATGGTAACAGGAAATCCATCTGTCTCTTGATACTTCAATCTATACTTAGCTTGAAGTCCATATTTTTTTTGATTGGAGCTTCTTGCTGCACCTAAATTTAACCATTCAGTAAGTCCATAAATAAATTTTATTTGAGTCACAGCTTGATCCAAACCAAAAAAGTCATCAATTCCATTTTTTACAGAACCAAATCTGTGAGCTATTATTAAATAAAGATCTTTTTTATTGGCAAGTTTAGTGCTTTCAAAATTAACAACTTTAAGAGATTTAAAAACGGAAGTCACTCTATTATCAACTTCACTATCACTATCTAATTCATTTAATAAATCGTCTTGTGAAAAAACAAAAAAAGGAACTAATAATAAAAGTAATACAATTTTTTTCATAAACATTATTATTTAATAATTGAGGATTGATCCATTTTAACAACTTCAAAAAGTTCATCAAACCCAATACACCTACCTTTTACGATTATGGTTTCATTTAAATTTAAATTTTTTAATACTGAATCAAAACTACATTGTACTTTATCATCCAGGATAATATTTTTAGTATTTATTTCTGTGATTATCCCTGAAACTTGCACTGTTTTATTTAATACTTTTTTGGAATTATTTTCATTAAAATAACTAATTAATTCTGAAGCAGGTATTAAAACTACGGCTTTTTCAGCTTTAATATCTCTATGATCTTGGTACATATAATTATACGCAAAATAAAGCCCAAGGGATACGAAAACTAAAGCTATAACTATTTTAACTTGTTTTTTCAAAAATGATATTTTTAGAGTTTTCCTTTTAATTCAAAACTACTAGAAATACGAATCTCTTCAGCAATTTTACTACTTACAACATTTGGAATATTAATATTAAAATCTTCAGGTTTTAAAACAAATTGAGTATCTAAAAATATAATACCACCTACTTTTCTTATCAATGCTTTAGTTTCAATTTTTTTATCAACGCCATGCATATTAACCATTCCTATTAAAACATATTCCTTACTATCTGTTGTTAATCCTGTAATATCAAAAGCCATAACTTTCCCTTTAAATGTTGCTTTTGGATATTTAGAAGATTCTGCATAATTCTCATTAAAGTGCTCTTCCATTAAAGCGACTTTAAAACGAAAACCTTTCACTAAGGCCAAACTTGCAAACTCTCCATTACTTTTTATAATAGCACTAACAGAATTGTGTGTTGCTTTTACTTCTTCAAAAGAAGGAACAGAGGCCTCAAAATTGATTTCTCCAGATTTTGTGATATATTTTTCTTGAGCATTTAATATGGGAAAGATACTTGATAAAAAAATAATTGTAAGTACAAGGTTTTTCATAATATTAATTTTTAGTTTTCTAAAAGTCCGTCTTCTTCCCATTCAGAAATTAAATCAATAGATGCCTGAGACAACCTTGGTCCTCCCAAAGGCATTAATCCATCTGCTCCATCATTAAGACTTATTTTACTTATAAGATCTCTATTTAACACCGCTTCTTTTACATTATCATAAGTTGTCAATTGCATTGGAGCGTTATTTTGGGGAGGATTACCATGGCAATTTAAACAGTTATTATCGATAATAGACTTAACTTCTTGATAAGTGACAATATCCAAAATCGGGTCATCTACAGGTTCAATATCATCATAAGTAGTAGTTGTACATCCTAAAAGTACAAGTGAAATAATTAAAGTGTAAATTAATAAATGAGAATTATTTTTCATAAAAATTGACTTATTAACTACAAATAAATATAATAATAATTAATGAGCCTACTTTATAGAGGTGTTTTTTAAAAAAAATATTTAATGAAGTAGAATGGAATTTGAAAACTTATAATATAGTTACTTAGTTAAATACATTTTTCTTCTGGAATATAGATCATAAAATTGATCATCTTTTAAGCTATCAATAAATAGTATGCTCTCACCAGTACTCTTCATTTCGGGCCCTAATTGTTTATTCACGTTATGGAATTTATCAAATGAGAATACAGGCTGTTTTATTGCGTAACCTTCTAATTTTGGATTGAAATTAAAGTCTTTTACTTTCTTTTCTCCAAGCATCACTTTTGTAGCATAATTAACATAGGGCTCCCCATAAGCTTTTGCGATAAAAGGAACTGTTCTAGAAGCTCTTGGATTGGCTTCAATTATATAAACGACATCATCCTTTATAGCAAATTGAACGTTTATTAGGCCTACCGTATTTAACGATAATGCTATTTTTTTTGTATGATCCTTAATTTGCTGCATTATAAACTCTCCTAAATTAAAGGGTGGTAAGATAGAATTACTGTCTCCTGAATGAATTCCACAGGGTTCTATATGCTCCATAATTCCAATAATATAAACATCTTCACCATCACAAATTGCATCTGCTTCTGCCTCAATTGCTCCATCTAAATAATGATCTAATAACAATTGATTTCCTGGCATACGCCTCAATAAATCAACAACATGTTTTTCTAATTCTTCTTTGTTAATAACAATTTTCATACCCTGGCCTCCTAATACATAAGAGGGTCTTACCAATATTGGAAAATCTAAAACATCTGCAATTGCCGAAGCTTCGTCTGCAGTTGTTGCAATATCAAATTCAGGGAAAGGAATATTATTTGCTTTTAATAATTTAGAAAAATGCCCTCTATCTTCAGCTAAATCAAGTGATTCAAAACTTGTCCCCATAATTTTTACACCATATTTAGTCAATTTTTCAGCTAACTTTAAAGCTGTTTGCCCTCCTAATTGAACAATCACACCTTCAGGCTTTTCATGTTTTATAATATCATATATATGTTCCCAAAATACAGGTTCAAAATATAACTTATCAGCAGTATCAAAATCTGTTGAAACTGTTTCTGGATTACAATTTATCATAATGGTTTCATAGCCACATTCAGCAGCAGCTAAAACCCCATGAACACAACAGTAATCAAATTCTATCCCTTGCCCTATTCTATTTGGACCAGAACCTAAAACAATAATTTTCTTTTTATCAGTAACTATACTTTCGTTATCTGAAAAACGATGACCATCAGCAGTTTCTACTTCATTTTCAAATGTTGAATAATAATAGGGTGTTTTAGCTTTAAATTCAGCAGCACAGGTGTCAACTAATTTATAAACCCGATTGACATTTAATTCTTCACGCTTTCTATATACTTGGCTTTCTAAGCAGCCTAGCATATGAGCTATTTGTCTATCTCCATTACCCTTTTGCTTGGCTTCTAATAATAACTCCTTATTAATAGTATCAATAGTAAAGGTAGAAATTTCCTTTTCAAGAAGGTACAAATCTTCATATTGTTTTAAGAACCACATGTCAATTTTTGTGATTTCATAAATTCTACTTAGAGGAATTCCCATTTTTATGGCATCATAAATAATAAAAACACGATCCCAAGATGCATAAGTTAGTTTCTCTATAACTTCTTCGTAATTCTTATTCTCTTTTCCATCAGCACCTAATCCGTTACGCTTAATTTCAAGAGATTGAGTCGCTTTATGCAATGCTTCTTGAAATGATCGTCCTATTCCCATAACCTCGCCAACAGATTTCATCTGAAGACCTAAAGTTCTATCACTACCTTCAAATTTATCGAAATTCCAACGAGGTATTTTAACAATAACATAATCTAATGTTGGTTCAAATAAAGCTGAAGTAGATTTTGTAATTTGATTTTCTAATTCATCCAAATGATAACCTATAGCCAGTTTAGCTGCTATTTTCGCAATAGGATATCCTGTTGCTTTACTTGCTAATGCTGAAGAACGGGATACTCTTGGATTAATTTCAATTGCAATAATATCTTCATTGTTATCTGGAGATATTGCAAATTGTACATTACATCCTCCAGCAAAATCACCAATATTACGCATCATATGGATAGCCATATCACGCATTTTTTGGTATGTTTTATCACTTAAAGTCATGGCTGGAGCAACAGTAATAGAATCTCCTGTATGAATCCCAATTGGATCCATGTTCTCTATAGAACAGATAATAACCACATTATCATTAGCATCTCTAAGCAGTTCTAATTCAAACTCTTTCCAACCAATTAAAGCTTTATCAATCATCACTTCATGGATAGGTGATATCTCTAAGCCACGTGTAAGCAACTCATCAAAATCTTCCTCTTTATGAACAAAAGATGCACCAGCACCTCCCAAAGTATAAGAGGCTCTAATAATCAAAGGAAAACCAAAATCCTGAGCAATTTCCTTACCTTTTAAGAAAGAATTAGCAGTAGCTTGAGGTGCCATAGGAATTCCTATTTTAAGCATCAATTCTCTAAACTGCTCTCTATCTTCAGTAATATTAATTGCATCTATATTTACACCGATAATTTCAACATCAAAATCTTTCCAAATTTCTTTTTCATCTGCTTCAATACATAGATTCAAGGCTGTCTGACCTCCCATTGTCGGTAAAACTGCATCAATTTGCGGGTGTTCTTTAAGGATTTTAATAATAGATTTTGTAGTAAGTGGCAACAAATACACATGATCTGCCATAGAAGGATCTGTCATGATAGTTGCGGGATTAGAATTGATAAGTACCGTTTCTATTCCATCCTCTCTAAGTGATCTTAACGCTTGTGTTCCGGAATAATCAAATTCACAGGCCTGACCAATTACAATAGGTCCTGAGCCAATAATTAATATAGAAGAAAGATTTTTGTTTTTAGGCATAATATAGTTTTTTATTCAAAAAAGTAAAATTACAATACTACAGGGTATAAAAAAAAGGTGTTGCTCTAAGAACAACACCTTTTTTTTATATATTTATTAACATTATTTTTTATGACGAGTTTCTGATGAAACAGAAATTTTCTTTCTGCCTTTCGCTCTACGTGCAGCTAGGACTTTTCTTCCACTAACAGAAGCCATACGCTCTCTAAATCCGTGCTTGTTTCTTCTTTTTCTTTTTGAAGGCTGGAATGTTCTTTTACTCATTGTAATATATCTTTAAAATCTGAATAGTATTCTGTTATCTAGTCTTAAAACTAAGTGCCTCAAAACTGAGGGCAAATATACAATCATTTTTTACTTACACAAATCATAATATTAAAATATTTCGAATTGTTTTTTATACCTTTGACTCCCAACAAAAATAGATCATGTTTAATAAAAATATAAAATTAGTTTTAACAGCTTTAATAGTTGCTGTAGCCGTTTGGCAATTTATTTAAGGAAATATTGGTAATGGTATTATGTATATATTACTTTCTTCCATTTTTATTTTTCTTTATTTTAAAAATGAAATCATCTTACTTTCATTCCTAAGATTGCGAAAAGAAGATTTTCCAGGTGCAAAAAAATGGCTGGATAAAATAAAAAATCCGGAAGCTTCATTGATAAGAAAACAACAAGGTTATTATAATTATCTAAATGGTTTAATGGTTTCACAAACCAATATGAATGAAGCTGAAAAATATTTTAAAAAAGCAGTAAGTTTAGGTTTGTCTATGGATACCGATATGGCCATGGCAAAATTAAATTTAGCAGGTATTGCTATGTCTAAAAACAGAAAAAGAGAGGCTCAAGCACTTCTTACGGAAGCCAAGAAATTAGACAAGCATAACATGCTAGATAATCAAATGAAAATGATGAAAGATCAAATGAAAAAAGCTGGACAACCTCAGCAACAATTTGGTCGTGCTAGTCGTGGTGGTAGAAGGTAATAAACAAATTTTTATTTTACAAGCCTTCTGTATAATAATTATAGACTACTAAAAATGCAAAGGAATTGTCAAGGACAACTAAACTAATTCCTTAAGTAGAATATTGAGAATATTCAATTAAACCACTTAAAATTCCGGTAGCACTTATTTTTATTTTATTGTTTTATAATATCCTTTTTCAGGAATTTCAATATAATATTCTTTCCCTGAAGCATTTTTTAAAAAATTATCTCGCAGCCAAGGGTTATGAATTTTTAATATTTTATAATTAATATCAAACTTTTTTGCGAAAGTGGCAAAATTTGTGACAGCGGTATCTACTTTTACTTTATAGGTAGGAATTAGAGTGTGCAAATCATTCTCCTTAAAATTAAATCCATATTTCTGCGGATTAGACAATATTTCCTTTAATGCTACAATTCTAAAAACATACCTACTCGTCTCATCATTTAATAATAAATCATAATAACTAGCAGTAGCTTGCTGTCTATTTTGTTGATTACTAATTCCAGCACTCCCTGCATTGTATGCTGCTGCTGCTAATGTCCAACTACCAAAACGTTTCCTGGCCTTCGTTAAATATTCTGCAGCTACACGAGTAGCAATTTCTATATTGTAACGTTCATCCACATAATCGTTAATCTCTAATCCATATTCCTCCCCTGTGCCTTTCATAAAATGCCAAAAACCTGCAGCTCCAGCAGGTGAACGATTGTTTTGCAGCCCACTTTCAGCTACTGCTAAATATTTAAAATCATCTGGAATACTATACTCTTTTAATAGTGGTTCTATAATTGGGAAGTATTTATTTGCACGTTTAAAAAGTAACAAAGCATTGGAATGCCAATAGGTATTTACCAATAACTCTCTATCCATTCGCTCTTTAATATCTGGATTATTTAAAGGCATTGGTTCTCCTGCAAAATCCAATTTTTCAGGTATTGGAATTGCATAAATATTATAATCGTTTATCATTTTACGTTCAACAATAGCATCGGTAGGTGCTTCCTGTACAGCTTGAATTAAAAATATACTTAATCCAAATAGAAGTGTAAATAATAAATATTTTGATACATTGTTCATGGAGCTAAATAAGTTAGGATTAATTAATAGCTAAAAGTGAGGATTATCTTTTAGTATTATTATTGATTAAATATAGTATGAATTTGTAATTTAACACCACTAAGGTTCAAGATTTATCAAATAGTTTTTAACTATTCAAAATAAGGCTCTTCTGCTGTTTTTTTAACAATATCTAAATTGATTTCATTAAAGCTTTTTGATGCTTTGACCATTAATGTAGATCCAATAGATTCAAATAATTGATTCGTTTTAATAACAAATTGTGTTTGTTTATTTATATCAAAATTTGGTATTCCGAGTAATGTCAAATCTGTGGTTATTGAATATTTAGAAATTAATTCATAAAAAGGAATTTGCTCTATTGCATTATTGATTATTTTTATTTCAACTTTTACACGAATATCTTCAACTAAATTTAATATGTTCCCTTCAATTATTTCACAATCAACATTGCTGTTATTTACAAATAGTACCCGTATTACGGCGCTACTCCACTTAGAAGAGCGAACAATAAATCGTGCTATATTTAGCATCATTTCAGCGTTTTTACTATCGGTCTCTCTCCACCACAAATCAATGGTTTGATAATTTCCAAATTTTGTAGCTCTGTCAAAATCTAAATACAATAGGTTATAATCAAGGTAAAGAAGTTTTTGAGTCATTTCAGAATATTCTTCTGAATTTTCTAATCCTTTAGGCCAACCCATCATAATGGTATTTGGATCAACTCCAGAAAACCCGAATATGGAAGCTATATCTTCAATTCCTTTATAAATATTATTAACTTTTATCTGTCTTGCAAAAACCCCTATTTTCTCAAAATATTCTTCTTTAACAATTTGATCAGATTTTGGCAGCGGAGAGTTATTACTATTATCTAATAATAATCTAAAATTTGTAACAATTCCAGCCCTACCCGCTAATGTTTTTCCTAATTCAACAAGGTAGGTTCTATGTTTACTTTCTCCGCTAAAAAGTATAATATTCGGATTCCAATTAGTGCTTGTTTCTGTAGACTTTGATTCTATTTTCTGAAGTCCATTTGCCACAATTTTTTTCCATACACTTAGCCACACATCACCAGTCATTAATACAATTTGCTTTCGTTGTAACCACGCGTAAATACCAAGTATAATAACTATAGAACCAAACATTGCCAGTACATCTAACTTAAACATTACGGCAAAACAAGCTATAAAGCCTAACAAACCTATCCATTTTTTTATTTTAAAAGTTGGCTGAAAATCTGAATTCGCCCAACTTTCTAAAAAAAATGAAAGGTTAATAAATCCATAAGCAGATAAGTAAAACATAGTAACAATTCTAGCTACCACATCTAACTCTCCAATTAGTACACCTAATAAAGCGATTACAAAAACTAAAAATAAAGCATTTACAGGTTCATTGTTTTTTCCTTTGCCTTTTCCAAATATTTTTGGTGTTATATTATCTACAGACATTGCTTGCAAAATTCTAGGTCCTCCTAAAATACCTCCAAGTGCAGAAGATAATGTTGCTCCCCAAATCCCTACCACTACAGCTGGTGCATAAAAAGCAATTTTCATTAATATATTATAATCAGATTTTAAAGTTTCTGAATCAATATAAAAGGAAAGAAATATGATTAAAGCGATATACACAAAAAAACCAACAGCAATAGCAGCTATGGTTCCTCTAGGTATTGATTTTTTAGGATCTTCTAGATCTCCACTCATCGCTATACCAGCAGTAAAACCAGTTACAGCAGGAAAAAATATAGCGAAAACGACTTCCATTGGAACCGAATTCTCATCAGATACTAATTTTACAGTTTCTGGAATATATTCCGTAGAACCTAAAAAAATGGATACCAATGAAACTATGATAGCAATGAATATAAATAGCTGTGTTTTTATAGCAATAGAGGTACTTATTAAAGCGATAATTGTTAAAACAAGTAAGGCAACTGAACCGGAAAGACGCAGACCATTAACATCTGTAGCAAAACCAAAATAAGCATTAAAGCTTTCTGCAAAACCAATTAAATATAATGCAATGGATAAAGCAGTTCCAATATATAAGGCTATCCCGATAGCACCTCCAATTGGAATTCCCATACTACGGGATAAAATATAATAAATACCACCTGGGCCTACTTTTTTATCGGTAGCAATTGAAGAAACACTTAATCCAGTTGAAACAGATATAATATGAGCAATAATAACAATAATAATAGAACCAAACAATCCAGCATTACCAACCACCCAACCCATTCTTAGGTACATAATTACACCAAGGATAGTTAATATAGATGGAGTAAAAACACCAGCAAATGATCCGTATTTCTTTTTTTTAAACATTACTATTTATAACGATCCTCCATAATTTTTGGTAAATTTTCATTTAACCATTTAAACTTAACAATTAACATAATATGGGTACCGCCAGGAATAACAATACAATTTTTAATTTTTTCAATAGGGAATACAGGATCTTTATCTCCATGAATGTGTATTATATTTTTTATTTCAATTACCCGATCCCATCCAACCATTTGTTTGATAGCCCATTTTAAATAGTGCGTATTTTTAACAGATAGGTAATTTTGATATAATTCTAATTTATTTTTAGATTTTATTCCCAAGCCATACTTCACCAAGTTTTTAGTATTTTCCAGAAAAGTTGCTGGTATTAACCTATAAGCAGGTATCGTTTTAAAAATTCTCATTTTAGTAGGAATTTCATTTTTAGATTTAATACTAGAAATAATAATTAGCTTTTTTAAATCTAAAAACTCATTCATTTCCTGAGCCATAACTCCTCCAAAAGAAACACCAATTAAAATAGGTTTGGGTTTTTTAACTAATGCTGCCATACGCCTTGCGTATTGCTTTATAGTTTCTTTTTTTTCAGGGATAATCCATTCAATTATATGCACATCATAAAGCTCCTCTGGTAAAGAAATATACTCAAATATCTCTTTACCTGCTGCTAATCCAGGGATAAAATAAACAGGAGTTTTTTTAGTATTTTTGTTCTTTAGCAATTGAATACAGTTAAGCTCGATAATTATTCGTAAATTTACCCTTTAAAGGATTACAATCCTAAAGTATTTTTATTTTGAAATCAATATCAGTTACTACCAATAAAAGTCAGCAAATTCTTGATAATAAAGTTATTAAGTAATCCGTAAAACAACTCCCTATGATTGAAGATGTAGAAATTACAGATAATGAGTTTTTAAGACAGTTTGAATTAGAAGTTGGTGATCATATGGCGCGAATTGAGTATGCATCACAAGATCGAAAAATATTTCTTACCAAATATGAAATGCCAAGCGATATGGAGGAGCAAGGTTTTAGAGAAGTTTTCATTAAAGCTGTCTTTAATATTGTTGAAGATCGAAGAATACATTTAGTCCCTACCAGCCCAGAAATAGCTTCATTTTTAAAAAAAAATCGCAGAAAATATAAAAAATTACTTCCAGTAGGAATTAATATCTAACTCTAGGTAAATTCAAATCGTACCATTCCATCATCATCAATTTCAGTTAATAAAACCTCACGGGTAGTATTTATTAACCCAGGATTCCAAGGCTGTTTAATTTTTACATAATTTTCTGTAAAACCAAGTATATAACCCTTCTTATTTTCTCCTTCAAACAATACAGTGTGCACAGTGTTTAACTGACTTTCATAAAATGAACGTCTTTTTTTAACGGACAATCCACGTAACATTTTACTTCTTTTTTTCCTAACATTTAATGGCACTACCCCATCCATGCTAGCTGCTGGTGTATTTTCTCTTTCTGAATAGGTAAAAACATGAAGATAGGAAATATCCAATTCATTTAAAAAATGATACGTTTCTAAAAATAATTCATCGGTTTCACCAGGAAACCCAATAATAACATCCACTCCAATACAAGCATCTGGCATGTATTTTTTTATTTCGTTAACTTTTTCAACATATAACTCACGCTTATAACGACGTTTCATTAAACGTAATAACTTATTACTCCCACTTTGTAAAGGAATATGGAAATGAGGCACAAATGCTTTTGAGCTGGAAACAAATTGAATTGTTTCATTTTTTAATAAGTTGGGTTCTATCGAGGAAATTCGAATTCTTTCAATCCCATCAATATTATCTAATTCTTGAATCAATTCTAGAAAAGTATGTTGGTGTTTTTTATTGCCAAATTCTCCTTTCCCATAATCACCAATATTAACACCAGTAAGTACTATTTCTTTGATACCTTGATCTGAAATTTTTTTCGCATTTAACAATACTTTATCCAATACTTCACTTCTAGAAATACCTCTTGCAAGCGGAATGGTACAGAAAGTACATACATAATCACAACCATCTTGAATCTTTAAAAAAGCTCGAGTGCGATCCCCAATAGAATAAGAGCCAACATAAAAATCTGCATCTTTAATCTCACAGGAATGAACTTTACCAAAATCATTTTTTGCTAGGTCATTGATATAATCTGTGATCCTAAACTTTTCAGTAGCTCCTAATACTAAATCAACTCCATTTACATCTGCTAATTCTTGTGGTTTTAGTTGTGCATAGCAGCCTACAGCAGCTATAAATGCATCAGAATTTACTTTTTGAGCTTGTTTTACGATATCTTTAAACCTTCTATCTGCATTTTCTGTAACACTGCAGGTATTTATGACATACATATCTGCCTTTTCAGAGAAATTAACGCGATCAAAACCTTCATCATTAAAACTTCTAGCAATGGTAGATGTCTCGCTAAAATTTAGCTTACAACCTAAAGTATAAAATGCGACTTTTTTTCTTGGATTCATTCTTGTATTTTTGACAAAACCCTTTTATTTATGGTAATACAAAAATACAAACTATAATTGGTTTCAAAAAAGCAGATGAACTTCAAAAAAAATAAATCAATTCACTTATTAACAGCAAGTTACTTGTCATTTCTTTTGATTTCTTGTAATTCAGAAATGAAATCTGATAAAGATCATCTTGTATTTAGATATAATGAACATAGCAATATTGCAACTTTAGATCCTGCATTTGCAAGTAATCCACAATTAATTTGGCCAACAAATCAGTTATTTAATAGCTTGGTTCAATTAGATGATGAATTAAATGTTCAACCAGATATAGCAAAAAATTGGACTTTTAATGATAGTACGCTAACCTATAAATTTAATTTAAGAAATGATGTGTATTTTCATAAAAGTGAGGTATTTGCAGGCTATTATAAAGATTCTATAAGACTTGTAACCGCTCGCGATTTTGAATATAGTTTTAATAGATTGTTAGATGAAAAAGTAGCTGCAAGAGGCAGTTGGGTTTTAAATAATGTGAATCGTTTTTATGCAGAAAATGATAGTACTTTCAGTATTCAATTAAACCAGCCATTCCCCGCATTTTTAGGATTACTTTCTATGCGTTTTTGTTCGGTAGTTCCTAAAGAAGCTATCGATTATTATGGGAATGATTTTAGATCCAATCCAGTTGGAACAGGTCCATTTAAATTTAAACTTTGGGAAGAAAATGTAAAATTAGTACTTCGTAGAAATCCAGATTATTTTGAAAAAGATGAACTTGGAAATCAATTACCTTACCTAGAAGCAGTAGCCATTACTTTTCTACCCGATAAACAAAGTGAATTTTTACAATTTGTTCAAGGAAAATTAGATTTTGTTTCAGGATTAGATAATTCGTATAAAGATGAAATAGTAAGCACTAAAGGAAAGCTTCAAGAAAAGTATAAAAATCAAGTAAATTTAATTACAAGTCCTTATTTAAATACGGAGTATCTCGGATTTTATATGGATTCACCAAGCTCTGAAATACAATCAAAAAAAATACGACAGGCTATTAATTATGGCTTTGATCGTATTAAAATGATTAGGTATTTAAGAAATGGAATAGGAATACCTGCGATTCATGGATTTATTCCAAAAGGATTGGCCGGTTTTAATAATATGGAAGGATATACCTATCAACCAGAAAAAGCAAAGGAATTAGTAGGTCAATATAAAAAAGAATCTGGAAATAATAATCCATCCATAGCTATAGGTACTAATAGTCAATATTTAGATTTATGTGAATTTATTCAACGAGAATTAGAGAAAATAGGAATACAAGTACAAATAGATGTAGTGCCCCCTTCTACACTGCGGCAAATGAAATCTTCAGGAGAGTTAGCTATATTTAGAGCCAGTTGGATTGCAGATTATCCTGATGCTGAAAACTACCTGTCATTGTTTTATAGTAAGAATTTTACCCCTAATGGACCTAATTATGCTCATTTTAAAAATAATGTTTACGACAGTTTATATGTGGCATCCTTATCACTTCCCAATATAGAAAAACGAAAGTTATTGTATGAAAAAATGGATTCCATTATAATTGAGGAAGCTCCAGTAGTTCCTTTATATTATGACATGGCAGTTCGATTTGTTAGTAAGAAAGTAAGTGGATTAGGCATTAATCCTCAAAATTTTTTGGTGTTGAAAAGGGTTCAAAAACAAAAGTAATTATTTATTCAACAAAGATGCGCAAAGGCTTATAAAGTCAAAACATTTTCTTTGAAGGTGAAATACAGTTAGCTTAAAACAAAACTAACCTTTCCTCCATTTACTAGTTTCCTTAAAGATATGTTCTAAAATTTGAATATCAACTTCTGTAAATGCTATATCCCTTCTAGACATTACCACTTTAGCTACCTCAAACGCTTTGTTGGTTTTATAAGTGATCATTCCAGCGCTTCCGCCCCAACTAAAACTTGGGATAAAATTACGAGGGAATCCGCTTCCAAAAATATTGGCACTTACTCCCACTACCGTTCCGGTATTAAACATGGTATTAATACCACATTTACTATGATCACCCAACATTAATCCACAAAATTGCAATCCTGTTTTTGCGAATCCTTCAGTTTCATAATCCCATAATCTCACTTCAGCATAATTATTTTTAAGGTTAGAATTATTGGTGTCGGCTCCAATATTACACCACTCACCTACAACAGAATTTCCAAGAAATCCATCATGGCCTTTATTAGAATATCCAAATATCACACAATTATTAACCTCTCCTCCTACTTTAGAGTGTGGACCAATAGTAGTTGCCCCATATATTTTTGCACCCATTTTAATAGTAGCATTTTCGCACAAGGCAAAAGGTCCGCGAATCATAGATCCTTCCATGATTTCTGAATCTTTCCCAATATATATAGGTCCATCGTTAGCGTTTAAGGAACAGAGGGGTAAAACAGCTCCTTCTTCTATAAAAATTTGATCTTTATTAAAAGCTATAGTCATTTCTGGGATAGGCTGTGATTCTCTATCGCTAGTTAAAAGCTTGAAATCTCTTTTAATTGCTTCACCGTTTAACTTAAAAATATCCCAGGTGTTTTCTATTCTTAAAATATCATCATTAGTATATAAAATTACATCAAAGGTTTCAAAATCTATTTCCTGATCTTCTTTTGCAAAAAAGGCCAATGGCTCATCATCTATAAACAAGGCTTTATTTTCTGATAGGTTTTGAATAAGATTTACTAAGTTTTCGGTTGGAAGTATCGAAGCATTAATAAAAATATTTTGCTCCATTTCGATCATTGGAAACTTATCAATTAAATAATCTTCGGTAACTGTTGAAGTTGTAAAGCCTAGCATTTTTTCCCATTTTTCACGTATGGTCAAAATTCCAACTCGAATATCTGCTACCGTTCGCGTATAGGTAAAAGGTAATAATTGATTGCGAGCACTTCCGTCAAATAAAATATAGTTCATAGTTTAGTATTCAGTATTCAGTATTCAGTATTCAAAGCTATAAAAAAAAAGCCTTTGATTTCTCAAAGGCTTGTAAAAATATATTTAAAAGAAGATTACTTCTTAAATTTTGCATATTTGGTTTTGAACTTGTCAATACGACCGGCCGTATCGATCAGTTTTTTCTTACCAGTATAAAAAGGGTGAGAACTTCTTGAAATTTCCATTTTCACTAAAGGATATTCAACACCTTCTACTTCAAGGGTTTCTTTAGTGTTAGCAGTAGATTTTGTAAGAAACACATCTTCATTTGACATGTCCTTAAACGCTACTAATCTATAATTTTCTGGGTGAATACCTTTTCTCATAATCTTTTTCCTAAAAATCTGAAATCTTTTAATTAAACTTATCATCTTCCTAAAAAAATACTTTCCAGGATTTCAGTTTGCAAATTTAATCATTTATATATAATCTACCATAAAATTATTATTATTTTTTTAAAAGAATTAAATATACTTTTAACATTCTAAAATATTAAGCTATTAGTTAAAGTATAAATACATTAACTTTGTAACGTTTTTATATCTTTGATTACTAACAAATCAGTTACTATTTATGGTAATTTAACAAAAAACTAAACTTATGGAAAATCAAAAAGACGCTATTAAAAAAATAGCTTTTAATTATGGTATTATTTGGGGCCTATTATCAATTGCACTATCAGTAATTGCATATGTAACTGATAATCACATAGAGAGACCTATGTGGCTAACCATTGCAGGTTTAGCTATTATGGCAGGAATTATTGTTTATGGTTTAAAGGCTTTTAAATCTGAAAATGAAGGTTATTTATCGGTATCAGAATCTCTTAAAGTAGGTTTAGCAATTTCATTAATTGCTGCCATTATAGGAGCTATTTACAATTATATTTTTATTACGGTTATTGAACCTGAATATGTAATTCAAATGTTAGATTTTTCTTCAGAGCAGATGGTAATTCAAAATCCTGACATGACGCAAGAACAAATTGATATGGCTATCGGAATAACAGAAAAAATGATGACTCCAACCATTATGACAGCAATGGGAATAATCATACCACTATTTTTAGGTTTTATTACCTCTTTAATTGCTGGATTAATAATGAAAGTAAATCGTCCAGAACACTAGACGCATACCCCTATGAATCTTTCTATCATCATTCCCCTTCTTAATGAAGAAGAATCATTAAATGAATTATACCATTGGATTGCAAAAGTTATGCAGTCTGATGGTTATTTATATGAGGTCATTTTTATTGATGATGGTAGTACCGATAAATCATGGGAGATTATTATAAAATTAGCTTATGATCATTCTGAAGTAAAAGGAATTCGTTTTCTAGAAAACTTTGGAAAATCACAAGCGCTACATGCAGGATTTGCAAAAGCCGAGGGAGATGTAATTATCACAATGGATGCAGATTTACAAGATAATCCTGAAGAAATCCCTGAGCTTTATCAAATGATTACCAGCGAAGGATACGATTTAATATCTGGTTGGAAAAAAGTGCGGTACGATTCGAAAATCGCAAAGAACTTACCTTCAAAATTATTCAATTTTGCTGCTAGAAAAACATCTGGAGTACAACTAAATGATTTTAATTGTGGGCTTAAAGCCTACAAAAAAGAGGTGATTAAAAACATTGAAGTTACCGGTGAGATGCATCGGTATATTCCTGTACTTGCTAAAAATGCAGGATTTAGTAAAATCGGTGAAAAGATAGTAAAGCATCAAGCGAGAAAATACGGAGAAACAAAATTTGGTATGGAACGATTTATTAGAGGATTTTTAGATTTAATAACGATTTCTTTTATATCAAAATTTGGCAAAAGACCGATGCATTTTTTTGGTGCTTGGGGCGCTATTATTTTAATGGTAGGCTTTCTATTTGCTTTTTATTTGGGAATAGACAAAATTTTTATCAACCCTACAGGAAGATTAATTACTGAAAGGCCACAATTTTACATTGCGCTTACAGCAATGATTATCGGATCCCAGTTTTTTGTAGCTGGATTTTTAGGAGAATTAATTCTTAGAAGCAAAAAAGGCTTAAAAAACTATATTGTTAAAGAGCATATTTAAATTCTTTATTCTAAATACAATCTTTAAATACTCCGTCACTTTGTGAGTACTACTAAAACAATTACTTTTGCACTATTAAAATTAAATAATGATAAATATAAATCCTAAAATATTAGAGCGCGTAAATATATGGCTCACTCCTTTTTTTGACAAAGAAACGCAGCAAACTGTAAAAAATTTAATTGCTTTTGAGCCTAAAAATTTGGAAGAAAGTTTTTATAAAAACTTAGAATTTGGCACCGGTGGCATGCGTGGAATTATGGGTGTAGGTGATAACCGAATCAACAAATATACCTTAGGAAAAAACACGCAAGGACTTTCTAATTATTTAATAAAACAATTTCCTAATCAAACTATAAAAACTGCAATTGCATATGATTGTAGAAATAACAGTAAAGAATTAGCAAAATTAGTAGCTGATGTTTTTTCAGCAAATGGAATTCAGGTTTATCTATTTTCAGGTTTAAGACCAACTCCAGAGCTATCTTTTGCAGTAAAACATTTAGCTTGTCAATGTGGTATAGTATTAACTGCATCACATAACCCACCAGAATATAATGGCTATAAAGTGTATTGGGAAGATGGCGGTCAATTAGTACCACCACAGGATAAAGAAATTATTTCTGAAATTAATAATTTAGCGTATTCTGAAATTAAATTTAAGTCAAATAGCAACCTGATCACCTACATTGATGAAGATGTCGATACTGCTTTTGCTGATGCTTCTATTAAAAATGGATCGTATAATACAAGTCAAGAAGCAAAGGACAAATTAAATATAGTTTTCACCTCATTACACGGAACTTCCATTGCGATAATTCCGAGAGTATTTGAACAAGCAGGATATAAAAATGTAGCTATTGTTAAAGAACAAGAAATACCAAATGGTAATTTTCCAACGGTAGTTTCTCCAAACCCTGAAGAACCTGAAGCCTTAACAATGGCAATTGACTTGGCTTCAAAACAAAATGGAGATATTGTAATTGGTACCGATCCAGATGGTGACCGATTGGGTGTTGCAGTTAAAAATCCAGAAGGTGAATATACGCTCCTTAATGGAAATCAGGCGATGCTTATTAAAACTCATTTTCTATTAGAACAATGGAAAAAGTTAAATAAACTTAACGGAAAGCAATTTGTAGCTTCCACCATTGTGTCGACTCCTGCAATAAAGAAAATTGCAGAAGATTTTAATGTAATTTACAAGGAAGGTCTTACTGGATTTAAATGGATTGCGAAAATGATTAAAGACTTTCCAGAACTAGAACACATTGGTGGTGGTGAAGAAAGCTTTGGTTATTTAGTAGGTGATTTTGTAAGAGATAAAGATGCAGTAACCGCTGCCCTACTTGTTTGTGAAATTGCAGCACAGAAAAAACAAGAAGGAGAAAGTTTGTTAACTTACTTAGACACTATTTATTTTAAATATGGATATTATCAAGAACATCTTATTTCAATAGTTAAAAAAGGAAAAAAAGGAGCTGAAGAAATTTCAGAAATAATGAAAAACTTCAGAGAAAAACCGTATCAAGAAATTGCAGGAAGTAAGGTTATTAAACTGGAAGATTATCAATTAAGTGAAGTTAAAGATTTTGAAACAAACATTTTAGAAGCCATACATATCCCAAAATCAAACGTTTTAATATATTACACGGAAGACGGAAGTAAAATTGCGATGAGACCAAGTGGTACTGAGCCCAAAATAAAGTTTTATATTAGCGTGAATTCAAATTCTAGTGATCGTTTAGAGGTTATTAAAGAAAATCAAGAAAAATTGAATGCTATTATTTCAGTATTAAAAGATAATTAATGAATTATTTTAAAAAAATATTACGCTTTGCAGTGCCTTATAAAAAGTATGGGATATTAAATATATTTTTTAATGTTCTTTATGCTTTATTTGGAACATTGGCAATGGTATCATTATTTCCGATGCTATCAGTTTTGTTTGGGCAGACGAAAAAAGTAAATATAGAGCCTGTATGGTCTAGTTTTTCAAACGCAAGAGAATATGCGGAACAATACTTAAACTTTTTCGTAACTCAAAAAGCAGAACAAGGAACAGAAGATGTTTTGCTTTTTATGGTTGCACTTGTAATATCCATGTTTTTTCTTAAAAACGTATTTCGCTATTTAGCCATGTATTCTATTACTTTTTTAAGAAATGGAGTCCTTAAGGATTTAAGAAATGCTTTATACAATAAAATATTAGTATTGCCAATTTCATATTATTCAGAAAAAAGAAAAGGAGATACCATTGCAAGAATAACTTCTGATGTTTTAGAAATACAACATTCTTTTCTTTCGATACTGGAACTTTTAGTAAGAGAACCGCTAACTATAATTTTTACAATATTAGCGATGCTGGTCATAAGCCCTAAACTAACATTATTTGTTTTTATTTTCATTCCTATTTCTGGCTTTTTGATTTCATTAATCGGAAAATCATTAAAACGGAAATCTGATAAAGTTCAACAAGAACAAGGACTTTTTCTTTCTACTTTAGAAGAAACTTTGGGCGGATTAAATATTATCAAAGGTTTTACAGCTGAAAAAATATTCAATAATAAATTTACAGAATCTACCAATCGGTTTTATAGATTTTCAAATTCTTTAATGAATCGTCAAAATTTAGCCTCACCAACCAGTGAATTTCTTGGTATTACTGTCATAGGAATTTTATTGTGGTATGGTGGACAAATGGTATTAATAGATAAATCTCTAAACGCTGGGCTTTTTATCACCTATATGGGTCTTGCATACCAAATATTGACTCCAGCAAAAGCAATTAGTAAAGCTAGTTATTCGGTTAAGAAAGGAAATGCTGCAGCAGAGCGTATTTTAGAAATTTTAGAAACAGAATCCAATATAGTAGATGTTCCTAATGCTATTAATAAAACAGCTTTTATTACAGATATTGATATTAAAAATATTTCATTTAAATATCAAGACGATTGGGTTTTAAATGACTTTTCTCTTAAGGTTCCAAAAGGGCATACAGTAGCTTTAGTTGGCCAAAGCGGAAGTGGGAAAAGCACCATTGCTAACTTAATTACTCGTTTTTATGATGTAAACAAAGGTTCTGTCAATATTGATTCAGAAAATATAAAATCAATTACACAAAACTCACTTCGTAAGCTATTAGGACTTGTTACTCAAGATTCCATATTATTTAATGACACGGTAAAAGGAAATTTATTAGTAGCAAATCAAAATGCTAGCGATAAAGAAATAATTGATGCTTTAAAAATAGCAAATGCCTGGGAATTTGTTAAAACATTACCGAATGGTATAGAAACAAACATAGGCGACTCTGGAAACAAATTAAGTGGCGGACAGAAACAACGATTAAGTATTGCAAGAGCGGTTCTTAAAAACCCTCCTATAATGATCCTTGACGAAGCTACTTCAGCTTTAGATACCGAAAGCGAACAATTGGTTCAAAATGCATTAGAAAATATGATGAAGAATAGAACCTCTATTGTTATTGCACATCGCCTTTCTACAATTCAAAAAGCTGATAATATAGTAGTGCTTTCAAAAGGTGAAATTGTAGAACAAGGAAAGCATCAAGAGTTATTGGAAAAGAAAGGTGTTTATTTTAATTTAGTTAAAATGCAAACGCTTGTATAATTAACCCTTCTACCAGAATTTATTCCATAAAAAAGAGCGATTGGGGTCTCGCCATAATATCTTACTATCATTATGCTTGGGGCTTATAGCAATAGTTAATTTCATAAGAATGATTCAAACATGTATCTTATATATTTGTTTTAAAATCAAAAGTGTTTTTTATCAGTTTTTTTTACTTTTATCGTCTTTATTTGTCATGTCGACGATTTTACCTACACAATAAGCAATAAACTTCAATAACCAAAACATAGATTAAAATAAAAAAGAGAACAAAAAAAATCACCTTTTTTATTTAAAGATCAATCTTGAAATTTTATTTCTTCCAGAAGCAAAGGCTAAAGTATCATTTACAAATTCAATAGCATAAAAGCCTTCATTAGACAATTCTATCCAATAATCACCACCATCATTACTATAAGAAATACCAAGAGATCCTACTGCTACAATATCATTCCCTTGGGTACCTGGAATAAATTTAGCTGAGGATCGATAACCAGGCCCTTCCCCATTACTTAATAAACGCCACGTTTTTCCACCATCATGAGTTATGGCTTTATTACCCTCATTAAAACCTTGTTCTTCCCAGTTACCACCAAAGATAATCCCTGTTTGATCATCTATAAAATCTACACTATAAATACCAGTCATACTTTTACCTTGAATGATTGGAGTTTCAAAAACTTCCCAAGTGACTCCCCTATCTGGCGAATAAAACACACGTGCTTTCTTACCGCCTGTAACTATCCAAACATGATTTTTATAGACTGATATATTAGAATTACTTGCAGCAAATGCAGCTTCTCCTTTTACAATTTCAGGAAGCATATCACAAGAGAGTTTATTCCAATTATTACCAGCATCTCTTGTAACTAAAATTGAAAGGCAACCACCTATTGGGTCACCCATTGCAATCCCTTCTTTATCATCCCAAAATTTAATAGCATCATAAAAAACATGTTCCCCTTTCTCTGTATAAACATCTTCTATACTTGTTGCAATATTATCTTTAAATCCAATTTTGTATAACACACCTGGATTTTCAATACTTAATACAAATACAGCATTATGAGTAGAAGAAATCGCTCTAAAATGAAGAAATGAGTCTTCATATTTAATCGTAGCTAACTTTGGAGTTTTGTAATCAATCAAGCCAACCTTTCCATTATTCGCTGCAAACCAAACTTTGTTAACATCCATAGGTTCAATAGCACGAATACTTAAACTATCAGTGAAAACACGTTCTATAGATACTGAGGTAAAGCCTTTTGATGCATTTTTACTACAAGAAATAAGTGAAATAACGCTTAAAATTATAAGGAAAATTCTCATTGATATTTTTTTTTTCAAAAGTAAACAAATCGATAGCGCTTATTATAATATCTTTGTAAACTATTTAGAAATTATGGAACGAGATGTTAAAATTATTCAATATAAAGAAAATGACTAATAGCGAACAGTATGTAATCGATTTAATAAAATAATATAGATACATGAAATTACATCGAAACTTAGTATTTGCAGCTATTGATTCTCTTCAACTTATCTTTAATGAACATAAACAAGCTGATAAAGTATTAAAAAACACCTTAAAAAGAGATAAACGTTGGGGGTCTAGAGATCGTGGATTTATTGCTGAAACCACCTATGATATTGTGCGTTGGAAACGTCTTTATTCAAAAATAGCGGAAGTAAAAGAACCATTTGATCGAACCAACTTATTCCGTCTGTTTACAGTATGGGCAACCTTAAAAGGAATACAAATACCAGATTGGCCACAATTTGAAAAGACTCCTACTAGAAAAATAAAGGGAAAGTTTGATGAATTATCTAAAATTAGAAAATACAAAGAATCTATTCCAGATTGGTTAGATGAATTAGGAGTAGCTGAGTTGGGAAAAAAATGGGATAAAGAAATTCATTCTTTAAATCAAACTGCCGATGTTGTTTTAAGAGTAAATACTTTAAAAACTACCAAAGAGCAATTACAGAATAATTTACAAAATTTAGAAATAGAAACGGAAATCCTAAAAGGACATCCTCAAGCTTTAAAACTAAAAGAACGCACGAATGTTTTTATAACAGATGCATTTCAAAAAGGATGGTTTGAAGTTCAAGATGCCTCTTCACAAAAAGTTGCTAAATTTTTAAATCCAAAACCAGGATCAAGAGTAGTAGACACTTGTGCTGGAGCTGGAGGAAAAAGCTTACATTTAGCTGCTTTAATGGAAAACAAAGGACAAATAATTGCTTTAGATATTTATGAAAATAAATTAAAGGAATTAAAACGTAGGGCAAAAAGAAATGGTGCTCATAATATTGAAACAAGAACTATTGACTCTAGTAAAGTAATTAAAAAATTAATTGAAAAAGCAGATAAAATATTAATAGATGCTCCATGTTCTGGTATTGGAGTTTTAAAAAGAAACCCAGATTCTAAATGGAAATTACAGCCTGAGTTTTTGGAAATAATAAAGGATACACAAGAAGAAATATTAGATTCTTATTCTCGCATGGTGAAGCCTGGTGGACAAATGGTATATGCGACTTGCTCGATCTTACCTTCAGAAAATGAATTACAAGTAAAAGGATTTTTAAAAAGGGAAGCTGGAAAAGATTTTAAATTTGTAAAAGAAGAAAAAGTATTTCCAAGCGAAAGCGGATTTGATGGTTTCTATATGGCATTACTTCAAAAGAATAGCTAAATATTATAATATTTAACAAACAATTAATGAAATTGTGGTTTTGATAAATGTTTCTTGAATTACTTCCGTGGTTGAAAATAACTCTTGGGCATAAGTTTCGCAACTTAATAAAATTATAGAAGCTAGTAATATCTTTTTTAAATTCATTTGGTTAGTTTTTCTTTATCAATGTCTAAGTTATAAAAAATTTCAAGAAGATTGAATCTAAATTATTAACCCTATTTAATTATAAATTTATACTTAGAAAATAAGTAACTTTGCCCCTTGTAAAACCCGTGTAAATTAAAAAGGATGATTCACTTTTTTGGAAATCTAAAAAAAACAATTTTTATAGTCCAAACCAACACTACACTTTCAAACCCAGACATTAAAAAATTACAGTGGTTATTTGCAGACCAACACAAAATTGAAGAATCCGTTATTGTAGATTTTTTTGTTGGTCCTCGTGCGGCAATGATTACTCCTTGGAGTACCAATGCAGTTGAAATTACTCAAAATATGGGAATTAATGGGATAATTCGCATAGAAGAATTTCATCCCACTACTGAAGAATCTTCAGATTTTGATCCGATGCTTTTTCAAAAATATTCAAGCTTAAATCAAGATATATTTACCATAAATATTCAAGCAGAAAAAATTATAGAAATAGATAATATCACTACTTTTAATCAATCTGAAGGCTTAGCTTTAAATGCTGAAGAAGTTTCTTATTTAGAAAACCTATCTAGAAAAATTGGAAGAGAACTAACCGACAGTGAAGTGTTTGGTTTTAGTCAGGTTAATAGTGAGCATTGTAGACATAAAATATTTAATGGTGCTTTTATTATTGATGGCGAAGAAATGCCATCTTCATTGTTTAAATTAATTAAAAATACATCAAAAGAAAATCCAAATACAATAGTTTCTGCATATAAGGATAATGTTGCTTTTATAGAAGGGCCAAGAGTTGTTCAATTTGCACCAAAATCTCCAGATCAGCCAGATTTTTATGAAAACAAAGAATTTGATAGTGTAATTTCTTTAAAAGCCGAAACTCATAATTTCCCAACAACAGTAGAACCATTTAATGGTGCTGCCACTGGAAGTGGAGGAGAAATAAGAGACCGATTAGCTGGCGGAAAAGGCTCTTTACCATTAGCAGGAACCGCTGTTTATATGACAGCTTATTCAAGGTTATTAGAAAATCGTCCTTGGGAAAAAGCAATGGACGAACGTGAGTGGTTATATCAAACTCCTTTAAATATATTAATTAAAGCCAGTAATGGTGCTTCCGATTTTGGAAACAAATTTGGTCAACCTCTTATCACTGGTTCCGTATTAACCTTTGAAAATGAAACAGAAAATAGAAAGTTAGCATATGATAAAGTGATCATGCAAGCTGGAGGTATTGGTTATGGGAAAGCAGATCAAGCAATTAAAGACAAACCAAACAAAGGAGATAAAATTATAATTCTAGGTGGGGAAAATTACCGAATTGGTATGGGAGGAGCTGCGGTTTCTTCTGCAGATACTGGAGAATTCTCTAGCGGAATAGAACTAAATGCCATCCAACGATCCAATCCTGAAATGCAAAAACGAGCTGCAAATGCCATTCGTGGAATGGTAGAAAGCGATGTCAATAAGATTGTTTCTATCCACGATCATGGAGCCGGAGGTCATTTAAATTGTTTAAGTGAATTGATAGAAGAGACTGGAGGGAAAATAGATTTAGATAAACTACCTGTTGGAGATCCTACGCTATCTGCAAAAGAAATTATTGGAAACGAATCTCAAGAACGAATGGGATTGGTTATAGGTGAAAAAGACATCGATACATTAAAACGAATTGCCAAAAGAGAACGTTCACCATTTTATGAAGTTGGAGTGGTAACCGATAATAATAAATTCACTTTTAAAAGTAAAAGCACTGGTGAAAAGCCTATGGATTTTAATCTTGAAGATATGTTTGGTAGTTCGCCAAAAACGGTAATGAATGATAGTACAATTCAGCGAAATTATTCCAATTTAGAGTACGATCAATCAAAAATTAAAGAATACCTTTTAAATACACTATCTCTTGAAGCTGTAGCATGTAAAGACTGGCTAACCAATAAAGTAGACCGATGCGTAACTGGCAAAGTAGCTAAACAACAATGTGTGGGTCCATTACAATTACCCTTAAACAATTGTGGTGTTATGGCCTTGGATTATAACGGAAAAGAAGGAGTTGCTACCTCCATAGGACACGCCCCTATTTCTGCTTTAATCGATCCAGTTGCTGGGTCTAAAAATTCAATTGCTGAAGCATTATCTAATATCATTTGGGCACCTTTAGAAGAAGGATTAAAAAGTATTTCGCTTTCTGCAAACTGGATGTGGCCTTGTAATAATGAAGGGGAAGATGCACGTTTATATAAAGCTGTTGAAGGAATATCAAATTTTGCTATTTCTTTAGGAATTAATGTTCCTACGGGGAAAGATTCTCTTTCCATGAAACAAAAATATAAAGATGAGGAAGTAATATCGCCAGGTACGGTTATCATATCTGCCGCAGGTCATTGTAACGATATTAAAAAAGTTGTTGAGCCATTACTTCAAAAAAATGGAGGCAGTATTTATTATATTAATATTTCAAAAGATGATTATAAATTAGGAGGTTCTTCTTTTGCTCAGACTTTATCCGCAATTGGAAACGAAGTGCCTACGATAAAAGATGCATCTTATTTATCTTCGGTTTTCAATACAATTCAACAATTAATTCAAAAAAATAAAATACTCGCAGGGCATGACGTAGCTTCAGGTGGTCTAATTACTACCCTTTTAGAAATGTGTTTTGCGGACATTAATATAGGAGCAAACTTAAACTTAACAGCACTTGGGGAAAAAGATTTAGTTAAGGTATTATTTTCAGAAAATAACGGAATTGTTTTCCAAGCTTCTGATGACGTATTGGTTGAAAAATTACTTTCAGAGAAGACAATTGATTTTATTAAAATAGGGTCTGTTAACGAAACAGAAACACTTAAAATAAAGTATTTTGATGAAAATCTAGATTTCAATATTCCAGAAATGCGAGATGCTTGGTACCATACATCTTATTTATTAGACGAAAAACAAAGCGGTATACAAAAAGCTAAAGAACGTTTTGAGAATTATAAAAACCAACCATTAAACTTTAGTTTTCCAAAACATTTTACTGGAAAGCTTCCAGCTTTTAAGAAAGAACATGTAAGACCGAAAGCTGCGATCATTCGCGAAAAAGGTTCAAATTCTGAACGTGAAATGGCAAACGCTATGTATTTAGCAGGTTTTGATGTAAAAGATGTTCATATGACCGATTTAATTGAAGGTCGTGAAACACTGGAGAATATTAAGTTTATTGCTGCTGTTGGAGGTTTTTCAAATTCAGATGTTTTAGGCTCTGCAAAAGGTTGGGCTGGTGCATTTTTATATAATAAAAAAGCAAATAAAGCATTAAAAGATTTCTTTGCAAAAGACGATACATTATCTCTTGGGGTTTGTAATGGTTGCCAATTATTTATTGAATTAGGTCTTTTAAATCCAGAACATGTGGAAAAACCAAAAATGCTTCATAATGAAACTGGAAAATTTGAATGTTCATTTACTTCAGTAGCTATTCAAGAAAATAATTCAGTAATGTTATCTTCATTAGCTGGAAGTAATTTAGGAATTTGGGCAGCACATGGAGAAGGAAAATTCAGTTTTCCTTTAGCAGAAAATAATTATAATATAGTTGCAAAATATACTTATGATACCATTCCATCAAACCCTAATGGTAGTGATTTTAATACTTCAATGCTAACAGATTCAACTGGAAGGCATTTAGTAATGATGCCGCATCTAGAAAGATCTACATTTTCATGGAATTGGGCAAACTATCCTAAAGAAAGAAATGATGAAGTTACGCCCTGGCTAGAATCTTTTATTAATGCTAGGCAATGGTTAGAGAATAAAATAAAAAAATAACCGTTATTTAAAAAAAAGCTTTGAAAAAAAAATTACTATTACCCGTATTTTTGATCATACAGATTATGTTTGGTCAAGATGTTCAAGAAAAACACCAACGTGCTAAAATTAGTTACAATCAATCTGAAGATTTAATAAAATTAGCATCATTTGGAATCCCTATTGATCATGGAATTCACAAAAAAGGAGTTTTTATTATTTCTGATTTCTCTATTTCAGAAATACAAACTGCAAGAAATGCAGGTTACACAGTAGATATTTTAATTGAAGATTCAAAAGAATATTTTCTTCAACGAAATAGTATGAATAGCGTAGCTGAAAGAAACTTATTTTGCACTGATCAAACCTCTTCTGATTACCAAACACCCGATAATTTTAATCTAGGCTCTATGGGAGGTTATCTAACTTACCAAGAAATGTTAGATGAATTAGATCTTATGAAGTCTTTGTATCCAGATTTAATAACAACAAAAGAAAATATTAGTGATTTTATTACTGAAGGTCAACCAGATAATTCAACAACACCACCAATAGGAGGAAACGGTATTAAATGGGTTAAGATTAGTGACAATCCAAATAATAGCTCAGAAAATGAACCTCAGATTCTTTATACTGCTATTCATCATGCTAGAGAACCAAATTCACTCTCACAGCTTATTTTTTACATGTGGTATTTGTTAGAAAATTATAATGTAGACAATGAAATAAAAAGTATCGTTGATAACACAGAATTATTTTTTGTTCCAGTTATTAATCCAGATGGTTATTTATATAACGAGAAAACAGATCCGAACGGAGGTGGTTTTTGGAGAAAAAACAGAAAGAATGGAAATGGGGTAGACAACAATCGTAATTACGATTACTATATTAATGGCGATCCCGCAGATGGAATTTGGGGAGGAGAAGGTGCTTCTAATGATCCGAATAACCAAACTTACCATGGAACGGCTCCCTTTTCAGAAGTGGAGAATCAAGCTATCAAATGGTTTTGTGAGCAGCATGATTTTGTCATGGCTTTTAATAATCACTCCTATGGAAATCTATTGTTATATCCTTACGGTTATGCCAATGATGTTCCAACTCCTGAAAATGAATTATTTGAGATAGTATCTGAAGTATTAGTCTCACAAAATGGATTTGATAATATTTTATCGTCTGGATTATATCCTGCAGCAGGAGATAGTGATGACTTCATGTATGGAACTATAGGCACTCACGAAAAAATTTATGCAATGACTCCAGAAATAGGTCCTGAGTTTTGGCCACCTTCAAATCAAATAGAAGGGATTGCTAAAAGCATGATGTATCTAAATATTACCTCAGCAAAAATGGTGAACAATTATGCTGCTTTAATCGACACTTCTCCTCTTTTTTTAGGTAATGAGGTTATTATAGATCAAACGTTCGACTTAAAAAGATTAGGGCTTTCTGGATCTGGAAATTTTACAATAAGCATCAATCCTATTTCTACAAATATAAGTGCAGTTGGTGATCCTATTTCATTTTCAAATTTAGATGTATTGGAAGAAACTAATGGTACCATTCAATATACTTTAATTAATGAAACTCAAGCTGGAGATCCAATTGTGTTTGAAATTATAATAAACAATGGCAGTTATGATACTAAAATTTTATTAAATAAAATATTTGGAAGTTTAATTCCTGTTTTTGAAGATATCGGAGATAGTACAACTGATAATTTTGATAATAATGGGTGGGGTATCACTAATACAACATATGTATCTCCATCTAGTTCCATTACAGAGTCTCCAAATGGAAATTACCAAAACAATGAGAATAAAACCATTAGGCTATTAGAGAATATCAATTTAACCAATG
The DNA here is from genome assembly GCA_018669795.1 of Flavobacteriaceae bacterium. GTDB lineage: Bacteria > Bacteroidota > Bacteroidia > Flavobacteriales > Flavobacteriaceae > Marifrigoribacter. The sequence continues at coordinate 212,363 of JABHSQ010000005.1, read as the reverse complement.
CGATTGGCGCAAGTGTTACTTTTTACGCAAAATGGGATATTGAAAATAATTGGGATTATGTTCAATTAGAAGTTTCCATAGACAATGGTAATTCTTGGATTCCTCAATGCGGCCTTTTTACTAATGAAGGAAGTAGTAATGGAGGTCAACCAACTGGGCAGCCCTTATACGATGGTATACAAAATAACTGGGTGTTGGAGCAAATTGATTTAAGTGATTATTTAGGAGAAGAAATTACAATGCGTTTTAAATTTGAGTCAGACGGAGAAGTAAGAGCTGATGGCTTTTATTTTGATAACTTGACTGTAAATGTTCTTGATGATGGAACTCTTAGTAATGCAGATGTTTTAGCATCTCAGTTTAGTGTATACCCAAATCCCGTAAGTAATTTACTATACATAACCACACCTAAAAACAATTACACATTAGGCATTTATAATATACAAGGGCAGTTAATTAGAACACCATCAGTCTATTCGGGTTCGCAGACTATAGATTACAGTCAATACACAAAAGGTATATACCTTATAAAGTTTACTTCGAATGATCATACTAAAATATTTAAAATTATTAAAAATTAGAATAAAATAAAAAAAGAGTAATCTTAAGGTTGCTCTTTTTTATTTAAAAAACTTGAAATATTTTCATACTTTGCAGGATATACTAAATATCCTTTTTTATGACTGACGTAAAACGCCTTTTCGATTTTCCATATTACCAACTTGAAAAATTTAATCTTGAAAAATCTTTGGTTAATAAATACAAAGGGGAATGGGTAGCAACTTCTACCCAAGAATATATAAATAAAGCAAATAAAATAAGTAGAGGTCTTATTAAACTAGGTGTTAAGCCCAATGATAAGGTTGCTATTATATCTCTTACCAATCGTACCGAATGGAATATTTGTGACATAGGAATTTTACAAACTGGTGCGCAAGACGTACCTATTTACCCTACTATTTCGGAAGATGATTATGCATATATATTGAACCACAGTAAAAGTGTTTATTGTTTTGTATCCTGTGATTTCGTATTGGAAAAAATTAATAAAATAAAAGAACAAGTTCCTTCACTTAAGGAAGTTTATTGTTTTGATGAGATAGAAGGCTGTGAGAATTGGTCTAAGGTATTAGAATTAGGAGAAGATAATTCTATACAAGAAGAAGTTGAAAGAAGAAAGGATAATGTTAATGAGTTAGATTTAGCAACAATAATTTATACTTCTGGAACCACTGGAAGACCAAAGGGAGTTATGTTATCTCATAAAAACATTGTAAGTAATGCAATAAGTAGTAATCTTCGATTACCTATGGAATTAGGTAGATCAAGATCATTGAGTTTTCTGCCTGTTTGTCATATTTATGAAAGAATGCTTTTATATATGTATCAGTATTGTGGTGTGAGTATACATTTCGCTGAATCTTTAGAAACCATTAGCGAAAATTTAAACGAAATACATCCACATGTCATGTCAGCGGTACCTCGTTTATTAGAAAAAGTATATGATAAAATATATGCAAAAGGAGCTAATTTAAAGGGTGTTAAGAAAATGTTGTTTTTCTGGGCTGTCAATTTAGGTTTAAGATACCAACCTTATGGACAAAATGGATGGTGGTATGAATTTCAATTAAAAATTGCACGAAAACTGATTTTCAGTAAATGGAAAGAAGCTTTAGGAGGAGAATTAAAAGCTGTTGCTTCAGGTAGTGCTGCTTTACAGTCAAGATTAGCTAGAGTATTTAATGCTGCCGAAATTCCTATAATGGAAGGTTATGGGCTAACAGAAACTTCCCCTGTTGTATCGGTAAACGACATGAGAGACTATCATTTTAGAATTGGCACTGTTGGTAAGGTAATTAAGGATACAGAAGTGAAAATTGCTGCAGACGGCGAAATATTGGTAAAAGGTCCACAAGTAATGATGGGTTATTATAATGAACCTGAGTTAACTGCTAGCGTATTAAAAGATGGCTATTTTCACACTGGAGACATTGGTGAATTAGATAAAGATGGGTTTCTTAAGATAACGGATCGAAAAAAAGAAATGTTTAAAACAAGTGGAGGAAAATATGTGGCTCCACAAGTTTTAGAGAATGCAATGAAAGAATCTTTATTTATTGAACAAATAATGGTAATCGGTGATGGGGAAAAGATGCCTGCTGCTTTTATTCAACTTAATTTTGATTTTGTCAATGATTGGGCTAAAAGAAAAGAAATTATTTTAGGGAACACCATAGAAGAAAAAATAACAAACACACAACTAATTAGCCGAATAGAAGAAGAGGTTAATTTATATAATAAACAATTTGGAAGTTGGGAAAAGATAAAAAGATTTGAACTAACACCAGATACTTGGAGTATAGAAGCGGGTCACCTCACTCCTACTATGAAACTTAAACGCAAGCTTATTAAAGAAAAATACAAGGGTCTTTACAATAAGATATACGGGAATAATGAATAATTTATTTAAGCTCCAAACTAATACAAACAACTTTTTATCAAAATTTTAAAGTTAAATATAATTCTGTTTTATTAAAAAAATAAAATAAATTTAAAAATAAAGTAGGGTTTTTTAAATGATAGATGTTTTATATACAAGGAAGATTTTATTATGAAAAAGAAAGTCTTAAATGTTTAGTTGGTTGATTAAAAGCTATTATAATTTTTTATAATAGCTTTTTTTAATTTTAATACTTATTTAATTATTGTAATCTAAATTCTAAACTTCTCCTGTTTATTTACTTTATATCTAACCTTACTATAGTATCGTTATATTCTACTTTGATAGGTATATAAATCAAAATAACGTCCTTTTTTAGCAATCAATTCATCGTGTTTTCCCTCTTCAACAATTTTTCCTTCTTCAATTACCAAAATCTGATTTGCTTGCTGTATAGTACTTAATCGATGAGCAATAACTAATGTTGTACGGTCTTTCATTAAAGTATTTAAACTTTTTTGTATAAATGTCTCACTCTCCGTATCTAAATTAGAAGTCGCTTCATCTAAAATAATAATCTTAGGATCTGCTAATAAGGCACGTGCAATTGAGATTCGCTGTTTTTGTCCACCAGAAAGTTTTATACCTCGTTCTCCAATAACTGTATCCAGACCATCTACAAACTTATCTGTAAATTCATTCACATACGCACCTTTAGCAGCATCTATCACTTCTTCCTCCGTAGCATTAGGGCGAGGAAAAAGAATGTTTTCACGTATGGTTCCTGCATATAAAAAATCGTCTTGTAATACCACACCCAAATGAGTACGAAAACTACTTAAATTAACTTCTGAAAGGTCTATACCGTCTAAGGTAACAGCACCTTTTGTTGGATTTAAAAAAGTTGCTGCTAAACTAGCGATTGTAGATTTTCCAGAACCCGAAGAACCCACTAACGCAGTTACACTTCCAGAAGGAGCTTCAAAAGATATATTGTGCAAGACTTCTTTGTTTTCTTCATAACTAAAGGAAACATTATTAAATACGATATCTCCTTTTATTTCATTTAAATAGTTGGTTCTAACTTTTGGATTGTCTTCAATGGTCATTTCCATTAACTCCTGAGTACGATCTAATCCAGCCATTGCTTCAGTAAGTTGACTGCCAATATTACTCATTTGTACGATTGGTGCAATCATAAATCCTAAAAACAAGGTAAAGGAAATAAAATCTCCGAAGGTCATCGTGTTATCCATCATAAAATAACCACCTATTCCCATTATTCCTGCTGAGGCTAGACCTAATAATAAAGTTGAAGAACTAGTAATTAGTGCAGTTGCTGTTAAACTTTTCTTTACGTTCAAGTATAACTTTTCTGCTCCTTTTTGGAATGATTTGTTTTCTTGCTCTTCAGCGTTAAAGCCTTTTATCACTCTAACTCCACTTAATATTTCAGTTAAACGACCTGTTACCTCAGCATTGATGACTCCCCTATTTTTAAATATTGGGCGTATATATACAAAAGCTTTCATGGCTATAATTGCAAAAACACCAACGGGTACAAGCACAAAAACCGTCATTAATGCATTTATATTTATTAAAATAATCAAAGAAATTATTGCGGTTATCGAACCTCCAATTAACTGAACCAATCCTGTACCAACAAGATTTCGAACTCCTTCAACATCATTCATTACTCTAGATACTAGGGCTCCTGTTTTATTATTGTCGAAAAAATTTATTGGTAGTGATAATAATTTACGTTGTACTTGAGAGCGCAATAAATATATCAAATGTTGGGCTTCTACACTTAATAAGCGTGTTAGTGAAAAAGAAGTCAGCGATTGAACCAAAATAGAAGAACAAACAATAATAATTAAAACCCAAAGTGTAGATACATCTTTTGAAGGAATTATATTATCCATTAATGTTTTACTTGCATAAGGCAATACCATCCCAGACAAACTACGTATGATAATTAATACTAAACCAACTAAAACAATTTTTTTTCTAGGCCAAATGTATTCTTTGAATGCCCATTTATAAGATACTTTTTTTTTACTCATAACATTTTATTGCCATTATTAAGCCAAAAAAAGAATTATGACATATAGACAAAGTTTTATGAATGATCTTTGGGAATTGATGTTTCTGTTGCAAAAGGCGAATAGTATAATGATATAAGGAATATAAAAAAGAAATGATCATTTTAAAACAATTATTTAAATAATTAAAAATCGTATTTATTTAGTGTTTCCTTTTATTTTAACAAGGTATTATCACCGTGTTATTATTGTTTTTTAGTCCTTGCTATATGCTTTTATTTATTCTTAACAAAAACTAATTTATTTTTACTTTTCGGATTTTCGCGATGTTCTATTTCGAAGCTTCCTATGGATTTAATCAATGGAGTTAATTTTTCAAATCCATAATTTCGAGAATCAAAATTAGGCTGTTTTTTTTGAATCAAACTCCCTACATCACCAAGAAACGCCCAACCATCTTCATCTGATGAATCAGTTATGGTAGTAGACAACAACTTAATTACTTTTGAAGTAATTTCATCAACATTTTCTTCAATTTTTCCTTTCGCATTAACATTCTCTTTTTTAGGGGATTGTTTTCTTAGGATTTCTATATATATAAATTTATCACAAGCTACAATAAAGGGTGTAGGAGTCTTTTTCTCCCCTATTCCAATTACTTGCATTCCAGCTTCTCTTAGTCTAGTTGCTAATTTTGTAAAATCACTATCGCTTGAAACCAGACAAAATCCATTTACTTTTTCAGAATAAAGAATGTCCATAGCATCAATAATCATAGCTGAATCAGTAGCATTTTTCCCAGTAGTATAGGCATATTGTTGTATGGGAGTAATTGCATTTTGAAGAAGTAGATTTTTCCATTTTGATAAATGAGGATTGGTCCAATCACCATAAATTCTTTTAATGGTTGGATTTCCATACTTTGCGATTTCCTCCATCATTTCTTTTACATGAGCAGAAGGAATATTATCTCCATCAATAAGTACCGCTAAATTTGAATTCATATACTAATTTTTATTTTATTTAGATTTCTTTAATCTCTTTTCTGCTTTTTTTTCTTTTGGAGTTTTAGTTGATTCTTTTTTTACATTTTTCCTTGAGTCTTTACTTTTTGCCATGATTTTATTTTTTAAATTTTTATTTTATATGTGTTATAATTAGTAGTTGTAAGCGTGATAACAAATTAATATAAAACGTTTATCGCTTTCACTTTTGAAATGAACATAACCTTATCAAAGTGATGCTTATATAATTTTAAAGATAGTATTATTAAGAGTATTATAAACTGCTTTTAATTACTTTTATAAACATTTGTATCAACTATAAATCTTTAATACCTTTATTCGGAAACATTTTTGAAACTATATATCCCACTATCATTGCCAAGGCAAATGATGGAGCTAACACATCCAATTCTACAAAATATTTTCCAATTCCCTCCATATTTGAAAAAACAAATTTAAATACGATTACCGATGCAAAACCGGTAATCATAGAAGCAATCGCTCCTTTTTCAGTATACCCTTTCCAAAAGAGAGATAAAATGATTACTGGACAAAAAGTGGCTGCAATGCCTGACCAACCAAAAATCATGATCCAGAAGATCTGCCTATCTGGGTATAGATAATATAGTAAAATAGCAATCCCCAATGCAACTAATGCCATACCAACAGTAACTAACCTCGAAAAATTTGTTAAGTCTTCATCTTTTATATCGGGTCTAAATATTTTCTGGTAAAAATCACGCGTAATTGCACTAGAGGCAAGAATAAGTAGCGAATCTATAGTAGACATAATTGCAGAAAGCACAATAGCAATAAAGATGGCAACTAGGATTGTTGGTAAGAATTCGTTGGTAATCAAACTTAGTACATCTTCACCGCCAGTTCCTAATACTGCCTCAGGATCTTGTCCTTCCGATGTAAAATAGATTCGAGCAAGTATACCAATGGTTACTGCAGCAGCATCTGTTAAAAGTGTAAAAAGTAATGCTACCCACTTTCCTTTATCAATCTCATTTTCACTTTTAATGGACATAAAACGAACATAAACTTGTGGTGAGCCTAAGAAGCCCAAACCAATCATAGAGAAACCAATAATTGTAAATAAGTTCATCCATCCGTCATCGCTTCTTCCCATTATTTGTGTTAATGTAGGGTCAATAGTGTTTAATCCTTCGGTAATTCCAGCTCCATGATCCATAGAGAACCACACTACAATAGGTAGTAACACCAGACCGATAAACATCAGTATTCCTTGAAACATATCTGACCAAACCGCAGCTACAAATCCACCAATAAAAATATAGATGAGCACAATGCTAAAACCAACAAGCACACCAATTCGATAATCGATACCTAGCATTGATTCAAATGCAATGCCCGTTACATCCATTTGTGATGCGACATAAATGACCACGAAAACCACCAAAACCGAAGCGGAAATAATACGAAGCGTGTTTGTAGATGATTTAAAATGACTTTGAAGGTAATCGGGAATTGTGATTGCTTTATATTCGTCAGAACGTATTTTAAATCGTTTGGCCATAAATTGCCAAGAAATAAAAACTCCGAGTAATTCACCAGCAACAACCCAATATCCAGAATACCCAGCGATAGCTCCCATACCTGTTAAACCTATTAAAAGCCAACCGGATTCTCCTGTTGCTCTAGCAGAAAAAGCAACAGCCCAAAATCCCATTTTTTTTCCTCCTAAATAATAATCACTCATACTTTTTACTCTTCGAGAAGCTAAAATTCCAATTAGAAATAGAAGGGCTACATAAATTGCTAGAACGGTAATTTTTGTAATCATACGTTTTATTGAGTTAATTTTTCAGCTAACTTTCCTCCTATCCAAGCCATCGGAATATAAGCTATTAATATATCTGCTAATGCAAACCAAGAGGGACCAGGTAACATAAAATTAACCATAATACCTCCTAATAGAAATAATCCTCCAATTGCGAGTGAAAATTTCATTTTATGAGTAGTTGCTATTCTCCCTGCTATTAAAGCACCAACTATAGTTCCTAAAGCGTGTGCTAAAAACGGAAAAATAAAATACGCAGGATCTAATGTTGACATAAGAGTTGCGAGGGAATCCATATCATTAAAGTCAACCCCTGCGATCGGAAAAACTTTATGACCTAACTCAATGAGCACTATATTAACAATACTTCCTCCTAACCAACCCATAATAACAGCGAGAATATTTTTAAGAATTGGGTTCATTTTTTTTTAGTGGTTGATATTCCCATTAAACTTTTAGTTTGGATCTAAGTTACTAAAAAAAAATAATGAAATTTTTATTTTAAAAAAATCAATATAGCAATTATCAATGATTTATCTAAATATTAGTAGTCAAGTTTACTATTTATTTTTTTTAATCTATCATAAATTTTAAATCCCATTTACTATGCATGCATAGTATTTTTATGTATATTTGAAAAATGAAAGAAAAAACGATAGATTACCTTTTAAGATCTACTTGGATGGGTGTTACCAAAATGTACAATGAAGAAGCTGGAAAAAAAGGAAGTACAATGGCAACTGGTTTTGCACTTATTAGTATCGATCCAGATGAAGGTACTCCTTCTACTTCATTAGGTCCTAAAATGGGCATTGAAGCTACTAGTCTTTCAAGAACATTAAAAACCATGGAAGAAAAAGGGCTTATAGTTAGAAAATCTAACCCTTTAGATGGCAGAGGTGTTTTAATTTACCTTACACCTTTTGGTATTGAAATGAGAGAGTTTTCAAAAAGAGTTGTTTTTGGATTTGATGAAGCTATTAACAAAGCAGTTGACTCAGAAGATCTAAAAGCTTTTAAAAAAGTAACTAATACTATATTGGAGTTAATTAACTCCAAAAAAATATACATTCAAGATTAAATAGATTATCATATGTCTAAAAGAAGAATTAAAAAAGTAGCCGTAATTGGTTCAGGAATCATGGGAAGCGCTATTGCTTGTCATTTTGCAAATATTGGGGTGGAAGTTTTATTACTGGATATCGTTCCTTTTTCTCTTACTGAAAAGGAAGAAGCTAAAAGACTAACTCTAAATGATAAAGTGGTAAGAAATCGTTTGGTAAATGATGCACTTACTGCTTCAATAAAATCTAAACCCGCACCTTTATATAACCTAAAGTTTGCTGATAGAATTACTACTGGTAATCTTGACGATGATATCCAAAAAGTGGCATCTGCAGATTGGATTATTGAAGTAGTGGTAGAGCGTTTAGATATTAAAAAACAAGTGTTTGAAAAACTTGAAAAATACAGAACTCCTGGAACTTTAATTACTAGTAATACTTCTGGAATCCCTATTAAATTTATGAATGAAGGTAGAACAGAAGATTTTCAGAAACATTTCTGTGGAACTCACTTTTTTAATCCTCCCCGTTATTTAAAACTTTTCGAAATCATTCCTGGACCAAACACATCAACTGAAGTATTGGAGTTCTTTAATAGTTATGGTGAACAATTTTTAGGAAAAACTACTGTAATTGCAAAAGATACACCTGCATTTATTGGAAATAGAATTGGTATTTATGGTATCCAAAGTCTTTTCCATTTGGTAAAACAAATGGGACTTACTATTGAAGAAGTCGATAAATTAACTGGTCCCGTAATAGGTAGACCAAAATCAGCAACATTCCGAACTGTTGATGTAGTAGGATTAGATACTTTAGTTCATGTTGCTAATGGAATCTATGAAAATTGTCCTGATGATGAAGAGCATGAAGTATTTAAATTACCTGCCTTTGTTAACACATTAATGGAGAACAAATGGTTGGGAAGCAAATCTGGTCAAGGATTTTATAAAAAAGTTAAAGATGAAAATGGTAAGAGCCAGATTTTAGGATTGGACCTTGAAACTTTAGCATATCGAAAAGGAAAAAGAGCTACTTTCCCTACGCTAGAATTAACAAAAAATGTAGATAATGTAATCGATCGTTTTAAAATTTTAGTAGCAGGAAAAGATAAAGCTGGTGAATTTTATCGCAAGAATTTCTCACTAATGTTTTCGTATGTTTCTAAACGAATTCCTGAAATTTCAGACGAATTATACAAAATTGATGATGCTATGAAAGCAGGTTTTGGATGGGAACATGGTCCTTTCGAAATTTGGGATGCTGTCGGAATTGAAAAAGGTGTCGAATTAATGAAAACCATTGGAAAAGAACCAGCTGCTTGGGTTTCAGAAATGTTGGCCTCTGGAATTACTTCATTTTATACCATTAAAGATGGAACAACCTATTATTATGATATTCCACAAAAGAAACATACAAAAGTACCGGGACAGGATGCATTTATTATTCTTAATAATATTCGAAAATCAAGTGAAGTATTTAAAAATAGCGGATGTGTAGTTGAAGATTTAGGAGATGGTATTCTAAATTTAGAATTCCAAAGTAAAATGAATACTATTGGTGGAGATGTTTTAGCTGGATTAAATAAAGCTATTGACATTGCTGAAAAAGATTTTGAAGGCCTAGTCGTTGGTAATCAAGGAGCAAATTTTTCAGTGGGCGCTAATATCGGAATGATTTTTATGATGGCCGTAGAGCAAGAGTATGAGGAACTAAATATGGCAATTAAATATTTCCAAGATAGTGTCATGCGATTGCGTTATTCAACAATCCCAACAGTAGTTGCACCACATGGAATGACTTTAGGTGGTGGATGTGAAGTGACACTTCATGCAGATCGAGTAGTTGCTGCAGCTGAAAGTTATATTGGATTGGTTGAATTTGGAGTTGGAGTGATACCTGGCGGTGGTGGGTCTAAAGAAATGGCCTTAAGGGCCAGTGATTTATTCCATAAAAATGATGTAGAATTAAATGTATTACAAGAATACTTTTTAACCATAGGAATGGCAAAAGTTTCCACTTCTGCTTATGAAGCATATGACCTTGGTATCTTAGAAAAAGGAAAAGATATTATTATCGTAAATAAAAATCGTCAGATAGCAACCGCAAAAGCGGTAGCAAAATCAATGGCAAATTTAGGTTATACTCAACCCGTAGTAAGAAAAGATGTAAAAGTGCTAGGTAAACAAGCTTTAGGAATGTTTTTAGTTGGAACAGATTCTATGGAAGCTTCGAATTTCATCAGTGAACACGATCAAAAAATTGCAAATAAATTAGCTTATGTAATGGCCGGTGGAGATTTATCAGAACCTACTTTAGTGACAGAGCAATACTTATTAGATATTGAACGTGAAGCCTTTTTAAGTCTTTGTACAGAACGCAAAACCTTAGAACGAATTGAACATATGTTAAAAACAGGGAAACCACTTCGCAACTAATTGCGATTTTCTATGCCTTTAGCTATATGCAAAAGGCAAAAATTAATAAAATTAAAAGCTTAGAGTAGACAGCTTAAAGCTTAAAGCAAAAGATTATGAAACAAGCATATATAGTAAAAGCATATCGTACAGCAGTAGGTAAAGCACCTAAAGGGGTTTTTAGATTTAAAAGAACAGATGAATTGGCGGCAGAAACCATTCAATATATGATGAAAGAATTACCTCAATTAGACAAAACTCGCATCGATGACGTTATCGTAGGTAATGCCATGCCAGAAGGACCCCAAGGTCTAAATATGGCTAGACTTATCTCTTTAATGGGATTAGACTCTGTAGATATCCCAGGAGTAACTGTAAATCGTTTTTGTTCTTCAGGAATTGAAACTATAGGTATTGCCACTGCTAAAATTCAGAGTGGAATGGCAGATTGTATTATAGCTGGAGGTGCAGAAAGCATGAGTTCGGTTCCAATGACAGGGTTTAAACCAGAATTGAATTATGATGTTGTAAATTCTGGACACGAAGATTATTATTGGGGAATGGGAAATACAGCTGAGGCAGTTGCCAATCAGTTTAACGTTTCTAGAGAGGATCAAGATGATTTTGCATTTAATTCTCATATGAAAGCGCTAAAAGCGCAAGCAGAAAATCGTTTTCAAGATCAAATAGTTCCCATCACTGTAAATCAAACCTACCTAGATGAAAATAGAAAAAAAGCATCAAAATCATATACGGTAACTAAAGATGAAGGTCCTAGAAAAGGAACTAGTAAAGAAGCGCTAGCAAAATTACGTGCTGTATTTGCGGTAGGTGGCAGTGTAACTGCTGGTAATTCATCTCAAATGAGTGATGGAGCAGCATTTGTAATGGTGATGAGCGAGGGTATGGTAAAAGAATTAAATCTTGAACCTATTGCTAGATTAGTAAATTATGCAGCTGCAGGAGTTGAACCAAGAATAATGGGAATTGGACCTGTAAAAGCAATTCCGAAAGCTTTAAAGCAAGCTGGGTTGAAACAAAAAGATTTATCATTAATAGAGCTTAACGAAGCTTTTGCTTCTCAATCCTTAGCAGTGATACGCGAATTAGATCTCAACCCTGATATCATAAATGTCAATGGAGGTGCCATAGCACTAGGACACCCTTTAGGTTGCACTGGAGCTAAACTTTCAGTTCAATTATTTGACGAAATGCGCAAACAAAATATGCAAGGAAAATATGGAGCAGTAACGATGTGTGTGGGAACGGGCCAAGGTGCTTGTGGAATATTTGAATTTTTAAACTAAACAAAATTAAGTCTTAATAATAATGGAAAAAGAACTAATAAGAGGCGGACAATTTATCGTAAAAAACTCTAAATGTGAAGATATTTTCACTCCAGAGGATTTTACGGAAGAACAAAAAATGATGAAAGATGCTGTCATGGAATTTAATGACAGAGAAATTATTCCATTTAGAGATCGTTTTGAAAATAAAGATTATGCTTTTACAGAAGAAGTAATGCGTAAAGCAGGGGCCTTAGGTTTTTTAGGTGTTGCTGTTCCTGAAGCTTACGGTGGTTTAGGAATGGGCTTTGTTTCTACATTATTAACTTGTGATTATATTTCTAGTGGAACCGGATCTTTTAGTACTGCTTTTGGAGCACATACAGGTATTGGAACCATGCCAATCACCCTGTATGGTTCAGAAGAACAAAAACAAAAATACGTTCCTAAATTGGCAAGTGGCGAATGGTTTGGATCTTATTGCTTGACAGAGCCAACCGCTGGAAGTGATGCTAATAGCGGAAGAACTAAAGCAGTTCTCTCAGAAGATGGAACTCATTATAAAATTAGTGGACAAAAAATGTGGATTTCAAACGCAGGATTTTGTAAACTATTTATTGTTTTTGCAAGAATTGAAGATGATAAAAACATTACAGGTTTTTTAGTTGAAAATGACCCTAATAATGGAATTTCATTGGGCGAAGAAGAACATAAATTAGGAATTCATGCTTCTTCTACACGTCAAGTGTTTTTTACAGACACAGAAGTTCCTGTTGAGAATATGCTCTCTGAGCGTGGCAATGGTTTTAAAATAGCGATGAATTCGCTTAATATTGGAAGAATTAAATTGGCTGGGGCCTGTTTAGATTCGCAAAGAAGAATTACATCTTATGCAATACAATACGCATCTGAACGGAAACAGTTTGATACTCCTATTGCTGAATTTGGAGCTATCAAAGCTAAAATAGCTGAAATGGCAACCAATACTTATGTTGGAGAATCTGCTACTTATAGAGCTTCAAAAGACATTGAAAATAGAATAGAAATTAGACAAGGTGAAGGTGATACCCATCAAGATGCAGAGTTAAAAGGTGTTGAGGAATTTGCTATTGAATGTTCTATATTAAAAGTTTCTGTTTCTGAAGATGTTCAAAGTTGTGCAGATGAGGGGATACAAATTTTTGGTGGAATGGGATTCTCAAAAGAAACTCCTATGGAATCTGCATGGAGAGATGCAAGAATTACAAGAATTTACGAAGGCACCAATGAAATTAACAGAATGCTTTCGGTGGGCATGTTGATCAAAAAAGCGATGAAAGGTCATGTCGATTTAATCGGTCCTGCTATGAAAGTAGTAGATGAATTAACGGGGATCCCTTCTTTTGAAACTCCTGATTTTTCAGAAGTGCTTTCTGAAGAAAAAGCAATGGTTGAGAAACTGAAAAAAGTATTCTTAATGGTTGCTGGAGCAGCAGTTCAAAAATATGGTCCAGACCTAGAAGAACATCAACAGCTTTTAATAGCAGCTTCCAATATATTAATAGAAACATATATGGCTGAATCTGCTATTTTACGTACGGAGAAGAACTGTAAACGTTTTGGTGAAGATTCTCAAACATACCAAATTGCAATGTCAAAATTGTATTTATATAATGCAGTAGATATCATCCATAAAAACGCAAAAGAAGGAATCGTTTCTTTTGCTGAAGGCGATGAACAACGTATGATGCTGATGGGACTAAAGCGTTTTACAAAGTATCAAAACCAACCTAATGTGGTTGCCATACGCAATAATATTTCAGAAAAAATTCAAAAGGAAAACAAGTATCCTTTTTAAATATATTTAAGTTTTGCTTAATTGATTAAAGCCGGCTTTCATTAATTTGAAAGGCGGTTTTTTTAATATTTGATTGTGAAACTCGTTTAAAATTCTTTCTTATATTTATAGAAATTATATTAAATGTTTAAATATCAAATTTCCTCTGTACTTCTTTTTACTTGTTGCTTATTGATTGCACAATCAAATACAGAAGTTTTTGTAATGGATTTAGAATTTTCAGAAAATAATTTTAATATTAAAAAAATCAAAAATATTTCAAACAATCCAGGCTATGATAGCCAATCATTTTTTATAAATAATGAACAAATAGTATACGCTAGAACCTATAATAACCAAACAGATATCACTAAATATAATTTAAAAGATGAATCACAAATCAATTTAAGCGAAACTAAAATTGGGGGTGAATATTCTCCACAAAAAATTCCAAACAGTAATTACTACACTGCTGTTAGATTTGATACTACAGGTTTACAACGACTTTACAAATACGATTCAAAAACAAAGCAATCTTCTTTGTTAATTGAAAATTTACAGGTTGCTTATTATTCTTTTTTTGATGAAAACAGATTGCTTTCATCAGTTTTAAGTGGAGCTAATTTAGATTTAGTGTATTCAGACATCTCTAAAAAATCAAATGATACCCTATTAGTAAAAGTAGGAAGATCCATTCATAAAGTTCCCAATACAATAAATACCATGAGTTATACTTCAGTAAATGATGAAGGCAATATGGATGTTTATCAGCTTGATATTTCTACTTTAGAAAGTTTTTTTGTCAGTCAGTTACCTGTTGGAATTCAGGATCATATTTGGTTAGACGAATCTACTTTATTAATTGGAAGTCTTGATAAATTATTTTTACTAGATTTATTTGGAAATGGAGAATGGAAATTAGTTGCAGACCTTTCAAAATATAATATAAAAGATATTACACGTCTTGCTGTAAATCCAGACGGTTCTAAATTAGCAATGGTTGCTGAACTGAAACCTGAAATTTCAAATAAATAAAAAAAACAAATTCAAATAGATACTATGAAACCTTTTATTTTAGTATTGTTATTTTTTATTTCAATAACGGCAATAAGTCAAAACTTTACAAGACAAGATTCTTTGCGAGGAAGTATCACTCCAGAAAGGGCCTGGTGGAATCTTACACATTACGAATTACAGGTGGAAGTTGATCTAGAGAAAAAAACTATACATGGCCTCAATACTATTAGTTATAATGTTTTAGAGACAAATTCTAAAATGCAAATTGATTTACAAGCACCTATGATTATTGAAAAGGTTCTTCAAAACAGAAAGGAACTATTATTTACTTCGGAAGGGAATGCTCATTTTATCCAACTTCAAAAGGAACAAGAAAAAGGTTCCAATCAAAAAATTACCGTTTATTTTTCTGGTAAACCACCTATTGCTAAAAACGCACCTTGGGATGGGGGTTTTTCTTGGTCAAAAGATGCTAATGGGAAACATTTTGTTGCAACTTCTAATCAAGGAATCGGTGCGAGTCTTTGGTGGCCAAATAAAGATCATTATTATGATGAGCCTGATAAGGGTATTGATTTTGACATTACCATACCAAATGGATTAATGGCGGTAGCCAATGGAAGATTAGCAAATAAAAAAAATAAAAAAAATAAAACTACTTGGTCTTGGAAAGTAGTTAATCCAATAAACAATTATGGGGTGAACATAAACATTGGAGATTATATTCATTTTGGAGAACAATACGATGGTGAAAAGGGGATTTTAGATATGGACTATTATGTCCTTAAAGAAAATGAAACTAAAGCCATAGAACAATTTAAACAAGCCCCAAAAATGATGGAAGCTTTCGAGCATTGGTTTGGTCCCTACCCTTTTTACGAAGACAGTTTTAAGTTGGTAGAGGTTCCTTATTTAGGGATGGAACATCAAAGTAGTGTTACGTATGGTAATCAATACATGAATGGGTATTTAGGTCGTGATTTATCTGGAACTGGCTGGGGATTAAAATTCGATTTTATCATTATTCATGAATCTGGACATGAATGGTTTGCCAATAACATTACCCATATAGATGTTGCAGATATGTGGATTCATGAAGGGTTTACAGCCTATTCTGAAAACTTATATTTAGATTATTACTACGAAAAAAAGGCTTCTTCAGAATATGTAATTGGTACCAGAGCTTCTATCCAAAATGACCGCTCTATTATAGGTATTTATGAGGTGAATAAGGAAGGAAGTGGCGATATGTATTATAAAGGAGCGAACATCTTACATACCCTGCGCCAATTGATTAAAGACGATGAAAAATGGCGAGAAATATTAAGAGGTTTGAATAAATATTTTTACCATAAAACAATAAGCAGCAAACAATTAGAAGAGTATATTGGTGAAAAATCTGGTATTGATTTAACTGAGTTTTGGAATCAATACCTGCGTACTACTCAAATCCCAAAAGTGGAATATAAAGTAAGTAATAATAAATTAAATTTTCGATATGTTTCTATTATAGAAGATTTTGAAATGCCTGTAATTGCTATTATTAATAGAAACGAAGAATGGATTTTCCCTACTGCAGATTGGAAAACAAAAGAGTTCTCAAAAGAAGTAAAAAGCATTAAAATTAAAGAAGATTTTTATGTAGAGAGTGTGCAAGTTTCTAATTAAAATAGGAATTAAATTACACTACCTTTGCGAAAATTTTTAGTAAACTGTTTCTATGCACTTTAGTGACCTTAATTTAAACAAACCACTCTTAAAAGCTATTTTTGAGAAAAATTACGAAACTCCTACAAAGGTTCAAATACAAACCATTCCTTTAGTTTTAGCTAAAAAAAATGTGATTGCCTCGGCTCAAACAGGAACTGGAAAAACAGCTGCTTTTGCGCTCCCTATTTTGCAATTATTGTTTCATCAACTTGATACAAATAAAGAACAAAAAAAAATTAGAGCATTGATAGTAAGCCCTACAAGAGAGCTTGCAGTTCAGATTAACGAAGAATTTACGGACTACTCAAAATATACCAAGCTGAGTTCTACGGTTGTATATGGAGGTATATCTATTGACGCTCAAAAAAAAGTACTAAAAAAAGGGGTTGATATTTTAATCGCTACTCCAGGAAGATTACTAGAACTATGTAAGCAAGAAATCGTCGATCTTAGCACCATTGAAATATTAGTGCTCGATGAAGCAGACTTAATGCTGGATATGGGGTTTATAGATGATATAAAAAAAATAGATCTTTTATGTCCCACCCAAAAGCAAATATTATTGTTTTCTGCAACCATGCCTTCAAAAGTGGTTCATTTTGCTAAAAATCTTTTATCCAATCCGGAAATAGTAGAAGTAATTTCAATAAAATCGGAGACAACTAAGGTTAAAGAACTGTTATACTATGTTCCAAAACCTAATAAAATAGAGCTTTGCTTACATTTATTAAGAAATACTATTAAAGGGAATATCCTAATTTTTAGAAGAACTAGAAATGGAGTAGATAATTTAGAACAAACTCTTTTAAAAAATGATTTTAAAGTAGAAACTTTACATGGAGAAAAGAGTCAGAACTTACGACAGAATGCATTAAGTAAGTGAGGTAAATATCTTAATCGCTACCGATGTGGCTTCCAGAGGTATTGATATTGAGGATTTAGATGTAGTAATTAATTTTGATCTTCCTAATATTTCTGAAACCTATGTACACCGAATTGGAAGAACGGGTCGTGCTGGCAAGAAGGGAACTTCTTATTCTTTCTGTTCTGCAGATGAAAAAAAGTATGTTGTAGCTATTCAAAAAACAATTAAGAAAGCCATCCCTGTTTTAGAAGACCACCCTTATGCTTTAAAGCGAAAAGAAAAAGCTATAGATCAAAATAAGAAGAAGAATACTAAACAAAAAAATAGTAATACAAAACATAAAAAAAGCAGGAAATCATTGGCTTCAAAGAAAAATAAGAAGCGTTGGTATTAATGTGAAAAATAAACAATTTTTTCTTTAAAGTTTATTTACCAAAACAAAAAACTCCTTTTTAAAAGTCTATATTTGCGCGCTTCAGAAATACATAGAAATGCAAAAATTACTTAAAAACTTTACCTTCAATCCCAAGAACGATATCTTATCTGGTCTTACGGTTGCCCTAGCGCTAATACCAGAAGCAGTAGCTTTTGCTTTTGTTGCAGGAATTGATCCATTAGTAGGACTTTACGGTGCTTTTATGATGGGAATTGTCACCGCAATATTTGGTGGTCGACCAGGAATGATTTCAGGAGCTACTGGAGCTATGGCTGTAGTAATGGTTCATTTAATTCAAAAGGGAAATGATGTTGGAATTGGATTAGAAACACCAATTGAGAACTTAGGCCTTCAATGGTTGTTTATTACTCTGCTCTTTGTGGGTGCAATTCAGATATCAGCTGGTGTATTTAAATTAGGAAAATTTGTTAGGCTTATCCCCCATTCTGTAATGATGGGTTTTGTAAACGGTCTGGCTATTGTAATATTTTTATCTCAATTAGGACTTTTTAAAGAAAAAATAAATGGAAATTTAGAGTGGATTCAAGGTTCAAACCTTTGGATTATGCTTGGATTTGTTGGTCTTACTATGGCAATCATGTTTTTATTACCAAAGGTCACCAAAAAAGTTCCAGCAGCATTAGTTGCTATTATTGTAGTTGCGGCTATTACGATATTTGGAGATGTAAATGTAAGTACTGTTGGATCATTTATTATAGATAGTGGTGGTGAAGGATTACAAGGTTCATTACCTAGTTTTCAAGCTCAAATTTTTGGATTATTTGATACCCTTGCTGGTAATTGGGATTTAATTTTTTCAACTGCTTTTTTATTAGCAGCTGTAGGCCTTATAGAATCTTTAATGACATTAAACCTTATTGATGATATGACTGAGACTCGAGGGTCAGGAAACAGAGAATGTGTAGCTCAAGGTGGAGCAAACATATTGAATGGATTATTTGGAGGTATGGGAGGTTGTGCAATGATAGGACAATCCATCATAAATGTAAATTCTGGTGGTCGAGGTAGATTATCTGGAATTGTAGCTGCCCTTGCACTTTTAGGCTTTGTGCTTTTTGGCGCCCCTTTAATTGAACAGATACCAATTGCAGCTTTAGTGGGTGTAATGTTTATGGTAGTTATTGGAACTTTTGCTTGGAGTAGTTTTAGAATTCTTCATAAAATTCCTCTTGCTGATGCTATTGTATTAATCACAGTTTCTGCTATTACAGTATGGCAAGATTTAGCAATTGCAGTAATTGTTGGGGTAATTATGTCAGCCTTAGTTTTTTCTTGGCAAAGTGCTACAAAAATTAGAGCACGTAAAAGAATTAAAGAAAACGGTACCAAAGTTTATGAAATATGGGGACCCTTATTTTTTGGATCATCACAGTCTTTTAACTCAAAATTTGATTTTAAAAATGACCCTGAACTAATTGAAATCGATTTTATAGAATCAAAAGTAGGGGATCATTCAGGGATAGAGTCCTTGCGAAATGTGACCAATAAATACCTATCGCTAGGAAAAAATATAAAACTTACACATTTAAGTCCCGAATGTAAAATAATATTATTAAAAGCAAATCCTAAGTTTAATGAAATTATTGAGACATCTATTGAGGACCCACGTTATCATGTAGTTACAGATTTATTAGATAGTGACGTATAGAAAAGCATCATTAATATCAATTTAATAAATGATCGAAATTGCTACTAATATAGATTTTTTATTAATCCTATTTTTATTTATTGCAGGAGTAATAACCTTTTCAATATCAACTATTAGTGGTGGTGGTGGTGCATTAATGCTGATTCCATTATTAAATTTAATTGTTGGAACTACAAAAACTGCACCTATCATAAATCTTGGAGCATTTATAAGTAGGCCTTCAAGAATCATCCTATTTTGGAAAAATATCGTTTGGAAAGTATTTTGGTATTATGTCCCTTCAGCCATTTTAGGAGCTTTTTTAGCCGCTTGGTTTTTTTCTGAAATAAAAATTAATTGGCTTCAAATAATCGTAGCTTTATTTTTAATAAGTACCTTTTTTCAGTATCGATTTGGAAAAAAAGAACGGTCTTTTAAAGCACCGCTTTGGTATTTTATTCCTTTAGGTTTTTTAGTATCCATCATAAGAACTTTCACTGGAGGCATGGGCCCAATTCTTAATCCCTTTTATTTAAATTCTGGAATCACAAAAGAAGCATTAGTAGGTACAAAAGCTGCTAATTCCTTTTTTCTTGGAATTGCACAAGTTAGTAGTTATACTTTTTTTGGATTGCTTACCACTGAACTTTGGATTTATGGAATTTCCTTAGGAATAGGTGCTACTTTCGGAAACCTAATAGGAAAACGAGTATTAGCAAAAATGAGTAGTTTGTTATTTCGCAAACTAGTAATAATAATTATGGTGCTTAGTGGACTTTTATTATTAATAAAAGCCATTTCTAGCTTGTGTTAAAATTTCATTTGTTAAAGTTCCAATTATATCAATTTTTTCTAGATTCATTTTTTATCTTTAGAACATATTAAAAACCTTTCAAATATGAAGAATTTAATTTCTTTGATACTGCTGATTATAACAACATCGCTTTCCGCTCAAGATTTTTCAACAGATATTTTAAAAGACATGAAGCCTCGTAACATTGGGCCTGGCGGAATGTCTGGTCGCATAACAGCAATAGATGTGGTAACAAAAAATCCTGAGATAATTTACGTAGGAACCGCTTCAGGTGGTTTATGGAAATCTGAAAGTGGAGGTGTTAAATGGAAACCAATATTTGAAAAAGAAGCTACTGCATCAATTGGAGCCGTTACCATACAACAATCCAATCCGTCTGTTATATGGCTAGGTACTGGTGAAGGAAATCCAAGAAATAGTTTAAATGGTGGTTATGGTGTTTATCGATCTTTAGACGCAGGAAAGAATTGGGACCTTATGGGACTTGAAAATACACGTCATATCCACCGCATTATTATTGACCCAACTAATCCAAATATCATATATATTGGAGCTATAGGTTCTCCTTGGGGAGAACATGAAGAGCGAGGTGTTTATAAAACTAAAGATGGAGGTAAAACTTGGAATAAAATATTATATGCTACTAATAAAACTGGTGTAGGTGATATGGTTATGGATCCTAACAATCCTAATAAATTAATAGTAGCGCTTTGGGAACATAAAAGAGAACCATGGTTTTTCAATTCTGGCGGAGAAGGATCTGGTATTTTCATTACTCATAATGGAGGTGAAACTTGGGAAGAACGAACCGATAAAAATGGTTTACCAAAAGGAAATCTAGGAAGAATTGGTTTAGCTATAGCTAAAAACAAACCCGATATAGTATATGCCCTTATTGAAGCAAAAAAAAATGCTTTGTATAAAAGTGAAGACGGAGGTTTTACATTTAAAAAAATAAATGACAAAAGTGACATCGGAAATCGTCCTTTTTATTATAGTGATATATTTGTAGACCCACAAAATGAAAATAGAGTTTATTCTGTATTTACTTATGTAAATGTTTCTGAAGATGGCGGGGAAAATTTTTCTCAATTAATGCCTGCTTATGGTGTGGATAATGGTGTACATCCTGATCATCACGCTTGGTGGATTCATCCAGACAATGGCAATTTTATGATTGACGGAAACGATGGAGGTTTGAACATTACTCATGATGGAGGAAAAACTTGGCGATTTATTGGAAACTTACCGGTAGCTCAATTTTATCATATTGCAGTTGATAATGAGTTTCCATATAATATATATGGAGGAATGCAAGATAACGGTAGCTGGAAAGGTCCTTCTTATGTATTTCGTTCGCAAGGAATTAGAAATGATTATTGGCAAGAAATATCTTTTGGAGATGGTTTTGATGTGATACCAGATCGCGATAATAGCCGGTATGGGTGGACTATGAGTCAACAGGGATATGTAAGTCGTTATGATTGGCAAACTGGAAATAATTATACGGTTCGTCCAACTCATCCTGATCCTGATGTAAAGCTTCGTTTTAATTGGAATTCTGCAATTAATATAGATCCATATAATAATAGCACCATTTATTTTGGCAGTCAGTTTGTACATAAATCAACCGATAAAGGTCTTAGCTGGGAACTAATTTCAGGAGATCTTACCACAAATGATCCTGAGAAACAAAAACAAAATGAAAGCGGAGGAATAAGCATGGATGCTACTGGAGCTGAAAATCATACTACTATTTTAGTAATAGAACCTTCTCCCATAGAACAAGATATGATTTGGGTTGCTACTGATGATGGTCGGGTTCATTATACTCAAAATGGAGGAAATAGATGGAATGAAGTTTCCAATAACTTATCTGGCTTACCAAAGGGAAGTTGGATCACACAAATAAAGGCTTCCAATAAAAATAGAGGAGAAGCATTATTAATTGCTAATGATTACCGAAGATTTAATTATGAACCCTACGCTTATAGGACCTCTAATTATGGCAAATCTTGGCAACGAATTGTTGACAAAGATGATGTTTTGAGTTATGCGCTCTGTATTATTGAAGATCCCGTAGAGAAGAATTTATTATTTCTTGGTACAGATGATGGATTATACCTTTCAATAGATGCTGGATATTCATGGACAAAATGGACCAATGGTTTCCCTACCGTTCCCGTTAAAGATTTGGTAATTCAGGAACGAGAAAATGATTTGGTTATTGGAACTTTTGGACGTGCTGCATGGGTATTAGATGACTTAATACCCTTAAGAGATATTGCAAAAAACAATCAAGTGATGGCTTCAGATATTGTTTTGTTTGAAGCTCCTGATGCTTATCAAGTTTCTTTTAAACAACCTACGGGTAGTCGGTTTGCTGCAGATGCTATATTTCAAGGAGAAAACAGGGTTTATGGAGCAAGAATACCCTATTATTTTCAGAAAAAAGAAAAAGAAATTATAAGGGATATGGATTCCTCAGAACAAAATGAAGAAGATGATGAAGATAAAAAAGAGACTGAAGGCAAACATAAAGATTCTATTTATTTAAAAATTTATGATGGGGTTCGATTGATTCGAAGTTTAAAGAAAAAAACACCCGACAGTACAGGTATTTATTATTGGCGTTGGTCTATGAATGAAGCTGGAGTCGACAGGCCTTCACGTAAAATAAAAAAACGTAAAAATGAACCAAGAGGTGTTTCGGTTAAACCAGGAACCTATCGCTTAGAATTAAATTACTTGGACCACACCACATCAAGTGCTATTCAAATTAAGAGCGATCCTAGAGTTGAGGTTTCGGAAATTACAATTAATGATATCTATCAAAAAGGAAAAGAATTAGAAGTATTAACGCAAACTACTGCTAATGCGGTTAAACAATTAGCTGAAAGTAAAGGCATTGCTGAAAAATACAAAGTTGATTTGGCTAAAAAGGATAAGGTTTTATACCTAGAAGAAATAAAAGCAAGTAAGATTATTATCAAAAGAATTGATTCTATAATAGATAAGTTTATTGGTAAAGAAGATAAGCGACAAGGAATAACGAATAGTTCCTATGTAACTATTGCGAACAGAATAAGTACTGCAAATTGGTATTCTAGTAGCAGGCCATATGGGATTACAGAAACTGAAATAATTTTAATTCAGCAGGTAAAAGATAAATTGGAAGTTGTTTTAAAAGAAACCAATTTATTTTTTGAAAAAGATTGGGAAAATTATAAAATGGAAATGAACCAAATAAATCTATCCCCATTTAAAAAGACTCAATCCTATTTCATAAAAGAAAACTAATTACCTTTAAGCAAAATAAAAAATAAGTATGAAAAAAGAAATTTATTCAACAATAAGTAAATTTTATCCCTTCAAATCTTTAGATAGTTTTGCATTAACCTATCACTCCATTAATGATTTTAATCATGATTTTACGCCCAAACTTTATCAGTTGCAGTTGGATTCTTTTTTCGAACAAATACGTTTTTTAAAACATAAAAACATTGAAAGTCCAGATCATGTTGAAGATTTATTTAACCCAAACCGTAAATGTATTTTAACATTTGATGATGGATTTAGTGAATTATTTGAAATTTGTTTGAAACAATTAGAGCACTATAATTTTCATTCTCATATTTTTGTATGTCCCAAATTTATTAAATCCAATAAAAAAGAATATTTAAGTAATTCACAAATTACAGAGATGATTAAAAGTAAAAAAATTACTTTTGGATCTCATAGTTTTTCACATTTAAATTTGCGGAAATTAAATGTTAAAGATTTAGAATATGAAATTGAATATAGTAAAAAATGGTTAGAAGATAAGTTTTCTATTCCTATTAATAATTTTTGTTATCCTTTCGGTCAATATAATCAAAAGGTTGTAGATATTGTTAAATCTAAAAAATATAATCACGCTTTCACAACTCAATTTGGAACTATTTCTAAAAATACAGACCCCTTTCAAATTCCAAGAATTGATATTTGGAATAAAGATAGTATTGGTGATTTTAATTTAAAAATTGAAGGAAAGTACAATTGGCATAACAATATTCATTTTTTAAAAAAATTAATTAATTAAATGATGCTATTTTGTGATAACCTGATTTTCTGATACAATTGATACAATCCATAAAAGTTAATTACCTTTAATCCAATATAAAAATATAATTATGAAAAAAATAGTATTTCCTTTAATAGCCTTAATCTTTATTACACTTATTTCTTGTAAAGAAAAAAATAAAAATTCACTGACAACAGTTGAAAAAACAGAAGAAGTTAGCCCTTCTCCTATCTCTCAAGAAAAAAAAGAAATTATAGTACAATTCGAACCGAAAAGTGGAAGTAAGGCTGTTGGAAAACTAATTTTTAAAGAAGTAGATGGAGTGGTTAGTTTAGCAGCTAAATTTCAGGGGTTATCACCTGGTATGCACGCCATACACATTCATGAAAAAGCAGATTGCTCCTCTATAGATGGAAAATCTGCTGGAGGTCACTGGAACCCTACATTTACAAACCATGGTAAATGGGGAAATGAAGACGGATACCACAAAGGAGATATCGGTAATTTTAATGTTATAGATAATGGTTATGGAAAGATAACTATGGAAACTACTGAATGGTGTATCGGTTGTGAAGATGACACCAAAAATATTTTAGGTAAAGCAATTATTGTACATCAAGGAACTGATGATTTCACATCTCAACCTTCAGGTGCTGCAGGGGCAAGAATTATTTGTGGTGGAATTATACTTTAAACAAAATAAAAAAACCGCAAAAATTTTTACCGTTTTTTTTTATTTCCAAATTTGAATTTAAAAATAGTTAGTATTGAAAGTTATATTCAAAAAAATATTTTGAAACCAAAAAGAAATAAGGTTAAATTTATTCTAAAGTCAATGGAACTTCGAGGTATGGAAATGACAATGTAAAATCCCTATCACCAAGACCGACATCATCTGTGGTTAGCTGTGGCGTACTATTATTTCCATCAAAACGTGTTCCATCAGCTCCACCAAATATTAATTTGAGCGTAAAATCCATAACATCATCAGATAAATACCTTCCAGTAAAAACTAAATTATTAGTAGCGTTATAATAGGTTGTTGGCCCATCTGGCGCTACTTGTAATGCATCATAATTAGACATAATAGTCGTAAATGTCCCAGCATTCCAATCAAAAATATTATTTTCATAGTTTAGCTCATCTACTGGAATATCTAATGATATAGCATAAATATCATAATAATGTTCTAATACTTCTTGGAAATCTTCTTGAAATATAGTTCGATTAGCAACTTCAGATACATTATAATTATTTTTTGAAAGGTCTGTAATTCCAAATATGATATTTACTCCTGGTCTACCTGCAATATCTTCTTGAACAAAATTACCATCAAAATTTAATTGGTTGTCTTCACAAGGTGAGCATATAGAACCTCCACAATCAATCCCATCTTCATCTCCATTTTGTATTCCATCATTACAAGATATTACATCAATTACATTTCCATTATCATCATCATCTTTACATTGTACAAATATTAATGCAGTAAGCAACAAAACAACAAATACAGTTAATTTATAAGATTTATTTTTATAATTTTTCATCTATTATTCTTTTCTTTTTGTAGAAACCCATACATTATATGCAGGTGGTAATCCACTAATAGTTCCTTGAGATTCTAAAATATGCTGTGGTGCATTTCCTAATAATGAGTTTGGCACCTCAACTGCAATTGCCAATACATTTAATCCTACAAAAAAATCAGTTGATTCTCCTGGAGGGTAAAATCCTTCTGGCGCTGCATCTCCATTTGCAATATCAATAAATCGATTAAAATCAAAATAAGAAGGATCTCTTCTAGGTCCAGCAAAAAAACTCATGCCATCTTCGTTGGTAATAAAAGTTTCTTCAGTTGTAGAAATCTGTACTATATGATTAGGAGCTGATGTTATAACATCGCTTTCTAATCCTGTTTGATTTGGTATTACAGGTCCGAAAAAATAAATACTATCACCTCTTTTTATAGCTTGTATAACTAAATCTTCAATAAAATCTCCAGTATTATCTATATTAAACTCTATTAATACATTTTCATCAAAACTAGCATTTTCAGTTACAACACCAGGAGCTAATATCCCTTGTATAGTAGCTACAAAAACAGTGTTATCAGGATTATCACCTTCAAAAGCGAAGAAATCAGCTATATCCGAACTGGTACCTGCTACATTTGTTGCATCTATATGATCCAAGGACATAAAAATAAATGATAGCAATAACAAGCTAAATCCACCAATTATTGTCAATAATTTTGTTTTTTTCATGGTTTTATAATAATTATTTAAATTTACAACAATAAAATTTTCCAACTTCCATATACTTTTATTTAAATGCAAAAAAACAAAAATAATAAAATTAGTTTATATGAACCCCTCTGCATCAGGTTGGATTCAAATTTTTTTAACTATTGTTAATAAACAACATATTTAAAAAATTAAAACTACTGTATCTTTATATAAAATTTCAACCGAAGCTCTAAAATAAATTCAATATAACAAGTTATGAATATACTAAAATCAATCTTTTTCAAAGCATATTTTTTATCAAAAAATTAAATACAAAAATTAATTAAACAAATGAAAACTAGTTTTTATAAGATTTTTATTTCAAAATCTCCTTCAGATAATTTAGAATACATTTTACCTTTAATATTACAGAAAATCAATAATCTTTTTAATAAAAATCCTAACAATATATTTACCTATGCACTACTGTTTTTAAACAACCTTAAGTATCGTACATTTTTAAATTCTGAAAATGATATCAAAAACAAATAAGTGACTATTTCGTATTAAACAATTTTTTTTACTTAAAAATGTTTTATTTTTGTATTTGATCTCTTTTACCAATAATTCCATCTATGAAATGAAATTATTCAAACTATTTTTATTATTAATTTTAACTTCTTGCTCAAGTGATGAAAAAGGAAATGAAGGTTATAGTGATGTCTATAATTTACCTCTAATCCCATATAATTACAGCAATCCTAATTTCCCTAATACGTTCACACCTTATGTATTTAGTTTTGATAACACTCCTTCAAACAATACAATAACTGACGATGTTGTTACCCTTGGAAGGGTATTGTTTTATGATAAAAATATGTCAAGTAATAATACCACATCTTGTGCTAGCTGCCATAAACAAGAATTTGGTTTTTCAGATGATGCGTCAAAAAGTATAGGTTTTGATGGGGTCCAAACTTTCAGAAATACGATGGGATTTGCAAATGTTGGTTTTTATGGAGCGGAAAACTTCTTTTGGGATCATAGAGCAGCTAATTTAGAAGATCAGGTTCTAATTCCTATTCAAGATGAAGTTGAGATGGGAATGACCTTAAATGAATTAGTTGAAAAAATTGGAACTTTAGCGTATTACAATCCATTATTTGAAAATGCCTTTGGAAACATACAAGTAACTAACGATAGAATTTCAAAAGCATTATCACAATTTATAAGGTCTATTTATTCCTATAACTCCAAATACGATGAAGGGATTGAAATCACAAATGATATATTTGTATATTTTCCAAATTTTACTGCTGAAGAAAATTTAGGTAAAGATATTTTCAATGGTAAACTAACACCTAATGCAATTGGTACTTGTATCACCTGTCATTTACCAAATAATGTACCCTTACATTTTAATCAGCCTATACCAGATAATGCAAATCAGATAATATTTAGTGGTGCAGAACCCGATAATATTGGTTTAGATATCGATTTAAATGTGGAAGATAATGGAGTTGGTGAATTAGTAGGTGTTATATCACTTTATGGGCATTTTAAAACACCTTCACTAAGAAACATAGCACTAACCGGACCCTACATGCATGACGGAAGGTTATCGACATTAGAAGAAGTTGTAGAACATTATAGCACTAAAGTTTTAGACCATCCTTATCTTTCTGCACATATGAAAAATGGAGCAGGTGAACCTAGACATCTCAATTTAAGTCCTGAAGAATCTGCAGGGCTAGTAGCGTTTTTAAAAACACTAACTGATTATGATTTGATTAGTGATGAGAAATTTTCAGATCCGTTTATCGACTAGTATTAAGAATGTTTTTTGTTTATCTCTTTTAGAAAATAAAAATCAAAAAATTAATTAATAATAATTTTTAAATTAACTACTTGACCTTCTTTTGCTTCAAAAATTGATTCTTCCCATTTAGGAGGTCCCATTGTTACTTTAGGATTGTTGGAAGTCCCCGTATCTTCTTTAGGTATCATACCCATAATTAAGTCTAATTTTTCATTATCATTTTCATCATGATATACTGATACTGCATAAATACCATCTGGAATATCTGTAAATGTTGCTGTTGCTTTATAATTATTTATTTCTGAAAATCGTTTCCAATTAGCTTCTCTTAAAAAAGTTTGTTCTTCATTAAATAACCCTATACTAGCTTTTCCTTTATTGGATTCAAATCCAGACATTTCAACATTAATATTGTTTTGAGCTTGTAATAAAACTCCTGTTAAAAAAAGAGTGAAATAACTTAGGATTGTTTTCATAATATATCAATTTAAGTTACAAATATCGGTTATATAAAGCTACCTAAAAAATGATAGTTAACCAATTGTAATATTTGCTGTATTCTTAATATTAAACAATCCTTTTTAACATCTTAATATCGTTTAGTCATTTAGAACTTTATTTGTTTTCTTTGTAACAAAATTGAAGCTACTACTACTAATCTCTTAATTAACTTTCTATCATTGAATAAAGAACTCGAACATAGTTTTGTAAAACAACTTGAAGAGAATCAAAATATCGTGCATAAAATATGTCGCTTATATACCAATGATCAAGATTCGCATAATGATTTGTTTCAAGAAATCACTATACAATTATGGCGTGCTTTTCCAAAATTTAGGGGAGATTCAAAATTTAGCACTTGGATGTATCGTGTTGCATTAAATACAGCAATTACACTTTACAGAAAGTCAAAAAGAAAAATTAACACGCAAGATTTTGAATCAATCAGTTTTAAAATTAAAACTGAAGATTATGACGACATCATTGAACAGCAGCTAAAGTTAATGTATAGCGCTATTAAAAAATTAAATGATATTGATAAAGCCCTAGTTTTTTTATATTTAGAAGACAAATCATATCGAGAAATATCAGAAACATTAGGTATTACAGAAGTTAATGCTAGAGTAAAAATGAATAGAGCTAAAGAAAAATTACGTAAAATATTAAATCCGTAAGCAACATGGATCAGTTAGATAAATTAAAAAAAGAATGGCAAAACAGGGAGCAAGAACTTCCCAAGTTAAGCTACAATTCTATTTATAACATGTTATTGAAAAAATCGTCTTCCATTGTGAAGTGGATTTTTATTATAAGTATCATAGAATTATTATTTTGGATTGGTTTAAATCTTGTTATTCCGGAAGATAATTTGAAACTGATAAATGAAATGGGTATTGGAGATATTATGCGCTATAGCAATATTGTTCATTTTATCATTTTTTCGGTTTTTATCTTTTTATTTTATAAAAATTACCAATCCATACAAGTTACCGATACTACGAAAATGTTAATGCAAAACATTTTAAAAACTAGAAAAACAGTTCGCTATTTTGTATATTATAATATAGGGATGTTAGCATCAGGACTTATTATAACCGATATTTATTTTTATTCTAGAAGTCAAAAATTATATGAAATAATGGATTTTGCAAGTAAAGGGGTTCCAGAAAAAGGATTTGCAACTACTTTTATAATTTCACAAATTATAGTAGGAATACTAGTAGTAGGACTGCTTATTGTATTCTATTGGTTGATCTATGGAATTTTACTTAAAAAATTAAATAAAAATTATAAAGAGTTGAAAAAAATAGATGATTAATAATTACATTAATATTCCCATTTTCTTTTGTCATTTAATTCTTCCTCTTTTATAAGCTCTTTTTCTGGTATTACATTTAGTAAGGAAGGATGTTGTTCAATAGCAAATTGAAGCTTTTCAACAATTGCATCTATCGTATCGTTTTCATAATCAATTACTAAAGGCTCTTTAATAATAAAAGATTGCAGAATTCCTCTCTTCTTTATTCGAAGTCCTTTTTTATCAAATGATCTTCTAAACCCATCAATCACTATAGGAACTACAATTGGCTTATCTTTTTTAATTATATGGGCAGTTCCCCTTCTTATAGGCTTCCAAGGCTTTGTTGTCCCTTGGGGAAAAGTAATTAACCATCCATCATCTAATGCCTTAGATATACTACTAACATCACTCATTTTAACTTGCCTATTCACTTCTTTACCTTCTGCTCTCCAAGTCCTTTCAATACTAACCGATCCAGCATAAGCCATTATTTTTGGCAACAAACCAGATTTCATAGTTTCTTTTGCAGCAACAAAATAAATATTTAATTTAGGCCTCCACAAATATCCTACATTCTTTATACTATCAGTCCTACCACTTAAGCTTGCGTTAAAAACGTGGAACATAGCAACTACATCTGCAAAATAGGTTTGGTGATTGGAAACAAAAAGAACATTGGTTTCCGGTAAGTTTTTTATGACTTCACTTCCTTCGATCTTTAATTCATTAAAACCTTTAAAACGGCTATGAGATAGAGCTCCTAAAACTCTAATAATCCAAAGTTTAATGAATAATAAATGTCCGAAAGGATTTTTTTTAAATAGCCCCATATCTGATATTATTTCTTTAATATAACTCGCTTATAAAGTTTATAAAATGAGTAATGATAGGCTGCGAATATACAAAATTACCGCTCTTAGAGAAGTTCTTTTAGCATTTCTCTTACTTCACTGAGCATCATAGCTGTGGCACCCCAAACTAAATAATTATTTAAAAGGAAAGCTGGCACTTTAATATTTTTCGCATAAGAAGTTGTTAAATTTTGATGTATTTTAATAGTATCATCCATAAAATGAATCAAAGGAACTTCAATAAGAGTTTCCACTTCTTCTTCTTGCAAAATAAAGTTAGGAGTATTTTTAGTAATCCCTAAATAGGGCTGAACAAAAAAATTACTAGGCGGAATATAAACTTCAGTAAGTTTTTTTAATACAGAGACTGTGTTTCTTAATACTCCAATTTCTTCTTCCGTTTCTCGCAATGCTGTTTCTTTAAGTGAGGTATCTTCATTTTCGTATTTACCGCCAGGAAATCCTATTTGAGCAGAATGAACTCCTTTATAAGTCTTTCTAAGTATCAAGGCCAACATTGTTTGCTTGGCTTCGGATGGGTAAAACAATACCAAAACACCAGCTTTACGAACTGTTTCTTTTTCAATAGCAATTTTTTTCAGTGCCGCCAAACGTTCCATTGGAGCCATTTTAAACTGAGCTACTTCTCCTGGTAGTTTCAATTTTGTTATTTTTACAATCTTATTTTCGAATTCTTGAAATTTCATTTATGAAAAAATTATTGCTAATTACTTTATTACTTGCCCTACTTATCAGTTGTGAAGATACTAAAAATAGCAAAACTAACACTTTTGAAAATAGTTTCGAAAAACAAATAGATGCAATTGAATTATCTAAATTAGTAGAATCAAAACCTATAAAATCAAAAATTAAACTTACCGAAGCAAACGCAGTTTCTTTTTTAACAGCCTACGGAAAAGAAAACCTTGAAAATAAAGTAAGAGTTACGAGTCCTTATGGAATTATTGATATTGAATTATTTAAGGATACTCCCTTACATAGAGCAAATTTTATTTATTTGGTAAAACAAAAGTATTTTGATAATACCTTTTTACATCGAGTCGTTCCTAATTTTATTATACAAGCAGGAAGTAGTGATTTAAAATCTACGTTTAAAAAAAGAGCAGTTATAGGAAATGACTATAGGATACCTTATGAAAAAGGCAATGGAAGAACTCATAGTTATGGAACAGTGTCTGGTGCAAAAGAATATCGAGAAAATCCTGATAAAAAAACATCTCCTTATGAATTCTTCATCTATTTAGGTCCTAAAACAAGCAATACTCATCTCAATGGAAATTACACTATTTATGGTAAAGTTATAAAAGGTATGGATGTAGTAGAAAGGCTATCGGAATTACCTTCAGATGATGAAGATTGGCCATTGAACAATATTTATATTAAGGCAGAAATAATAAATTAATTTTTTTTATTATATAATATTGGAAAGACTTTATTAATTGAAAAATTGGTAATATTAAACTTATAAATAAAGCCTCTAAATTATAAATTAGATTTTTACTAGTATATATTACAGATTTTCATATAAGATTTATTGATAATAATCTTATATTTGATACAAATAACTTATAATGACTATTACACAATTAAAATATGTTTTAGCGGTAGCAGAACATCAAAACTTCACAAAAGCAGCTGCGCACGTGTTTGTTACTCAACCTACGCTAAGTATGCAAATTCAAAAATTAGAAGAAGAGTTAAGTATTTTAATTTTCGATAGAAGTAAAAAGCCAATTGAATTAACAGAAGTTGGTAAAAAAATTGTGAATCAAGCCAGAAACATTGTTAATGAATCTGAGCGAATGCAAGATGTGGTAGATCAAGAAAAAGGATTTATTGGAGGAGATTTTAGATTGGGAATTATTCCTACCATCATGCCAACACTATTGCCCATGTTTTTAAAAAACTTTATAAATAAATATCCTAAAGTTCATTTAAAAATTGAAGAACTTACCACAGCCGAGATCATTATAAAATTAAATGACGGTCATTTAGATGCTGCTATTGCAGCAACTCCGCTAGTACAAGATAAAATAAAAGAACGAGTACTTTATTTTGAGCCCTTTGTTGGCTATGTACCTAAAAATCATCGACTGCATTCTAAAAAACAATTAGATCGATCCGATTTAGATATCAATGATATTCTACTATTAGAAGACGGACATTGTTTTAGAAATGGGGTTATTAATATATGTAAATCTTTAAAAAACAATGCAGCAACGGATTCGTTTCAGGTGGAAAGCGGAAGTTTTGAAACCTTAATTAAATTATCTAATGAAGGGTTTGGCATGACGCTTCTTCCTTATCTAAATACCTTGGATATTCCAAAAGAAGAACAAAAAAAATATTTACGGTACTTTAATATACCATCCCCAGCAAGAGAAGTAAGTTTATTATATAAAAAGAGTGAATTAAAAATGCAAATTATCGATTCACTTTACGATATTATCGCTGGTATTATAAGAGGTGCTATTACTTTTCAAGATATTAAAGTGATAAGTCCTCGCCAATAAAAAAAATGAATTCAAAAAATTAAAAAACGCTTTAATTGAGTTGTTTTTTATGAGTTTAAATAAATTAAACATTGATTTAATTGTGGTTTCTGTTCCAGTAAACCATATACCCAAATTTTTAATTCCACTATTTCATGAGGAAGTAAGCGGGTTAATGCTTTTTTTAACTCGATACAGAAAAGATTAACGTCAAAACTTACTTTATTAAGTACAGCCTTGGTGTAATCAAACATTGCTCTAGACATTGTTAGGGTATTGGGTTAAGTATTTTTAAACTATAGGCAGTTTTTTTATTAATTTCAATTTTAAAGATAACAATAAAATGTACTATAAATTTATTTTTGTTAATAAGTTTAGTGTTTATTTAAACCAATTCTTATGGATTAAAAATAATTTAATAAGTTAAAATTAAGTGTTTATAGGCTTTATGGTTTCACTTTTACCGTCCATTCAAATTCAAAAATGGAAACTAAGATTCCATTTTCATTTACTCCTTCTGATTTCATCCAACAGGTTTTTCCGATACCACTTGCTATCGCATCATTGATTGTTTGTTTTATCAATTCACCATCATTACAAGTAAACGTGATACTACCTGTTGCTTTCTTTAAAAAAGTAGCCTTATTATTAACAACTAACATAGAAATATTTTGGTTGGAATCTTCAATACAACTCATAACCATGGCACCAGTACTTAACTCTGCAGCCATACCTTGCACAGCCCAAAATAAAGATTTAAATGGATTTTGATTGATCCATCGATGCTTAACTCTTACAGTACAAATAGTTTCACTAATTGATTTTACACGAATTCCTAACCAATAAACAGAAGGCAATTTAAAAAAAGTGAAAAGAGTAATTTTTTTTGGTGTTATTGGCATCTATATAATTTAAAGCGAATATATTAAAAAACAAAAGACTCCTAATCTTATATTTTTTATTTTATAAATATAAAAAATATTGATTACACGTTTTTATTAAAATTTCAATAAACTTATTATCAAATACTTAAACTTCTAATTATGTTAACTTTATGTTAATTATAGTACTATGCTAAACAAAGTACTATATTAAAGATATATATTTGTAAAATACATTAATAGCCAATAAAACTAATGTAACAAAAAAATTAACTAAAAAATGAACGCCTTAATACATTTAGTTTTAGTAATCGTTTTAAAATTTCTTTCAAATGGAACTAATGATCCATACTTAACTCAACATAAATTTAATCATGGTATAAAAGAAAATAAAAACCAAACTTATCAACTAAAAGACCTTAAACCACATTATTTAATCACTAAAGAAGAAGTGAATAAATTTAGTAATTATCAATTAAAAAGAAACACATAAACGAGTATGTTAAAATTTTTTACATTCAAGAAGATTACTAATTGTGGATAGCATGCCTATTTTGAGTTT
Organism: Flavobacteriaceae bacterium; assembly: GCA_018669795.1. Lineage (GTDB taxonomy): Bacteria > Bacteroidota > Bacteroidia > Flavobacteriales > Flavobacteriaceae > Marifrigoribacter. Next base: position 177,279 of record JABHSQ010000005.1, on the reverse strand, counting down.
GTCGAAATATGATCATTAAAAAATAATATATAAAGACACATGAAAATTGAAAATACAAAAGCACAAATGCGAAAAGGTGTCTTGGAGTATTGTATTTTATCCATATTAAGAGATGGGGAAGCTTATACCTCAGATATACTAGAAACTTTGAAAGATGCAAAAATGCTAGTGGTAGAAGGAACTATTTACCCTTTACTAACACGCCTTAAAAACGCAGGTTTACTATCTTATCGCTGGGAAGAATCTACCAGCGGACCACCACGAAAGTATTATGCACTTACCGAAACTGGAAAATTATTTTTAACCGAATTAAATACTACCTGGAGTGAATTGCAACAGGCAGTAAAAAAAGTAACACGAGAAAAAACAAAGAAATGAACAAGACAGTAAACATAAATTTAGCAGGTACATTTTTTCATATAGATGAAGATGCTTTTGCAAAACTTACCAGATATCTTGACGCTATACGTCGTTCTTTTTCAGATCTAAATGGACAAGAGGAAATAATAAAAGATATTGAGGCGCGAATTTCTGAACTCTTCTCTGAAAAAATAAACAATACATCCCAAGTAATTACTATAAAGGAATTAGATGAAGTAATTGCAGTAATGGGACAACCAGAAGATTATATGGTAGATGAAGAAATTTTTGATGATGCTTCATCAGATCAAAAAAATCAAACAAGAAATCAATCTTTTTATAAACAACTATTTAGAGATACAGATAATAAATTTATAGCAGGGGTTTCCTCTGGTTTAGGACATTATTTTAGTGTCGATGCAATTTGGATTCGCTTGGCTTGGATCGCTATGGTATTATTAGGTTTTGGAGCTCCTATATTAGTTTACATCGTTTTATGGGTTTTAATTCCTGAAGCTCTTACAACTTCAGAAAAATTAAAAATGAATAGAGAGCCTGTAAATATTTCGAACATCGAAAAAAAAATTAAAGAAGAACTTAAAAATGCTTCCGATAAAATAAAAGAGGTCGATTATGACAAGTATAAAGACAATGCACAAAAAGGGGTAAACACTTTTTTTAGTACCATCGGTAAGATATTCGCAGGTATATTTAGTGTGTTTTGTAAATTCTTTGGGATATTATTAATCATCCTATCACTTTCAACAATTATTGGACTAATAGTTGGTTTATTTACAACGGGGACTTTTGGATTTGTATTGGGCGATAATGAAGTTTTTGATTATGCATCTATAGTTTTAGTAGCTAGCTTTCCTTTTTGGTTAATAGTATTATTGGTGTTTTTAATTGTTGGAATTCCAGCTTTTGCACTTTTTATTTTAGGCTTAAAATTAATAATAACTAATTTAAAGTCAATTGGTATGACAGCAAAAATCATTCTATTCGTTCTTTGGATATTTTCAATCATTGGTTTGAGTATCTTAGGAGTAAAACAAGCAACCGAGCAAGCATATGACGGTGATTATATAACTGAAAATAGCATCTCAATTAAAACTACTGATACATTAAAAATAGAGATGCTTAGCAATAATCGGTATGAATATGATGCATCTAGAAGCGGTAGTTTTTATTTAAAATCTGATGAATATGGTAACAAAATTATTTATTCAAGCAATATTAGACTAATTGTTCGTTCAACAAATGATTCTGTTGCAAAAGTATTCCTAGAACACAAAGCAGAAGGCAGCTCTTTTGACAATGCAAAAGAAAGAGCAGAAGCTATTGATTATCAGTATACTTTTAAGAATAATACACTAACTTTAAATAGTTATTTCACCACTGACATCGCTAATAAGTATAGAGGACAAGAAGTTGAAGTGGTATTGTATTTACCTTTAGGAACCGTATTATTTGCAGACAATAATACTTACAGTTATCATTCAAACAGTTCGAGATATAATGATATTTTAAATAATGGAGATGAAGAAAAATATTTGCTAATTCAAAAATCTAAAACTATTTGTTTGGATTGTCCAAAACAATTATTAGGAAAAGAAAATCCAGAAGACGAAACCTGGGAAAATAGATTAAATAAATCCTATGAATGAATTACCATAGATGTCATTAAAAAAAATATAGAAGGAAATATCAGAAAAATGTAAGTAAGTTGCAGCAGATAATATCTTATCTTCTGCAACCTAAAAAAATAGTCTATACAGTGAAAAAGTTAAAAGTAGTAGTCATTGATAATTACGATTCATTTACCTACAATTTAGTTCATATTTTAGATGAGTTAGAGGTAGAAGTGACTATCATTAGAAATAATCAATTTCATATAGATGATTTAGAAGCGTATGACAAAATACTGATCTCCCCCGGACCTGGAATTCCTTCAGAAGCTGGGCTTACAAAAAAAGTCATAAAAACCTATGCCTCAAAAAAACCAATTCTTGGTATTTGTTTAGGACATCAAGCCATCGCTGAATGTTTTGGTGGAGAACTTAATAATTTAAAGGAGGTTTATCATGGGGTTAGTACCGATATTTCAATAAAAGAAGACTATCTTTTTAAAGATTGTCCTGAAACATTCCAAGTAGGAAGGTATCATAGTTGGGCGGTTGCTAAAAATCTTCCCGATGAATTGGAATCAATTGCCACTGATAATTTTCAAATAAATATGGCACTTAAACATAAAATATATGACACAAGAGGTTTACAGTTTCATCCAGAAAGTATTTTAACGCCTTTAGGTTTTCAAATCTTAAAAAACTGGGTACAACATTAGCATCTAAAAAATGAAAACTCAAAAAAAATAAGAATTACCATATTGATTTTATAGTTTCATTAAAAACTAAAATTTTAGAGATACAATAATTAATTCTATGAAAATTAAAGGACGAATAGTAGATATTTATAATAAAACAATTTACACAGGAGAACTAGTTGTAGAAGGAGGGAAAATAAAAGCGATAATTAAAAAAAATCATCAAGTTACTGATTTTATAATGCCAGGTTTTATTGATGCTCATATACATATAGAAAGTTCTATGCTCGTACCTTCAGAATTTGCAAAGATTGCTGTTACTCACGGAACCGTAGCTACGGTATCAGACCCCCATGAAATTGCCAATGTACTTGGAATTGAAGGTATTGAATTTATGATTGAAAATGGGAATAAAGTCCCATTTAAATTCAATTTTGGCGCACCATCTTGTGTTCCAGCAACAGCTTTTGAATCTGCAGGAGCTGTGATTGATTCAGAAGGAATTAAAAAATTACTTCAAAAAAAAGAAATTAAGTACCTAGCTGAAATGATGAATTATCCTGGCGTTTTATATGATGATGATGAAATCAGTAAGAAAATTGCTTGGGCAAAACATTATAACAAACCTGTTGATGGTCATGCTCCAGGACTAAGAGGTGATGATATAAGCAAATATATTTCTGCAGGTATCAGTACCGATCATGAATGTTTTACTTATGAAGAAGGATTGGAAAAACTTCAAAAAGGAATGAAAGTAATTATACGAGAAGGATCTGCTGCTAAAAATTTTGAGGCCTTAATCGATTTGCTTCCTGAACATTTTGAAAACATGATGTTTTGTAGTGATGATAAACATCCTGATGATTTATTAATCAATCACATTAATAAACTCTGCGCTAGATCTATAAAAAAGGAAATTGATCTATATAAGGTACTACAAGCCGCCTGTATCAATCCTATAAATCACTATAATTTAGATGTAGGGACATTAAAAGTTGGAGATCCAGCTGATTTTATTATTGTTGAAGATTTAGTAAACTTTAAAACATTACAAACTTATATCGATGGAGAATTAGTTTTTTCAAAAGGTATTTCAAAAATTGAGTCTATTCCATTTAAAATTTTGAATAATTTTAATACTAATAAAAAATCTATTTCCGACTTTAGGGTTGAATCCAATACTAAACAAATTCGTGTGATTGAAGCTTTGGAAGGAGAATTAGTAACTAATGAACTTATTGAAAATAGTTTGATTGAAAATGGAAATTTAATTTCTAATATCCATACAGATGTTTTAAAAATGGCGGTTGTAAACCGTTATAAAAATGAAAAACCTGCTATCGCATTTATTAAAAATTTCGGATTGAAAGAAGGAGCAATCGCTTCATCAGTAGGTCACGATTCGCATAATGTTATTGCTATTGGATCCACAGATCAAGCTATTTGTAACGCCGTTAATTTATTGATTGAAACCAAAGGTGGAATTTGTGCCCTAAGCAATTCAGAAGAAAAAGTAGTTCCGCTTCCGGTGGCTGGTATTATGAGTGATCAAAATGGAAAAACTATTGGAAAAGAGTATGCTTTATTAGATCAGATGGCCAAAGAAATGGGCAGTACTTTAAAAGCACCTTATATGACTCTTTCATTTATGGCATTGTTGGTTATTCCATCCCTAAAGTTAAGTGATAAAGGCTTGTTTAATGGAAGTAAATTTGAATTCACATCCCTAGAGATATAAAAAAGACCATTCAAATAATTGAATAGTCTTTTTTAAATTTTATAAAATTATTATTATTATAACAAAGCTCCTAAGTAACGTTCAGAATCTAAGGCTGCCATACAACCCGTTCCGGCTGCAGTAACTGCTTGACGGTACTCTTTATCTTGCACATCACCGCAAGCAAATACTCCTGGCAAATTAGTCTTAGTAGTTTTTCCTTCCGTAATTAAGTAACCTATATCATCCATATCTAATATTCCATTAAATAAGTTGGTATTTGGAGTATGACCAATGGCTATAAAAACACCCGTAACATCGATTACTTCTGTTTCTTTAGTTTGGTTATTTATTACTCGAACGCCTTCCACCACACTTTCTCCTAATACCTCATCAATTTCGGTATGATACATTACCGTTATATTTTCTGTTTTATCAACTCGCTTTTGCATTGCTTTTGAAGCTCGCATGTAATCCTTACGAACTAATAAAGTAACTTTCTTACATATATTCGATAAATAAGTTGCTTCTTCGGCAGCAGTATCTCCTGCCCCTACCACGACGACATCTTGCCCTTTGTAAAAGAAACCGTCACAAGTAGCACAAGCCGAAACCCCTCCACCTATTAATCGTTGTTCACTTTCTATTCCTAAATACTTAGCTGATGCACCCGTAGAGATGATAATAGTATCAGCTTCTAGTTCGGTTTTATCATCAACAGTCACTTTATGAATCCCTCCTAAATCTTTACTTAATTCAATAGCGGTAACCATTCCAAAACGTACTTGAGTTCCGAAACGTTCGGCTTGATTTTGTAAATCCACCATCATCGCATTACCATCGGTTCCATCTGGATATCCTGGAAAATTATCAACTTCGGTAGTCGTTGTTAACTGACCTCCTGGCTGCATTCCAGTGTACATAACAGGATGTAAATCTGCTCGAGCTGCATATATCGCAGCTGTATATCCTGCGGGTCCTGAACCTATTATCAAACATTTAATTCTTTCTATTGTATCTGGCATAATATTATTTTTTATTTTCTAGAATCAAAAATACTACTTTCGCAAATTATAATACTGAATTTTTATAGAGAAAAGTTATTCATTTATTAACTTATAAAAAATAAAATATTTAAGATATAAATTATAAAACTCACAAGAATAATAATAATAAAATTAAACAACCGTTTTCAGGTAAATTTAAACTAATTAGAAAATGAAGAAATTAATCTTTCTAGTATTAACAATCATAATCGTTTCTTGTAATAGTGATGACAACAAAAATGAATTTAATGAGTCTTGTGAACAGGATTCTAATACACAAACATTAACTCACGATAACGAAACAAGAGAATATATATCATATGTACCAGTCTCATATGATGGTTCGTCTCCGGTTCCTTTAGTTTTTAATTTTCACGGTTTTGGAGGTAAGGCAAGTGACTATATGAACTATGCAGACCTGCGTGCATTGGCGGAATCTGAAATTTTTATATTGGTCTATCCACAAGGAAGTTGTTTAGATGGTTCTTCACATTGGAATTCCTGCCCAACAGGAGAAGACAATAAAAGTAATGCTGATGATTTTGGATTTGTTGAAACTATGATAAATGAAATAGCTGCTCAGTATAACATCAATTTAGAAAGAATTTATGCTGCTGGATACTCCAATGGTGGTATGATGGCATATGGACTTGCTAATTATAAAAGTGATTTGATTGCTGGGGTTGCAGTAATTTCTGGAGCAATGTTAGATTGCACTGGGCCTACAAATCATCCAATACCAGTAATTCACCTTCATGGAACCGCTGATAGTGTCATCCCATATAACGGTAATAATGATTACAATTCAGTACAATCTGTATTGGACTACTGGATTGATTTTAATAATACAATTTCAAATCCTACAATAAGTATTGATAATAGTGGAGAAATAGCAATTGAACACTACCAATATGGTCAAGGAGATAACGGTAGTGCTGTTGAGCATTATAAATATATTGAAGGAAATCATGTTTGGTTTAGCAATACTTATCAAGGTGAAAATACAGCGGAGCTAATTTGGAACTTTATATCAAAATATGATATTAATGGTTTGAGATAATTAACAAATAGCATAACAATATTTATATTTAATAGCAATTCCAAAATGCTAAAACAACATAAACTAAGTATCAAATCATAGATAGTGTAAAATCTATTTTTTTTATGGTATTTTTTTAATTTAAAACATACTTAACTTACTCATTTAGTGATATTTAATTTATATATTACTTTATAATGTTAATATTTGTTTAACTTATATTGTTTTACGTTAAACATTCTGTATTTTTACATCTAATATATACGATAATGGCAAAAAAAAAAATTAGTACCAGTACAGATCTTATTTCATACTATATGGAATATACATTAGAGCATAATGCTGCACCAAAATCTGTTTATATTTTTGCGAAAAAATATAATTTTCAAGAAGAAATATTTTACAAATATTTTGGAAATTTTGATGCTTTAGAGCAAACTATTTTTAAAACATTTTTTGATAATACAATAACACTGCTAGAAAAAAGTGATGATTATAAATCTTATGAATCAAGAAATCAACTATTAAGTTTCTATTACTCCTTTTTTGAATTATTAACTGCTAATAGAAGTTATGTTGTCTATGCGTTAGAAGATAATAAAAATAATCTAACAAAATCAAAGTCGTTAAAAGGATTAAAGCATAGTTTTACAAAATATATAGAAAGTTTAAATATTCCACTTCTTGAAATAAAACAAGAAACCTTAGATAAAATTCAGAATACTACTCTAAAAGAAACTGCATGGTTACAATTATCATTAACCATGAAGTATTGGTTAAAAGATACCTCACCATCTTTTGAAAAAACAGACGTTTTTATTGAAAAATCTGTAAACACCAGCTTCGATATTTTAAATACTAAACCAATAAAAAGCATTATAGATCTCGGTAAATTTTTATACAAGGACAAAACATTTAATAATTAATGAAAACAATAGATAAAATACCTACATCAAAAATTCAAAGAGCTTCTAAATTGTTTCAAACTGGGGCAAAAGTCGGAGTGAATTATTTAAAATACTATGGAGATAAAATAATAACTTCTGAGATGGATGCAAAAGAACGTCTTAATCAAAATAATGCAGATGATATTTATGATGGCCTTAAAAACTTAAAAGGAAGTGCATTAAAAGTCGCACAAATGTTAAGTATGGATAAGAGTATTTTACCACAAGCTTATGTTGAAAAATTTTCATTGTCACAATTTTCTGTTCCTCCTCTTTCACCTCCATTGGTTATAAAATCGTTTAAAAAATATTTTGGAAAAAATCCAAATGAAATATTTGATGTTTTTAATTCAACTTCAGTAAATGCAGCGAGTATTGGTCAAGTTCACAAAGCTCAAAAAAATGGCATTCAACTTGCTGTAAAAATACAGTATCCAGGAGTTGCTGAAAGTATATCTTCTGATTTATCATTGGTAAAACCAATAGCGGTCAAAATGTTTAATTTAAAAGGCAAAGATTCAGATAAATACTTCCAGGAAATAGAAGATAAATTAATTGAAGAGACCAATTATATTTTAGAAGTTGAGCAAAGTAAATTCGTTGTAGCGGCTTGTAAGCACATCAAAAATTTAGAATTCCCAAAATACTACGAAGAACTTTCTTCCGAACGCATCATCACGATGGATTGGATGGAAGGTGAACATCTTTCGGAATTTACGGCATACAACAAAGACCAAGAACTATCTAATAAACTAGGGCAAGCACTCTGGGATTTCTATATGTATCAAATACACCATCTTAGAAAGGTGCATGCGGATCCTCATCCAGGAAATTTTTTAATTTCAAAAAAAGGAACTTTAATTGCCATAGATTTTGGTTGTATGAAAGAAGTTCCAGAAGATTTTTATATCCCATATTTCGAATTAGCCAATAAAGAAAGTATTAATAATAAGACTATTTTTAAAGAAAAAATGTATGAACTTGAAATTCTTCGTAAAGAAGATTCTCCTGAAGAAATTAGTTTTTTTACAAAATTATTTCATGAAATGTTGAGTTTATTTACACAACCTTTTCATTCAGATACATTTGATTTTTCAGACCCTATATTTTTTGAAAAAATCGCAACATTAGGTGAGAAATTCAGTAAAGATTCAGAACTTCGTAAAATGAATGGAAATAGGGGTTCTAAGCATTTTATCTATATAAACAGAACCTTTTTTGGATTGTTTAATTTGATGTTCGATTTAAAAGCCAAAGATGTTAAAATAAATAATTTCAAATCATACCAATAAACTCAAAACATGAAAACAAAAATATTGGATCACCAAAACACCAACGGTCATAAATTAAATGATTTTACTATTCAAGACATCGGAGACGATCATCTATACACGGGTCTTGAAACACCTATGAAAGAAAATGCTTTTTCTATTACGGACGAAGAAAAGAAAAAAAAGATAGCTTTTCATTTTCAAGAAATTATGGACATTATGGGTCTTGATCTTAATGATGACTCTTTAAAAGGAACTCCACAAAGAGTTGCAAAAATGTATATCGATGAAATATTTAGTGGTTTAAATCCTAAAAACAAACCAAAAGTTGCACTTTTTGACAATAAATATCAATACAATCAAATGTTGGTTGAGAAGAATATCACATTCTATTCTAATTGTGAACATCATTTTGTTCCTATTATGGGAAGAGCTCATTTAGCTTATGTTTCTTCAGGGAAAGTAATTGGCTTATCAAAACTTAACAGGATAGTACAGTATTATGCAAAACGGCCACAAGTTCAGGAACGTTTAACCAATCAAATAGCAAATGAATTAATCAAAGTTTTAGGAACTAAAGATGTTGCGGTTATAATCGATGCGAAACATTTGTGTGTATCTTCACGTGGTATTAAAGACGAATCTTCTGCAACCGTAACTTCCTATTATGGAGGTGTCTTTAATACTCCACAAAAAATTACTGAATTACAAAATTATATTAATAATTGACACTTTAATATATTGCTTAAATTGCAACAATACCATTCAATTAATATTGAATGGTATTGTTAACTCAATAATAAATTATGAAACGATTACTAATACTATCCATTATGCTCTCTTTTTTCAATAAATCTGTATCTCAAACAACTCCCTTAGCATCTATTTATGACATTCAAATAAATCAACTGAATGGAGACCCACTGGATTTATCTACTTATAAAGATAAATATATTTTATTTGTCAATGTAGCTTCACAATGCGGTTTTACAGGACAATACAAAGATTTGCAAAAACTTTATGAAACTTATAATGAAAAACTAATTATTATTGGCGTTCCTTGTAACCAGTTTGGAAGACAAGAACCTGGAACTTCTCAAGAAATAGAGAGTTTTTGTCAAGCAAATTATGGTGTTTCGTTTGTGATGACTGAAAAAATAGATGTTAAAGGAGAAAACCAACATCCTTTATATCAATGGCTAACTGATGAAGCTAAAAATGGTAAAACAAATACAACTGTAAAGTGGAATTTTCAAAAGTATTTAGTAGGAACTAATGGTGAATATATTGATTATTATTATTCGATTACCAAACCTTTAAGCAGTAAAATAACAAAGCATATAAAATAATTTCTTGTAGATTTGTAAAGTTAAAAGCTAAGTGTTTTTGCAAATATTACATTAATTTAATAATTAAAAATGAAATTATATAAACTCATCTTTATTTTTTTAGCAATAAATTTCGGGGCTTTAGCAATTGGGAGTTGGCTAATGGATAATGGTCCTATGACAGATTGGTACATCAATTTAAATCAAGCACCTTGGTCTCCTCCAGGCTGGGTTTTTGGAGCTGCTTGGACGACTATTATGATTTGTTTTTCAATTTATATGGCTTATTTATTTAAGTTTTTTAAAGACTCTAAATTATTAGTGCTGTTTGGTATTCAATTTGTTCTTAATGTAATTTGGAATTACATTTTTTTTAACCAACATTTAATAGGATTGGGATTGATTTTTATTATTATTTTAACAATTATCGTCTGTACTTTTTTAGTAAGTTATAATAGAAAGTTGAAAATAAAAAGTTTACTAGTACTACCCTACTTTTTATGGTTGCTTATAGCAACTTCATTAAACACTTATATTTACCTTTATAATTAATGGAATTGGACTTCATAAATAATGTTAATGAATTCGATGAAAGTGTTGTTAGGTTATATAACTTTAAAAGAGATGAAGCAATTTTATTTAGAGATTTAATCCAAATTGTTATTATTGAAAATAATACAAGGCTAGATCTTTCATCAATTTCTTTTATTGAAAACCGAAATTGTAATTTAATTCTAGGGCTTTTTAAAACAGATGAAGGAATTTTAAGTAGTGATCATAAAACTTTTTATTGTGCCTTAACTAAAGAAGCATATATAACTATGATAAGTCTTTTAGATCCTTTTTGTATTAAGGACAGAAAGGGCTATCAATATTTATATGATATTGATAACCCAATAGATTTTTTGTTTTCACCAGCTGGCTCTTGGTAATTAATTAAGCTTATACAAGCGATAATTTATTTTTTATATCGTTTTAAAAATCGTCTACTTAATTGGTTTTTATTCAATAAGTGTTAGTTTTTATCAATAAATCTATATGAACATTTTTTAATTTCTCCTATCGTTAGTCCTCCTATTTCTATTGGAAGGTTTTGAAGAATTTCTACTGCTAATATTATTTCTTGAAGAATTTCGGTTTCCAGAATTTCGGTTTCCCCCGCCTCCACCTTGTTTTATAGGCTTGGTTGATGCATTTGGATCTGGCTCAAAACCTTCAACAATCTCTACAGGAATTTTAATCCCTACTAGTTTTTGAATATCTCTTAAAAATTCGGTTTCGTCGGCACTTACAAGAGATAAAGCTTCTCCACTCGCTCCTGCCCTACCAGTTCTTCCTATTCTATGTACATAATCTTCAGAAATATTAGGCAATTCAAAATTAATAACGTGAGGTAATAAAGGAATATCCAATCCTCTGGCAGCAATATCGGTAGCCACTAAAACTCGAATAGAATTACTTTTAAATCCAGCCAATGCTTTGGTTCGAGCACCTTGTGATTTATTACCATGAATTGCTGATGCAGAAATCCCAGCTTTTACCATTTTTTCACAAAGCCGATTAGCTCCATGTTTTGTTCTAGTAAACACTAATACTTGTTTCCAATCACCTTCAGAAATCAATTTTATAATTAATCCCGTTTTTTTATCTTTCGCTACCCGATACACTTTTTGCTCTATAGCATCTACAGTTGTATTTTCAGGTGTCGCTTCAACCATTGCAGGATGATGTAAAAAGTCACTTGCTAAGTTTTTAATTTCTTTAGAAAAAGTAGCTGAAAACAATAAATTCTGCCTTTTTCTGGGCATTAAATCAATTATTTTTCTAATATCTCTAAGAAAACCCATGTCAAGCATACGGTCAGCTTCATCCAATACTAAAATTTCAATATTTGAAAGCGATAATAATCCTTGATTTTGTAAATCTAACAAACGACCTGGTGTTGCTACCAAAATATCGATTCCATTTCGCAGCGTAGCTACTTGTGGTCTTTGATTTACACCTCCAAAAATAACGGTAGAACGAATATCTAAAAACTCACTATACGATTTTACATTACTATGTACTTGAGCTGCTAATTCCCTTGTTGGAGTTAACACTAATGAGCGTATAGGTCTTTTTCTTAATGGTTGACCTTGAGATAATATTTGAAGCATAGGCAGGGTAAAACCAGCCGTTTTTCCAGTTCCAGTTTGAGCAGATGCTAAAATATCTTTTCTTTCTAAAATTAATGGAATTGCTTTTTGTTGAATTGGTGACGGTGAAGTATAGCCTTGTTTGCTAACAGCGTCTAATAGGGCTTTAGATAAGCCCAATGATTTAAATGACATAAATGAATTTATAAATAACTAAAGATGTAGCCATTTTTTATTTTTGACAAAGATACGTGTTATTAAACTATAATAATTTATAAAATATAAAAGGGTTTTAATTAAATTAGGAACTAACTAAATTACTCAGTGGATACTATTTTCTTATTCGTGTTATTGACATCGCTACTCCATATATTAAAAGTATCGAACCGCACGAACTCTGTAAACATAAGACTTAAGATAGGGACGTTGAACACCAAATTTAAAATTTTGCACCCATGCCAATTTATCAGTACACTCCGAAGAGCTCCAATAGCTATCACCGAGTACATTCCCTCCATTACTTCTTGCAGTGGTATTTATAACTACTCTATTATTATAAATTTCTTTTAACTCGTTTATACTTGGCAAAAACCATCCTGATTCTAACGAATTGGTAACTAAGGCTTCAGGACAGTCATTTTTCATGTTATTCGTATTATTTAAACCATCTCCAATTTCTGCACCCACCCCCAAAGGATTGCCTTTATTAATAGGAATGTTTTCTAAATTTGGTGAATCTATACCTGAACATCCCCATTGGACAGGGCTTAAATAATCTCTAAAATCACATATTAAACCGTGTGTATTGTCTAATGGATCTACCCAAAAAACAACACCTCCATCTCTAAAGTCACCAACTACAGCGGTCTTATCCTTACAAGACATAAATATTATAGATAGTATAAATAAATAAAGTAATTTTTTCATTTTGTATAATTTAATTCATTGAGCAAGGTAAAAAAAAAAAAAACAAGAATTATAAATATCAAAGTATTTTGCATTTGATATTATTAAAGCTAGTATTTTTAGAAGTTTTAACGGATAGCATAAAGTTTTAGCTTATTAATAGGTATAGACCTTCTTTAAAAAATATTATAGTAAATTAAAACTGAACACCTATAGATTGTTAAACTCTGTCTTCTAAAAATATGCAATAAAGAAATACGCTGTGTAAAAAATAAATCAAAAAATGACTCCTCATTTAATAAGAGCGGCTTTAGTACTTAATATTTATTAAGTTCTTAAACTAACATTAGCGTCTTAGTTTTTTAAAACTTTATATGTAGCTGTTTTACCATATACAGAAACCTGCATTAGGTAAGCACCAGTTACTAGGTTAGCTAAATTTAATTGAGAGCTAATTGCATTGAGATTTTGATCAATTACTTTTTGACCTAAAATATTGTAAATAGTTATTCTTTCAATGTTCTCTATAGAACTCAAGTTAATAGTTAGGTTATATTTTGTCGGGATGAGAGGATTTGAACCTCCGATCTCTGGTCCCCCAGACCAACACTTTAAAACGGACTAAGCTACATCCCTAAAATATTTTACAAAAAAAGATAATTTATAAATCTATACAAGTAAGTTTCAGAAATAAATTTTAGGTAAAAAACCGTATTTCTTACTACCTTTGTAAAAACCTTTATTTATGCTTGTAATTGGAATTGCCGGAGGCACCGGAAGTGGTAAAACTACTGTTGTAAATCAAATCATACAAGAACTTCCAGAAGGAGAAGTTTGTGTTATTTCACAAGATTCTTATTATAAAGATACCTGTCATTTACCATTTGACGAACGAACTAAAATAAATTTTGATCACCCAAAAGCAATTGATTTCGATTTATTAGTAGCTCACTTAAAAGAATTAAAAAAGGGCAATGCTATTGAGCAACCCATATACTCCTTTATTGAACATAACCGGACGAAGGAAACCATCACCATGCATCCTAAAAAAGTAATTATCGTTGAAGGTATTTTAATACTTACCCATACCGATATTCGAGAACTTTTTGATATAAAATTATATGTTTATGCAGATAGTGACGAGCGATTGATAAGACGATTGCGAAGAGATATGTCTGAGCGTAGCAGAGACTTAGACGAAGTAATAAACCGCTATCAAAACACACTAAAACCAATGCATCAGCAGTTTATAGAACCTACTAAAGAATTTGCAGATATCATTATCCCAAATAACAGGTACAATACAGTTGCGGTCGATTTAATAAGAAAAATAATCAATCAAAAATTAATCGACAATTGAAAAAACTTACCGAAATAAAAAACAAAAAATGGGTTCGAATTATAAGTAATAAATACTTGCTAATTCTTATTCTTTTCTTTGTGTGGATGTTTTTTTTTGATACCAATTCATTTTTTATACATCAAGAATTAAATGATGATATTAATAAACTTGAAAACAATAAAAAAGTATATCAAGAGGAAATTAAAAATGACAAAGTGTTTATTGATAAAATGAAAGATAGCAATGAAATTGAAAAATTTGCAAGAGAAAAATACTATCTAAAAAAAGACAATGAAGATATTTATATTATAGAGCACGAAGACAGTATTAAAAACAAAAATAATGAGTAATTATTTATTTGATGAATTTAACGAGGTTTCATCTAAAGAATGGAAACAAAAAATTCAAGTAGATTTAAAAGGAGCTGATTATAACGAAACGCTTATCTGGAAAAATTTGGAAGGAATTGATGTTAAGCCATTTTATCATCAAGATGATTTTAAAGTAGCTTTCAAGGAAATACCTGGATTTCCAAAAGATTGGAATGTTGCTCAATCAATTTTTATTGATGATGAAAAAATTGCCAATCACCTGATATTAGATTCAATTAAAAGAGGTGCTGAAGCAATTGTATTAAAAGCTAATAATGAGTTTAATATCGAGCAAGTTTTTAATCAATTTTTAGGTAAAAACACCACTATATATTTTGATTTAAAATTTATATCTGAATCGTTTATCTCCAATTTAAAACACTTTTTTTCTAGCAAAAAAGCAAGCGTTTTTTACAATATAGATATTATCGGAAACCTTGCTAAATCAGGAAATTGGTTTTCTAACTTAAAAGAAGATCATTCAACTTTAAGAAAAATTATAAAACAAAACCCTCAAGAAAACATAGTAAGTGTCGATGGCACTTTGTTTCAAAACAGTGGTGCTACTATGGTTCAACAATTAGCATATTGTTTATCTCAAGCTAATGAATATTTAAATCATTTTAAAAACACCCCCATTTTAAAAAACAATACGTTTTCAATAACATTTAAACTTAGTTTAGGATCTAATTATTTTTTTGAAATTGCTAAAATTAGAGCACTCAGAAAATTATATGTATTGCTCGCAAACGAATATAATTTTTCAACAGAATGCCATATAATAACGTTTCCTTCTAATCGAAATAAAACAATATACGATTACAATATAAATATGCTTCGTACTACTACCGAAAATATGAGTGCAATCATTGGAGGATCAAACACTGTATGCAATAACTCTTACGATTCAATCTTTCATAAAAGCAATAAATTTGGTGAAAGAATAGCTAGAAACCAACTATTAATACTTAAACAAGAAAGTTATTTTAAAGCCTCAAACAACCCCGCTAAAGGGTCATATTATATTGAAACAATAACAGATCAGCTTTCTGAAAAAGCTTTAACCTTATTTAAAAACATAGAAGTAAATGGGGGTTTTCTTTCTCAATTAAAAGAAGGTACTATTCAAAAAAAGATTAAAGAAAGTGCACAAAAAGAACAAGTATTATTTGATACTGGAAAATTAGAATTATTAGGTACTAATATCCATCAAAACCCAAATGATAAAATGAAAAACGATTTAGAACTCTTCCCTTTTATGAAAAAAAATACTAGAAAGACACTCATTGAACCAATTTTAGAAAGGCGTCTTTCTGAAAAGAAAGAACAAGAAAGATTAAAAACTGAATAATTTTACATGAACAAATATAATATACTTATAGCAATTTCAATAACTATTTTAAGTTGTAAAGAACCTATTGAATATCAATTTATAGATAGCCCAGAAACAATTAAATGTGAAGGTTTAGATTATAATTTAGCTCACGAAGCCTATTATAGTTTTAGACAAGACATAGCTATTTATGTAAAGAATTTGCATATTGGTTATGACTATTTAAATTATAAAGAGAGTCTTGGTTATTACATCTATAGGGGGGCACTAGGAAACTACGATTACAATAAAATAGTAAGTCCGCACACCATCAAACTATTAAATTTACTTAAAGAAAACGCTGACATTTGGGACACCACAAATCCAAAAAGCAATATTAATTACCATTCAGAATTTATAAATTGTTTGGTTCAGAATATTAAAAATGAAGAAGTAAAGCAAACTATTATTTCTTTAATTAAAAGTAATTCTATGAATCCCTCCATTTTTGCAGAAAACTACAGAAGAAATGTTTTTGACTGTTATAATGACAATCATTTTGGTATGTTGATTGCTTTCGATACGTATTATCAATATTTATATGATATGAATTTCAATAAATAATTATGGACAGAAAAAAATTACAGCATCTTAATTTTTCAGATTCAGAAACAGTTAAAAAAAACAAATCTAAAAAATTTAAACATCAAAATTTTATTGCTGGAATCGTTCCTTATTTAAGAGGTCCCTACTCAACGATGTATGTTCGTCGACCCTGGACGATTAGACAATACGCTGGTTTTTCTACAGCAGAAGATAGCAATGCTTTTTATAGAAGAAACCTAGAAGGTGGACAAAAGGGCCTTTCTGTAGCTTTTGATTTAGCAACACATAGAGGATATGATAGTGACCATGAACGAGTGGAAGGAGATGTAGGAAAAGCAGGGGTTGCTATAGACAGTATTGAAGATATGAAAATATTATTCGATCAAATTCCATTGGATAAAATGAGTGTTTCCATGACTATGAATGGTGCAGTTTTACCAATTATGGCATTTTTCATCGTTGCTGCTGAGGAACAAGGTATTTCACCTGAGGCTCTTTCAGGAACCATCCAAAACGATATTTTAAAGGAATTTATGGTTAGAAATACCTATATCTACCCACCGACTCCTTCCATGAGAATTATCAGTGATATTTTTGAGTATTCTTCTAAAAACATGCCGAAATTTAATTCTATTTCTATTTCGGGATATCATATGCAAGAAGCGGGTGCAACTTGTGAAATTGAGTTGGCTTATACGTTGGCAGATGGTTTAGAATATATTAGAACAGGAATTGCTGCAGGAATGAACATTGATAGTTTTGCTCCTAGACTTTCATTTTTCTGGGCAATAGGAATGGATCATTTTACTGAAATCGCTAAACTTAGAGCAGCTCGATTACTTTGGGCAAAAATGGTCAAGAAATTCAATCCAAAAAATAAAAAGTCTTTAGCTTTAAGAACTCATTGCCAAACAAGTGGTTGGAGTTTAACAGAACAAGATCCTTTTAATAACGTAGCTAGAACTTGCATTGAAGCTGCTGCTGCTGCATTTGGCGGCACTCAATCTTTACATACCAATGCGCTTGATGAAGCCATTGCTTTGCCAACCGATTTTTCAGCAAGAATAGCTAGAAATACACAACTATACCTTCAAAAGGAAACCCAAATAACAAAAACGGTAGATCCTTGGGCGGGAAGTGAATTTATAGAAAGAAAGACGGAAGAAATAGCTAATAAAGCTTGGGAATTGATTCAAGAAATAGAAGAGTTAGGAGGAATGACAAAGGCAATTGAAGCAGGTATTCCAAAATTAAGAATTGAAGAAGCTGCTGCAAGAAAACAAGCACGAATAGATTCTAGTCAAGATATTATTGTTGGAGTCAATAAATATCGTTTAGAAAAAGAAGATCCTCTTCAAATTTTAGATGTAGATAATCAGAAAGTTCGCCTATCGCAAATTAAACGATTAAACAGTATTAAATTGACACGAGATTCTGTTAAGGTGAAAAGTGCATTGTTAAAATTAACGAAATCTGCTCAATCAGGTGAAAAAAATTTATTAGATTTAGCAATTATTGCTGCTCGTGAAAGAGCTACCTTAGGAGAAATTAGTGATGCTTTAGAAAAAGTGTATGGAAGGCATAAAGCACAAATTAAATCATTTAGTGGCGTGTATAGTAAAGAGATAAAAAATGATCCATCATTTGAAAAAGCAAGAGAACTTGCCAATAAATTTGCAGAATTAGAAGGACGACGTCCTCGCATAATGATTGCAAAAATGGGTCAAGATGGTCATGACAGAGGGGCAAAGGTTATAGCTACTGGTTATGCAGATGTAGGTTTTGATGTGGATATCGGTCCATTATTTCAAACCCCAGAAGAAGCTACTCAACAAGCTATTGAAAACGATGTACACATTATTGGTGTTTCTTCGCTTGCTGCAGGCCATAAAACATTAGTCCCAAAAGTAATTGAAGAACTAAAAAAATACGCTCGGGAAGATATTATGGTTATCGTGGGTGGTGTTATTCCCTCACAAGATTATCAATTTTTATTTGATGCTGGTGCAGTTGCTGTTTATGGTCCTGGGACAAAAATTAGTGAAGCTGCCATCGATTTACTGGAAATTTTGATTGACTCTGTAGCATAACTGATAGAATATATTATAAAACAAAAAAACAAACCCTAATTATGGATTATACCAAAAAAATGTTGCGTGACGACGCTTTAAAAGGAAAGACAATAGTTGTAACTGGAGGCGGAAGTGGTCTCGGAAAGGCGATGACTACCTATTTCTTAGAATTAGGAGCAAATGTGGTAATTACTTCCAGAAATATAGAAAAGCTTCAAACTGTAAAAACAGAATTAGAATCACAAACAGGGGGAAAAGTACTTGCCGTTCAATGTGATGTTCGAAATTATGACGAAGTTGAAGCAATGATGAAAGCTTCTTTAGAAGCATTTGGGACTGTTGATGTACTGCTTAACAATGCTGCAGGTAATTTTATTTCTCCAACTGAACGTTTATCTGCAAATGCTTTTGACACTATTATTGACATTGTTTTAAAAGGAACTAAAAATTGCACTTTGGCTTTTGGAAAATATTGGATAAAAAATAAAGAAACAGAAAAAGTAGTTTTAAATATAGTAACTACATATGCTTGGACAGGTTCAGCTTACGTAGTACCTAGTGCAACTGCAAAAGCAGGTGTTCTTGCAATGACCCGTTCATTAGCAGTAGAATGGGCAAAATATGGAATGCGTTTTAATGCAATTGCACCTGGTCCTTTTCCTACTAAAGGAGCTTGGGATCGATTATTACCCGGTGATTTAAAAGAAAAATTCGATTTAGCAAAAAAAGTTCCATTGAAAAGAGTTGGAGAACACCAAGAATTAGCAAATTTAGCTGCTTATTTGGTATCTGATTTCTCTGCATATGTCAATGGTGAAGTTATTACTATTGATGGAGGAGAATGGCTAAAAGGAGCTGGACAGATGAATTTACTTGAAGAAGTTCCGGAAGAAATGTGGGATATGTTAGAAATGATGATACGAGCAAAAAAGAACAAATAAAACCTGTAATCTGTTTTGTTATAATTTATCCTAAAACCCTCTAAATTTTTCGATTAGGATAAATTCATTGGAAATTCTCAAAATGCATAATGGGCAAATAGTTCATGTTTTATATATAGAGTTATTCTAATCCAATACTTTATAATATTGTTTATTACCTGTTAACAAAATTCCCTTTAAAACCGGGTAATTAATTGTATTTTTAAACCTAAAATTTACTCTAAATTTATGGGAAAAATAATAGCTATTGCTAACCAAAAGGGAGGTGTTGGAAAAACAACCACTACTATCAATCTTGCAGCTTCTTTAGGGGTTCTTGAAAAAAAGGTGTTATTGATTGATGCAGATCCTCAATCAAACGCTTCATCTGGTCTTGGAATTGATGTTGAAAATGTTGAAAATGGCACCTATCGATTATTAGAACATACTATTACTGCAAAGGAAGCAATTGTGGCTACCAAATCACCCAATGTTGATATCATACCTGCACATATTGATCTAGTTGCAATAGAAATTGAATTAGTAGATAAAGAGGAAAGAGAATATATGCTTAAAAAAGCAATTGAATCTTTAAAAGAATCATATGATTACATACTTATAGATTGTGCTCCTTCATTAGGTTTATTAACTCTAAATGCATTAACAGCTTCAGATTCTGTTATTATCCCAATACAGTGTGAGTATTTTGCTCTTGAAGGTTTAGGTAAGTTATTAAATACCATTAAAAGCATTCAAAAAATACACAATCCTTCCTTGGATATTGAAGGTTTATTATTAACGATGTACGATTCTAGACTTCGGCTTTCCAATCAAGTAGTTGAAGAAGTAAAAAAACACTTCGATAAAATGGTTTTTAAAACAATCATTCAACGTAACGTTCGTTTAGGAGAAGCACCAAGCTATGGAGAAAGTATTATTAGTTACGATGCTGGTAGTAAAGGTGCTAATAATTATTTAAGTTTGGCACAAGAATTAATTGAGAAAAACGAATTTGATTAAATGGCGAAAGCAACTAAAAAACAAGCTCTTGGAAGAGGATTGTCTGCATTATTAAAAGACTCTAGTAACGATATAAAATCAGTTACCAACAAAAATACCAATCAAGTTTTAGGGAGTATTGTAGCGTTAGATTTGCATGCAATTGAAATGAATCCTTTTCAACCTAGATCAAGTTTTAATGAAGAATCTCTTCGAGAATTAGCATCCTCCATTAAAGAACTAGGTGTTATTCAACCTATTACTGTAAGAAAATTAGGATTTAATAAATTCCAACTAGTTAGTGGCGAAAGAAGATATCGTGCTTCAAAACTAATTGGAAAAGAAAGTATCCCAGCTTTTATTAGAATCGCAAATGACCAAGAATCATTAGAAATGGCTTTGGTTGAGAATATTCAACGTCAAGATTTAGATCCTATAGAAATTGCTCTTTCTTATCAGCGTTTAATTGAAGAAATTAATTTTACACAAGAAGAGTTAAGTGATCGTGTAGGTAAAAATCGTTCTACTATTGCAAATTATTTACGTCTTTTAAAATTAGATCCAATTATTCAAACAGGTATGCGAGATGGCTTTATTACAATGGGCCACGGAAGAGCCATCATTAATATTAGCAACCTCGGAGAACAGCTTGATATCTATGAAAAAGTAATTTATGAAAATCTTTCAGTTAGAGAAACAGAAGCTTTAGTTAGAGGTTTTAAAAATAGTTCTGATAAAAAAATACTAATAAAAAAAGCAGTACTTCCCTCCTACTTAAATTCAGCAAAAATAGCCTTATCTGAATACCTAAGTAGTAATGTAAGTATTAAAAATTATGCTGGAGGAAAAGGGAAACTATCAATTCCTTTTAAAAATAAAAAAGATTTTCAAAGAATCTTGAATTTACTTAAAAGTGATAAATAAACTTTTCTATATCTTTCTTTTCTTTTCAGTAACTACTTTGTTTGCTCAGGAATCAGACACACTTTTCTTAAATCAAGATAGTGTATTGATTACAGAAGACAGTCTTATTGAAACTGATGATTATAATCCTTTAGCTCCTGCAAAAGCTGCATTTTACTCTGCTGTACTTCCAGGATTAGGACAAGTTTATAATAAGAAATACTGGAAAATTCCAATCGTATATACCGGTATCGGTATTAGTATTTATTTTTATATGCAAAATAATAAAGATTATAATAAATTTAGAGATGCTTACAAAAGAAGGTTAGCTGGATTTACAGATGATGAGTATTGGGGGAATGGAACTACTCCTATTATTTCTTCAGATAGATTAGTCGATGCACAAAAAACTGCAAAAAGAAATAAAGATACGAGTATTGCTGCTGCAGTAGCATTCTATTTACTTAATATTATAGATGCTAATGTAGATGCTCATTTAAGTCAATTTAATGTGAATGATGATTTATCTTTTGAACCTGTTTTTAATATCAACCCAATCGATGCAAAAGCAAATTACAGTTTATTATTAAAATACCGTTTAAAATGAAAATAGCTTTGTTAGGTTATGGAAAAATGGGAAAAATAATTGAAAAATTAGCTTTGGAGAAAGGCCATACCATTATTTCAAAAATAAACCAAGATTCTTCAAAAGAAGAATTATTAAAAGCTGATATCGCCATTGAATTTTCAACTCCTGAAGCTGCGGTTTCAAATATTAAATTTTGCTTAGAAAATGGCATTCCAATTGTTTCTGGAACTACAGGTTGGCTAGCGCATTACGATGAAATGATAAAGTTATGTGAAAATCGTAACGGAAGTTTTATCTATGCGTCTAATTTCAGTATTGGTGTCAATCTATTTTTTAGTATCAATGAACATATTTCAAACCTTATGAAACCTTGGAAAGATTATCAAGTTTCTATAGAAGAGATTCATCATACTAAAAAGCTGGATGCTCCTAGTGGTACCGCAATTACTTTGGCTGAAGAAATTGTAAAAAATTCAGATAAAAAAAACTGGAAATTAAATGAAGAAGCCGATGGTACTATAAAAATTACTGCCAAACGAATGGATGAAGTTAAAGGCACCCATATCATTAATTATGATTCTAATATCGATACCATTTCAATTAAACACGAAGCACATTCTAGAGATGGTTTTGCCTTAGGGGCGCTACTTGCGGCAGAATGGCTTGCAGATAAAAAAGGTATCTTTACCATGAAAGATGTTTTACAAATAAAATAACCAATACCAAATTAAAATGACATTTACTGATTTATTAATTTTCATACTATTAGTTCAAATAATCCATTTTTTAGGAACTTGGAAACTTTATATAAAAGCTGGAAGAAAAGCTTGGGAAGCTGCAATACCTATTTATAACGCAATTGTATTAATGAAAATAATCAATCGCTCACCTTGGTGGACTTTATTACTTTTTATTCCAATTGTTAACCTCATCATGTTTCCTGTAATTTGGGTAGAAACGCTAAGAAGTTTTGGAAGAAATAGCAATACCGATACCTTTTTAGGTATCTGTACTTTTGGGTTATATATTTATTACATCAATTACGCACAAGAGGTAACCTATATAAATGATAGAAGTTTAAAACCCAGAACAGCCGCAGGAGAATGGATCAGTTCAATTTTGTTCGCAGTTGTTGCTGCTACTATTGTGCATACATATGTAATGCAGCCTTTTACAATTCCAACTTCATCTTTAGAAAAAACACTATTGGTGGGTGATTTCTTATTTGTAAGTAAATTTCATTATGGTGCAAGAATGCCTATGACTGCAATTTCTTTTCCGATGGTACATGATTCAATTCCTGTTATTGGAACAAAATCATATTTAGACAAACCACAATTGCCTTATTTTAGACTTCCAGGATTTCAGAAAATAAAAAGAAATGACATTGTAGTTTTTAGTTGGCCTACAGATACTTTAATAGACATCAATAGACCTGGCAAAGGATTTAAAGTAAAACCTTTAGATAAAAAATCTAATTACGTAAAACGTTGTGTAGGAGTTCCTGGTGATGAGCTACAGATTAAGGATGGATATGTGTATATTAATGGTGAGCAAAATGTATTACCAGATAGAGCAAAACTGCAATTTCGCTATAAAATAATTTCTAAAAATTCTTTTGTAAAAACAGATAATAAAGGAAGGTACACCAATCAACCTTCTGCTTTTGTTTCTAGTCATTTTGATATTTCAGATATTTATATTTCAGATATTGATAGAGAAAATAAAATCATCACACACATTGCCCAAATGACAGATGAAGCTTACGAGAAGGTAAAAAACAATCCAAATGTTATTGAAGTTGAAAAACTAACTGAAGAAGAAGGTGTTTGGAATCAATCTGTATATCCTCAAGACCCTAGGTTCAATTGGAATACAAAATATTTTGGACCTATTACAATACCTGAAGCAGGAACTACTATAGCTATCTCAATTGAAAACATTCCTTTATACAAAAGAATCATTGAAGTTTATGAAGGAAGTGAAGTTGGCATTAATAATAAAATAGTTGTTTCTGGTACTCAAGTTATGCTAAATGGTGAACAATTAACCCAATATACCTTCTTACAAAATTATTATTGGATGATGGGTGATAATCGTGATAATTCGCAAGATGCCAGAATGTGGGGCTTAGTTCCTTTTAATCATGTAGTTGGAAAGCCTGTTTTTATATGGATGAGTTGGGATACAAATGCTAAAGGCATTATAAATAAAATACGCTGGGACAGAATGTTTACTTCAGTTAGTGGAGAAGGAAAACCTATTTCTTATTTTAAATACTTTATCATATTATTAGCGGGTTGGTATATTTTCAGATACATTAGAAAACGTAAAAAGAAAGCTAAATAATTAATAAAATTAGATGCGATGACCTGGATTAAAAAAGTTTATTTTGTTACTCCAGCTGATTGGAATCACAAATAATATGGAATCTATTTTAGTACATCCAACGTATTTTCCTTCTATTATTCAAATGGTTGCAATGGCTCAATCCAAAAAAGTAGTTCTTGAAATGGATGATAATTACCAAAAACAAACTTATCGAAGTAGAGCATATATCGCCCATAGTAATGGAATCCTTTTACTTAACATTCCAATAAAACATACCAAAGACGGCAAAAAAAATAAACCCAAGGATGTTATTATTGAGAATAGTTTTCCTTGGCAAGTACAGCATTGGAAATCATTAGAATCTGCTTATAGAACCTCTCCGTATTTTGAATTTTATGAAGATGAGCTTAAACCAATTTTTTTTAAACCTGTAGATTCATTATTACATTTTAATTTAGAAGTGCTTGACTTAGTTTGCGAACTATTAGATTTAAAAATTAAATACACTTTTACTACAGAATATTTTAAAAACCCAAATCAACAAGATTTAAGATATCTTGTAAATCCAAAACTAAAAATTGATTTTAAATTGGATTCTTATTTTCAAGTATTAAATAAGCAACATGAGTTTTTATCAAACCTTTCCATATTAGACTTATTATTTAATGAAGGACCTAATGCGGGCACTTATTTAGAAAATCAGAAAATCGATTTTAATAGCTTCAATCCCAACCAATAGTTGCCCTTATTGGGTAATGATCAGAAAAAGTTTTTTTGATGGTGTTAAAACTTAAAATTTGCAATTCATTTGATGCTAAAATATAATCAATTCGCATAGGATAATATTCAAATAGATAGGTAGTACCAATTCCATTTCCAGCCTCAACAAAAGCATCGCTCATAGATTGAGAAACTTTATGATATACATATGAAAAAGGAGTATTATTAAAATCTCCAGAAATAATTACTGGATATCTTGAGTTATTTTTATGCTCCAAAATTGTTTCTACTTGTTCCTGTTGTTTTATAAACCGTATTGAAATTTTCTTGCGCAACATCTCATTATCTGCTTCTTGTAAATAACTCACACTCGGCTTTATACTAAGAGATTGTAGGTGAATATTATAAATCCGAAGGGTATCAGATCCTTTCACTAGATCTGCACTTAACGTATTGTTATAAGAATCTTCAAAATCAAAAGAATAGGTATTGATGAGTGGATATTTAGAAAAAATAGCGTGGCCTAATATATTCTTTCCTCTAAAATGAATATAACTGTAAGGATACTCAGAGAAATCTATTTTAATTTCTTTATTATATTCTTGCAGACAAAGTACATCTGGGTCTTCTTTTTTTAGAAAAGAAGAAATAATTTCTGGAATGTTCTTTTGTGTATCCTTAGTTTCAAACAAATTAAATAAACGCACATTAAAGGAAAGTATATTTAATGTATTTGTGATTTCTGTAGGATGCTCGGTTGAAGAAAATTTAAAAAAGGAACCAAAATGGAAATAAGCAACAACAATTATAGATAAAGAAAGCAAAACTGATTTCTTTAATTTAAATAACCAATATGCAACAAAAAGAATATTTATGACTATTAATGGTGAAACGGCAAGGCTTAATAAAGATAGATTTGGAAATTTTTTTGGTGGGAGATATGGCAAAACAAAAGAGATAAAAAGAAGTAAAGCTACAATAATATTGACCCAGTATATAATTCTATTTAATAGCCCTAACTTTTTACTCATCAATCATTTTTTCCTGCCTTAAAAAGAAAATCTTTTTCAGACTTAGTTAGACTATCGTAACCACTTTTTCCAATCTTATCTAGAATATCATCAATCTTTGCTTGATGCTCATTAGACGTCTTCTTTTTAGTTTGTTTAGCAACTGCTTGCTTGGTTCGATGTACTTTTTTAAAGGGTTTTTTATGTCTTGGCTTAAATAAATTTATAACTAAATCTATAAAGTTTTCAAACCAAATTCCTATATCATTTCCTTTTTTTAATTGTATTGCATATACATATCCAAATAAAGCTCCTCCAATATGAGCAATTAATCCACCAGCATTATCAGAAGAAGGCAATTGCAATAAATCTAACAAAACCATTGTAAACCCAATTTTCCATAACTTCACTTTAAACATAAAAACACGAACTATGGTATTTGGAGTATAAGTAGCAATAAATATTACAATAGCAAGAACAGCAGCAGAAGCCCCCATTAAATTACTATTAATATTGCTAAAAACCGGAAATAAATTATAGGAAAGAACATATAATAAGCCACCGCAGATTCCTCCAAGCAAGTAAATTGTTAAAAACCGCTTAGCGGTAAATAGATTAAATACATAAGTACCAAACCAGTACAATAAATACATATTCCAAAACAAGTGCCAAAAACCAGCATGTAAAAATGCATAGGTAATAATAGACCAAGGTTGCAAAATAATATCAACAAATGAAGTTGGCAGCACCAACCAAGAAACAAAAGAAGCTGGAGATAATTTAAAAAAGAAAGCTCCTAAATACAATACCAAAAAAATCAATGTATTGATAACTATGATTTTTAAGACAATAGATGCTTGTTTAAATTGATCTAAAAGATTACTAGTATTCAATTGTTTAAGTTTAAAATATCTTAACTGTTATTAACTTATTAATTTAATTCCAACGGTGTGAGTCAAAACTATTTTTTTTCCAATAATATGCCATAATAAAACCAAATAAGGCCCCTCCAAGATGAGCAAAATGTGCTACACCTGTGGAAGTTCCTGTGATTCCAAAAAACAAATCTCCTACTATGATTAAAGGAATAAAATATTTTGCTTTTATTGGAATTGGCAAAAATATCAACATTAATTCTGCATTAGGATACATTAATCCAAATGCTACTAAAACGCCATATATAGCACCTGAAGCACCTACTGCTGGGGTATTAAAACTAGCATATAATGCTTCTATACGTTCTACTGACACAGACTCCAAAATACCTGAATTATATTGACCTGTAGTTAACATATTTATAATTTCTGTTTGGTTCATTCCTATATTTAGCAATGCACTCATCCCTTCTTGTACTTGGTAATAATTTACCAGTGTATGAATTAAAGCTGCACCTAAACCTGCAGAAAAATAGAAGAACAAAAATTTTTTGCGACCCCAAATCTGTTCTAATGGAGATCCAAATGCCCATAGTGCATACATATTAAATAATATATGCATCAATCCTCCGTGCATAAACATATGTGTTAGCGGCTGCCAATATTGAAAATTAGGATTTTCAAAATAAAATAATGCAAATAATTTATACGCAACATCACCTAAAAAGCTAGAGCCAATAAAGAAAATTACATTAACAATTATAAGTGCTTTTATAGTTTCAGAAATTCTTCCCATTTAATTAAATTTTTTATCAATATCCGATGCATCTAAAATCATCAATACTGGTTTATTAGTTGGTGATTTGGTAGGTTCCTTACAAGCAAAAAGCTGATGCACTAAATACTCTTGTTCTAATACATTCATTGGTTTTCCAGTTTTTATAGCTAATGACTTTGCTAATGATTTTGCCAATAAATCGTTTTGACTAAAACCTACATCTGGTATATCAGTTTGAATATCATTCACCAAGCTTTCCAAAACATTCTTAATTTCACTTTCCTTAACAACAATTGGTATTCCGTTAATTTCTATAATATCTTCTTCAAACGCAGAAAATCCGAACCCAGTATGTTCTAATTGTTCTTGAATATTTTTTAATATCTCAATGTCTTGACTTGTGAAATTTAAACGCAACGGAAAAAGTAATTGTTGACTAATTGCTTCTTTTACGGTTATATTTTTTAAAATAGATTCGTACAAAACTCTTTGATGAGCAAGGTTTTGATGAATCACCATAATTCCACTTTTAATGGGACTCATGATGTATTTATTTTGAAGCTGAAAAGTAATATCGCTTGGAGTTTTTTCTTCACTTTCAAAAAAACTTCCGGTCACTTCTTCACTTTCAAATTCTATAGATTCTAGGTCTAATGAATTTTCATCGCTTTTTAAACCAACATACATCGCCTCCCATGAATTTAGTTGCGAAGTACTACTCTCTTTAAAAGATGCATAATCATTTCGTCGACTTTGTTCTTTTTCAAAAGGATTAAAATTTCTATCAACTTCAATAGTTGGAGCTATAGGATTTTTAGTATTAAAATCATAAGGAGTTACCATTTCTGGATCCTTATTAAAGTCCAAAACAGGTACGATACTAAACTGACCCAAACTATGCTTCACCGAAGCTCTTAGCATTGCATAAATAGCATGTTCATCGTCAAATTTAATTTCTGTTTTGGTAGGATGAATATTGATATCAATAGATTGAGTATTTACCTCCAAAAATAAAAAATAACCAGGTTGTCCGCCTTCTTTTATCAATCCTTCAAAAGCTGAAATTATTGCGTGGTGCAAATAAGGACTTTTTATAAATCGATTATTGACAAAGAAAAATTGTTCTCCCCTTCCTTTTTTTGCAAATTCAGGTTTAACCACAAAGCCTTCTAAACTTACAATTTCGGTTTCTTCAGAAACTGGAACTAGTTTTTCGTTGGTTTTTGTTCCAAAAATATTGACAATTCTTTGTCTTATATTGGAAGCTGGTAAATTAAAAACAGTACTTCCATTATTAATAAATGAAAATGCTACTTGTGAATGTGCAAGGGCAACTCTATGAAACTCGTCAATTATATGTCTTGTTTCAACGGTATAGCTTTTTAAAAAATTTCGCCTGGCAGGAATATTATAAAATAAATTTTTAACGGAAATAGAAGTACCTATAGGCACAACAGCTGCATCTTGAGATCTTAAGGAGCTCCCTTCAATTATAATATGAGTGCCAACTTCATCAAGCTCCCTTTTAGTTTTCAATTCTACGTGAGCAATAGCAGCAATAGAGGCTAAAGCTTCACCTCTAAAGCCTTTTGTATTTATATTAAATAAATCTTCAGCAGCTTTTATCTTTGAAGTTGCATGCCTTTCAAAACAAAAACGAGCATCTGTAATACTCATTCCAATTCCATTATCAATTACTTGAACTAATGTTTTTCCGGCATCTTTAATTAATAAATTCACTGAAGTTGCTTTTGCGTCAATTGCATTTTCAAGCAATTCCTTTACAAGTGAGGCAGGTCTCTGAATTACTTCTCCAGCAGCAATTTGATTGGCAACATGATCCGGTAATAATTGTATAATGTCTGCCATTTTTTAATTAAAAAATATGGATAAATCGAAATCAATAATAAATAGAAAAACAAGAATTAAAATTAAAATAATCAAAAGCACTCTTTTATTGGTTTTCTTGTCTGAAGTACTTTTAAAATCCTCTAAGGCCATTTTAAACTTTGCTTTTAAATTATTCCCGTCACCTATAGTTGTTCGATACTTATCAAACTTGTGTTCCATTTGAAAAGGACTACCTTCTCCATCATTATTATAATGGCGAGGTTCGTATCCGAATTTTTTATTTTTACGAGGTTTCAAAATTCCCATAAATCAAATGTAATTAAATTCCTTCGGTTTTTTAAGTGTTTTAACAATCGTAATATTAACAATAAATGTACCAAAATTAAGAGTGTCAGGAAAATTACTTATTTAATTCATTTATAACTATTCTCAATTCAAAATAAGAATACGTATCTTTTAGTTTATTTTTTAAATCTGTTAGATTTTCAAATTTTAAGCTTTTGACCTGCTTTTTTAATTCTAAAAATCGCTCTTCAGTGATCAAATCATACATATCTATTTCTCCAGTTGTAATGTAGGATGCTAAATGAAATTCGATGGTACCTATTACTAATTCCCGTTGAGTTGCAATCTCAGCCATAGATAATCCCCCTTTAAACATTTTTAATGAAGTAAGCTTTGTGTTCTCTTTTTTAAGTTTTTCTTCCACTATTATTTCTTCAACAATTACATTATTTTCATCTGCATATTCATTGATTATTTCTAAAATCTCAACTCCATATTTTTCAACTCTAATTTTTCCCATTCCGTGAATGGCTTTTAATTGCTTTTTATTTAAAGGCAAAACATCACACATTTCGTATAAGGTATGTTGTGTGAAAACCTGAAAATGTGGAATGTCCTCTGAACTTGAAACTGCATCTCTAAGATTTCGAAGCATTTCAAATAATTTAGGATGTTCCGTTTCGGCTTTAAATTCTTTGACTTTTTTTGGTTGAGTAATATTTAACAAAACAGCTTCGGTTCTTAATTTTAAGTATTTTTTAATTGTAAAAGAACCGCTTAACCCATATAAACAAAACAGTTTTATTTTGATGTATTCTTCTATGGTATTTAAATTTTTATCGAAATCCTTTTGAAGTACTTTATCTTCGGTAGAAAAAGTTAGCGCTTCAAAAGGAGCTTTAATTTTATCTTTAGTATGCTTTATAAAGTAGGTAATGGCTTTATGAATTCTTTCCAAAACAACTGTTTTATTTTCAGGTAAAATAACATCTTCACATAATTTTTTTAATTGATTATTAAAACTATTAGCGATCATCAAAATCGGTTGTACTCCAACTTCTTTTATTTCAGTTAATGGATTGATAATAGTTCCTTGAAAACTATTTTTATTGCGGTTATAGATTTCAATTAATCTATTTACAGGAAACATGAATTGATAATAATTTATTAATTCTGCAATCATGTTTAATTGAAACACTTTTTGTGAATCATTTAAATCGAACTGATTTGGTGGGTTTTCAGCAACATTATTATTAAATGAAGTAACTCGGGAATCTGTGATGATACTCTCTGCAGCTATTTTGTTTTTTAACACAATACCTACTAAAGTCCTACAACGACTTAATGCTACATAAGTCTGGCCGTGAGCAAAAGCAGCGTTGGCATCGATAATGGCTTTATCAAAAGTTAATCCCTGGCTTTTATGAATAGTAATTGCCCAAGCTAAACGTAATGGCATTTGCGAAAAAGAGCCAATGGAGTTTTCTGAAATTTCTTTGGTTTCAGGATGTAGGGTATAATTTACATTTTCCCAGGTTTGTGGAGTCACGATACTATCTTCTATGTCACCTTTACAAAAAACTCGTATCTCTTTTTTATCCAGTGCTATTATTGTTCCTATTTTCCCATTATAATATCGCTTTTCAGGATTGCTATCATTTTTAATAAACATCACCTGAGCTCCTTTTTTTAAGATTAACTTTTCGTGAGTTGGATAGGAAGATTCTTGGAACTTACCTTGTATAATGGCTTTATAACTTTGAGACTTACCTTTTAATTTCTCAAGTTCTTTATCATTAAGAACATTAGCCCTTCCATTATGGGTTGTTAAAGTAATGTATCCTTCGTCTTGCTTTGGGGTAAAATCGGGTAAGTATCTTTTATTTAATTCAGTAATCGAATCATCTGAAAGATTGTTATTCCTTATCTCGTTTAATATTTTAATAAAACGCTGATTATCCTGTCGGTAAATATGTTTCAATTCAATATTTACGGTAGCACTTTCAATAAAAGCTTTACTACTAAAAAAATACGGTGTGTTATAGTAGGGTTTTAAGAGCTCCCATTCGTTATTTTTAACAACAGGTGCCAATTGCTGTAAATCACCAATCATTAAAACCTGAAGACCTCCAAACACTTTAGTCCGATCTCGGTAACGACGTAAAACTTGATCGATTCCATCTAACAAATCTGCACGAACCATACTTATTTCGTCAATTATTAATACATCTAATGATTTAATAATATTGATTTTTATCTTACTAAATTTATGCTGAAATGAAGATTCTTTTTTCTGAAAGGAAGATCCCTCCGGTAAAATAGGGCCAAAAGGCATTTGAAAAAAAGAATGAATGGTAACTCCTTTTGCATTAATTGCTGCAACACCAGTAGGTGCTACTACAATTAATCTTTTTAAGGAATTAGATTTTAACGAATGTAAAAAGGTGGTTTTTCCAGTACCTGCTTTTCCTGTTAAAAAAATAGAACGATCTGTTTTTTCAACAAAATCCCAAGATAAGTCTAATTCTGGATTTTTAGGCATTTCATCTTTTAAAAGGAAAAATGGTATTTCTAGTATTCAAAGATAGAAAATCCAAAAGCTAAAAAATAATTCTTAAATATTAAAATTTAGCGTCTTTTCGTAACTGCGCCATTTTAATAGCGACTATTGCAGCTTCAACTCCTTTATTGCCATGAATTCCTCCGCTACGGTCAATTGCTTGTTGAAGTGTTCTATCAGTTAAAACACAAAACATTACTGGAATATCACTTTGCAAGTTTAATTGCATAATACCGTTAGTAGTAGCTTCACATACGTAATCAAAGTGCTTGGTTTCGCCCTCTATAACACTTCCAATTGCAATAATAGCATCAAGCATTTCATAGCTTTTTTGCATTTTCTTACAACCATAAACCAATTCAAAACTTCCTGGCACATTCCATCGAACGATATTTTCTTTAATACCTCCACAATCTATAATTGCATCAAAAGCGCCTTGAAACATACCTTCTGTGATTTTAGGATTCCACTCAGAAACAATAATCCCAAACCGAAAATTTTTCGCGTTTGGGATTGTTGTTTTATCGTAAACTGATAAGTTATTATTTTCAGTAGCCATATTTATTACTTCATTGCTTCTGCTTTTCCTTGATATAAGATAGCTTTTTCAGCTTCTGGAGATTTAGGATATTTTTCAATAATTGCATTAAATTGTTTTAATGCTAAGTCTTCCTTTCCTAAAGTAGTTGCCGTAATCCCTGCTTTTAATAAAAAGCGAGGCGCTGTTAATTCACTAGCGCTCATTGAAGCAGCTTTTTCATAGTATTTTAAAGCCTCTTCTGGCTGTTCTAATTGTGCAAATGCATCACCTATTGCTCCTTTTGCAATTGGAGCAACATTAGTATCATTAGCTTTAAATTTGTCTAAATACTGAATTGCTTCTTGGTATTTATTAGTATTTAAATAAGCTATACCAGCATAATACGTTGCTAAATTAGCAGCATTTGTACCACCATAATTACCTATAATATCTACAAATCCAAATTTACCATTAGCTCCATTTAAAGATAAATTAAAAAGCGAATCCTTTTTAGAAGCAATTAATGCTGCTTCAAAGTAAAATTGCGCTTGAAACATTTCGTTCATTGCTTCAGACTCTTTAGGTTCTTGGATCAATTTTTGATATCCTAAATATCCTAAAACACTTATTGCAACAACTCCAACAAGTATTAAAATTGCCTTTTGATTTTTTTCTACCCAAGCTTCGGTTCTTGAAGCTCCTTCATCTAGGGTGCTAAATACTTCTGCCGTAGTACTTTCTTGTTCTATCTGAGAAATCTTCTCGGCCTGATTTTTAGGTTTATCCCCTCTTTTCTTATATGTTGCCATAATCTAACTTTGTTATTGTGCAAAAATATAATTTTTATTACATAATAAAAGCACAACTTTTTATTATTTTTCAATAATTTGCAATCGATTAAAATACTGCCTTTTTAATTAATAAATTAATACTAAAAAACGTATAAACAGCTATAAAATATGACTTTAGAAAACCTATCGCTTCTTAATTACAAAAACTTTGAAACGGTTTCTTTTCAGTTCGATTCTAAGATTAACTGTTTAGTTGGTAATAATGGGGTTGGCAAAACGAATGTTTTAGATGCAATTTATCACCTTTCCTTCGGAAAAAGTTACTTTAATCCTTTAACGATTCAAAATATCAAACATGGAGAAGCTTTTTTTGTCGTTGAAGGTAATTACACAAAAAAAAATAGAGAAGAAAAAATTATTATTAGCGCTAAAAGAGGGCAGAAAAAGGTAATCAAACGCAATGGAAAATTGTACGCCAAATTTAGTGAGCATATAGGTTTTTTACCCTTAGTTATCATATCTCCTAGTGATAGGGATTTAATTATTGAAGGCAGTGAGACTCGAAGAAAATTTATTAATGGTGTCATCTCTCAAGGTGATTCTAATTACCTTCAAACCTTATTAAATTACAATAAGGTTTTAACACAGCGAAATTCACTTTTAAAATACTTTGCAATCAATAATACGCACAATCAAGAAACACTAGACATCTATAATTTACAATTGCATGATTTAGGGACTACAATTTTTGAAAAGCGTAAAAAGTTTTTGGAAGAATTTATGCCCATTTTTTTAAAACGATACCAATCTATTAGCAATTCAAAGGAGTCGGTTATGCTTTCCTATAAAAGTCAATTAAATGAAAATGAATTATTGGTTTTATTAGAAGAGAATGCGGCAAAAGATAAAATTACACAATACAGCAATTATGGTATTCATAAAGATGATCTTAATTTTGAAATTGAAGAGCATCCTATTAAAAAATTTGGTTCACAGGGACAACAAAAATCATATTTAATAGCTTTAAAATTGGCGCAATTTGATTTTATAAAATCTCATAGCAAAGTAAATCCAATATTATTAATGGATGACATTTTTGATAAGCTGGATGAACTGCGAGTAGCGCAAATAATATCTTTAGTTAAAAATGAAGATTTTGGACAGTTGTTTATTAGTGATACTCACGCCGATAGAACAGAAAATGTGATTAAAAAAATACATCAATCTTATAAAATGTTTAAATTATAAAATGGTAAAAAGAAAAGGCAGAATAGGTGATAATAGTACTATGGGTAATGCCTTAAAAGGATTTATCGATGCAAATAGATTGCAAAAAGGCTTGGATAAGGTATCTATTGAAGAAGCTTGGCATTCGGTAATGGGGAATGCTATTTCTAAATACACCACTGCTATTAAATTAGATAGAGAGACACTATATATACAATTAAGTTCTTCTGTTTTAAGAGAAGAGTTAAGTTATGGGAAAACAAAAATTATAACTATGATTAATGAAGAAATGGGAAAACAAATAATTACGAAGCTAGTACTTCGATAAAGAATATAATATAACGTAAAAGTGAATTATATAAATTTTTACTTCGTAAGCTACATTCTAAAATAACAAAACATTTCTCTGCCTGAAAAATGAAAAGCACCTTCAATTGCTGCGTTTTCATCACTGTCACTTCCGTGAACAGCATTTTCACCTATAGAGGCTGCATATAATTTTCTAATAGTACCTTCTGCAGCATCTGCAGGATTTGTAGCACCAATTAATGTACGAAAATCTTCCATGGCGTTGTTTTTTTCAAGAATCGCAGCAATAATAGGACCACGAGTCATATATTCTACTAACTCGCCATAAAATGGACGCTCACTATGCACAGCATAAAAAGCCTTTGCATCATCTGAAGTCATTTGTGTAAGTTTCATAGCAACAATTCTAAATCCTGAAGCTGTAATTTTTTCAAGTATAGCACCAACATGTCCTTTTTCAACACTATCTGGCTTTAACATAGTAAACGTTCTGTCTGTTCTCATCTTTTTTAAATTTTTGCAAAAATATGGAAATTGAAGATAATTACAACACAAACATTAACAAATAGTTTAACAACTTTTTATCTTAAAAAATTCGAAATTAATGGTACATTTACTCTATATTTTAATACATATATCATGTCTAAGGAATCAAAGTTTTTAACTGGAATAATTATAGGAGCAATTGCTGGTGTAGCTACAGGAATACTATTAGCAACAGAATCTGGAGAAAAAACTAGAAAAAAAATAGTCGTTAAAACTTCAGAACTAAAAGAAGATTTAGAAGCCAAGCTTAACGATGTTTCTGAAAAAATTAAAAACATCGAAAATGAAGATTTAAATAGTTTAAAAGATAAATTTTTCGATGTTAAAGAAAAAAATAAAGATCAGTATGCTAATATAGTAGACAAAGCAGAAACTATTGAAAAAGACATTGTGTCAAAATATAAGGGCATTAAAAAAGAAGCTAAAGAAAAATCAGGAAGCACTAAAAACGTATAAATTTTTATGATTGAATCAGTAAAAAAATACATTGAGAATAGAATACAACTTTTAAAACTTGAATTAATAACTGTTTTAGCAAATATATCTGCAAACCTTATAAATTTATTATTGATATCATTATTTCTTGTTATCATATGTACCATGTTTAGCTTTTCAATAGCCTATTTTATTGGACATTATTTCGATAACACTGCAATAGGATTTGCTGCAGTTGGTGGAATAGCTATTGTTGTATTTTTAATTTATATAACGTTTATAAAGAAAAACATTGAAAACAAAGTAAAGGATGCTATTGTAAAAGCTGCTTTAAAAGCTGAGAAAGAAAAAAATGATTAATAAAACAAGTGACATAAAGTCTTATAAAGATTTGCAGGCAGCAAAGATTAACCTAAGAATTTCCATTCAAGAACAGGAACAATATTTTAAAAATAATCCAGTTGTAAAAATTGCAGATTCTATTAAAAACAAAGAATCTGCAAAAAGTATACTTTTTAAAAACCTTCCAGAAATTAAATTTGAAACTGTAGAACAATTTATAAGCTCTTTTCTTCTTGGTAATAAAGTAACTCGCAACTATTTTGCTGGATACCTGGTAGCTAAAGAAATGATCCCCTATATTTTTGAAAAAATAAAAGGCATAGTAAGTTCCAAGAATAAAATAATTTAATCAAAATAACCTTAATACTTTTCTAAAACAATTCAATATTAGTGAGTAAATACTAATAAATTGTATATTTGCAGTCTATGAATTCGGAAGACATTTCAATAACAAATAAGCTATTAAGTACCGTTAAAAAAATCGTTGTGGTAGGTCATAAAAACCCCGATGGCGATGCTGTAGGCTCTTCATTAGGGCTGTGCAATTTTCTAAAACAAAAAGGACATCATGTACAGGTAGTTATGCCTAATGACTTTCCTGATTTTTTAAAATGGATTCCTGAAGCTTCTTCCATTATCAATTATGAACAAAATTTTGAGGAAACAAAAACTGCTATTCAAAAAGCAGAAATCATATTTACATTAGATTTTAATGCACTTAATCGTACTGGAGGTTTAGCAACCGAATTAGAACAAGCAGCTGCCGATTTTATATTAATAGATCATCACCAACAACCCGATGATTACGCACTAGTAACCTATAGTGATGTTGCAATGTGTTCTACATCCGAAATGGTTTTTCATTTTATGGAAAAACTAGAAGGTATTAAATTATTAAATAAAGAAATTGCCACACAATTATATGTGGGAATTATGACCGATACAGGGTCATTTCGTTTCCAAACTACTACTGCTACAACTCATAGAGTAATTGCAGATTTAATGGAAGCAGGAGCTGAAAACGCCAGCATTCATGAAAATGTATATGACACTAATAGTCCAGATCGACTTAAATTATTAGGTATTGCCTTAAATAATATGGTAATGTTTCCTGAATTTCGCACTGCATACATTACAATATCACAAAACGAATTAAACGATAATAACTTTAAAAAAGGAGATACCGAAGGTTTTGTTAATTATGCTTTATCGCTTTCTGGCGTTGTTTTTGCTATTATATTTATTGAAAATAAAAAAGAAGATATCGTAAAAATATCTTTAAGAAGCAAAGGTGATTTTTCGGTTAATGAATTCTCAAGAAATCACTATAATGGTGGAGGCCATACCAACGCGGCTGGCGGTAGGAGTCTAAAAAAATTACCAGAAACCATTGAAGAATTTATCAGTATATTACCATACTATAAAAAAGAATTAAATGAGTCGTAATGTATTTATTGCTTTAAGCATTCTGTTTACTATACTCTCCTGTAAAAATCCAGAGGCTAGAAGACCAATTCAAAATAATTCTGGATCTTTTATGTCAAATTCCATAGAAAGAAATAAATCGATTTTTGAAAAAGAAAAATTACAAATAATTCAACTATTAAATTCAAATAAAGAACAACCTTATCATTCTTCAGAAAGTGGTTTTTGGTATTATTACAATATAAAAGACACCACACAAACTAAAACACCAGAGTTTGGAGACCATGTTACCTTTAGTTATAATGTTAATAGGCTAAATGGAACTGCGGTCCTTTCAAAAAAGGAAATTGGCATACAAAATTGTAGTATAGATAAAACAAATCAAGAATTAATTTCTGGAATACGCGATGGGCTTAAATTAATGAAACAAGGAGAAACCATTACTTTTCTATTTCCTTCCTTCAAAGCGTTTGGCTATTATGGAATCGACAATAAATTAGAAACTAATATTCCTGTTCAATGCACAGTAACTTTAAATAAAATAAATCAAACACATGAAAACTACTAGAATTATGAAAAAACTATCATTTTTAATATTAATACTTACTTTAAGCTTCGCATCTTGCCAAGAAAGCAAATACCCAGATTTAGAAGATGGGGTTTATGCAGAATTTAATACCACCAAAGGAGTATTTGTAGCAAAATTACATAATGAAGAAACCCCTCTTACCGTTGCTAATTTTGTAGAATTAGCAGAAGGAAAAAATGAGTTGGTAGATTCAGTATACAAAGGAAAAAAATATTATGACGGATTAATTTTTCACAGAATTATAAAAGATTTTATGATTCAAGGTGGCGATCCATTAGGTACTGGCTCTGGC
The DNA here is from genome assembly GCA_018669795.1 of Flavobacteriaceae bacterium. Lineage (GTDB taxonomy): Bacteria > Bacteroidota > Bacteroidia > Flavobacteriales > Flavobacteriaceae > Marifrigoribacter. The sequence goes on along the minus strand of JABHSQ010000005.1, from coordinate 138,207 downwards.
AACCCAGGATACATGTTCCCTGATGAATTTTCAGATAGTTTAACGCACAGTAAAAAAGGAATACTTTCTATGGCCAATTCTGGACCAGGAACTAATGGAAGCCAATTTTTTATTACCTTAAAAGAGACTCCTTGGTTAGATGGTAAGCACTCTGTTTTTGGAGAAATTGTAATCGGTCAAGATATCGTCGATTCTTTAGGAGTTGTTGAAACTTCAAAACCTGGAGACAAGCCAGTTGATCCTGTTCTTATTAAGGAACTTAAAATTATAAGGGTTGGTGATGTATCGTTATTATCTTTTAATGAAGCGATGATTGCTGCAGAAGACAAAGTAAAAGAAGAACAAGCTGCTAGCCTAGTTATTGCTGCCGCAACTGCTAAAGTTTTAGCCAGTGATCTTGAAAAAGGAAAAGAAATGCCTTCTGGAATAAAAGTATATTTTAATAAGAAAGGATCGGGTGTAAAACCAGCTCAAGGTTCTAAAATTAAAATGAACTATGCAGGATATTTGGCAAACGGTACATTATTTGATTCTAACATCGAAGAAATTGCTAAAAAATACAACGTTTGGGATCACAGAAGAGCTGATGGCGGCGGATACGCACCAACTGCAACTGATTACAGTAAAGATGCTCAATTAATTCCTGGCTTTAGGGAAGGATTATTAATGATGGGTGTAGGTGATAAAATTACCTTATTTATTCCTACTCATTTAGCATATGGCGAAAGAGGAATTCCTAATTTAATTCCTCCAGGAAGCGATTTAATTTTCAACTTAGAAATCGTAGAGATTGTAAAATAACTAATCCTAATTTATATAAAAAAGAGGCTTGCGCGAAGCCTCTTTTTTGTGGTTTATATTTAAAATTAGATTGACCTATCATAACTAAAGCGAATCTACCATCAAATGATAGGGCTTTATTAAGTTCTTTTACTAATTCTATTGCCTGATATAGCATTTTGCCGTGAACATTTAAAACGTGAAATCTCTGGATTACGTTTTTTTAAATGCTTTTTGCTAACACCACTATTAACTCGTTTACGCCAACGCTTAAAACTAGATTCTTTAAGATTTCCTCGCATCAGTTTAATGACATCTTTTTCTGTACAGCCAAACTGAAAGAGAATTGCTTCAAATGGTGTGCGATCTTCCCAAGCCATTTCTATAATGCGATCTAATTCTATTTCTGTTAATTGTTTCTTGTTAACCATCCTAAAATTAAATTTTTTCCCAAATTTGGCCTGCATTCAAATAAAAACTACCGATTGATTTAAAGTTACATTGTTCTGGAGATATAAGGGAAAGAAAAGATTCATTATTTTCTCTTTGGTACAAATGATAAACTTCACCAATAATAGGCTCAAAGGAAAATTTTGCATTAAATATAAGTTTATTGTACTCAAATTCTTGTATCATATTTTCATATTCAGATTTTAATTCTAAATATTTAGCGGATACTTTATGATTAATTTTATTGATGCTTCTATTCTTCCAAGCAACAGTATCTGTTGGAATTATTATTGGTGCTCCTACGGAAGTTCCGTAGGGTTTAAGTGAAGCATCATATTTTTGAGTTTCAGTATTAAAAACTACATTATCTGGTTTTTTATTTTCTGTCATTATTAAATAAATCCCTTTAGTTCAACTTTTCGAGTTGTTTCATTACCTCATCAGCTTCAAAAGCTTTTTGATCACTCAATTTTCTGTTAGTGGTAGATAAAGTATAAGATTCTTTTAAAAGCTTTTCATATAGAACCCTTAATTTTTCTTTCTCTGACTTTTTTTTAAATAATCCGAACATTTTTAATTTTGTTTTTTAAATCTCCAGCAATAAATCACTACAAATTATTTTGTAAAGATATAAAATGTTTAACAATTTATACATTTTGTTATACTTTTTAAAACAAATAATACCTGGCTAGCTAGTGGGTATTTTGTAAGAATTATTTTAAGGCTATTTTTTAGATTTGAACATTTTAGATATTGTTAGCGAGTGTGCAAATGTAATTGCTCCCAAAAAAGCAAATAATAAGGGCAATAAAATAGCTTCATCTTTTAACCATATAAATAATATTAGCATTGAACTTATAGAGATTAGCCAGATTAGAAAAGAGGACTTGACATATCTAATAAAGGTTTTAAAAGATACCTCGCCATATAAAAAAGACTGCTGTTCAAAAATTGAAGGTATACTATGCCAGAAAATAAAGTAAATAGCAAATGCCCAAATAAGTGTAGCTGTTTTAAAAACAATAGCAAAGACAATGATTAAAAACAACTCAAACAATAGCTCTTGCCAAGTAATGTAAGTTTTATAGGTCATTATTATAGCTTGCATTATAAATAATGTAATGTTTAAAAAAAATATCCAGCTAAACCAAATTTCATTGATTAAAAAACCTGTAAGTGCAGATATTATTTCTATCGTGGCATTACTATTCAAAGCAAAAAGTAAAAATAAAACAGACAAGCCATAGTTAAGGAATAACAAACGGTTAAAATTTAGATTTTTTGTCTTGGCTTCATTCCAATGTTGTTCACCAAAATGAAATGCACTAAAAATTATAAATCCAGTTAGTGCAAAAATGGGAATGTAATAAAAAAGTAAACTGGCCACTAAAACGGTTAAAATATATGAACTAAAGAAAAATACTAGTTTTAAGGATTTGGAAGTTGTTTTAAATTTAGAAATTAAAAACAAGTCATTACTTCCATGCATAATACCTAAAGAAAAAATAAGAAAAAGAGCGAATACTTCTTGTGCCGGTCCTTTAAAATAGACCGAAAGCCAAAGACTAAAAAATGTTATTAAAATTGCTTTTTCCTTATATTTCATAGTATAAAAATGTAAAATAATTAATAATTTAAAAAAAATGTTAAATTAATTTTACAATCTGTTTAATTAATTGTATGTTTGACTAAACAAATCAAAATATATTATGACAAATTTACTAAATTTTATCGCAATTGCCCCTGAAACATTAGGAACAATGGATTCTACTGCTTTCACTTTTTTTATTGGATGTATGGCCATGATGGCAGCATCTGCATTTTTCTTTTTCTCAATGAATGATTTTGACCGAAAGTGGAAAACTTCCATACTTGTTTCAGGTCTAATTACATTTATCGCTGCAGTTCATTATTGGTATATGAGAGATTATTACATGACTACTGGAGAATCTCCAACAGATTTTAGATACGTTGATTGGATTCTTACAGTACCATTAATGTGTGTTGAATTTTACTTGATACTAAAAGTAGCAGGTGCAAAAAAATCAATGTTATGGAAATTGATTTTACTTTCAGTAGTAATGCTTGTAACAGGATACATTGGAGAAGTTTCAGATTCAGATAATGCTCAAATATGGGGATTAGTTTCTGGTGTTGCTTATTTTGCTATTGTATATGAAATATGGTTAGGTGGTGCAGCTAAATTAGCTAAAGAAGCAGGTGGTTCAATACAACGTGCTCACAAAGTACTTTGTTGGTTCGTACTAGTAGGTTGGGCAATTTACCCAATAGGTTACATGGCTGGTACTTCTGGATGGTATGACATGCTTGGTCTAAGTGTATTAGACATGGATGTTTGGTATAACATTGCCGATGCAATTAATAAAATTGGTTTTGGTTTAGTTATATATAACTTAGCTCTTGAGCAGTCAAAAACTGAATAATATTTTTATAAATTAATTATTTAAGTATAAAAAGGAAGGTGTATTTAGATACACCTTCCTTTTTTTTATATAATATAATTAGTTAAGATAAAATTTCGAAACTATTTAAATCTATCATAAAAAAAGGTGACACATTATTAATTAGAACTATTAATTATTAAATAATAATTTTTAAAGTTTGTGTCTTTAAATTACTTAACAGGGATTTCTTTTAAAATTTCTTTTATAAATTTCCAGAACTTTTGAGTAGAAGAGATACTAGCTCTTTCATCTGGAGAATGTGCTCCTTTTATCGTAGGTCCAAAAGAGATCATATCCATCCCAGGATAATTTGTTCCTAGAATCCCACATTCCAAGCCTGCGTGACAAGCAGCTACATTTGCTTTTTCGCCATTCATTTTTTCATATAAAGCTGCTAGCACTTTTAAAATAGCAGAATCCATATTTGGTGCCCAACCTGGATAATCTCCAGATAAGCTTACTGAAAATCCAGCCAATTCAAAAACTGCAGTTAAAGTATTTACCATATTATCTTTAGAAGAATCTACCGATGAACGCGTAAGACATTCTATAGTAATGGAACCATTATTCACTGTTATTTTTGCAATATTATTAGAAGTTTCTACTAAATCTTCAATTGCAGGACTCATTCTAAAAACACCATTATGAGCTGCATAAACAGCTTTAAAAAACTGATCTTGATCTTCAACACTCAATACCGTTTCTGGTACTGTTACTTTTTCAGCCCTAATAGTGATATCTGATTCTATGTGATGAAATTCATTTTTAATTTTATTTTTCATTTTTTCAAAACCATCAAGAAAATTAATTGTTTTGTTAGCTTCAACAACTACAACTGCATTACTTTCTCTTGGAATTGCATTACGCAGGCTTCCACCTAATAAAGTTGACAATGAACAATTATCATGTACTTCAGATAATATACGATTCATCAATTTATTAGCATTCCCTAATCCTAATTGAATTTCCATACCGCTATGCCCACCTTGCAGTCCTTTAATTGTTATTTTATATGCATTGGCATCATTAGAACTTGGGATTTGAAGGTAATTTTTAGATGCAGTAACATCAACTCCACCAGCACAACCCACTCCTATTTCATCATCTTCTTCGGTATCTAAATTCAATAAAATTTCTCCTTGTAATATTCCACTTTTTAATCCTATAGCACCAGTCATTCCAGTTTCTTCATCAATGGTAAATAAGGCATCAATTGCTGGATGTACAATAGTATCGCTTTCTAAAATTGCCATAATAGTTGCTACTCCCAACCCGTTATCGGCGCCTAAAGTGGTTCCATTTGCGCGAACCCAATCACCATCCACATACATCTCGATTCCTTGAGTATCGAAATCAAAATCGGTATCATTATTTTTTTGATGTACCATATCGATATGAGACTGCAATACAATTCCCTTACGGTTTTCCATTCCGGGGGTTGCAGGCTTGCGAATAATTACATTTCGCACATCATCTTCAAAAGTTTCTAAACCTAAATTATTTCCGAAGCTCTTCATAAACTGAATTACTTGTTCTTCCTTTTTGGAAGCACGGGGCACAGCGTTTAAATCTGCAAAATTGTTCCAAAGTCTATTTGGTTCTAAATTTCTAATAGCTTCATTCATAGTATAAGGTTTATTTAAAATATTCATACAAAATTACAATTTACTTCCACGAGTAAAAATTATAAAAAGAATTATTTGTAAGTTTGATTTATGCAAAAAAAGACAAAACTAATTTTAGTAGTTCTACTACCTATTCAGATTTTAGCTTTGCAACTTTTAAAACATGTCCCTGAATTTATAGAATCTTTTTATAGTACCGGAATATTTCCTGTTATTTCAAAAATTTATAGGTATGTTTTTGGGTGGATTCCTTTTTCAATAGGTGATATTTTTTATTTCTTTTTGATATTATTATTGATTAGATGGATTTTTAAAAACATAAAACGAATAAAAACAGATACTAAAAATTTTATTTTAGATGTGTTTTCAACTTTATCAATTGTGTACCTACTATTTAATCTTCTTTGGGGATTGAATTATTATCGCATTCCATTGCATCAAAACCTTTCTCTAGATACCGAATACAATACTGAAGAACTAATTTCTACTACTAAACGATTGATTAAAAAGTCGAATGAAATGCATCGAAAATTAGGGTTTCACGATACCATAAAAATTGAATCTCCTTACGATTATAAACAATTATTTAAAAAGACCCTAAACGGCTATCAAAACCTTTCTCAAAAACATCCCAATCTTAATTATAATCCTTTAAGCTTAAAAAGAAGCACTTGGAGTTTGGGATTAACATATATGGGTTATAGTGGTTATTACAATCCTTTTACAGGTGAAGCGCAAGTAAATGGTCTTATTAAACTGTATAAATTTCCTGTGGTAAGTTGTCACGAACAAGCACATCAATTAGGTTATGCCGCAGAGAATGAAGCAAATTTTATAGCAGCACTTGCGACTATAAATAATGAAGATGATTTTATTCAATATACAGGTTACATTTTTGCATTGCGTTATTGTGTTAATGAAATCGCCAGGCGAGATTTAGATACCTATCGTGAATTATTGACGACCATTAATCCAGGAATTTTAAAAAGCTATAAAGAAATGCGCAATTTCTGGAAAAGTTATGAAAACCCCTTTGAAGTGTTTTCAAAATTATTTTGGGATCAATTTTTAAGAGCCAATAATCAATCCAACGGAATTAAAAGTTATAGCTATATGGTAGCTCTAATTATTAATTATTACGAGGACCAACCATTTTAGATTCTAATAGTGTTAAAATCCTGAATATTAATTTTTAATCCTACAGTATTTGTATTTTTAAGAATTATTGTTAATAAATAAACTCATGAAAAAAATAGTCCTTCTATGCTTAACATTAGTAAGTGTAATAAATTTAATTGCTCAAGATTATTTTCCAACCAATACTGGATTAAAACAAGAAAACAATAACTATACAGCTTTTACCAACGCAGTAATTTTTATTACTCCAAATGAAGTAATAAAAAACGGCACCTTATTAATACAAGATGGAAAAGTTATAACAAGTGGTAAATCAGTGACCATTCCTAAAAATACTATTATTATCGATTTAAATGGAAAACATATTTATCCTTCTTTTATCGATCCGTATTCTGGTTTTGGAATATTGAAACCTGAAAAGACAAATAGAGAACGATCTCCTCAATATGAATCTAAACGTGAGGGATTTTATTGGAACGATCATATCATGCCCGAAAATAAAGCGATCGACAAATTTAAGTATACTAGTAAAAAAGCTGATGAATTAAGAAAAGCTGGGTTTGGAGTTGTAAACTCACATATTATGGATGGGATTGCCAGAGGAACGGGGGTTTTAGTAACTTTAAATGACGAGGGTACTAATTCAGGAAGAATCATCAATGACATTTCCGGTCAATACTTTTCTTTTAAAAAATCGCAAGCAAGTAGACAATCCTACCCTTCTTCACATATGGGATCTATAGCTTTATTAAAACAATTTCAACACGATGCTAAATGGTATGCAGAAGGAAATGCAACCAATAAAGACTTATCATTGGAGGCTTTCAATGCAAGTAAAAACTTACCCGCATTTATTGAAAGTGGAGATAAAAGAAAAGACATTAATGCAGATGATATTAGTGATCAATTCAATCTTAATTATACCATTGTTGGTGGAGGTAATGAGTATGAAACTATCGAAAGAATCAAAGCTACTCAAGCAAAATATATTATTCCCATCAATTTCCCGGAAGCATATGATGTTACTGATCCTTATTCATTAAAGCACCTGACCATCGAAGAAATGCGTGATTGGAATCAAGCACCTACTAATTTAAAAGTATTGGCTGATAATAATATTGAATTTGCGTTAACTACTTTTAAATTAAAAAAAGTATCTGAATTCAATACCAATCTAAAAAAAGCCATTAAATATGGTTATGACAAAACCAAAGCATTAGAATCTTTAACTACGGTACCTGCAGCAATGCTTGGACAAAGCGATAAAGTAGGGTCTTTAAAAAATGGACGATACGCTAACTTTTTAATTACCTCTGGCGAACTTTTTGAAGAAGAAACAATCCTTTATGAAAATTGGGTTCAAGGAAATAAAAACGTGATTAATTCTTTAAACCAAAAAGATATTCGTGGAGATTATGCGATTTTAACAGCTGAAAAAAAATTCGAAATTTCGATTTCTGGCAAAATAGACAAATTAAAATCCAAAGTAAAAGTTGACACGGTAGCATATGCTTCAAAATTAAATTACAAAGACAATTGGCTTACTCTTACGATTACAAATAAAGAGACTACAGATATTTATAATTCTACCGCTCTTATTGAAAAAAATAATGATAATTTCTCAGGATTATTAATTTCACCAAGTGGAAAAGAAACTGCTTTTACTGCCATAAAACAAAAAGCTTCTGAAGAAAATAAAGACAAAAAAGAAGATAAAAAAGAGGATGAACAAGAAATTGAAATAGTACCTCTCACCTATCCAAATGTAGGTTATGGTTTTTCTGAGCTTCCAAAACAACAAACCATTCTTTTTAAAAACGCAACGGTTTGGACCAATGAAGAGGATGGAATTTTAACGGAAACGGATGTTTTAGTTAAAAATGGTAAAATTGAAAAAATAGGATCTAACTTATCTGCTGGGAATACACTAACTGTTGATGCAACAGGAAAACATTTAACTTCTGGAGTAATTGATGAGCATTCACATATTGCAGCGTTTAGCATCAATGAAGGAGGTCAAAATTCTTCTGCTGAAGTAAGCATAGAAGATGTTTTAGATCCTGAGGATATAAATATCTATCGTAATTTAGCTGGAGGAGTTACCACCATACAAATATTACACGGTTCTGCAAATCCAATTGGAGGTCGTTCTGCTATTATAAAACCTAGATGGGGATCTGATTCAGATGGGCTTCTTTATAAAGATGCTCCAAAGTTTATAAAATTTGCATTGGGTGAAAATGTAAAACAATCCAATTGGCAAAGCTACAGTCGTTTTCCACAAACTAGAATGGGAGTAGAACAATTATATATTAATTATTTTACAAGAGCTCAAGAATATGAAGCTAAAAAGAAAAGTGGAAATGCCTACCGTTATGATGAAGAAATGGAAGTTTTAGTAGAGATTTTAAATAAGGAACGATTTATTTCTTGTCATTCATACGTGCAAAGTGAAATCAATATGTTAATGAAAGTTGCAGAGCGTTTCGATTTTAGAATTAACACATTTACACACATATTAGAAGGGTATAAAGTAGCTGACAAAATGAAAGAACACGGAGTTGGTGGATCAACTTTTAGTGATTGGTGGGCTTATAAATATGAAGTAAAAGATGCTATACCTTATAACGCGACAATTATGGCCAATGCAGGAGTTACCGTAGCTATTAATAGTGACAATGCAGAAATGTCCAGAAGATTAAACCAAGAAGCAGCAAAATCTGTTAAATATGGTGGGATGTCTGAAGAAGAGGCTTGGAAAATGGTCACTTTAAATCCGGCAAAACTATTACACTTAGATGATAAAGTAGGAAGCGTAAAAGTGGGTAAGGATGCAGATTTGGTATTATGGAGTGATCATCCCTTATCAGTATACGCAAAAGCTGAAAAGACATTAATTGAAGGAGCTGTTTACTTTGATATGGAAACAGACAAACTTCAACGTAAAGCAATTCAGGAAGAAAAAAACAAACTTGTTAACTTAATGCGAAATGAGAAAGATAGTGGAGAAAAAAAGAAAACTCCTATTAAGAGAAAAAAGAGACATTTAACATGTGAAAGTTTATAATTCAAATTAAAAAAATCATTCCATTATGAAAGCATTTAAAAATATAATTTCACTAGTAATCATGAGCTTTAATTTGGTTGTTTTTGCACAACAAACACCTGCTCCTATTCAAAATGAAACCATCACTATATCTGGAGCAACTGCTCATATAGGTAATGGCACCATTATAAAAAACAGTATCATCACATTTGAAAATGGTATATTAATAGCTGTTGCTGATGCTACTATTTCAAAAATAGCTTTGAAAGGAACTATTATCGATGCTACTGGAAAACATGTATATCCAGGTTTTATAGCTCCTAATACAACATTAGGCATCGTGGAAATTGATGCTGTTAGACCCACTAGAGATGAAGATGAGTTAGGTGAATTTATACCTAATGTAAGGTCTTTAATTGCTTATAATGCAGAAAGCAAAGTGGTTGAATCATTGCGACCAAATGGTGTATTGATAGCACAAATTACTCCTAGAGGTGGCACTATTTCTGGTACTTCTTCAATTGTACAATTAGATGCTTGGAACTGGGAAGATGCAGTAGTTAAAGAAGATGATGGGGTTCATATAAATTGGCCAAATAGTTATGCTCGAGGCAGATGGTGGTTAGGAGAATCTAGTGCATATAAGGCAAACAAAAATTACCAAGAAGAAATTGAAAACATAAAGAGCTTTATTTTAAATAGTAAAACCTATGGAAAGTCAACTCCTAAAAAAATTAACGAAGCTTTTAAAGCAATGCAAGGTTTATTTAATGGTCATCAAAAAATGTTTGTGCACGCCCAGGGAGAAAAAGAAATGATTGATGCGGTGACTATTCTTAAAAATAATGGGATATACAATGTTGTTGTGGTAGGAGCTTATGAAGCTTATAAAATTAGTGATTTCCTCAAAAAGAATGATATCTCCGTTTTAATTCAAAGGGTTCATAGTACCCCTGAAAGAGATGATGAAGATTATGATTTACCATATAAGTTAGCGAAATTATTAGTAGATGAAGGAATTTTAGTAGCTTTACAAACAAGTGGGCAAATGGAAGGAATGAATACTAGAAACTTACCCTTTTATGCAGGTCAAGTTGCTGCGCAAGGTTTAAGTAAAGAAAAGGCGTTACAATTAATCACAGAAAATCCAGCTAAAATTTTAGGTATTGATGCAAATTATGGTACATTGGAAATTGGTAAAAGTGCTACTTTATTTATTTGTAAGGGAGATGCTTTAGATATGCGTACTAACATTTTAAGCCAGGCTTTTATTGATGGCAGAGAAATATCTCTAGAAACTCATCAAACTAAACTTTGGAAACGATATTCTGAAAAATATAGTAATAACTAATTTTAAATGAAATGAAATATTCATTATTTTTATTAATTTTTTGTTTTATAATTCAAGTAAAGTCTCAAACTAACTATAAGTATGAGAATTTTGGAAATAGGTCTATATTATTAAATGGTAATGTTACTGGTAGTGTTGACGATTTAGGTGCAACCTATTATAATCCGGCAAGACTAGCTTTAATAGAAGATCCTGTTTTTGCTATAAATGCTAAAATATACGAATTTATCGATATTAAAATTGAAAATTATTTGTTTGATAAAACCGATCTTTCAAGTTCAAATTTTAAAGGGTTACCAAGTATGGTTTCTGGGACATTTAAAGTAAAATTCTTGAAAAATCACCAATTTGCTTACGCATTAATTTCAAGAAATAGATACGAAGTCGATCTCAGTTTTAATACTGATATCGTTGATAATGAATTCACCAATGAACTGCCTGGAATAGCAAAATATTTTGCTAGCACAAATTTAAATTATCAATTAAGAGAAAATTGGTTTGGTCTTTCGTGGGCCAAATCAATTACTTCTAATTTTAGTTTAGGCGCTTCATTATTTGCTTCCTATTATAATTATTCAGCGGAAAATAAAGACCAATTCACTTCAATTAATGATTTAGATCAGATAACGAATCATTCATATAAAGTTAGTTTTGATCAAAAATCATATGGTGCATTTTTAAAAATTGGCGCAGCTTGGGTTTTTAAATCAATAGAATTTGGATTAAACATTGATTTGCCATATTTAGAAGTATATAGTGAAGGTTCTTTTTATAATGAAGAAGTACTTTCTGGTTCCAACAATGAAATTGATATATTTTCCCTAAATAATTTAGATGATATTAATGCTAAAAGAATATTTCCTATGGGTATTTCTTTAGGTGCTGGTATTCCATTTAAAAAGAACAATTTACATTTAAACATTAGTTGGAACTCTGCAGTTGACAACTATGACAGGCTTGACATACCAACTTTAGAAAGTACAATAGGGGAAGAGGTTTATCGGTATAAATTACAAGAAAAGTTAAGTTCTATTGTTAATTTTGGTATTGGAGCAGAGATATATATAAATCCAACCATTAGTGCCTATAGTAGTTTTTCAACCGATTTTTCTCCTTTCGATATTGAAACATCCATCATAGAATTAGCAAATAAATCAGAAAATAGATTTAATACGGGCACTGATTTTTATCACTACGGCTTAGGTGTTAACTTCGGTTACAAAAGAGTGAATTTTATTTTAGGTACTGTGTATACTTATGGAAAGTCTGATTTTTTAAATTCAAATGATGAAAATATTTTCCCTGATGTTTTAATAAATCAAATTGCAACCATAAAACAATCACGCTGGAGATTTTTAATAGGTTTTGAAATTTTATTTTTGAATAGAGAAATAAAAGTGGGGAAAAGCACAAAAATTATCAAGCAAAAAAATACAAATTAATTCTTAAACACTTTCTTTATTCTTGAATTTCCTCCAGTATCAATTTGTTATAAAATATATTCCTGTGTTTAACTTTGAATACTAAAAGAGGTAATTCCAGTATCCAATTGCCTTTTTTAAATCACTTTACTCCTGTCTAAAAATTTATATATCGTAATTCTTATTTTTTATCGCAATAATTTACAGACTTAAGAATGTATAAATTCTCTCCATTTAATAAGACTTAGTCAATCTCTAAAAAGGTTATATTTGTGTTATGTTAAAAAACATTTCAAGCTTTCAAAACCCACTTATAAAAAAAGTATTGCTGCTTCAAGAGAAAGCAAAGGAGCGAAAGAAAAGCAGCTTATTTATTATTGAGGGAAAACGCGAAATAAAATTAGCTTTAAAGGGTGGTTACAAAATCAATACCTTGCTTTTTTGTTCTGATATCATTTCAGAAAACGACGTATCAAACTTCTTAAATACAGACGTTAATAATCTTATTAAAATCTCTATTGAGGTCTATAAAAAAATTGCTTATAGAACTTCTACAGAAGGAATCATTGCAATTTCTGAATCTAAAGATTTAGCTTTAAGCAATTTAAAGTTAAAAGATCACAATCAATTGATTTTAGTTGCTGAAGCTCCAGAAAAACCTGGTAATATTGGTGCAATATTAAGAACTGCTGATGCTGCAAATGTAGATGCCGTAATCATTGCAAATCCAAAAACAGATTTATACAATCCAAATATAATTAGAAGTAGTATTGGATGTGTTTTTACCAATACGATAGCCCTAGGGAATACTTCAGAGATCATCACATTTTTAAAAAATAAAAATATTTCCATTTACAGTGCGATTTTACAAGAATCCGATGTTTATTATACATGTAATTTCAAAGAAAGCACTGCGATAGTTGTTGGAACAGAATCTACTGGATTATCGAGTCAATGGAGAGATGAAAGTAAAAAAAACATACACATCCCTATGCAAGGTGAAATTGATTCCATGAACGTTTCTGTGGCAGCTGGAATTCTTTTATTTGAAGTAAAAAAACAACGAAATTTTAATTAAAGAACCTATTAAACTCAATTTACACTTTTAAAAAATAGAAAAATAAAATGACAGCCACTACCCTATTTTATATTATCATAGCTATATTGATACTAAGTTTCATTATTGATAAAATCTTAGATACTTTAAATTCCAGTCATTATAACGATCTCATTCCAGTTGAATTAAAGGATGTCTATGATCATAAAGAATATCAAAAATCACAGGCTTATAAAAAAGTTAATGCTCGGTTTGGTTCGATCACTTCATTAGTATCCTTAGTTGCTACTTTGGCTTTTTTCTTTTTAGATGGCTTTGCTTTTGTAGATAAATGGGCACGCACTTTTTCAGATAACAATATTATTGTTGCACTTATATTTTTTGGAAGTATTATGCTTACAAGTGATATTTTAAGCACCCCATTTAGTTATTTTCACACTTTTGTGATCGAAGAAAGATTTGAATTTAATAAAACTACTATAAAAACATTTTTTCTGGATAAAGCTAAAGGATGGCTGATATCTTCACTATTAGGAGGTTTAATCCTTTCAATTATTATTTGGTTTTATGAATCTACTGGAAGTAATTTCTGGTTATATGCTTGGGGAATGGTCGCTGCGTTTGCTTTTTTTATGAATATGTTTTATGCAAGGTTAATTGTACCACTTTTTAATAAACAAACACCTCTTGAGGAAGGAACATTAAAAACAAAAATTGAAAATTATGCTCAACAAGTTGGTTTCACGTTGGATAAGATATTTGTGATAGATGGCTCTAAAAGAAGCACAAAAGCAAATGCTTATTTTTCAGGTTTTGGAAGTGAAAAAAGAGTAACGCTTTATGACACTTTAATCAATGATTTGGAAGAAGATGAAATTGTAGCAGTACTCGCTCATGAAGTAGGACATTATAAAAGAAAACATATTGTTTTTAATCTAATCGCAAGTATTCTGACAATGGGATTCACTTTTTGGTTGTTATCTTTGTTTGTAGGAAGTCCTATATTATCTGAAGCACTAAATGTAACTATTCCGTCATTTCATATTGGATTAATAGCATTTGGAATTTTATATAGTCCAATTTCTGAACTTACCGGATTGCTTATGAATTTTATTTCAAGAAAATTTGAATATCAAGCTGATAATTATGCGAAAAATACTTTTAAAGCAGCTCCATTAATCTCTGGATTAAAAAAATTATCTAAAAATAGTTTAAGTAATCTTACTCCACACCCAGCATATGTTTTTGCTCATTACTCTCACCCTACATTGTTACAACGTTACTATAACATAATGACTTAATAATTGGATTTATCAAAAGTATTTTTCTATTCAAACTAAAAAAAAATATTGATAAATAAAATGTATTTTATTGTTTATTACAATCATTTATGTATTTTTATTTTATGACAGAAGAGGCTATAGAAATAGAAAACAAAGAGATTGCAAAGCAATATAAAAAATTGCTTAAAATCAGCTACAGAACACTTACCAAAGAAGATAAAAAATTGATCCGTAGTGCTTTCGACATCGCAGTAGATGCTCATAAAGATCAACGTAGAAAGTCTGGTGAAGCTTATATTTTTCATCCTATAGCAGTTGCAAAAATTGTCGCTTCAGAAATTGGTTTGGATTCCACTTCAATAGCAGCAGCATTACTTCATGATGTCGTAGAAGACACTGATTATACCTTGGCAGATATCGAACAGTTGTTTGGAGAAGCAGTGGCTAGAATCGTTGATGGGCTTACAAAAATATCTCATCTTTCTTCAAATAAAGACAATTCACTTCAAGCGGAAAATTTCCGTAAAATGTTACTTACTTTAAATGAAGATATTCGAGTAATTATTATAAAAATCGCAGACCGTTTGCACAATATGCAAACTATGGACGCTATGCCTCCTCATAAACAGGTGAAAACAGCTTCAGAAACTTTATACATATATGCACCATTAGCTCACCGTATTGGTATGTATAATATAAAAACCGAGCTTGAAGATTTAAGTTTAAAGTATACCGAACCTGAAGTATACAATGATATCTTTAGTAAAATTAAAGAAAGCAAACAACAGCAAGATATCTACATTAATTCCTTTACAGGTATGATTAAAGATTCTCTTGATAAAGAAAGTTTAGCATATGAAATAAAAGGAAGACCAAAATCAATTTTTTCAATTAGAAGAAAAATGATGGTTCAAAATGTTTCTTTTGATGAAGTCTATGACAAGTTTGCAGTGCGAATTGTTTACAAAGGAAATAAAGAAAATGAAAAATTTCTTGCCTGGAAAATTTATTCAATTGTTACCGATCATTTTCGTCCCAACCCCACTCGATTACGAGATTGGATATCATCTCCAAAGTCGACTGGTTACGAAGCGCTCCATATCACTGTAATGGGACCAAAAGGTCGATGGGTGGAAGTACAAATTAGATCGGAACGAATGAATGAGATCGCTGAAAAAGGATTTGCTGCTCATTACAAATATAAAAATAATGAGAAAGGGGATGTTGATTTAGACATTTGGCTCAATAAATTGCAAGAAACACTGGGTAATGATGACATTAGTGCATTAGATTTTGTTGAAGAGTTTAAATTAAATTTATATACCAAAGAGATTTTTGTTTTCTCTCCAATGGGTGATTTATACTCTCTTTCGAAAGGTTCTACTGCTTTAGATTTTGCCTTTAATGTACATACTGAAATAGGACTACATACTCGAGGAACACGAGTTAATGGTAAATTAGTTTCATTAAGTCATCAATTAAAAAGTGGGGATCAAGTAGAGGTTATTACGTCAGATAAAGTTAAGCCAAATTCAAATTGGTTGGATTATGCAACTTCTGGTAGAGCTATATCAAAAATAAAATCTTCTTTAAAAGAAGAAGAAAAACAAATTGCAAAAGATGGAAAAGTAATTTTAATTAGAAAGTTAAAATCTCTTAAAATTACCTTAGATGAAAAAACAATCAATCAATTAGTCGCTTATTTTAAAATTAAAACAAGCCTCGATCTATTTTACAGAGTTGGTGTTGGCATTATCGATAATAAAAAGCTAAAAGAGTTTGTAGCATCAAGAAACAATATGATTGTAAGTTTCTTTAAAAATAAGCTTCGGAAGCCAAGCAAGCTAGAAGATGTAAATAAAGAAGAAATTACTGCAAAATACGATCAACTTGTATTTGGCAAGTATGATGATAAATTAGATTATAAAATCGCAGTTTGTTGTAATCCAATTCCTGGCGATAAAGTATTTGGATTTATAACGGTTACTGATGGTATTAAGGTCCATAAAAAAAATTGTCCAAATGCACTTCAACTACAAAGTAATTTTAGTTATCGTATTATTACTGCAAAATGGATAGACTCTAGTCAAAGTGATTTTAAAATAGAATTATTAATTTCTGGAATTGACACTGTTGGACTGGTAAATGAAATGACAAAAATTATTTCAAACACTCATAACATAAATATGATAAGTGTACATTTTGAGAGTAATGATGGCATTTTTAATGGAAATATTATAGTTGTTGTAAAAAATATATCCATTCTTGATAACCTTGTGAAAAACATTAAAAAAATTAATGGTATCGATAAAATTACCAGAATATAAATGAGTATTTTTGTTTCAATATGAACGCTAAGATAAATCCAAATAATCAAGGAATAGTTAAGAATGTTTTTACAGCTTTTTTAGGAGAAAAAGGACATAGAAAAACACCTGAACGTTACGCTATACTTCAAGAAGTTTATGACCATAATGATCATTTTGATATTGAATCATTATACATAAACATGAAAAACAAAAATTATCGAGTTAGTAGAGCCACTCTTTATAATACCATAGAATTACTTTTGGAATGCGGCTTGGTTCGCAAGCATCAGTTTGGTCAAAATCAAGCACATTATGAAAAATGTTATTTTGATAAACAACACGACCATGTTATCTTATCTAATGGGGAGGTTATTGAGTTTTGTGATCCTAGAATCCAATCTATAAAAAAAACTATTGAAGAAGTTTTTAATGTTGATATAATTAATCATTCACTTTATTTTTACGGAAATAAAAAAACTCCTGATTCAAAACAGGAAAAAGCATAACTTATGGCAGTAGATTTATTACTTGGATTACAATGGGGCGATGAAGGAAAAGGGAAAATTGTAGATGTTCTTACTAAAAACTACAATATTATAGCACGATTTCAAGGAGGTCCAAATGCAGGACATACCCTAGAATTTGACGGTATAAAACATGTATTAAGAACCATTCCTTCTGGTATATTTCATAAAGAATCTATGAATGTAATTGGGAATGGTGTGGTTATAGATCCTGTTGTTTTCGTAAAAGAATTAGAAGGGTTAGATCCTTTTAATATCGATTATATTTCAACACTAATTATTTCCAGAAAAGCACATTTAATTTTACCTACACATCGATTATTAGACGCAGCTTCAGAAGCTTCAAAAGGTAAAGCAAAAATCGGATCTACTTTAAAAGGTATTGGCCCAACTTATATGGATAAAACGGGCAGGAATGGCATTCGAGTTGGCGATTTAGAACTTGAAACATTTAAGCAAAAATATAGAGCTTTAGCAGATAAACATGTGGCTATGATTAATTTCTACGATGTAGAAATTCAATATAATTTAGATGAAATGGAAGTTGAATTTTTTGATGCTATCAAGAAATTGAAAGAATTAACTTTTATTGACAGTGAAGAGTATTTGAGTCAGGCTATGAAATCTGGCAAAACTATACTAGCTGAAGGAGCTCAAGGTTCCTTATTAGATATTGATTTTGGAACTTATCCATTTGTAACCTCTTCAAATACGACTGCTGCAGGTGCATGCACAGGATTAGGAGTAGCACCTAGAAAAATCAACGAAGTTTTTGGTATTTTTAAAGCATATACGACTAGAGTTGGTTCTGGACCTTTCCCTACTGAATTATTTGATAAAGTTGGTAAAGAAATGGCTAAAGTTGGTCGTGAATTTGGAGCAGTTACCGGAAGAGGAAGACGTTGTGGTTGGTTAGATTTAGTAGCCCTAAAATACACTTTCGAAATAAACGGGGTAACACAGCTAATGATGATGAAAAGTGATGTGTTAAGTGGGTTTAAAAATCTAAAAATTTGTACTGCTTATAACTACAAAGGAGAAACCATCAAGCACTTACCTTATAATATTGAAGAAGAAAATGTATCTCCAATTTATACAACATTTAAATGTTGGAAAGAAGATTTAACAAAAATGACAGATGCTAGTCAATTGCCATCTGAGTTAAATGAGTACATTGATTTTCTTGAAAAGGAATTAGAAATCCCTATTAAGTTAGTATCGGTTGGTCCAGATAGAAAACAAACTATTCATAGGTAATAACAATTCTTTAGTATCTTCGTTAATTCATTATACAAAGGAATTTTTATTTGAAACTTAACAATTACATTATTTTATTTTTATTTGTTTTCTTCGGAAGCAATTTAATTGCACAAGAAGAAACGAATACTCCTGAAGAAAAAACACAAATAACTATTAAATCTGGGTATTGGGAAAAAAAACCTGAATTCCCAGATGCCGTAATTTATACTCGTGATAATTCTGGTCAAGTTTATATAGTTCATGATGGTGTAGAAATGTGGTGTGATCAAGCCTATGTTTATACAAAAGACAACTTCGTAAAAGCGTATGGTTCTGTAAATATTTCGCAAGGAGATACCATTTTTATGCGAAGTAAATACGCGGAATATAACGGTAATACTCAATTTGCATTTGCCAGTGGAAATGTTGCTTTTAACGATTCTAAAACTTCTTTAAAAACAGACACCTTATATTTTGATCGGATTAAACAGCAAGCATTTTACAGAAGTAGCGGCACCATCAAAGACACTGCAAGCATTTTAACCAGTAGCGTTGGAAGGTACTTTGCAGATTCAAAAAAATATCAGTTTTTATCAAATGTTGTTATCAAAAACCCAAAGTATACTATAAACTCTGAACAATTAGATTTCTATTCAGAATCTGGAATCGCCTATTTATACGGTAAATCTATTATAAAGGGTGAAACCAGTACCGTTTATTGTGAAAGAGGATATTATAACACTCGAAATGACATTGGATATTTTGTAAAAAAATCAAGAATAGATTATGAAAACAGAACCATCTATGGAGATAGTATCTATTTTGACAGAAATAAAAACTTTGCCTCTGCAACGAATAACATTCGTTTAATAGATACCTTAAACAATAGTTTTATTAGCGGACATTATGCGGAAGTATTTAAAGAAAAAGATTCAGTTTTTATTACCAAAAGAGCAGTAGCTATTACTGTTAGAGATAATGATTCTATTTATGTTCATGCAGATACGTTACGTATTACCGGAAAAGCAGATAATCGTATTTTAAGAGGATATTATAAAGCTCGTTTCTTTAAAAAAGGTTTACCAGGAGAAGAACCAACAAGTGGAAAATGCGACTCTATTTATGTAAATGAGAAAACAGGAATTACTAAACTATTACGTAAGCCAATATTGTGGACTGGTGAAAACCAAATGACTGGTGATACTATTCATTTGCTTAGAAATATCGAAACTAGTAAACTAGACACTTTAAAAGTCTTTAAAAATGCATTTATCATTCAAAAAGACAGTGCCGGATATAATCAAGTAAAAGGCGAACGGTTAATTGGATTGTTTACAAATAATGAATTGGATACTATAAATATTGAGAAAAACACACAAGTTATATTCTTCTCTAGAAATGAAGAACAAGAGTTAGTCGGAATTAACAACACCATAAGTAGCTCTATTCAAATGTATTTGGAAAAGCAACAAACAAGAGGCATCAGGTTTAATAAAAAAGTGAATGGAAAATTGTATCCTCCTTCCCAATTCCCTGAAAACGCAAGAGTTCTTCCAGGTTTTAATTGGTATGGTGATGAACGATTATTTAATGTAAACGATTTATTTAGAGGAAAACCAACTTTTATCTTAGCCAAAATAAAAGGGATTCCTCTTCCTAAGATAGAAGATAATTTTTTTGATGAAAACTCAGAAAATGAACTTCAAATTCCAAAAGCTTCAAAACTTTCTCCAGAGCATTTTAAAAATAAGTCTGAAGATACCCTGCCCTTGGAAGAAGAGTAAGTGAAATTAATTCCAGAAAAATAGAATTAACAAGTGATTTTAAATTTTACAGATCTGGTTGGATTACTTTGGAGGATGCTAATTTAGTTTTTAAAAATAGATTTAGATGATGAGCAATCTGAAGATTACTAAGCTTGTAATTTAATTTTCTTAATTGCTTTAGGAATTATTATAGCTTATTTCTTTATATAATTCTTCAATTAATTAATTTCAAAATTCGATATTTAATGTTTATTTTTAATTTTTAATAATGAGATTCTTGCCTTCACAGGAAATAATGAAAAACGATTTCTACAAATACCAAGCTCAAACTACTCCTCACCCATTAGCAATAGAAATATCTCATGCAAAAGGGTGCTATATTTATGATATAAAGGGTAAAGAATATTTAGATTTTATAGCAGGCGTTTCCGCAAGTAGTTTAGGTCATTGCCATCCAAAAGTAATATCAGCAGTAAAGAATCAGTTAGATAAATACCTTCATGTAATGGTATATGGGGAATTCATTCAAGAACCTGCAGTCGAACTCACCAAACTTCTTTCAGGACTTTTGCCAGATAATTTAACAACTACCTATTTAACAAATAGTGGAACTGAAGCAATTGAAGGTTCCATGAAATTAGCCAGAAGAGCTACCGGTAGAAAAGAGATTATCTATTCAAAAAAGGCATATCATGGTAATACTATGGGAGCTTTAAGTATTATGGGAGTTGAAGAAAGAAAAAAAATATTTCAACCATTACTACCCAATTGCAACTCCATTGAGTTTAATAATGAAAAAGATATTTTAAAAATAACATCAAAAACTGCAGGAGTAGTTTTAGAAACAATACAAGGAGGAGCAGGATTTATAGTACCAAAAAATGATTATTTAAGAAAAGTAAAAAATCGTTGCAGCGCTGTAGGTGCTTTATTAATTTTAGATGAAATACAGCCAGGTTTTGGACGAACTGGAAAATTATTTGGTTTTGAACATTATGACATTTCACCAGATATTTTAGCTATTGGTAAAGGTATGGGAGGTGGAATGCCGATCGGTGCATTTACTGCTTCTAAAAAATTAATGTCATTATTATCTAATAATCCAAAATTAGGACATATTACTACTTTTGGTGGACACCCTGTTATCGCTTCTGCTGCGCTGGCAACTTTAAAAGAAATTACCCAAACTAATTTAATAGAAGAGACACTTCAAAAAGAAAATATATTTCGGAAATATTTAGTTCATCCATTAATAAAAGAAATTCGAGGTAAAGGACTTATGCTTGCTTTAATAGTTGATACTCCAGAGATTGCTTCTGAAGTTATTTTAAAATGCAAAGAAAAGGGTTTACTGCTTTTTTGGCTACTTTTTGAAAAAAAAGCAATACGAATCACTCCACCCTTAACAATAACTGAAAAAGAAATTAAAAAAGGGTGTCAGGTTTTATTACAAGTCTTAAATTTAATTTAATTTTTTACTATATACCTCAAACAATACAGCCAATTAAGCATGATCACATAGTGTTAATAAGTACGTTAACAACAAAAGCGGCACAACATTTGAAATTTAGGTTACATTAGTATCTTTAATTTAACAGAAATAGTAAACCTACTGTGTAATAGAACTTGAACGAGTATAACAACATATCGCTTTCCCGTTTCGAATCCATGTTAAAAACAAACAATGTGTTTTTCTTCGACTCCAATGAGTTTGAAGACATTATAGATTATTATTTAGACAATGGAAAAATTGCATTAGCAAAAAAGGCTACAAAGCTGGGTTTAGAACAACACCCTACTTCAACCAACCTAAAATTATTTCAAGTAGAAATGTTTATTTTTGAAAATGAATTAGAGGTTGCCGAAGAGCTCTTAGAAAATATTTTCTTATTAGAACAATCCAACGAAGAAGTATATATTCAGAAAGCAAATATACTATCAAGAAGAGACAAGCATTTAGAAGCAATAGAAATGCTTGAAATCGCTCACAATTTAACTAGCGAACAATCTGACGTACTGTCATTAATTGGCATGGAGTATCTCTTTTTAGAAGATTTCGAAAATGCTAAAAAGTATTTTATTCAATGCCTAGCAGATGATCAAGAAGATTTTTCAGCTTTATATAACATAATCTATTGTTTTGAATATTTAGATCAAACAGAAGAAGCGATAGAATATTTAAATAGTTTTTTAAACAAAAACCCTTATTGTGAAGTTGCTTGGCATCAAATAGGAAAACAATATTATATTTTAAAAGAATATAAAAAAGCACTTGCTGCTTATGATTTTGCTATTATAAGTGATGATACTTTTATAGGTGCATATTTAGAAAAAGGAAAAGTTCTAGAGCAATTAAAACGATATAATGAGGCCATAGAAAGCTATACGATCACATTAGGACTGGATGATCCTACTTCATTTGCTTTATTGCGTATTGGCAGATGTTATGCGAAAACAGGAAATACTGAATTATCACTTCAGTTTTTCAATAAATGTGTAGAAGAAGATGCTTTATTAGATAAAGGCTGGATTGCTATTACAGATTATTACATTAGAAATAAAAATTACAAAAAAGCACTTTATTATATTAATAAAGCAATAAATATAGATAGTGAAAATGTTTTATATTGGAAACGATATGGAAAAATAAACTTTAGATTAAATCTTTTTGAAGAAGCTGAAGTAGGGTTCCGAAAAGCCTTAGAATTTGGAAATTACGAATTAAACACCTGGTTAACTCGTCATGACATTTTATTAAAATTAGGAGAACATGAAGCTGCAACAAATACTCTTTTTCAAGCATTAGAATTCTATCCAGAGAATGCAGAAATTGAATATCGATTAGCTGGTTTATTTTATCATAATATAGAATATGCGAAAGGTGAATTTCATTTAAAAAATGCTCTAAAATTAGATCCAGAATATTTAATGATAATTGAAGAATTATTTCCTAGAGTATACGATTTAAAAAAAGTACAAGAATTAATCAACATACACAAAAACCCTTCGTTATAAAATGTGTATTTTTGATGCTGTTACTTTAATAAAGCATCAAAAAAATAATGCCAACACGTAGTTTTAAACAATATTTAATTATAACAGTAAAAGGTCTTGCAATGGGTGCTGCTGATGCTGTCCCAGGTGTTTCAGGAGGCACAATTGCATTTATATCTGGAATTTATGAGGAGCTAATTTCAACGATTAGCAATATTAATTTATCCCTTTTCAAAACACTAAAAGAAAGGGGTATATCTGAATTCTGGAAACAATTAAATGGTAATTTTATTATAGCCCTATTAACAGGTATAGCAATAAGTTTTGTTAGTTTTATGCAACTAGCAAAATATTTAATTGAAAATCAACCCATTTTAATTTGGTCTTTCTTCTTTGGATTAATTATAGCAAGTATCGCATACATTGGAAAACAAATTAAAACCTGGAATTTAAAAATTAGTACCGCTTTAATAATTGGAGGTCTAGTTGCATATTATATTACGACACTTCCACCTTTAGCAAATAACAATAATCCATATTTTCTTCTTATTGCAGGAGCTATTGCAATTTGTGCCATGATTCTCCCAGGCATATCTGGTTCTTTTATTTTATTAATTTTAGGAGCATATAAAACACTAAGTGATGCTATCCACGATTATAACTTTAAGAATATTTTCATTTTTATAGGAGGTGCTATTCTAGGTTTATTAAGTTTTAGCAGAGTACTAAAATGGCTTTTTAAGCATTATAAAAATACTACATTAGCTGTTCTTACCGGTTTTATCATTGGGTCTTTAAACATAATTTGGCCATGGAAACAAACATTTTTAGTATTTTCAAAGGAAGCTGGAAAAGAGATTCCTCTTATGGAAATCACAGATTTAGGTTCACTTTCTGTGTACCAAAAAAGCATTCAAAATTTTGAAAATTACAATGCTATGCTTGAAAAAAGCATAAGCCCATTTACCTATTCTAAAATAAATAATGGTCTTGATTCACAGTTGCTTTTTGCCATATTTTTTATGATTTTTGGGTTTTTAACAATTGTATTATTAGAATTATTTGCCAATCAAAAAAACAAATAATGGCTAATAAACGTAACATATCTGACAAAATCTGTTTAATATTAAAAGGACTTGCTATGGGGACTGCCAATAAAGTTCCTGGGGTTTCGGGTGGCATAGTTGCTTTTGTTGCAGGATTTTATGAAGAATTTATTTACTCGCTACAGAAAATTAATCGAAAAGCTTTTTTATTATTATTTAATAGAGGTTTAAAGTCATTTTTAGAATACACCAATGCTCGTTTTTTAGGGCTTTTATTTTTAGGAATGATTATAAGTTATTTTAGTATTTCTAAAGTACTCGATTACCTTTTGGCAAACTATGAACTCTACGTTTGGAGTACTTTTTTCGGAATGATCATTGGTTCACTTTATTACATCACTAAAGATTTTGGTGAATGGAAATGGAAATTTATTTTATTCCTATTAATAGGGGTTAGCATTGGGATTAGTATTAGTTTCTTAGAACCTGCAAAAGAAAACAACAATCTTTTCTTTGTATTTTTCTGTGGTATTATTGGGATTTCTGGTATGACATTACCTGGTCTCTCAGGTTCCTTTATACTAATTTTATTAGGCAATTACGTTTTGCTTTTAGTAGATTCTGTAAATGCATTCTATGATACGTTCTTCGATATTTTTCAAGGTGACTTTAGTTTTATAGACAACCAAAATAGAATTCATTTATTAAAAGTATTGGCAGTTTTCTCACTAGGATCTATTGTAGGATTGGTCTCGCTTTCTAATGTGTTGGCTTATTTATTAAAACATTATAAAAAAAAAACAAATGCTGTAATTATTGGGTTTATAGCTGGCTCCCTAGGAGTAGTTTGGCCTTGGAAAACTAAAGTATTAGAAACAGATACTTTAGGAACTATTATATATAACAACAATGGAAGAGAGATAATTACAAGCTATCAACGATACTTCCCTTCAGAATTTAATTCCGAAGTAATGTTCGCAATTATATTTATTATTATAGGAATTTTAATCTTACTTTTTTTGGACGGATATCACAAAATAAAACTTACATCAAATGGCTAAATACGGTTTAATTGGCCATAATATTGGATATTCTTTTTCTAAAACATTTTTCAATTTTAAATTTGAACAAGAAAATAGAAATGATAGCTATGAAAATTTTGACATTCCTGTTGTAAGTGAATTATCAAATATATTAGAAAATAATCCCGATTTAAAAGGTATAAATGTCACTATCCCTTATAAAGAAAGTATCATTCAATTATTGGATAACGTTGACAAAGAAGCTCGTAAAATTGGCGCAGTAAATACCATAAAAATAAATGAGGACGGAACACTTATAGGTTATAATACAGATTATTACGGTTTTGCGAAAGCCTTGATGGAATTTCTACCCATAAAAGAAAAAAAAGCATTGGTTCTTGGTACTGGTGGAGCAAGTAAAGCTATTATATATGTATTAGAAGTAATGAATTTTAAAATCATACAAGTTTCTAGAACTAGAACTAAAAACACCATAACTTATACCGACTTAAATAGAGATATAATGGCTCAAAACTATTTGATTATTAATTGCACACCCCTTGGAACTTTCCCAAATATTCAAGAGTTTCCCGATATTCCTTATCAATATTTAACAGAAGATCACCTGGCTTTTGATCTAACTTATAATCCACGAGAAAGCAAATTTATGAAATTAAGTAAAGATCGTGGTGCTAGAATAAGTAACGGATTAAAAATGTTAGAATATCAAGCGAAAAAAGCTTGGTCTATTTGGATATCATAAATAATTCTCAAAACCACTTAAATAATCAATCCTTTCTTTGCTATTTAAACAGTAGTTAGTATCTTGACGGTTTAATTAAATATTCGGAATATATCTGAGTGTATTTGAACCTTAACATTGAAAAAAATGTCAGAAAAAGAAATTAAAAATGAAATTACTGAAACACCAGTTTCAGAAATTACAATTCCAACGCAAGTAAATTCAAAAGAAGAAACTCAAAATAATAAAGATTCTGAAGCTATTTTTGAAGAAAAAGTGGAAGAACAAATAGAAGATAAATCTGAAGTTAAAGAAGAAGATGCTGATAATCCTGAATCTGAAAGTATAGAAGAAGTAATTGCTACTAAAGAAGAGAAAATAGTTGTAGCTAAAGAACAGTTAGAAGATACATCTGAAGTTAAAGAAGAAGTAACTGCTACAAAAGAGGAGAAAGAAGTTGTAGTTAAAGAGCCAGAGAAAGATTATACCCTATTATCTGAAGAGGAATTAATAACCGAATTAAAAGCTGTTATTGAAAGTAAACCTATTCAAGAAATTAAAACAGTTGTTGAAATCATTAAAACAGAATTCAATTCTAAATTTAATGATGAATTAGAACAAATTAAAAAAGAATTTTTAGCTGAAGGCGGTAATATTATAGATTTTTATTACACAACACCAATTAAAAAAGAATTTGATGTTACATATTACATATATAAAGATAAACGTAGTAATTATTACAAAAATCTATTAAATGATCAAAAAACAAACCTTTTAAAAAGAGAAGAGTTAATTGAAGAATTAAAGAATCTTTTTAATGCTAAGGAAAATACAAGTACTATTTACAAAAGATTTAGAGACATCCAAGAACGTTGGTTTGATGCAGGATCTATACCTCGTGATAAAAATAATACGGTATGGAATAACTACCACCATCATGTAGAAAATTTTTATAACATACTCCATCTTGATAGAGAGTTTAGAGATCGTAATTTCAAACAAAATCTTGAACAAAAGTTAAGAATAATTGGAAGAGCAGAAGAACTTACTAATGAAGAAGACAATAATGTAGCATTTCGTGAATTACAAATGCTTCATAAAATGTGGAAAGAAGAAATTGGACCTGTAGCAAAAGAATTTAGTGATAATATTTGGGATAAATTTAGTGCTGCCACCAAAATAATTCATGACAAACGCAACGAATATATAGAGGAATTAGAAAAGAAAGCGGAAGAAAATGTTGCTTTAAAGAGAACGTTAATAATTGAAATTAATACGTTAACCGAGACTGCTAAAAACAAAGGACACCAAGCTTGGCAAAACACCATTAAAAAAGTTCAAGAATTAAGAGATCAGTTCTTTGAATCTGGAAAAGTTCCACGTTCAAAAAACAAAGAGATTTGGGATTTATTTAAAGAAACGACAAGAAACTTTAATAAAGAGAAAAACGCTTTTTACAAAGGACAAAAGAAAGAGCAATTTGATAATCTAGCTAAGAAAAGAGAATTAATAAAAATAGCTGAAGATAATAAAGATGGTGAGGATTTTGAAAAATTAACACCATTAATGAAAAAAATTCAAAGTGATTGGAAAGACATTGGTCACGTTCCAAGGAAGGATAGTGATAAGATTTGGAAAGAATTTAAAGCAGTTTGCAACTATTATTTTGATCGTTTACATTCACAAAAAGATGAGGCAAATAAAGAAGAATTTGCAAATTATGATGCTAAAAAAGCATTCTTAGAAACGTTAGAAGAAATTAATTTAGAAGGGGATCATAAAAAAGATATTGCGACTATTACTGGTAAAATTGCAGCGTGGAAAAAACTTGGAAGAGTACCTTATAATAAAAGAAATGTTGAACAGAAATTTAATAAAAAATTAGATGAGCTTTTTGAAAGATTAGATTTAGATAAAAAACAAACGGAACTTATAAAATTTGAAAATAAATTAAACTTGATAGCTTCTGATGAAGATGATAGAAAACTAAAGAATGAAGAATTTTTTATATCCAAAAAAGTAGTTGAAGTTAAAGATGAAATAAGGCAATTAGAAAATAACTTATTATTTTTTAAACATGTTAAAGATGATAATCCTCTAGTAAAAGAAGTTCATAATAACATCGATAGACAAAAAGAGCAATTAGAAACTTGGATTGAAAAACTTAAAAAAATTAGAAGTATCCGTAAAGGAGAATAAAAATAATTAATTTTATAGAAAAGGTGTTGAATTTAAATTTAACACCTTTTTTATATTATAATTTTTTGGCTTGCTCCCAATATATATCCATTTCAGCTAAGCTCATATCTTTAATAGATTTATTTAACTCATTGGCCTTTTTTTCAATAAATTGAAATCGCTTAATAAATTTTTTATTGGTTCGTTCTAAAGCATTTTCAGGATTTATCTTAAGAAAGCGAGCGTAATTGATCATAGAAAACAAAACATCACCAAATTCTGCTTCCATCTTATCTTTATTATTATCTGAAATTTCGTGTTGTAATTCCTCTAATTCCTCTTGAACTTTTTCAAAAACTTGCTCTGGTTTTTCCCAATTAAAACCAACACCAGCAACTTTCTCTTGAATTCGGCTTGCTTTTACTAATGAGGGGAGCGATTTAGGAACTCCTTCTAAAACACTAGATTTACCTTCTTTCAATTTTAAAGCCTCCCAATTCTGTTTTACTTCTTCTTCATTTGTAACTTTTAAATCACCATAGATATGAGGATGGCGAGAAATTAATTTATCACAAATAGCATTAGCAACATCTCCAATATCAAAGTTTTTAGTTTCACTTCCAATTTTTGCATAAAAAAAAATGTGTAACAATAAGTCGCCCAATTCATTTTTCACTTCTTCTAAATTATTATCTAATATAGCATCACCTAATTCATAGGTCTCTTCTATGGTTAAATGACGTAAAGATTGTAGAGTTTGCTTTTTATCCCAAGGACACTGGTCTCTCAACTCATCCATTATAGTAAGTAACCGATTTATGGCGAGAAGCTGTTCCTTTCTATGATTCATAATTACTCTTCTTCGCTGTTTGCTTCAGAAGCTTCAGTTGACTCCTTTTTAAAATTGGTAACTCCATGTTTAGTGAGAAGATTATACCACTGTACCACTTTTTTTATATCACTTGGGTATACCCTATCTTCGTCATAGTCTGGTAAAATTTCGAAAAAATACTCTTCTAATTCATCTTTTGTAGATTTATGACTAATAGCTTCTCCTCCATTTTCTTTATTAGAAATCTTAGTAAAAATTTCGCTTAAAGGTAATTCTTCTGTTAAGGTATAAATTGCAATTTCAGAAAGGATACTTACATTTTGTTTAGCACTAACACTAATTTTTTTTCCATCGACTAATGATGTTGCTAAAAATCCACTTCTTGTTTGATTTTGTAGTTGATAAAGACCAGGTTTACCAGAAATAGTTAATATTTTTTCTAAACTCATATTATAATTATGTTATTATTATTTTTAAAAAATAAGAGCGCAAATATCTTTGGTTAATATTACTTTTCCAAATGTGTTAACGTTTCTTTTTCATGTCTGGAAAACGCATGCGATAATTTACTTTTATTTTTCCTTTAGATATATTTGAAAGCTTGCCCTTAATTAAGCGTTTTTTTAGTGCAGAAAGTTTATCTGTAAATAAAACACCTTCTATATGGTCATATTCATGCTGAATAATTCGTGCAACTATTCCATGAAACTTCTTCGTATATTTTTCGAAATTCTCATCTAGATACTCAATTTTTATAGTATCATTTCTAAAAATATCCTCTCTAATATCTGGAATACTCAAACAACCTTCATTAAAAGCCCATTCATCACCGGTTTCTTTAATTATTTTTGCATTGATAAATACTTGTTTGAATGTACTTAAAAATGCTCTTTCCTCTTCTGTTAGTTCTTCATCTTCTTCAAAAGGAGTGGCATCTACAATGAAAAGTCGAATTGGAACACCAACTTGAGGTGCAGCTAATCCAATTCCTCTTGCTTCATACATAGTTTCAAACATATTCTCTAATAATGCATCTAAATTTGGATACTCATTAGTAATATCTTTTCCTGTTTTTCTTAAAACAGGATCTCCGTAGGCAATAATTGGTAATATCATTTTTTATTATATAAATAATCTTGCAAAATAATGGTTGCACTAATCTCATCAATTAACGCTTTATTTTGACGTTGTTTTTTATTTAATCCACTATCTATCATTGTTTGAAATGCCATTTTACTGGTAAATCTTTCATCCATTCTATCCATATTCATTTCAGAAAACACTTCTGAAAACTTCTGAATAAACTTTTTAATTTCCTCTTCAACTCTTGAATGAGTGCCATCCTTTTGTTTTGGTTCACCAATAATAACAAGCTCCACCTTCTCTTCGGTAAAATAATTTTTCAAAAAAGAAAACAACTTTTCTGTTGGAACAGTTGTCAATCCTGATGCTATCAACTGCATCTCATCTGTAACTGCAATACCAGTTCTTTTTGTTCCGTAATCTATTGCTAATAAACGTGCCATATTTTGTGCAAAAATAAGGGATTAATTAAAAGTGACTTCTATCTTTGTTAATTATTAAATAAATATGATACAATTAAAAAATATTATAGAAAAAGTGTGGAACGATAGATCATTATTAACTGATTCAGTGCACATTAACGCAATTCTTGAAGTTATTAGCTTATTAGATGAAGGTAAACTTCGTTGTGCGGAACCTACAAATTCTGGCTGGCAAGTAAACGAATGGGTAAAAAAAGCAGTGGTTTTATATTTTCCCATTCAAAAAATGGAAGTTCTAGAAGCAGGTATATTTGAATATCATGATAAAATTCCTTTAAAAAGAGGTTATCAAGAAAAAGGAATTCGAGTAGTTCCACATGCAGTAGCAAGATATGGATCCTATATTTCTAAAGGAGTTATTTTAATGCCAAGTTATGTTAATATTGGTGCTTATGTTGATGAAGGAACGATGGTAGATACCTGGGCAACAGTAGGGAGTTGTGCTCAGATTGGTAAAAATGTTCATTTAAGTGGTGGCGTAGGTATTGGAGGAGTTTTAGAACCACTTCAAGCTGCACCAGTAATAATTGAGGACAATGCCTTTATAGGTTCTCGTTGTATTGTGGTTGAAGGAGTTAAAGTAGAAAAAGAAGCAGTATTAGGAGCTAATGTTGTCTTAACAGCATCGACTAAAATTATAGATGTTACACAGTCAAACCCAATTGAAACTAAAGGTATGATACCAGCTCGATCAGTAGTTATACCTGGCAGCTATACTAAAAAGTTTCCTGCGGGAGATTTTCAAGTTCCATGTGCTTTGATTATTGGTAAAAGAAAAGAAAGCACCAATAAAAAAACTTCTTTAAATGATGCACTTAGAACCTATGATGTTGCGGTTTAAATTAGTTTAAAAAATAAAAAATGTTTTATCTTTCAAATCGGTAAAAAATCCTTATTTAATTGATGAAAATACTTGTAATACAGCAAAAAATGATTGGTGATGTGTTGGTAAGCACATTGTTATGCAATAATCTAAGAAAAGCGTACCCCAACGCCCAAATAGATTATATGGTATATAAAAGCACACTCCCTGTTTTACAAGGCAATAACAGTATTAATAATTTTATATTATTCGAAAAGAAACACCGTAAAAGCAAAATAGCATTCTTTAAATTAATTTTTGATGTTCGGAAAGAAAAATACGACCTTATTATTGATGCCTATTCAAAATTAGAAAGTTGGCTAACGGTTCTTTTTTCAAATGCAATAACTAAAATTTCTTATAAAAAATTTGGCAGAACATTTTTATATACTCATAATGTACCTGTTTCCGACGAGCCAAAATCTAGTATTGGTTTAGTAATAGAAAGAAGACTTTCTCTATTAGACCCTTTAAATTTAGATATTGAATTTGATGTTGTACCACGTCTTATTGTTTCAGATAACGAAAGACAAAAGGCATCGGAAATATTTAATCAACATCATCTAGATCGAGGAAAAAAGACAGTGATGATATCGATTATTGGTAGTAGTGCTAATAAAACATATCCTTTAGCATATATGTCTAAGGTTGTTGATATTGTTTCAAAAAAAATTAATGCAAATATTCTTTTTAATTACATTCCAAATCAGTTAGAATTAGCACAAAAAGTATATGAGAATTGTGCAGAAGGGACTAAGAAAAATATCTTTTTTAATTTATTAGGGAGAGACTTAAGAGAGTTTATTATTATCATGGATTCTTGTGATTTGATCATTGGTAATGATGGTGGCGCAATTAATATGGCTAAAGCACTAAACAAACCTTCCTTTATTATTTTTTCACCTTGGATAGAAAAACAAATGTGGTCTACTTTTGAAGATGGAAAACTTCATGATTCTGTACATTTATTGGATTATCAGCCTCATTTAATTGAAGAAAAAACTAAAAAACAATTAAAAGATAATTCAATAGCGTTGTATCCAAATTTAAAACCTTCGTATTTCAAATCTAAATTATCATTGTTTATCGATAATAATTTAGCAGATAAGAATAAAAAAACAACACCTACTAATTTCAATAAATTATTTACTCAACATAAATTTTTTCCTTTATCAGCAGTAATAATTACGTATAATGAAGAAGAACATCTTGAAAAATGTTTAGCATCTTTAGTTGATGTTTGTGATGAGATAATTGTAGTTGATTCTTTTTCTACCGATAAAACTGAAGAAATTTGTCGACACTATAACGTAATTTTTATCCAACATAAGTTTGAAGGTTATATTGAACAAAAGAATTTTGCCATACAACAAGCTACACATAATTATATCTTATCATTAGATGGTGATGAAGCATTATCTGACGAACTTAAAGAATCTATTTTAGGTATAAAAGCACATTGGGATCATGATGGATTTTATTCAAGTAGATTAAATAATTATTGTGGCCAATGGATTAAACATTCAGATTGGTATCCAGATAAAAAACTCAGATTATTTAAAAAAGGAAGCGGTGAATGGAAAGGCATCAATCCCCATGACAGCTATCGATTAAAAAATGGAAAAAAGAAGGGAGTATTAGAAGGCGACCTCTTTCATTGGATTTATAGAGATTATGACGAACACAAGGAAAAAGTTGAGAATTTTTCAAACATTGCATCCAAAGCATATTATAAACTAGGTATAAAATCTAGCTATTTTAAAATAATATTTAGACCCTCCTGGGCATTTTTTAAATCTTATTTTTTAAGGTTGGGAATTCTTGATGGAAAAAATGGTTATAGAATTTGTAAGCAATCTTTTAATGTTACCTTTTTAAAATATCAAAAATTATACAAACTTTGGCATCAAAAATAAAATAATAATATTTATTTCAATGTTTCCAATGCTTTAGTAACTGCATTTTTTAGAAATTGTCCATTTTTAACTTGTTCCTGAACTTTTAAAACGTTGGCTTTCATTAGCAAGTAATCACTGTATTTTAGATTTTTCAAAATATCGTTTAACTCATTTAAGTTAGAGACACTAAGTCCTAAATTATTATCTAAAATAAATGAAGCCATTGCAGCCTTATCCCAAACAATTACTGGTAAACCACTAAGTAAATACAAAGACGTTTTATGTGGGTTATTATATTTTAAATATGCACCATATTGTCCGCTACACGTTTCAGTAGAAACCCCATCCCATACTAATCCAAAATTTGCTTCAATATTATAAGCAATCTCATCTGAGGGAAATGCTCCTTGGTAAAAAAGCACAGATTTACCTTCTTCAACTTTAAGCTTATTCTTATCAAAACCTTTACCATATAGTTTTAATTTATACTTATTATTTTCTAAAATATCAAAATCAAAAATGTAAGAATTTTTACTTTCTCCAAACCCACCTGCATAGGCAATTTCAAATACTTCTATTGGGTTATCCTTTTTATTTTGATTAGGTTTTTCTTTCGAGATATAATCAAAAATTCCCAATTCAATTATTGGAATTTTTGTTCCTTTTTCTAAAAACCAATTTTTCATAGATGAATTATGTACAATAATAACATCAGAGCTTATAATTTTAGATAATTCAGCATCAATATCATTAGTTCTTCCTTTTAAACTTCTAACATCATGAACAATTGTAATAATCTTACAACGTTTTAAATTTGCAAAGAACATTATTAATTTTCTAAACTTATTATTAGGGTATTGGGTGCAAATTATTGATTTAAATGGTAATCTTAATAATGCTATTATTATTCCTATACTATTTTTAATTGCCCCAATAGCAGAATTTGGAATTGAAGATTGTGCAAAACCTAAATTTTTAAATCCCATATTACTAAGGGTATACTCACAATCAGTCTTAGCTTTTCCTGAAGCATCAAATAGTGATTTATAATTTCTTGAAATATAATACATAGAATTAATTCTTTTTTTTAAGAATTATAATCTTAATTTTGTTAAAAATATTATTAAATGCAAAAGTATGATTATTTAATTGTAGGTAGTGGGTTATTTGGAAGCGTTTTTGCTCATGAAGCAAAAAAAAAGGGAAAAACTTGTCTTGTTATTGATAAAAGAAAACACCTAGGAGGCAATATATATTGCGAAAATGTAGATGGAATTAATGTACATAAATATGGCCCACATATTTTTCATACCAACGATAAATACATTTGGGATTATGTAAATCAATTTGCAGAGTTTAATAACTATATAAACTCACCAGTCTCATTATCAAAAGGGAAGTTATATAATCTTCCTTTTAATATGAATACTTTTTATCAATTATGGGGTACAAAAACACCAGAAGAAGCAAAAGTTATTATAGATAATCAAGTTAAAAAATATGGATGTAAAAACCCTAAAAACCTTGAAGAACAGGCTTTATCATTGATTGGGAAAGATGTTTACGAAACACTAATTAAAGAATACACTGAGAAACAATGGGGTAAAAAAGCCAAAGAGCTTCCCTCCTTTATTATTAAGCGCTTACCTATTCGCTATACTTTTAACAACAATTATTTTAATGATAAGTATCAAGGTATACCTATTGGTGGTTATAATAAAATTATTACTGGTTTATTAACCGGTATTGACACAAAAGTCAATATTGACTATTTTAATAATAAAGAAAAACTAACAAACCTTGCTAATAAAATTGTTTTTACAGGAAAAATTGATGAATTTTATAATTATCAATATGGAAGTTTAGAATATAGGTCCTTACGATTTGAAAACAAAAGGTTAGAAAAAGTAAACCATCAAGGAAATGCTGTAATGAATTTTAACGATTCAGATATACCTTATACTAGAATAATAGAGCATAAACATTTTGAATTTGGTAAACAAAAACATACTATTATAACTAAGGAGTTTTCAGAAAAATGGACAAAAGAAAAAGAAGCATACTACCCAATTAATAATGACGAGAATCAAAAAATATATCAAAAATATAAAGAACTCTCAATTAAAGATTCTAATATTATTTTTGGTGGGCGACTTGCTGAATATAAATACTATGATATGCACCAAATAGTAGCCTCAGCTTTAAGTAAAGTTAAACTTGAATTTAGCTAAGTTTTTTTGAAATTTCTAGGACATGGAATACTAGAAGGTAAATTCAGTTATTGACTTTGGCATCAAGAATGAATTAGCAATTCCGGTATCTCCTTTTCCAAAAAAATACATTTCTTTTAATAGCATTTTTCTTGTGGTATTTTTTTTGGAATTTTTCTGTTAGTGACCAAATTTTACTGAAAACTTCCTCCTCACTTTCACTAACCAACTTAGCATACTCATTAGACATTATCGCTACCATATCTTTTCTAGAAGTAAGCTTTGCAAAGTTCTTCATGCGATCTTCAAAACTCATAGCATGAAAATTCATTCGATTTAAATCAACCAAATAAAAATCATATTTACCCGTATTCTTATTTTTTTTAATCAATGTATTACCCGGTGAATGATCCAAAAAATTGACTCCTTTTTCATGAAGATCGAAAGTGAAACGTGTAAATTCCCGTAATATGTTATCATAGTCAGGATAGTTTAAATCTGTTGTTAGCTCTCTATATGTTAGATCATAACTTAATTGCTCACTCACATAATAACTTTTATGCAATAAATTTAAATCACTATATTCAAAATAAGCATATGGCTTAGGAGTATTAATACCTTTTTTGATTAAATCATTTGCATATTCAAAAGAACGGTTAGCTTTTGATTTTCTAAAAAAAGAATAGACAATTCTATTTACTAAATGTGGAACTTTAAAAGATTTAATATTTAAATCAAGATTTTGAGCCGTCACATTTTTAATGGTATTCCGCTCTCCTTCTCCTCCATCAAAATCATCAAAGTTCTTTACAAGATCTGAGATTATTTTAATAGAAGCATCATCTTGATCTTCGCTAAAAACTTTATGCTCTTTATAATTCATTTATGATTTTTTAAAAGAAAAACATAGTATCTTTTCTTTTAATATTTATTGGGAATGTAATCTTTACTGTTTAAAGTTTTGATATTACTAATGAAATTGTAATTTTGTAAATATAAAGGTTCAATTATTAATTTTAATATGTTCAAGCACTTTTTAATTATTTGTTTTATTCTAAAAAATAGATTGGAAAAAAAATAAAGCTATTCTTACAGATGAATGGCACAGAAATAGATTTAAATAATTTATCTTCTTATTGGAAGTATCATTCTAAAAAATTAAAAAGATCCTTAGGTTTTTATTTACATTTAGTTACTGGAGATTTTTTTTACAAACAATTAATAGAAAGAAGAGTACTAAGTAAACAAAATATTATTTTGAGGAATCAATTACCCAAAGATGGCAAGCAATTTTAAACTAATATGTTAGACGTCAGTTGCATTATTATTAACTACAATACTTCTAAATATACTTATGAAGCAGTTGTCTCTTTATTAGACATGCATAATAATACTATTAAGTTTGAGATTATTATTGTTGATAACGCATCAAAAGAAGAGGATTATATAGTTTTAAAATCAAGTTTAAACAACCTGAATAAAAGTAATTTACAATTAATTAGAAGTACTATAAATACCGGATTTGGTGGTGGTAATATGCTTGGGGTAGCACACGCTTCTCCAACTAAATACTATGCTTTTATAAATAATGACACCTTACAAGTGAGTGATAATTGTCTAAAGCATTTAAAGGATTTTATGGAAACAGAGCCAGATGCTGGATTGTGCTCGCCACAGATGTTAGATGAACACAAAAACTTCAGGGTAACTATAGACCATTTTTCGTCCTTACAACGCGAAATTTTAAGGCGCCCTTTACTAGAAACATTATTCCCTAAAACATATCTTAAACGAAAAATAGAATATATAGAACCAACTAAAGTTCATTATGTTCAAGGATCGTTTATGTTTATTGAAGCTAATGATTTTCATGATATTGGAGGTTTTGACACCAACCTCTTTTTATTTTACGAAGAATCTGATATTTCGAAACGTTTATTAAAACAAAAGCATAAATACTCCTACTTGATTCCCTCGCTAAAATATATTCATTATAAGAGTGCGAGTATTAAAAAAAATATTGATATTAAGATAGAACAAAAAATTTCGTTGCTCTATTACACAAAAAAACATTATGGCTGGTGGCATCAAAAAATATTGAATCTTTATTATATATTAAGATACTTTTTTACATCCATATTTAAACCAAAATATTGGAAATTATTTACAATTCTTTTATCAGGAGCACCTTTATCTCGATCATTAAAATATAAGCAACCTATTAATGAAGAAGTTTAA
Organism: Flavobacteriaceae bacterium; assembly: GCA_018669795.1. GTDB lineage: Bacteria > Bacteroidota > Bacteroidia > Flavobacteriales > Flavobacteriaceae > Marifrigoribacter. The sequence continues at coordinate 100,167 of JABHSQ010000005.1, read as the reverse complement.
AAATATAATAGCAAATGTATTAAGGTTATTATTTGGTAAAACGCCGAATAATTTTAAAACCAATCCTTTATGGATTAAATATTTAAATTCTCATTTTGTTCCTATAGATTCAGATGTTGTTTCTATAACTTCTTGTCCAGATAATATAATGAAATTAGATATCATAATACCAACAATTGGAAGAAGTACAATAGAAAGAGCTATACTATCAGCACAACATGAGGATGTAGAAACAAACATATTGATTTCTGGTTCCGAAAGCTGTGCAGGACACAACAGGAATATATGCTTAAAAAAAGACACAGGTTCAGATTGGATTGTATTTGTTGATGATGACGATTTCTTGTCTCCTGGTTACCACAAGGAATTGGACAGCAATTACGATATTGTAGTATTGCGAATGAAACAAAGTCAAAACATAATACCAAATCCTCTAGACAACACTATTAGGTTTGGTAATGTTGGAATAAACATTGCTATATCATCCAAGTTTTATAAACAAACAAATGTTATATTCGGTATGGGTCACGGAGAAGATTGGAGATTCATAAAACAACTATTAAGTTTCAAACCAAGAATAAAAATCACAAAAGATATATACTACAACGCACCTACATCAGCACATTTGTCAAAAGAATTAGGAAATGTCTAATTCAACTCTGGTTTTTAGAACAACTTTTCCATATCAAGCGCAACAGTTAACTTGGTGTAATGATAACTATAATTTAGATGAGGAAAAAATATACTATTTAAATACTCTTGAAACAAGCACCGATTGGTATCTACAAAACAATAAGTAATTGTTTACCTTTGCAAAAACAAGTTCCTATGTCAATAACTCCTTCAAGCCTTAAATAGACTGGAAAGGAGAAATTATTATTTATTCAACAGAAACCTTTTGGGGCATTGGATTAAAAGATACTAATTGTGAAGCTATTGAATAACTTAAACTCATTAATATTGGTGTAATTATTAGTTTAATATCAAAAATTTAATCCAAAAATAAAAACATGCAGCAAGAAATAAATAATTGCCTAAATGTGCTTAAAAAAGGAGGAATTATTCTTTATCCAACCGATACCGTTTGGGGAATAGGATGTGACGCAACCAATTATGAAGCTGTCGAGCGGATATACCAACTTAAAAAAAGAGCTGATAATAAATCTATGATTTGTTTAGTGAAAGATTTTAAAATGCTCAATCAATACATAGAGGATATCCCAGAGGTGACCTATGATATTATTAAATATGCAGTTACTCCTACCACGATTATTTATGATCGACCTTTGCATGTTGCCGAAAATTTAATTGCAGACGATAACTCTATCGCTATTAGAGTTGTAAGAGATGGTTTTGTTGGCCAATTAATTAAAAAGTTCAAAAAACCTATTGTTTCTACTTCCGCAAACTTAAGTGGTAAAGCAACTCCTAATAATTTTCAAGAAATTAATAAAAAAATATTAGAAGGTGTGGGTTATGTAGTTGAATTAGGTCAAAAAGGAAATTCTAATAAACCGTCATCCATTATAAAAATTACCACAACTGGTTCTGTAACAGTAATTCGAAAATAATTTATCTATTTCCATAAAATATCATCTAGTGTCAAATTCAAATCACATAAAAGCTTTAGTCAATCCATTATTTAAGACGGTTTTAAAAGCCTCTTCATTATTAAAGGTTGATAGTTATGTTATTGGTGGTTATGTTCGTGATTATATGATGGAGCGAGGTGATGCTAAAGATATTGATATTGTTGCTATTGGTAGTGGAATTGATTTAGCACAAAAAGTATCTAGTTTATTAGCTACAAAACCTACCATATCCGTTTTTAAAAACTACGGAACAGCCATGCTAAAAGTAGATCAGATTGAATTAGAATTTGTAGGTGCTAGGAAAGAATCCTATAAAGAAGATAGCAGAAATCCTGCTGTTGAAGAAGGAACCCTAGAAGATGATCAAAACCGCAGAGATTTTACCATTAATGCAATGGCTATAAGTTTAAATAAAGGCTCTTATGGTGAACTTTTAGATCCATTTAATGGTATAGAGGATTTAAAAAATAAGATTATACGCACCCCTTTAGATCCAGATATTACCTTTAGTGACGATCCTTTAAGAATGTTACGAGCAATTCGATTTGCTACTCAGCTTCAATTTAAAATTGAAGAAAAATCATTTGAATCTATCGTTAGAAATGCGGAACGAATTAAAATAATTTCTACAGAACGAATTGTAGATGAACTTCATAAAATAGTAGCTTCTCCAAAACCTTCTATTGGTTTTGCAATTTTAAACAAGGTAGATTTACTACATCATATAGTACCCGAATTATCAAATTTAAAAGGAGTAGATACTATTGAAGGACAACGCCATAAAGATAATTTCTGGCATACCTTAGAAGTTTTAGATAATATTGCTAAAAACACGGATAATCTTTGGTTGCGATGGGCAGCTCTTTTACATGATATTGGAAAAGCTCCTACTAAAAAGTTTGATAAAAAAGTAGGTTGGACTTTTCATGCACATGAATTTGTAGGTTCTAAAATGGTCTATAAATTATTTAAAAGATTAAAAATGCCATTGAATGAAAAAATGAAATTTGTTCAAAAAATGGTATTTATGAGCTCGCGACCTATAGTTATTGCTTCGGGTGTAACTGACAGTGCCGTTCGAAGATTGGTTTTTGATGCTGGTGATTATATTGAAGATTTAATGACCTTATGTGAGGCAGATATTACTACAAAAAACTCTGTGAAATTTAAAAAATACCATCAAAATTTTAAAAAAGTTAGGGATAAAATTATTGAAGTTGAAGAACGAGATCATATAAGGAATTTTCAACCACCAATTTCAGGTGAAGAAATTATAAAAACATTCAACCTAAAACCTTCTCGTGAGATTGGAATCATAAAAGATGCAATCAAAGAAGCAATTTTAGAAGGTAAAATTCTAAATGAATATGAAGCTGCCAAAGTTTTTATGCTTCAAAAAGGAAAAGAATTAGGATTAAAAACCAATTAAAATGTTAGCTATCGTATTAGAATCTGAACGATTATTGATTCGTCCTTTTCAATTAGGAGACGAACTGGCAATGTATGAATTAAATTCAAATCCAATTGTTCAAAAATACACAGGAGATACTTTGGTAAAATCAGTAGAACAAGCCAGAGATATTTTGCAAAACAATGTCCTTAAAGATTACAAGAAATACGGTTATGGAAGACTCGCCGTAATTTACAAGCCAGATAATAAGCTTATTGGCTTTACAGGAATTAAGTACCTACCAGAAATGGGAGGCGAATCTGATTTAGGATATCGATTTTTACCTGATTATTGGAGTCAAGGTATTGCTACTGAAACTTCAAAAATGTCCTTAAAATTTGCTTTTGACAAACTAAAGCTTAAACAAATTTTTGGTTTTACAGAACTAGAAAATAGTGCTTCTAAAAATGTTTTACAAAAAGTGGGATTTAAGTTAGACAAAATTGATTATTACCCTGGTGAAGAAAACATTCCAGGAAAAAAAACTCTTCAATGGTATGTGTTAACAAAAAATGAATATGCTAAAACGATTTAATAAGCTTGCTAAAATATCATTGATCTGTATCTATTTTATAATTATTGCGGGAGCAGTAGTTAGGATGACTGGTTCAGGAATGGGCTGTCCTGATTGGCCAAAATGTTTTGGATACTACATACCCCCTACTGAAATATCTGAAATTCAATTTCAACCTAAACATCAATACAAATCAGGCCACGTAATTCAATATGAAGATACTTTTTATTATGCAAAAGAAAATTTTACATCTGCTTTAAAATTGGACTTAAATAAATGGAAAATCAACACACAACATAGTTATAACTCCTTCGATGTAAGCCATACTTGGATTGAGTATATTAATAGGTTATTAACCGCTTTTGCAGGCATTCCTATTTTAATACTATTAATTATATCACTTAGATTAAGGAAACCTAACAGACATCTAACCATCACCAGCATACTAGTCATACTTGGGATGGGATTTGAAGCATGGCTGGGTAAAACCGTAGTTGACTCTAATTTATCACCCTATAAAATAACAATACACATGATGGGCTCATTCATCATTATTGCATTATTATTATATGGCATATATCATTCCCAGCGTCAAAAAGTCATTACCTTTCCTCCAGCATTTAAATATGTTTTAATAAGTGCTATTTTACTGACTTTTATTCAAGTATTTTTAGGTACACAGGTGCGGCAATTTATAGATGAACAGGTATTAATTTTTGGTTATAAAAAGGAGTTATGGTTAGAAAACCCCAACCTACAATTCTATATACACCGAACATTATCCATACTGGTTATTTTAATCAATGTTTGGCTGTATATGATCAATAAAAAACTGCAGCTAAATGAACCCTTAATAAATTACATCATGTTAGTGCTAGGTCTTGAAGTGCTCACTGGAATTCTTATGTATTATTTTAACTTTCCTTTTACAACGCAACCCTTACACCTATTATTATCAGCAATTCTATTTGGACTGCAATTTTATTTAATATTAAAAACGACCATCCCAAAAGGACAAAACATTTCATTAATTTCCACCTCTAAAACTAGCTAAAAGCCTAAAAAAAATATTCATTATTCATGACACTTCTGCTTGCTTCAAGGGAATTGATTTAACTATATTTGCCAAATAATTTATATTTTATGATATACCGTTTTAGAGTTATATTGGATGCAAAAGAAGATGTTTTTCGAGATATTGAAATTAATTCAGAAAATACCTTAGAAGAATTTCATAATAGCATTACCCAAGCTTTTGGTTTTGAAGGAAACGAAATGGCTTCTTTTTATGTTAGTAATGAGCAATGGGAACAAGGTGAAGAAATTGCTTTATTTGATTTAAGTGAAGGAATGGACAGTATTCGAATTATGAATGAAACATCACTAGATGATGTTACTCATAAAGAACAGCCAAGACTTATATACGTTTATGATTTTTTAAGTATGTGGACATTTTTGGTAGAATTAGCTGATGTTGCTGATGCCGATCCTGAACAAACATACCCAAATTTAATGTTTGCACATGGTATTATACCAGATGAAGCTCCAGATAAAGAATTTAAAGCTGAAAGAGATGACGATGATAATGAGGATTATGATGATGATTTAGATTCTGAGGATTATGATGATTTAGATTTTAATGAAAATTGGAATTAGAAGCACTAAACAATACTATTTAAATACCAAAAAAACTAAATGATCAACTTATTTGGCGCACACATTAACTCCTTGTCTATCCATAGAGTTGGAAATAAAATTAATAATGAACCTATTTTTATTTCTGACGATATTTATAAAGCAGATGATGAATTAACTCCTTTATTAAAAGAATATTTTCTGAAACCATTTAGAGAAAAAGAAGAAAATTATTTTCAATTTACACACGAATCTGATTTAGAGTTTCACGAATTATTTTCAATTTCTTCTAAAATATTTGATGCACCAAATAGTATCCATGAGCAAAGCAAACTAATTACCAAATATTTATATGATCAATCACTTCATCCTCATATCAAAGCTGGTGAAGTTTATATCGTTCACTTTGAGAATGTTCAAATTGATAATGAAAAAGTGGATGCCATCGGAATTTTTAAATCAGAAATTAAACAAGATTTTCTTCAGTTTTCAGAAAAAGAAAGTCAGTTAAATGCAAAACTTGAACACGGTGTCAATCTTAATAAGCTGGATAAAGGCTGTTTAATATTTAATGTAAAAAAGGAAGACGGGTACAAAATTTTATCGGTAGATAGCAATCGTTATGATACTCGGTATTGGTTGGAATCCTTTTTAGGAGTTAATGCCTTAGAAGATGATAACTTTCACACCAAAAAATATTTAAAATTTTGTCAGGATTTTGCTAAGGATGTAGTACTTCCAGCTGAAGATAAAAAAGAAGAAGTGCTTTTTATGAATCGTGCAGTAAATCATTTTGCGAAAAATGATGCTTTTGAAGAGTCTCACTTTATCAATGAAGTAATTAACAACCCAGACTTGGTGCCAGAATTTAAACATTATAAAACGGAACAAGCACCAAAATATAAAATAGAAGACTTGACGGAATTTCCCATTGCAAATACTGCGGTAACTGCTGCACGTAAAAAGATTAAAAATATAATTAATTTAGATACCAATATTCAAATAAAATTAGATTTTATAAATTCAGATAGCGCAGATAAATTTGTAGAAAAAGGTTGGGATGAAGAAAAGCAAATGTATTATTATTTGGTATACTTTAATAAGGAGCATAAAGCATAAAAATTGTTTCTGATAAATATATATTTATAGAATACCAATTCCGTAGTTTTGTAATTTATTAGCATTTTCTATGAAATTCAATATCGTTTCCGATTTCAAACCAACTGGGGATCAACCTAAAGCCATAAAGCAATTGATTGCAGGAATAAATTCTGGAGAAGTGCACCAAACACTTTTAGGGGTAACCGGTAGTGGTAAAACTTTTTCTGTTGCAAATGTTATTGAACAAGTTGAGAAACCAACGCTTATACTAGCACATAATAAAACATTAGCTGCACAATTATACTCTGAGTTTAAACTGTTTTTTCCAGAAAATGCTGTAGAGTATTTTGTGTCCTATTACGATTATTATCAACCAGAAGCTTATATCCCTTCATCGGGCTTATATATTGAAAAAGACCTCTCTATTAATGAAGAGATCGAAAAAATGCGGTTGAGTACTACTTCTTCCTTACTTTCAGGAAGGCGTGATGTTATAGTTGTAGCTTCAGTTTCGTGTTTGTATGGTATTGGGAACCCAACTGAATTTCAAAAAAATATTATAAAGCTTCAAAAAGGACAAATTATTTCTCGTACTAAATTACTACACAGCTTAGTACAAAGTCTTTATTCTAGAACGGAAGCTGATTTCCAACATGGAAATTTTCGAATTAAAGGAGATACCGTGGATGTGTATCCAAGTTATGCAGATGATGCTTTTAGAATTCATTTTTTTGGAGATGAAATTGAAGAAATTGAAGTGTTCGATGCTCAAACCAATGAGGTCATTGAAAAATATGAATCCCTAAACATCTACCCTGCTAATATGTTTGTAACATCTCCAGATATATTACAAGAAGCTATCATTGATATTCAAGATGATTTAACAAAACAATTGGCTTATTTTAAAGAAATTGGCAAACATCTAGAAGCAAAAAGATTAGAAGAACGCACCAATTTTGATTTAGAAATGATTCGGGAATTGGGCTATTGTAGCGGTATAGAAAACTATTCGAGGTATCTTGATAAGCGATTACCTGGCACAAGACCATTCTGTTTATTAGACTTTTTTCCAGACGATTATTTAATGATTGTTGACGAAAGTCATGTCTCCATTCCACAAGTTTCTGCGATGTATGGTGGAGATCGATCCAGAAAAGAAAACTTGGTCGAATATGGTTTTAGATTACCTGCTGCAATGGACAATCGCCCATTAAAGTTTGATGAGTTTGTAAGCATGCAAAAGCAAGTTATTTATATAAGTGCAACACCTGCAGATTATGAATTAGAGAAAAGTGGAGGGGTTTATGTAGAACAAATAATACGACCAACAGGTTTATTGGATCCACCAATTGAAGTTCGTCCAAGTTTGAACCAGATTGATGATTTATTAGAACAAATTCAATTGAGGGTTGAAAAGGACGAACGGGTTTTGGTTACAACCCTTACAAAAAGAATGGCAGAAGAACTCACCAAATATATGTCGAGAATTGATATCCGATGTAGGTATATACATAGTGATGTAGATACCCTAGAACGTGTTGAAATTATGCAAGACTTGCGTTTGGGTATATTTGATGTGTTAGTTGGCGTTAATTTATTAAGAGAAGGATTAGATTTACCCGAAGTATCCTTAGTAGCCATCTTAGATGCAGATAAAGAAGGTTTTTTACGTTCAGCAAGATCTTTAACACAAACGGTTGGAAGGGCAGCTCGTAATTTAAATGGAAAAGCTATTTTATATGCTGATAAGATCACAAAAAGCATGCAAGTTACGATGGACGCAACAGATTACCGTCGTGAAAAACAAATAGCTTATAATACCGAGCATAATATTACTCCTACAGCGATTAAAAAATCATTAGAAAATGCATTAACAAAATCAAAAAAAGAAGCTTATACCTTTGATCATTTTGATAATTTAGCTGCAGAAGCTGAAAATGAATATTTGACAAAACCTCAGCTTGAAAAGAAAATTAGAGCTACCAGGAAGGCTATGGAAAAAGCAGCAAAAGAATTAGATTTTATGGCTGCTGCAAAAATGAGAGACGCCATTAAACGTTTCCAAAAAGAATTAGAAGTATTAAAGAAATAAAGAATGGCTCATCATCTAGATTCTAAAAGATTAAATAAGGCAATTAGCGATAGCGGTTTTTGTTCTAGACGACAAGCAGACAAGCATATAGAACAAGGACTTGTTACTGTAAATGATGAAATTGCTAAGCTAGGAGATCGTGCTATGCCTAACGACATCATTAAAATAAATTACCAACCTATTACAAAAAACGATGAGCTTGTTTACATCGCATTAAACAAACCTGTTGGAATAACTTGTACTACAGACAGAAGAATTGAAGGCAATGTTGTTGACTTTATTAAGCATAAAGAACGTATTTTCCATATTGGGAGATTAGACAAACCCAGTGAAGGTTTATTGTTAATGACGAATGATGGTGATATCGTAAATAAAATTTTAAGAGCTGGAAATAAACATGAAAAAGAATACATCGTTAAAGTTGATCGCAGAATCACAGATGAGTTTTTAAAAAGAATGAGTACTGGAGTTCCTATTTTAGATACTGTTACTAAAAAGTGTGTTGTCGAAAAAGTAGGCCGTTATGTATTTAAAATTATTTTAATTCAAGGTTTAAACCGTCAAATACGCCGAATGTGTGAACATTTGGGATATGAAGTAGTTAGCTTGAAACGTTTAAGAATTATGAATATCCATTTGGATAATTTAGAAATTGGTGAATGGCGTGATTTAACAGAAAAGGAATTAACAGACTTAAAAAATTCCTTAGGAGCTTCTCTAAATATTTCAGAAAAACAAAGAGAAAACTAATTTTTATAAAAAAAACCACGTACCGATATAGCAATACGTGGCTTTCTAAATTATTTTATGATATAGTCAACTAAAACTATGCTAATACTTCTTGAACTTTATCTGCAGCTTCTTGAAATTCAATAACACTGTGTACGTCTAATCCACTTTCATCAATTAATTTTTTAGCAATATCTGCATTTGTTCCTTCTAAACGAACAATGATTGGTATATTAATAGTACCTATACTTTTGTAAGCATCTATAATTCCTTGTGCAACTCGATCACAACGAACGATACCTCCAAAGATATTAACTAATATTGCTTTTACACTTGGATCTTTTAAAATCAAATTAAATGCAATTTCTACACGTTCTGCATCAGCAGTACCTCCAACATCTAAAAAGTTAGCAGGTTCTCCACCAGCTTGCTTAATTAAATCCATAGTAGCCATTGCCAATCCAGCTCCATTTACCATACAACCAACATTGCCATCTAAATCTACATAACTTAATCCAACAGCTTTCGCTTCTACCTCAATTGGATTTTCTTCTCTTATATCTCTTAAAGCTTCGAAGTCTTTATGACGAAACAATGCATTATCATCTATAGTTACTTTAGCATCTACAGCAATAACACGATCATCACTTGTTTTTAAAACAGGATTAATTTCAAATAAAGAAGAGTCAGATTTTACATAAGCCGTATAAAGAGCAGATACAAATTTTGTCATTTCTTTAAACGCCTTTCCACTTAGACCTAGATTGAAAGCAATTTTTCTTGCTTGAAAAGGAAGCAATCCCATAGTAGGATCAATTTCTTCATTAAAAATAAGATGTGGTGTATTTTCAGCAACGGCTTCAATATCCATACCTCCTTCTGTAGAATACATAATCATATTTCTACCTGTTGCTCTATTCATAAGAACACTAATGTAAAATTCACTTGGCTCAGATTCACCCGGATAATAAACATCTTCAGTAACTAACACCTGACTTACTAATTTACCTTCAGCATTCGTTTGAGGTGTTACTAAATGCATTCCAATTATTTCACCTGCAATTTGAGAAACCTCATCTAAGTTTTTAGCTAGTTTAACACCACCACCTTTTCCACGACCACCAGCATGAATTTGTGCTTTTATAACGTGCCATCCAGTACCAGTATCTTTTGTTAATTTTTTAGCTGCAGTTATAGCTTCAGCAGGAGTTTGCGCAATAATTCCTCGTTGTATTTCAACACCAAAACTGTTTAACATTTCTTTTCCTTGATATTCGTGTAAATTCATAGTATGCTATTTTCCCGAATCGTTCGGAGTTGATTTTTTAGGTTGCAAAAATAACAAATGTTATGTTCATTTATTATTTAAAAGCGTTGTTTATTATTAATTATAGTGATTTTATTAACAAAATTAAATCAATAGAAAAGTTACAGAAATTACTGAATAGTATTTTGTGTTTTTATTGGTGAAATTTAATTTTACGATAAGCCAGATATTTTCCCATTATTATCAATTGACATTCCTTCAGATGCTGGTATTGCAGGTAATCCAGGCATGCGCATCATGTTCCCTAATATTGGAATGACAAAGCCTGCTCCTGATGCAAATTCAAATTCTCTTACAGTTACCTTAAATCCTGTTGGACGCCCCGTTAGCCTATCATTATCAGAAAAAGATTTTTGTGTTTTAGCCATACAAATTGCTAACTTATCCAATCCTAAATTTTCAATTTTATCAAGTTGTATTAACGCTTTTTTAGAATATTCTACTCCATCTGCCCCATAAATTTCTTTAGCAATAGTTTCTATTTTTACTTTTACGGGTGCATTCCAATCGTATAATTGTTTGAAGTTATTATTTCCGTTTTCGATTTCATTTACCACAGCAGTCGCTAATTCTTTGGTTCCTACTCCTCCATCAGCAAATCCTTTAGAAACTATAGCGTTTACACCCATAGCCTTGCATTTCTCTTTAACCAGAGCAACTTCTTCATCACTATCTGTAAAAAAGGAGTTAATAGCTACTACAGGATTTAATCCAAATTTCTTCATATTCTCGATATGTTTTTCAAGGTTAACAAAACCTTTTTCAACACGCGATACATTTGCATCATTGTACTGTTCTTTGGTTGCACCTCCATGATAACGTAATGCTCTAATTGTAGCAACTAATAACACTGCTTTAGGTTTTAAACCTCCAGATACACATTTAATATCCAAGAATTTTTCAGCACCTAAATCTGCTCCAAACCCTGCTTCAGTAACCACGTAATCAGATAAGGTCATTCCCATTTTAGTGGCAAGAATAGTATTGGTTCCTTGGGCAATATTAGCAAAAGGACCTCCATGTATAATCGCTGGGTTTCCTTCTAAAGTTTGAACTAAATTAGGATTAATAGCATCTTTTAATAAAATAGCCATTGCATTTTCTGCTTTTAAATCTCTTGCATAAACAGGCTTTCTGTCAAAAGTTTGGCCTACATAAATATTACCCAATCGATCTTTTAAATCTGAAAAATCTTTTGCCATACAAAGTATTGCCATCACTTCAGAAGCTGGAGTAATATTAAACCCATCCTGTCTTGGAATACCATTAGCAGTACCACCCAAGCCAATTGTTATATCACGTAAAGCCCTATCATTCATATCCATTACGCGTTTCCAAGCAATGGTTCTAGGATCTATTCCTAAACTTCTAGTTCGAGATTGAAGGTTATTATCAAGCAGTGCAGATAATAAATTATTAGCTTTTTCAATAGCTGAAAAATCTCCCGTAAAATGAAGATTAATATCTTCCATTGGTACTACTTGAGAGTACCCACCTCCAGCTGCACCACCTTTAATCCCAAATACAGGGCCCAAAGAAGGTTCTCTTAAAACCACAATTGCTTTTTTTCCTATTTTATTTAAGCCTTCTGTTAATCCTATAGAAACTGTTGTTTTACCTTCTCCTGCAGGAGTAGGTGTTAAAGCGGTAACCAAAATTAAATTACTTTTTGCAACTTTAGCTTCATCTATTAACTTTATAGGAAGCTTTGCTTTATACTTACCATACATTTCTAAATCGTCTTCAGTGATATGAAGTTTACTAGCTATATCTCTAATATGTTCCATAGAATTAGCCTGTGAAATTTCTATATCTGACAAAAATTTTTTTTCTGGTACACTCATGTTATTTATAATTTATTTTTAAACGGTTACAAATGTAATGATTTTAGCAAATAGCTATTTAAACATTATATCCAAAAACAATTTAAGTTACGTATCTATTTTTTATTAAAATTATTAGTGGCAAAATAAACATTATCGATCAGAAAAAGCCTTGTATTGTTTGATTATATTTTGTGATAAAAAGACTTGCGTAGCTATAAATAAGCTTATTTTATTTAACTTCACAAAATGCAACAATAACTGAAGAGGAACTGAAATACTTCGCTTGACTTTACTTAGTCATATTTTAACTTTAAAACTTACTATTTTGTTATAATTATTTTAAATTTATCAATGTGAACTTTCATAAAAACAAAAACTACAAACGATGAGTACACGAAGAAATTTTGTAAAGAAAACTGCTGCTTTAGGAGTAGGAATTGCTTTAGCGCCACAGTTAACATTTGGAACTACGAATGCCAAAAAAGAAAAATTAAATATTGGACTCATCGGTGTTGGTCTAAGAGGTACCAATCACTTAAATAATTTATTATCTAGAGATGATTGTAACATTATTGCGATTTGTGATATCGATCCAAAAAGAATTTCTATTGCTCAAGATTTAATTACAGGAAAAGGACAAAAAAAAGCAGCTATTTTTGGAAAATACGATTATGATTATAGAAATCTTTTAGCACTTAAAGACATTGATGCTGTCATCATTTCAACTCCTTGGTTATGGCATACAAAAATGGCTAAGGATTCTATGAAAGCAGGAAAGTATACGGGATTGGAAGTATCTGCTGCCAATACTATGGAAGAATGCTGGGACCTTGTAAATGTCCATGAAGAGACAGGTTCTCATTTAATGATTTTGGAAAATGTATGCTACCGAAGGGATATTTTAGCGGTATTGAATATGGTAAAACAAAATGTATATGGGGAATTACTACATTTTAGATGTGGGTATCAACATGACTTAAGATTTGTAAAATTTAATGACGGTAAAACAGCTTATGGAAAAGGAGCTGAATTTGGTGAAAAAGGAATATCGGAATCTGCTTGGCGTACCCAACATTCTCTTTTACGAAATGCCGACGTGTATCCTACTCATGGAATTGGGCCTATTGCGGTGATGTCTGATATTAATAGAGGTAACCGTTTTGTATCGATGACTTCTCATGCGACCAAAGGTGTTGGGTTGAATAAATACATTAAAGATGTTGGCGGAAAAGACCATCCCAATACAAAACTTAAATTTAAACAAGGAGATATCATTACCTCAACAATTGATACTGCTAATGGGGAAACTATTATTGTAACGCACGATTGCAACTCCCCCCGTCCCTACTCACTTGGTTTTAGAGTTCAAGGAAGTGAAGGTCTATGGGAAGTAGATGGCAATCGAATTTATATTGAAGGGGAAGCTGAAAAACCACACCGATGGGATGATGCAACTAAATGGTTAGAAGCATATGACCATCCACTTTGGAAAAAATTTGGAACGCATGCCGAAGGTGCTGGTCATGGAGGAATGGACTTTTTTGTGATTAATGCCTTTGTAGAGTCTGCAAAACAAAATATAGCACCTCCTCTTGATGCATACGATGCTGCAGCTTGGAGTGCCATTACTCCGCTGTCAGAAATATCGATTGCAAATAATGGAGAGCCGCAAGATTTTCCAGATTTTACCCGAGGAGATTGGGTAAAAAGGAAGCCTTTTCAATGGATGAAGGATACTTACTAATTATTATTAGCAATTGAAATAAATGAACCAAATCGCAATCGCTAAAAACAACCTAAAAACCATACAAGTTTTAGCTCCTGCTAGAATTTGTTTGTTTGGTGACCATCAAGATTATTTGGGTCTTCCGGTAATTGCTTGTGCTATAAATAGGCAGATTATCCTTATTGGAGAACCCAATACAACTAAGGAATTTATTTTCAATTTACCTGATATTAACTCCAAAAGGAGCTTTTCTATATATGAAAATTTTGAGAACCTCCGAGCCGGTGATTTTTTTGCTTCCGCATTGCGAAGGCTTAGAAAATATGGCTGCATTCCAAATATGGGATACTCCATAACCATTCAAGGCAATATTCCAGTAAACGCAGGAGTTTCTAGTTCCTCTGCAATTGTAGTAGCGTGGGTTCATTTTTTATTAAAAACCTTTGGTTGTGATCGAGAAATTACTTCAGAATTTATTTCTCAATTGGCCTACGAAGCAGAGGTATTAGAACACCATTCGCCTGGCGGAAAAATGGATCAATATACCATTGGTATTGGCAACATTGTTTTTATAGAAACAGGAGATTGTTTTAATTATGAGCTTATTGGTGAGACCTTAGATGGAATGGTATTGGGTGAATCTGGAATCGAAAAAGATACCATTGGTTTATTAGGAAGTTCAAAAACGAATGCTATAAAAGCGATACAAATCATCCAGGATAAAGAAGCTAACTTTGTACTTGAAAAAGCAAGCATTAAAGATTATGAAAATTATAAAACCTTATTGCCAGATGCGTTAAAACCTTATTTTTATGCTGCCATACAAAATCATACCATTACTCAAAAGGCGCTTAGGGTATTAAAAGACAAAACACTTAATTACCCGCTAATTGGCGACTTAATCAATCAGCATCACCGCATATTACGTGATGACTTAAAACTAACGGTTCCAAAAATCGATGCTATGATTGATGCAGCAATCGAAGCAGGTGCACATGGAGCAAAAATTATTGGCTCTGGCGGCGGCGGATGTATCGTAGCCCTATGCCCTAGCCATTTACAAGATAAAATAAGTATTGCCATTAAAAAAGCTGGAGCAAAAGATGCCTATCCAGTATGCGTCGCAAAAGGAACTCAAATTATAATAGATGCCTAAAAACTTAGTGATATTAGCAGCAGGAGCTTCCTCCAGGATGAAGAAATCTTTAGGAACCAAAAACCTTTCCGAAGAAGAGGTGATCAATGCCAATACCAGAAGTAAAGCGTTACTGGGTTTTGGAAAAAACAACCGACCAATACTAGATTTCTTATTACTAAATGCCGAAAAAGCAGGCTATAAAAATGTACTTATCATTATTAGTGAAAAGGGAGCATTGTTTAAAACCTATTATGGGGGAAAACAAAAAAACAACTCATTTAATGAGCTATCTATTTCTTATGCCACGCAATACTTGCCAAAAGATAGAGTAAAACCTTTTGGAACAGCAGATGCCCTTTTTCAAGCCTTAACGCAATTTCCAGAATTACAACATGAAGCATTTACGGTATGCAATAGCGATAATCTATATTCGGTGGAAGCATTGCAAGCTTTATTAACTTGTAAAGATGCCAATGCCTTTATTAATTATGATCGTGATGGCTTGCTCTTTCCGATGGAAAAAATAGAACGTTTTGCATTGACCTTAGTCGATGAAAAATCTCATTTGGAAGCTATTATTGAAAAACCTTGCAAAGACAAGGTGAATCATTATAAAGATGCAGAAGGTAAATTTAGGGTTAGTATGAATGTATTTAAATTTACGGGGACTGAAATTTATTCTTTTTTAAAAAACTGCCCAATCGATCCCATCCGAAACGAAAAAGAACTCCCTACTGCTATCTTAAATATGATACATGATTCCAGTTCTTATATGAAAGGAATTCCATTTACGGAGCATGTACCTGATTTAACTTCGAAAGAGGATATAGCTATTATGAAGGATTATATAGCGAAGTATTATTGATTGGTAATTGGTGAATATATTATAATTATAATTACCTTTAGGCTTCCTCCCCTATTAATTATTTGTTATTTTTTATAATTATTAATAAACATCTGTTTATGGTTAAGAATCTTTAACATGCTACAACATCACCAAAACTTAATTTTTGACCCGCAGCGAAAAAAAACGTAGTTTAGCTTAACTGTTAGCCACAAACTAAAAAATGAAAGAAACTATAGATACAACGATAAAACTAGATTTATCTAAACACGACGATATTCCCAAAATTATTCACGTCTCATGGAAAACAAAATATATATTACTCAATGAATCCCCAATTATTTTAAATGGATTAGCCAATCTAAAAAAAATAAACCCCGATTATGAATTAGAAATCAGTGATGATGAGGATGTTGAAATATATCTAAAAAGTAAATTAAAAAAATGGGATTACATCAAGATTAAAAATAAAAAAATTGTAGAAAAAATTGATTTATGGAGGTTGTTTAAAATTTACTATGAAGGAGGGATTTATATTGATATAGATAGGTATTGTAATATACCATTTGATAACATTATAAAAAATGGAACCAAATGTATCTTACCAACTTGTGGTAATATCGATTTTTCACAAGATTTGATGATAAGTTGTAAAGAAAACCCAATATTTAAAAAAGCTATTGAATATAACTTAGCAGCTAGATTAATAATTAATCCTCGTGGTGTATTTCATTTAGGTCCTCCAATATACATGCGAGCAGTAACAGAGTGTGTTTTTGGCAAAAGAATAAAAAGAAAACCTCCTAGTCTCGTAATGGAAAATTTTAGATTCTCATTAAAAAATTCAAAACACTTTCAAACCTATAAAGAAGCCTTACCAAACGATTCATTAATTTTCAAATTTGACAAAGATGCATTTCAAAATGGTAATGGTCTAGGAAAAGCTGAGTTTTATGATTCACAAAAGATCACACCATGGAGTTCTGGATATGACAAAAATACTATTATTTTATTTATTATTCTCCTTTGTATTTCAATCTTACTTATAATAATAAGGTCAGTGGCTAACACCGTGTAAAAATAATTACTTGTTTCTCGCCCACTTAAAAAATTCATACGGGTTTTGGTACTGAAACTAATGACTTTGATTTTAATCCGATCTTAATTTGTATATTTATTCACGAAATTAAAAAATATAAAAATGGCTCGCTTAAGTCAGTGCTCGATTGTATCTGAAACGCTTTAAAAAAACCCGCACTACTAATAGCCGAGACGTTTTCTGTAATTGTAGATTAAATCAAACTCTTACTATTATAGAATATCATTATTTAAATTTTTTTAATTATGAAATACACAACTATTTTACTTGTTCTTATAGGATTTTATTTGCCGATTTCGGCCCAACAAACCATCAATGGATCTATGATACACGATGAAATTCAAAGAGACTATATATTATATATTCCAGCGATTTACGATGGCAGCGCAGATGTGCCTTTAGTTCTTAATTTTCATGGATACGGGAGTAATGCAAACCAACAAATGTTTTACGGCGATTTTCGAGATATAGCTGATGTAGAAGGATTTCTTTTGGTTCATCCTCAAGGAACTATATTAAATGGAAACCAACATTGGAATGTAGGATTTCCAGGAAGTGGAAGCACAACAGATGATCTTGGTTTTACAGAAGCATTAATCGATGAATTAGCAAATTTATACGCCATAAATTTAGATAGAGTATACGGAACAGGAATGTCTAATGGTGGTTTTATGAGTTTTTTGTTGGCTTGTCAATTGAGCGAAAAAATCGCGGCTGTGGCCTCTGTTACAGGCTCCAAGACTCCAGATACTTATAATGCCTGTAACGCCCAACACCCAACACCAATTCTGCAAATTCATGGTACAATTGATAGCGTTGTTCCTTATAATGGTGATACTTGGACACGATCCATTGAAGATGTTATATCTTATTGGGTTAATTATAATAATTGTGATACTAACCCAATAATTACGGTTTTTCCAGATATAGATCCTTCAGATGGAAGCACCGTCGAACATAGTGTTTATATAGGAGGTGATAATGACGTAACTACTGAACACATGAAAGTTATAGGAGGAGATCATACTTGGCCAGGCTCAGCTTTTAATTTCCCGGGAACAAACTATGATATTAATGCTTCAATGAAAATTTGGCAGTTCTTTTCGAGGTTTGACATTAATGGAACATTGTCTGTCAGTGAATTTGATAATAGACAAGTGATCATCTATCCAAATCCAACCAATTCAAAAATTAATTTGTCATTGAAATTTTCTGAGGAATTGAATTATGAATTGTTTTCTTCTTTAGGAAAGCTATTGATTATTGGAACAATTAAAACAAATAATCAAGAGATTGATTTATCAAATTTATCGCCTAATATATACTACTTGAAATTAGGTAATCAGGTATTTAAAATTTTAAAGTCCAATTAAAATCATTTAATGAAATATTTGATTGTTTTTGATAGAAAACTACAGAAAATACCGTGTATAATTAATTGCTTTGGTCCTTTCTTTTTTGGAAAATTCGGTGCTTAACCACGCCACTAAGCATACACCAAACGTTAAAATAATTTGAAAAGAATAAAAAACACTTCAAAATGTCTATTTATACCGAAATATTAACTGATAAATAGGACCTTCAATCTAGATATAAAAAGTTGGTAATAATATTAAATATGTTTGTAGTATGAATGAAAAATATTATAAAAATACACCCAATAATATAATAAATAAGGACTTGACAACATCTATACTTCAAAAGCATGACGCAACTGCATTTCATACTTCATTGACTAAATACAAGCCGACACCATTAGTAAAATTAACCAATCTTTCTAAAAAATATAATGTAGGTAATATTTACATTAAAGATGAATCTCAACGATTTGGTTTAAACGCATTTAAAATTTTAGGAGCATCATATGCAATTCATCAATCATTAGAAAAAACACCAGATATTGAAACGTTCTGCACTGCTACAGATGGTAATCATGGAAAAGCTGTTGCCTGGTCAGCAAAGAAGTTTGGTAAAAAATCAATTGTTTTTGTTCCAAAGGACACAACAGCTATAAGAATTGATGCCATAGAAAAAGAAGGAGCAAAAGTAGTACAGATAAATGGTAATTACGACGAAGCTTGTCAAAAAGCTAAAAATGAGGCAAAAGATAACAATTGGAATCTTATTCAAGACACTGCATGGAAGGGTTACATGGAAACCCCAGCATTGATAATGTCTGGATATTTAACATTGTTTAAAGAATTAGAAGAAAATCTTCATACAAGTTTAGAACCAAATATAGATATAGTATTCCTTCAAGCTGGAGTTGGAAGTATGGCTGCAGCAGGTATTTACTATTATTTAAATAAATATGCGACAAAAAGACCGAAAATAATAATTGTAGAATCCGAAGAAGCTGATGGAATTCTTCTTTCATTTCAAAAAAATAAGATATCAACTTCAAAAGGAAATAGCAATACAATTATGGCAGGCTTGAACTGTGAAACCCCTTCTTTAGGTGCATGGGAATTATTAAAAAATGGAACAGATTACTCTATAAAAATCAATGATTATTATGCAAAACAAGCTATGCGAGAATTATATTTTCCAATTGATTCGGATAAACGAATAATTTCGGGGGAATCTGGTTCAGCAGGGTTTGCTGGTTTTCTAACTCTTATGATTGAAGATGAATTTAAAGTAATAAAAGATGCTCTTGAAATAAGCAAGAACACCAAAATATTATGCATAAATACTGAAGGAAATACTGATGCAAAAGTATTTAATGAAATTATAAATAATAACCACGCATAACAAAGTTTATAAAACAAATGAAATATTTATCAAAAGCACTATATCTTATTGCAATCTTGCAATAATTTGCATGAATACGCTCTGAAGGTTAAGCAACATAAAGAGAACATTGTGATTAATTAAAATTCACTGTTACTAAAGATGATCGAAAGACTAAAAAATAATGATTTAGAAATATCTAAAAAAATACGTTCAGTTTTTCAATTATCATATAAAGTAGAGGCAAAAATATTAAATGCTACTGATTTTCCTCCCTTAAAAAGATCTCTTGAAAATTATGTAAATAGTAACACCGCGTTTTTCGGATATTTAAAAAATCAGGAATTAGCTGGAGTAATTGAAATTGAACATAACGATAATTTTACACATATTAATAGCTTGGTTGTAGATCCAGGTTTTTTCAAGCAAGGAATAGCAAGAAAGTTGATGGAATACGTAATTAATACATTTGACTCGAAACTTTTTGTTGTGGAAACCGGACTAGAAAATGGACCGGCTACTGAATTGTATAAGAAATTTGATTTCAAAGAAGTTAAACAGTGGAACACTGACCACGGAATTAGAAAAATAAAATTTGAACTTAGAATAAATAGCTAAGTACAACAAGGTATTATATGCACAGTCATCCTGTGGGGTGGCCATGGTCTCTTACAAAGAACGTTTTAGCCAACACTTAAACATAACAGGCTTCACATTTTCCTATTAGAAGAATGTCGCTAGAATCTACTTTATGATTTTTTATGGAAGGAATTTTAATCTCTACAGATAAACACTCAACCTTATCGCATTCTGTACATTGAAAATGTGGATGTTTATCAGAATGATGGCTAAGAGAACAATCTTCACAATTAGCATACCATTTTAAACCATCTTTCCCATTAAAAGAGTGAATAATTCCATCTCGTTCAAGTCTATCTAAAATACGATACACAGTCGTTTTATTCATCTTGTCATTTAAAAGATCTATTAGGTATACAACCGATTTAGCTTCGTTATTTCCTTTAAAAATTTGGAGTACCGTGTTAACAGCTTTTGTTTTTCTAATAATTCCCATAAATACAAAATTAGTGCAACTATGTTGCATTAGCAAGTTTTATTATCTATTTTCGCAACTTGGTTGCATTAACAAAATATTTTTATGATAAAATTACAAAATGTCAGCAAGTCATTTAAGGGCAATATTGCTATTAAAAATTTAAACTTAGAAGTTAAAAAAGGAGAAATTTTAGGGCTGTTAGGTGCTAATGGCGCAGGAAAATCTACCACTATTAATATGCTGTTGGATTTTCTTAATCCTGATTCTGGAAGCGTATCTATCAATGATTTAGACACTAGTAATAATTCCCAAGAGACAAGAAAGCTTATTGGCTATATTCCTGAAAATGTAAATCTATATCCTTATTTATCTGGTTTAGAAAATTTAGATTATTTCTGCATGCTAGCAGGCTTAAAATATTCTAAAAGTGAACTGGAAAACTACCTAATCACTTGTGGGCTAGCAAGTGAAGCACACGTTAAAAAAGTGAGTGGGTATTCTAAAGGAATGAGACAAAAAGTAGGAATTGCCATTGCTTATGCAAAAAAAGCAAAAGTCTATTTGTTAGATGAGCCTGCTAGCGGTTTAGACCCATTGGCTAGTAATGAACTTTCTAAACTTCTTAAGAAACTCGCTTCGGAAGGTGCAACTATTTTAATGGCTTCCCACGATATTTTTCGTGTACGAGATGTCTGCAAACGCATTGGGATTCTTAAGAATGGGGTTTTAGTAAAAGAACTACATAGCAAAGATGTAAGTGCTAACGAACTAGAAACTTTGTATCTGCAATTTATGCAAAACTAATACCAATATTATGTTGCAAATTATCAAAAACGAATGGCGCTTTTTAGTCCGTAGTCGTATATTTTTAGGAATAAGTATTGCCTTTATTTCAATCTTGATGCTCTCTGTTTTTTTAGGAAATTATCAAACACACAAACAAGAACAGACGTATCAAAGTGCCAAAGAACACGTGCGTCAACAATGGGTAAATATTGATGAAATGAGTCCACATAGTGCTGCACATTATGGAACGTATGTATTTAAACCTTCCAATTTATTGAGCAGCCTCGATGAAGGTGTAAACAGCGTTACAGGAAATGTGCTAAAAGTGGAAGGACACGTACAAAATGAAATAACACATTCTGAAGCATCGCAAATGCAAGCAGTTTCTAGATTTGGGAAATTAAAACCTTCACTTTTACTACAATATATAGTCCCTTTATTATTAATTTTTTTAGCATTTAACTCTGTTAGTAACGAAAAACAAAGCGGAAGGCTTAAATTACTTGTTTTACAAGGTGCAAAACCATTACAAATTATTTTATCTAAGACTTTATCTGTTTGGCTATATGGGGTATTACTATTAACTTTTATTCTTTTAGTTTATGGTATTTTGAATTTCCAAAGTTTTACTGATGAAATTTTAATCAGAACAATATTGTTTTTTATGTCCTATTGCTTTTACTATTTTATTATTAGTGGGCTCACGGTTTTCTTTTCTGCGCGTTGGCAAAATGCTACACTCGCTTTAACTTCAATGTTAGGTGTTTGGATAATTTGGACAATGTTTTTACCAAATATTTTAATGAGCTCTGCCGAAAAATGGCATTCACTTCCCAGTCGAAGCGAATTTAAATCTGCAATGAAAGAAGACCGTTCAAAAGGTATGGACGGTCATAATCCTGCCGATAAAAGAGGTATCGAATTAAAAGAAAAAGTACTTAAAGAATATGGAGTAGATAGTTTGTCTCAACTTCCCATAAACTTTAACGGTATTCGAATGCAAGCCGATGAGGAATATGGTAACATCGTTTGGGATAAACATTTTGGGCATAATCGTGATGTATTGCAAAAACAGAAACAAAGCTTTCAATTAGGTGGCATTATTAATCCATTTATTTCCTTACAAAATACAAGTATGGGATTTATGGCAAGTGATAACTTACATCATCAAGAGTTTTTGTTACAAGTAGAAAATTATAGAAGGGTTTTTATTAAAATGCTGAATGAAAAAGAAACTTTTAGTAGTTCTAAAACAGGTAGAGAAGATAATGCATTTTTTAGGTCTGTTCCAGATTTCGATTATAAGCCGACTCAAATTTCCGCAGTTGTATTAAATTATATGTTAGATATAGGATTGCTTATTTTATGGTCAATACTAGTTATAGTACTTATTGTTTTCGGAACCAAAAAAATGCAAATAATATGAGGAATTTAAATATATTTTTATATGAGTGGAAACATTTTGTTCGCAGTCCTTTTAAAATTGTAGCATTATTTCTTTTTATACTAGCAAGTATTTATGGTTTACAAAATGGTGCCGATTTATATGAAAAGCAATATCTTGAAATTAAAAAAGTAAATCAAAAAGTAACCGACAAAAAGGATGAAATCGTTAATTACTTCGAAAAAGGTGAGAAAGGACCTAAAAACAGACCATGGATTGATGTAGCGACACCGTTTTGGGCAATCTATAATACACCAACGTATCACTATAAAAAAGCGACACCAGCTATTGTTTATAACATTGGACAAACTGAACAATATGGATTTTACAAGTCTATTGACATTTACAGCAGCCCTTATGATGCAGATATGGCAAAAGAAATTGCTAATCCAGAGCGTATTCAATCTGGAACTTTAGATTTTGCTTTCGTAGTCTTATTTCTATTGCCTCTTTTATTACTAGTCTTACTTTATAACATAAAAGGTCAAGAAGCAGAACAAGGTTTTTTACCGCTCGTGTTTGTACAAACAGGATCAAAGAATTGGTGGCTAGTCTCAAGAACTGCATTTTACACTATACTACTTTTATTGACATTATTTGGATTACTTTTTTATGGCACTATGCTTACCCCTATTTTTAAAACAGACTCAACATTATGGCAGATCTTTCTTTGGGTAGCAATCTATCTTATATTTTGGATTTTGATTTATTTTTTAATTCTGAAATACGGAAAAAATACGGTATCAAATACCCTACAAATGATTGGAGTATGGTTGCTTTTCGCTTTTATAATTCCTGCTGCGGTACAGCAATGGATAAGCATTGAAAAACCAACTAATTTAATGGTTGACATTATTGATACTAAAAGAGATAAAACGGACGAAATATATGACCAGACTAATGAATTAACCGACAAACAACTTTTTAACTTATATCCAAGTTTAAAACAGACTGAGATAGCAAAAGATTCTGTAGGTATAAAAAATGCGAGACGAAGATCAATAAGAGCATTAATTAATAGTGCAATGAAAAATACAATTGCAAAAATAGACCAAGATAATCAGTCTAGAAATGAGCTTATTTCTAAAACCTATTGGTTTAATCCGCTCACTTATTTTCAGAATAAATTCAATCACTTATCAGGAACACATTACGATGACTACCAAGACTATAGAAATGACATTCAAGATTTGATTGATAAGCGCATTGAAATAATGGTTTTAGACATTTGGAATGACGTTAAAGTCGATAAAGTAAAATATTTAGAATACAATAAAACACTTAAATAATGATACAAACAAACAAAATATATTGGGCAGATAAATTAGGAGCTATTAGTGCTATTCTCTGTATAATTCATTGCCTTGCAGTTCCTACATTTCTTGCTATGGGAATTGGTTTTCTGAGCAATCCAATTATTGCTTTCCTCTTTATTATAGTAGCGTTTTTTTCTATATATAAAGCTACCAACGGAAAATTCACAAAGGGAATTAATGTTTTTTTATGGGTTGCTTTTATAGGTTTTGTAATATCCATATTACTAGAAGAACGTGCTGAAATTTTTGAATATGGAATGTTTCTATTCTCGACATCAATTATTATTGGGCATTTCTATAATATGCGAAGTTGCTTAAAGTCATAAGAAGTATTTTTTCTATATTAGCGCTTAGGAAACAGGCTATAAATAAAACTTTGCTAGTAATATAATAATTTAAATGAGTATAGAAAACGCTTATAATATTTGGGCGCATCAATATGACACAAATGTGAATCGAACAAGAGATTTAGATAAAAAGTGTACTATTGAAACTTTGAATAATCTTGTATTTAAAAATGTATTAGAATTAGGTTGCGGAACTGGAAAGAATACAGAATTGTTACTTAATAAGGCAGAAAAAATAATTGGTTTGGACTTTTCTCAAGAAATGCTCAATAAAGCAAAAGAAAAAATATCTGATAAAAGAGTAACATTCAAAAAAGCCGATTTGACTAAAGATTGGAAAATAGAAAACAATTTTGCAGATTTAATAACTTCGAGCTTAACACTTGAGCATATTAAAAATTTAGATCATATTTTTTCTCAAGCAAACCAAAAACTAAATAAAAATGGACTCTTTTTTATTAGTGAATTACATTCCTTTAAGCAATATTCTGGAAGTAAAGCTAAATACGAAACCGAAAACGGAACTGAAGAATTAGAAGTTTATGTTCACCATATTTCAGAATACATTGATGATGCAAAAAATAACGGTTTTCAGTTAATCGAATTAAAAGAGTGGTTTGATGAAAACTCAGAAAATGAAATACCAAGATTGATATCATTTGTATTTAAAAAAATAAAAGTATATTTAAATTGTAATCTAAAGTAACCGCTTAGACTTTTAGAAATAGAATAAATACTAGTAGAACTTATATGAAAACAAAACTAAAACAATATAAATAATGGGAGAAATTGAAAAATTGAAACACAAATTAGCGGAGCTTCAAAATAAACTTGAAAAGGCAGAAAAGGTATTAGAGGACAACTACTATTTATCTGATGCTGCTGTGTATAATCGATATATGTTCACTTTACCCGAAAACGGTATGCCTGCCAAATCAGTGAAGACACAAATTGAGAATAACCATGAACTTGACTTTAATTTCAAGCTTAATACTTCCTCATATGTAAATGTGAGTTTCGAAAAAGAGGAAAACGAGATTGCATTGATGGGTCTAAGGGTAAATTTGGCCGATCAAACTGTTTATCCAGCATCCTACAAAATGCATGATTCAGTAGTTAATATGATTGCTAATCTTTGGCATTGTCCTAAACCTGTCGATTTTGACGAATATGGCGTTTTCGCTGGAGCAGGAACCGTTGGCTCCACAGAGGCATGTTTGTTAGCTGGACTTGCGCTAAAATTTCGCTGGCGTAAATGGTTTGCGAAGCGAAATAATCTTACTGAAGCTACCGTTATAGGGGAGCGGCCCAATTTGGTAATCTCATCTTGCTACCAGGCCGCCTGGGAAAAACTATTTAAATATATGGATATTGAGCCCAGATTAATTAGTCCATCATCATCAAGTTTTAAGATACAAGCAGACCAAATAAGCAACTTAGTCGATGATCATACCATTGGAGTGGTTTGCATAATGGGTAATCACTATGGAGGGCAATATGACCCAGTTAATGAAATTAACTCTATTATCGAAGAAATAAATAGAGAGCGTGATTTCCAGGTTGGCATCCATGTTGACGCAGCATCTGGAGGTTTCATTGCGCCATTTCAAGATGATCTTCCTCCATGGGATTTTAGATTACCGAACGTCTTGTCAATATCTGCTAGTGGACATAAATACGGTGAGTCTGTCTGTGGAACAGGTTGGGTAATATGGCGGGAACGGAAAGATCTCAGCGAACATGTGGCTATTTCGGTAACGTATTTAGGTGGTAAGGCTGACTCTTATACGCTTAATTTCTCCCGCCCAGCAAGTGGTGTATATGTACAATATTATAAATTACTACGCTACGGCTTAAGTGGGTATCGTCAGGTTTGTGACAACATGATGGCCAATGCTCAACATATTCGTAAATCACTTAGCGAAATGACAATAAATGGACAAGCTCGATTTGTTATTCTTGATGATGGTCCAAGGAACTGTCTTCCCGTTGTTACAGCAATGCTAAACCCAGAGTGCGATTTCACTTATGATGACATAGACCTGCAACACGTTTTATCTCAACATCATTGGTACGTGAGTGGATATAAGATGGGAATTAATGATCCAGTCACCGATGAGTACAGAGCTCTTTTCAGTGATCAAGATAAAGATAAAACTATGTTTCGGATCGTTGTTAAAAATAATTTGACACGCAATATGGCAAACAATTTAGTTGATTCTTTTAAAGCTGCATTTGAACTGCTAGATACTGTGGACTTTTCTTCAATTCATGGAGCTAACACATCATTATTACGCCATAAAGATCAGAAACGATTAACCAACCATTGCTAACCTTATAAAAAGGTTGTATTAATAAAAAAATGATTTAAACGTTAAATAAGAATTAATAGCTAGTTTTAGCTTTTACAAGAAAATGGTCTTGAGTTTTCTATTTTGGTTAGTATTTTCTAAATTAGTTGGCTAAATCATTAATAAATGAATCCCTTTCATCTTTCTATTCCGTTAGAAAACCTAGCTATTTCTAGAAAATTATATAAAGAGGTATTAGAGTGTGAAGAAGGAAGAAGTTATAAAAAGGGAAAATTATAGAACATATTTATCATACTGAAAATGGAAAACGATTTACAGATTATGACAAATATTTTGCAGAAACTCTAAACAATAAATTTGACCCTTATTACGGAACTGGAGAATCTATAAAAGTGAAAATTATTGAAATAATAAAAGGTAAAGAAGAAAGAAAATTTATTGAAATATTTGATACTGACGGAGTAGATTGTAGAGCAAGTATTAGTGAATTTAAAACTGGGAAAACTTATATTTTTGCAACATACAAACCTCATAGAACTGGAACAAAACTACCAAATGAATCTGACAATGATTACGCAATTGGAAGTTGTTATGAGAGTACATTGGAATATTTACTAAAAACTAACGAAGTTTTCGGAATGATTAAAGGAAAATCATACAAACAAAAAAATAGAAAATATTGTTACGAAAAGCTGAAAAGAAAAATAACGTAGTACAACACCGTATAAAAATAATGCTTAGTTTAGTGCTTAATCAAGAATCCGTGCACTTTTGTTAAGTCTGATTTTTCTATCGGAAAATACTCGCATACAAAACCGCACTATTCTTATACAAAACCGTTGGCGGTAATTTGAGAAAAACCAAAAAACCAATATGAATATTAAACAATTAGCATTCGGACTTTTGACAATTGGACTAATAAGTTGCAATTCGACACCGAAAGAAAAAATTAAACATTCTTTTTTTATAGCAGGCCATACTTACGGAAAACCTGCTCCTAGAGGAGAGAAAGAATTGTTCAAACCTTTTAAAGCTAAATTCGATTTTATAAATGAGCAACAAGAAATAGCATTCGGTGTTTTACTAGGAGATGTTGTACGTTATCCAAATAGTTGGCCAAATGTAATAGAAGAATTAGAAGAACTCTCTATGCCTATCCATATTGCGAGGGGGAATCACGACGGAAAATTAGAAACATTTGAAAAAATGTTTGGTCCATCATACAAAAAATTTAGCATTAAAAATGATCTATTCATAATTTTAGACCCAAATATTGACAAATGGAATATCAGCGGCAAACAATTAGATTTTTTAAAGAAAACTTTAAAGGAAGAAGGCAAAGAAGTTACTAATATTTTTGTTTTTATGCACCAGCTTATTTGGTACTCAAAGGATATAGAAAATTTTAATATACCTAAACCTAATTCATTACAAAACAAAGATGTTATTACAAATTATTGGGAAATTCTTGAGCCTCTTTTTATACAAACTAAAAAACCAGTCTATTTAATGGCAGGTGATGTGGGCGCATTTTATCGACCGAAAAGTAAAAACATTATCGAATATAGTTTGCATAAAAAGGAAAACATCACTTACATTACAACAGGTATGGGAGGAGGAACTCGCGATAATTTTATAATATTAGATATTTATAAAGATAACTCTGTTAAATATAGATTAGTCCATTTAAATGGAGAAGATATAAAAGGCTTAGGAGAATTAAAATTAACCCATTAGAACAAGTAGCGTGAAGAACATTTTATCGTCACAAATATTATCAAAGAAACTATCGTTTTTTATAATTCTAAAAGCAGCTATTCTGAATTAATATGGAATACTAAAATTAATGAGCTACAACAACGTCTATAATCAATTGCTTGTTCTGCGTGTACTCGGAAAATCCTGCGGAATTTCCTCTGGTTCGTTTTAGTTTACTAATTTAGTTGCTTAAACACGCAACGAAATCATACATAAACACGTTGGTGTTCATTTAAGAAATGAAAATAGCTAAATATTTAAATACAAAAATGAAAATAGTATTAATATTAATTGGGGTTGTATTGATAGCTTTTGTTGTTACTCAGCTTTTTGCTTATAACAGTCAAAGGAATATTGAAACTTACTCTTATTCAATTAATAAAAAATATAACACGTTTGAAATAAGAAGTTATGAAGAAACATTATTTACTTCTATCAAACTATCAACTAAAGGTTATGAAAATTCTTCAAGTAAAGGATTCTCCATTTTAGCAGGATATATTTTTGGAGGTAATGAAAGAAATGAAAAAATATCTATGACCTCTCCTGTAGCTATGAAATTAGAAGATTCTATGACTATGATGTTTATGGTTCCAAAGGAATTGAAAAAAGAAATGCTTCCAAAACCTAATCAATCACTTATAGAATTTAAAGAAGAGCCTGCAAAAACTGTTGCTGCAATAAGCTTTAGCGGTTGGGCTAATAATAAAAAAATAGAAAAATATAAACAGAAATTACAATCAGCTTTAGACGCTGAAGGAATAGCTTATACTGAACGATTTTATTTTTTAGGTTATAACGCACCTTATGAATTTTTTAATCGCAAAAATGAAGTTATCGTTGAATTGCGAGGATTTACTCTTGACCAACAGAAAAAATAGTAGTAGCCCTTAAATCTCCTTTTGGAATACCTTATCTTAAATAGTGCTATAGATAATTAAACCGCAAATAATCGTTAAATAAAATTAATGTAACAATGAACAAATTAATAAGCCTTCTTGTAGGGATTTTTGCAATGTTCAGTGCTTGCAATAATGATAAAGACACAAACCCAATAGTAATTTCTCCTGGAAATGATCCAAATTTTACAATTATTGCACATACGGATGCAGGTTTTACAAGCACTAACAGAAAAGTAGATGTTTTTGGAATCCCAATCTATGCCTATTCAGATGTTGAAGATTCAAAATTGCTTCACGCAGCAAATCTAATGGCTCAATATTTAGATAATAATGAGGATGGCACAGTAGATAATATGACTTTACTAACTGCATTGACAACAAATAATGCAGCCTTATTCATGTGGAAATCAGAATCTCAAATAAACCTTAATGCACAAGATTTAGGTGCTGACGAATCAAATCCTTCTTGGCACACAAATGGACATAC
Organism: Flavobacteriaceae bacterium; assembly: GCA_018669795.1. GTDB lineage: Bacteria > Bacteroidota > Bacteroidia > Flavobacteriales > Flavobacteriaceae > Marifrigoribacter. The sequence goes on along the minus strand of JABHSQ010000005.1, from coordinate 69,952 downwards.
AGGGCTATTTGACGCTGCAATTGAAGAAGTTTGGCACGTAATTACTCATACAGGATATGCCAATGCATACCCAACAATATTTGGAGAAAATGAGGGCAGTTCATTAACGAACGCAATGGATATTGCAAGAGGCGGAAACTTTATGAAAATTCCAAATCCATATCCAGCAAGCGCCTGGTATACTTACGATGATCAAACATGTGAATACGATTGTATGGCAACTGAATATATTTATTGGACAATGACTTCTATTCTTGGCGCTCAAGAAAATAGACTAAATGAAATAGCTCAAGAATGGGATTTAAACACGAAAACATTAGTAGAAAACACAGATACTACTATTTACTCACTGCTAACCGACACACAATATATGTTCCCAACTGTATTACCTGATGGAACCTATAAGCAATAAAAAATGTATATTGCATAGCAAAAATAACTGAATAAAAGTTTAAATAAAACTTAAAAATGGAGACCAGAACCCAAAGAAATAAATGGGGTGAAACTTAAAAACCTTAGGATCAGGAAAATTAAATAGAAAAATTATGAATTGGTATTTAAAAGTATTAAAGCAGTATGCGGACTTTAATGGTCGTGCAAGAAGAAAAGAATATTGGATGTTTACTCTTTTCAATATTATCTTTGGAGGGATAGCAATTTGGCTCGACAATTTTCTTGGTATTGCCTTTAAAGGAATCGGATATATAATAGACCAAGGAAACGTAGATCTAAGTCCTGGTCCATTATATGGAATTTATGCATTAATTTTATTTATTCCTGGATTGGCAGTTGTAATTAGAAGACTTCATGATATTGGTAAAAGTGGCTGGATGATATTAGTAACATTAATCCCTTTTATAGGAGCAATTTGGATATTAGTTCTAATGCTAACAGATAGTAAACCAGGAAAAAATCAATACGGAGAAAATCCAAAGGAAGTAACTTTGTAAATATAAGAGAAGTAGTCCATAAAAATATTGCAATCAATCTAAAAGCAACATTATGAAAAAGAGGACTATATGGATAGAAGACCGAAAATAGAATTACAATTAAATCAAACCGACAAAATACTTGAGCTAATAGGTTGGTTTGCTGTTTTCGGAATGTGGGTTTTGACAGTTGCGAATTATTCTGAATTACCCGATATAATTCCAACACATTACAATGGAGCTGGAGAAGCAGATGGATTTGGAAATAAGTCAAATATACTTGCATTATCAATTATTTCAACACTAATATTTATTGGATTAACAGTTCTAAACAAATACCCACAACTATTTAATTATCCGAGTGAAATAACTAAAGAAAATGCTTTGTACCAATACACGAATGCATCTCGAATGATCCGATTTTTGAAATTCATAATTATGATAATTTTCGGATTGATCATTTTTAAGACGATTCAGAATGCAAACGGAAATACAGATGGACTTGGAACTTGGTTTTTACCATTAACAATGGGAATGATTTTTATTCCAATAATCTATTTTTTGATAAATACTAACAAGAAGAAAAAAAATGGCTAAATCGATTATTTAACCAGACAGTTAATTCCGGAAAAAAACACCCTATTAAAAAAAACCCATATGAAAAGATTAAATATCGTTTTTATAGTACTAATTATTTGTTTTCAATGTTATGGACAAAAACCAAGAGCAAGAGATTTAGGAGTTCCATTTGTTGGAACAACAGGAGAATTTAACGCTATTACAGATGTTAAAGGAGTTGAAGTAGGTTATAGCACTATTATTTCTGGAACAGGAGAAAACATTGCGGGAAAAGGACCTATAAGAACTGGAGTTACTGCAATATTCCCAAGAGGAAAAGACAAAAAATTTAGTCCAGTTTATGCCAATTGGTATAGTCTTAATGGTAACGGAGAAATGACAGGTACTACTTGGGTTACTGAATCAGGTTTTTTGGAAACACCAATTATGATAACTAATACAAATAGTGTTGGAGTTGTTAGAGATGCGGTATTAAAATGGTATGTAGATACAGATTGGTATAACGGAGAAGATTGGTGGTACACCTATCCTGTGGTTGCTGAAACTTATGATGGTTTCCTAAATGATATTTATGGGTTTCACGTAAAAGAAAAACATGTTTTAGAAGCCATACAAAATTCATCGAGTGGAAAAATTAACGAGGGAAATGTTGGTGGAGGAACAGGAATGATGTGTTTGGGTTTTAAAGGAGGGACTGGAACATCTTCAAGAATTTTTAAAATAAAGAATTCAACTTATACAGTTGGTGCAATCGTCCAATCAAATTTTGGAGCTAAAAGAAATTTATCAATCGCAGGTGTACCTGTTGGAATTGAATTAAAGGACACTTTAAATACTAAATTTAATGCGCCACCAAAATCGAGGAGACAAGAAGGAGATGGTTCAATTATAGTAATTATTGCAACAGACGTGCCTCTTTTACCTCATCAATTAAAAAGAATAGCCCAAAGAATTCCGTTGGGAATTGGTATTGTAGGTGGTCGAGGAAGTAATGGTTCAGGAGATATTTTTTTAGCCTTCTCAACTGCGAATGAAAATGCATTTAATATAGATGAAACTACCAACGTAAAATCAGTACCAAATGATTTACTAATGCCCGTTTTTGAAGCAACTGTTCAAGCAGTTGAAGAAGCGATTATTAATGCAATGGTAGCAGCGGAAACTATGGAAGGCATTAACGGAAATAAGGCTTATGCTTTACCACATGATTTACTGATTAAAACCTTGAAAAAATATAATCGTCTAAAAGAATAATTAGCTATTAGCTCCTTAAAAAATTAATTACTAAAAGCACAACACAAAGCTTATTCGTAATTAATGGTATATTAAATATGGAAAAATACTTACTCCATAGAAAATATAAAAAAATTATTTGGTATTATTTTCTGTTTTAGTTGTTTTGAAAGAGTAATTAACCTAATTTTAATGGGTTACATAAAGAATAAAAAGGGTAGCCGAAAACTTATAGAGTAGGCATTTAATATAATAACAATAATAATGAGCAGCACTTTTATTAAAACAATTAAGAACTCAATTGAACATTGGTATATTCCTTTAATAGTTGGGTTAATTTTCACAGGAATTGGCATCTATACTTTAACATCACCTTTAGAGTCATATTTAGCGCTAGCAATAATTTTTAGTGTTTCCTTCCTTTTTTCAGGTTTGACAGAAATTATTTTCTCAATAGCTAATCGCAATAAAATTGATAATTGGGGATGGACATTGATTTTTGGCACCTTTACTTTCCTTCTGGGAGTATTACTGTTTATACATCCCGAAATATCAATGGTGACATTACCCATTTATGTAGGTTTTCTTATTCTTTTTCGTTCAATTGGTGGAATAAGTTATGCCATAGAATTAAAAAACTATGGGATTTCAGATTGGGGAAATCTTATGCTCATTGGAGTGTTTGGAGTGTTCTTTTCATTCCTATTAATCTGGAACCCATTATTTGCAGGAAAGACAATTGTTTTTTGGACAGGATTGACATTAATTACTGGCGGGGTATTTAGTGTTTTTCTATCATTAAAATTAAAAAAACTAAACGCAATGCATGGTGAAATTCCTGATGAATTAAAAAATAAATATGAAGAAATTAAACAAAAAATTCATGCGGAACTCAAACAAAAATAAATGCAATTAATACTAAAAACAGTAAGATAAAATCTATAAAAAAGGTGTTTAATAATGAGAAAAATATGAGCTATTTGTTGAAATTATTAGGTATATCAAGGATTTTAGGTACAGTAGTTGCGTTTTATTGGGGCTATAAAATTGGCTATACAGGGACATATGATCCTATCGCTCAACTACACTTTATGATACCTGTTATTATTGTTGCTTTATAAGGCACATCTGGCCTTGAAGGACTTTTTTTTAGGTAATGAGTCTGCAAAAATGAAGGGTTTTGAAGTTGGTAGTAATTATCAACGCCAATCAGCTATTGCATTGTTGTCTTATGCAGTAATTGCAGTAGTTGTATATTTATGTAATTGGGGCATTAGGTCGGAGTTGACAATTCTTTTTACATTCTTTTTCTTTATCTTTTTTTCAGCAATTAATCATGGTGTTGATGCTATTAAAAATAAAAACTATAAATTTCAAAATGTGAACAGGCCATTCTTAACCTTGATTTTAATACTCGGCTTATATTATCCTGTAATTATGGCTCTAAAAACTCTTTAACAGATATCTTTTTAGAAAATATAAAAAAATAAATCTACATAACTAAGAGTTTCTTAATGGTATTTTAAAAAAGGTATAATAAATTCAGTAAAAATGAAAAACTAATTAAAACAACAAGAATCAATGCATGCAAAATTGACCTTTCATTCGGAATGGTAAGGTCCAGTATAACTCAATCAAATTAATATGGCTGAAATTTTAACAACAGTATTTTTTATTTTCGCAGTAATTGATCCAATAGGAACAATACCTGTCTACCTGGAAGCAACTAAAGAATTTGATATAATTCATAAAAAGAAAATTGCAATTCGGGCATCAATAATGGCTTTTTTAATACTTCTATTTTTTATTGTCATTGGGCAAGTAATTTTAGATGGTATGGAAGTCTCCCTTGACGCATTTCAAATTTCTGGTGGTGTGATTCTTTTCTTGTTTGCATTAACAATGATATTCGGAGAAGGAAAACCTGAACAGGAAAAAAATAGAATTACAGACTATAAACACGTTACTATATTTCCAATTGCAATTCCCTCCTTAGCCTCACCAGGAGCTATTATGGCAGTTGTTTTAATGACCAATAATCAAATCTACTCAATTAAAGAACAAGCCATTACAACCTTTGTCGTATTAATTGTTATAGGAATTACTTGCTTGACCCTTTTAACAGCAAATTATTTGCAAAAGTTAATAGGAAGTTATGGAATTACTGTTTTAAGTAAAATTATGGGATTAATTTTAGCTTCTTATGCAATACAAAGTATACTAAGTGGGATCAGTAATTATTTTATAAACTTTTAGAGAAAAGGATTTTAAGAAATAATCATTATAGACATTTCAATCTTTTTATATATATTTACCTAGTCCTAACTAGGTTTTAAATTAATCCTATAAAAAAAATTAAAAAACTTAAAAATAATATTAAAAAAAAATCATGAACAGACAAATTAAATTCGTTGTAATTGCTTTTACATTCTTTTCTTTAATAGCTTGTAATCAAGAAAAAAAATCTAATCCAGCAAATGAAAAAGAGTTTATTGAAAAAAATAAACAAATGAAAGGTCTAGTTGAAGAAGTTTTAACAAAAGAACAACAAGATACTTTAAAATCTGATGAGGTTATAAAGATTCTTAAAGAATTAAAAGATCGTTTAATTAGAATGGAAGAGAAACTAGACAAACTAAAATAATTTATAAAATTAGCTAAATTAATAACGTTTATCAGTATCTTGTTTTTAAGCAATAATATATTTGCTCAAAAGATAAGTGACGGTATAGTGTTAGCACATTTTAATGCAGGATGGAATTTGCTTGTAAAGTTTCTGGTGCAAAATTAATTTTAGTTTTGGGACATGAGCATTGTGATGCTGTAAAAGCAGCTATTGACAATGTTGAATTAGGGAACATTACGGCTATGCTTGAAAAAATAAAACCGGCAGTTGATGATGTTGTGTATGAAGGAGAAAGAACTTCAAAAAATCTCGATTTTGTTCATATGGTTTGTGATAGTAATGTAAATAATAGTATCGAACAAATTAGAATCAACAGTCCAATTTTAAAAGAGATGGAAGATAAAGGGGAAATTAAAATTGTTGGCGCCTACTATAATATGGATACAGGAAAAGCTGAATGGTTGCAATAAAAATTAGCTCATAAAGAGTTATTAATATTTTAAAAAAAATCTTTTTCGCAGTTAAATTTTATATAATAATTGAAACTTAAATTATTTCAAATAAATGCATTTACCGATAAAATGTTTTCCGGAAATCCAGCTTGTGTTATTCTATTAAAAGAATGGTTGCCTGATGAACTATTATTGAAAATCGCTAAAGAAAATGCAGTCCCTGAGACTGCATTTTTTGTAAAAAAAAATAATAAAATACATTTACGATGGTTTACACCAGAAATTGAGATGGATTTATGCGGACACGCTACACTCGCAACTGCTCATTGTTTAAAGACAATTTTAAACTACCCCAAGGATCGCATACTCTTTAAAACACGGAGTGGAGATTTAACTGTTCTTACAAAAAATGACACTTATTACTTAGACTTACCTTCCCGGATGCCCATAATTTCAAAACTACCAGAAGTAATTAGAGCATCTTTAAATATCCAACCAAAAGAAATTTACAAATCAAGAGACTATTTGCTGATCTATGATACTGAACAAGATATTGTAAACATCAAAATTGACAAACAAATATTTGACCAAATAAACCTTGATCCCGGTGGAGTAATTGTTACGTCAAAAGGAGAAAATTGCGATTTTGTATCAAGATTTTTCACGCCACAAGCGTCAATTTTGGAAGATCCTGTAACTGGTTCCGCACATTGCTCATTAATCCCATTTTGGTCGTTAAGGCTCTCTAAAAATAAACTAAATGCAATACAAATTTCAGATAGAGGAGGAAAGTTACATTGCCAAAATAAAAAAAATAGAGTCATCATTAGCGGAAAAGCAAAAACATATTCCATCGGAAACTTATGGACTGAATAGTATTCGTAATCAATCTAAAAAAAATAACGATTACTTACCAAATCATCAGCAACTAAATATTAGTCAAATTTAAAATTTGATAGTTTAAAGGATTTAATGGTAAAATTGTAAATTTGCCAATTAAAAAAAAGGTAATTAGATTAAAACTTCTTACTATAATTTTTAAAAAGAGTTAATACAATTTAAAAAATAGAATGAATAGAATACAACACATAGAAAATGAGATTTTTGAATTGCGAAATCAATTAAAAGCTCATAACCTTTATAAAAATTTAAAGACCATAGAAGATATAAAAATATTTATGGAAAGCCACGTATTTGCAGTATGGGATTTTATGTCTCTGTTAAAAAGTCTTCAACAAAATCTAACCACTGTTGATATACCCTGGACACCGCCAAAAAACCCAATCTTATCAAGATTTATTAATGAAATAGTTCACGGTGAAGAAAGTGACATTAATGAAATTGGCGTACCTAAAAGTCATTTTGAAATGTACTTGGATGCAATGTCGCAGACTAATGCAAATAAAGATGAAATAAATAAATTTATAAAACTTATTAAATCAGGAAATACTGTTCAATATTCGTTGAATGAAATAAAAATTGATAAAAGAGTAGCAGATTTTGTTCGATTTTCATTTTCAATTATTGAAACAAAAAAAACACATCTTGTAGCTGCTGCTTTTACCTTTGGAAGAGAAGATGTAATTCCAGATATGTTTATAGAAATTCTTAAAAATTCCGATTCTGAAAACAAATCTTATAACAAACTAAGGTATTATTTGGAACGTCATATTGAATTAGATGGAGATGAGCATGGACCACTATCCCTTAAAATGATTGCAGAATTATGTAAAGAAGATGATCAAAAATGGAATGAAACACTAGCCGTAGCTAAGCAATCTTTAGCAATAAGAATTAAGCTTTGGGATGCAATTAACGATTTAATTCTAACTAAATAACTAAGATATAATACGTTGTATATTTAAAAATTAGTCCTTGTTTGATCAAAAAAAGTAAGTAATAACATTACATTCGGTTATATTTGTTAAATTAGTTACTTATAACAGTTATTATTAACCACAAATAGTTGTGTAAAATATATTTTAATGATTAATACAAAAAATATAGTGCCATATATTTTCGATAAGTTTCTCTCTGAAAAAATGCGAGGAAAAGCTGAAAACCTAATTCTCAAATTGGCATTACTCAGCTTTTTTATTCATTTAGCGATCATCTATTTAATAAAATTTGATTTTCTAGCTTTACCATTAAACTCAGAATTACTAACAAATCCTATATCAGCCGTTTACACACCCTTTTCATTTATTCTTATTTATGAGGTTTACCTCTTAATTTATTATTTACCTAAATCTTTTACGACCTATATAACAAAACAATACGAAATAATAACACTAATTATTATTCGTAAATTATTTAAAGATTTGTCTGCTTTAGAAGTTTCTGCAAATTGGTTTGAGATAAAAGGAGACTTACAATTTACCTATGATTTAATTGCTTCTCTTTTACTTTTTTATTTAATATTTCTATTTCAAAAGCAAGGAAAACAAAAAGTAGTCAAGGAAACTAGTATTAAAGGTGTTATTGAAAAGTTTATTAAAAAGAAAAAATTAATTGCGGTAATATTAGTGCCATTGTTTTTTGTTATAGCATTATACACATTAATTGATTGGACTGCTGGAGTCTCTATTGCATCAAATAAATTACCGTCCTTTGAAAGTATTAATAATTTATTTTTTGATCAATTTTTTACCATACTAATTTTAGTCGATGTAGTACTGCTTTTAATCTCCTTCTTTTATACAGATCAGTTTCATAAAATTATAAGAAACTCAGGATTTGTGATCTCTACAATCTTAATAAGAATGTCGTTTGGAGTAACTGGATTAATAAGCACTATTTTAATTGTTGTGGCTGTTCTTTTTGGATTGGCAATAATATTGATTCACAATAAATACGAGAAAAACTCAATACCTATTAGTATCAATTAATTTATAAAAGGTTTGTTAAATACTATTTTGGTATGCAGGTCTTAAAAAAGTTGCTTTATGTAACTAAAAATGTTAGCTAAGGCTAATAAATACTAAAGAATATATATATATATATATTAAAAAAATATGGAAAATTTAATGACTTATGCTTTAACTGTCTTTATGAGCTTTTTTGCTGTTATGAATCCAATAGCAAATACACCTATTTTTTTAGGACTTACAGTAGGTGAGAATAAAGAAAGTAAAAAAAAGATTGCTAAGACAGCTACATTTACAGCTTTTATTATAGTGGTCTCTTTTGTTATAGCTGGAAAATATATTTTTGAATTATTTGGCCTTACAATTCCAGCTTTTAAAATAACTGGGGGAATACTTATATTTTATATCGGATTTGAAATGCTAATGTCTCAGAAAGCTAAAATACATAGTAGTGATTCTGAAGATAAAAACAATATTTCCATTTCTCCTTTAGCCATACCTATTCTTGCTGGTCCAGGCACTATAGTAGCTGCTATGAATAATGTTACTAATGCAAATTTAATTCAGATTGGAATTGTTATTTCCATTTTTGCTTTAATGATTTATCTGACGTATCTGGCTTTTTCTTTTAGTGACTTAATTGTAAAAAAAGTAGGTACTAATTTGATTTCAGTAATTGGGAAGTTAATGGGCTTAGTTCTTGCTATAATTGGCACAGGCATGATTGTGGATGGAATAAAACTAACATTCAAATTGTAGAAAGAACGATAGTATTTATTCAATAAGAATTCCTATTATTCTACATTGTTCATTTTAAGTAATGAGTTTTCAATTACTGATGGATATAATTCTTCATATGATTTAATCTCATCACCTACTTTTTTATGAATAAAGCTTCTATTGAGTTGCGATAACTCTGTACAACCTGCACCAGCAAATAATTCTAAAAAGTCGTTAACCGTTTCGTGTTGGTAATTTTTTACTCGTTTCCATTTATCTTCAACAACTAGTCCTCTCATAAACTTAGGATTACTAGAGGTAACTCCTGTTGGGCATTTATTGGTGTCGCAACGTATTGCTTGAATACAACCCAAAGCTAACATCATACCACGAGCGGAACTACATATATCTGCACCTATACAAAATGCCTTAAAAATATCGAAAGCTGTAAAAATTTTAGTTGCTGTAAAAACTTTTATGTCTTTTTTAAGACCATATCCATTTAAGGTATCAACCACAAAAATCATGGCTTTTTCCCAAGGCATACCAACATAATTTGAAAAATCAATTGGAGCAGCCCCAGTACCACCCTCTCCTCCATCGACTGTTATAAAATCTGGTTTTATCCCTGTTTCAATCATAGCTTCACAGATATCTATAAACTCTTTTTTATTTCCAATACATAATTTAAAGCCTATTGGCTTTCCCATAGATAGATCACGTAATTGCTTAATCCATGCACATAATTCTTTCGCATTTCTAAAAGCACTATGGCTCGGTGGTGAAATAACAACTGTATGCGGTTGTACTCCTCTAATTGTAGCAATTTCCTCATTATTCTTTGCCGCAGGCAAAACACCCCCATGTCCTGGTTTTGCACCTTGTGAAATTTTAATTTCAATCATTTTTACTTCAGAAAAGGCTGCTTTTTCTTTTAATTTTTCAGCTGAAAAATGCCCGTCTTCGGTTCTACATCCAAAATAACCAGTTCCAATTTCATACACCAAATCTCCACCCTTTCTATGGTATTCTGAAATCCCACCTTCACCTGTATCATGGAAAAAGTTACCAGCTTTGGCACCTATATTCAATGCCATGATAGCATTTTTACTTAAAGCACCAAAACTCATGGCCGAAATATTAAATATACTTGCCGAATAGGGTTGTTTGCAATCTGGGCCTCCAACCAAGACTCTTGGTGGCTCTTCTAACTGCTTTGCAGCATAAATACTATGTTGTAACCATTTATAGCCTTCTTCTTCAACATTAATCTCTGTACCAAAAGGATGTGTTTCCCTTTCTAGTTTTGCACGTTCGTAAATATAGGAACGATGGTTTCTGTTTATTGGTTTTCCGTCGGTATCACTTTCTATAAAATATTGATGAATTTCTGGACCGATTAATTCAAGTAAAAAACGCATGTGACCTAAAACAGGAAAATTTCTTAAAATAGCGTGTTTTTTTTGGGTAATATCATGGATACCTAAACCAAAAATCAATATCCCAAGAGTTGAAAATCCGTAAATTGGCCAGATGGAAACACAAGTAATAACAATGATAATAAGCAAGGCAATACATGTAAATTTAATAGCTTCTCTCATAATATATTTAATTTTAAATATCTTTTTGTTTTTACAAGTGATTTTTCTAGCTTCGAAAATTGTAAGATCACAATTTGCAATAGTACAAGGCTTTGAACAACTGAATAATAACAATATACTGAAATAAATAATAACTTTTATAAAACATATTTATATCTTATGGTTTCGGTGTTTATTGTTTTTCTTTAGCCGATAAAAAGATAACGATAGCCTCTAGTTCTTCTTTTGATAAAGAACCCCCATAAGCAGGCATGTTTTCTGCTCCATTAACAATTCGAATAACCATTTGATCTTTGGTCAATCGGTTTTGTACATTTGTCAATTCAGGTCCACGAATACCCCCCTGATTTCCTATCCTGTGACAATATATACAGCCTACAGTATTGAAAAGTTCAATACCTTTTTTTATTTCAGTCGAAGCATCTGGAACTGTTGTGTATTCAGATAAAGGTTTGGCGTCGAAACGAGGAGACCATGGTTCTTGTATTCCAACATACCATAATGAACTAATGCTTAAAATTATAAAAACGACACCAGTAATTGCCCAAGGTCTTCGTAAAGGACTACGTTCCCCTTTATTCGATAAAAAAGGTATGGAAAACAGTAATATACCTACAAGCAAAGGACCTAAAAACATGACATAGGATTCAATTTCACGAGGCATTAATGCAAAAAGAGCAAAAATCCATGTAAAATACCAATCGGGTTTAGGGTTTGAATTTACATTGGTTAAATCTGGTTTTGACGATAATTCTGGTGCACCAATAAACCATGCTAGACATACTATAACAATTAATACGAATGCACTAAAAACAGCATCTCGCCAAATAGCATCCGGAAAAAAAGGAACCCCTTTTTTTATGAGCATATCTTCATACCATTTTTTATAAGTTTTTGGATTAACCAATCTTCCCACTTTTGGTGGTTCAGAAATACCATTTCTAAATACTAAATACAAGTGGTATCCTACAAATGAAAATAACAAAGCAGGAAATAAAAATACATGCATTGCAAAAAATCGATTCAATGTTTCGCCACCAATAGTATCACCACCTAATAAAAAATAAGCCAATGAATCTCCTATAAGTGGGATTCTTCCCATTTGTTCAGCCGCAACTATGGCAGACCAAACACCATTATTATCCCAACGTAATAACTGGCCTGTAAATGCCATGACAATGGTAATCACCATTAAAACTACACCAGTTATCCAGCTCATTTCACGTGGATACTTATAAGCTGCATTTAAATAAACCCGTATCATGTGCATTCCCATTAAAAACACCATACCAGAAGCTCCCCAATTATGCAGACCACGAATAAAGCTCCCCATAAAAGCTTGGTTTTCTATGTACTGCAATGATTGATAGGCTACATCTACTGATGGTTGATATAAAAAGCCTAAAGCAATTCCTGTTATGACCTGTAAAATAAAACAAAACAAGGTGGCACTCCCCCAAACGTAATTCCATGTAGATTCTGGTGGCACCAAATGTGTTGTCAATGGTTTTAATAAATCACTGAATCCCCCCCGGTCATCTAACCAACATCCTATATTTTTTAGTATTTTTTTCATAAGAATTAAATATTAAATAAATTGTCCGATTTGTAAGTTGTAAATGTTCATTTCGTTTGATTTATGGATAGCCATCGGGTATTTGAGTCTTATATATTAGTTATTGGAATTGCTTGAGTTTCTATTTCAACTTGATTATTCACTATGCGGATTGGATAAGTATGTAAGCCTCTTGGTGGTGGTCCAGCTGCTCTTGAACCGTCTTTATAATAGACACCTCCATGACAAGGACACATAAATAATTCTGGTTTTTCTTCCCATCTCACAGGACATCCTAGATGAGCGCAATTCACAGAAAAAGCTGTTAATTTATTATTTTCTTCTCTTCTGACATATGCCGCAGAATACGCTATTTCTCCACTCCATTTATAAGGTGAAGCATTTTCAAAAGACACCATTTTTGTTTTGCCTTCTTCAAAATCAATTAGACCACCAACATTTCGCCAAGTAGTATCTTTTTTTCTAGTTACAGGGTCTAGCATAGCGGTAATTAAAGGAAAAGCCAAAACTGTTCCTATAAAACCACCAATTGCAATAGTAATCTTCGTTAAAAAACTTCTTCTATTAACTGCTTCTAAATTTAAGTCAGTTGTTTTTTGTTCTTCGCAATCACAACTCATCTTTCTCTTTTTTTGATAGTTCTTTATAAATCTCCATTATCCATCCTGTAATAGCTATTCCAAAAAGAATAAATCCAATTCCAGTAATAATCCACGATGTTAATATACCCCAAAATATCAGTACAACTCCTAAAGCCAAAAAGAATGGCCAATAGGTTGGTTTTGGAAGTTCTTCTGGTTGTGCTTTATAGGTGTTTTTTTCAGTCATAATATTTTATTTATCTGAAAGACTTGCTTTTAACTGTTGTATTTCATCTATTGCAGAATTGTCATCATACCAATGAAAAAGTATTTCTACTGAAGAAATAACATACAATATACAACTAGGAACCCACATCATTAATCCTGCTATTTCTTGATCAGTTCTCACAGACATCGGCATGGGGTTTCTAAAACTTGCAAAAATTGGAATCGCTTCTGCCATAGAAGTTGAAGATGCCATAAATGTAACATAAAGTCCTAAAATAGAGCAACTAATACATGCAGTAAATAAATACATGACACTTTTAACTGGGTGCAAACGTTTATTTTTATTGGGATGAAATACTGGTAAAGTCATTAGAAATCCTGCTAAAAATAATAAGGTATAAATGGATACCTCGGGTATTTGTAAAAGGAAACTGTTTTTGGGTATATTGATACCACAAATAACTAATCCGTATTTAGAAGACATGATTGCTGCACTTAAAAAATGTCCTAACCACATCACTAAAGCACCAATAATCCAAATTAGTATAAAATATTTTTTTGGCTGATTAAATACTCCAAGTTTATTGAAAAATTTATTATCGATTGATTTTAAAGGTAATGATTTTATTATTAAAATAGGTGAAACCATTAATAGTACAATATGCTGCAGCATGCTTATACTATGAAGTCCATAATTGGTCAAATTTGAAATAGGAGATCCTAAAACTAAGTACATCAATACCACCGCGGTACAAAACAATACTTTTTGAATGCTAGTCGTTTTAAATAGCAATAAATAAGTTAGTATAAATGCTATTAAAAATAAGAATCCTATAAATGACCAGTTATAAGGGTTTGAAAAATAATCTGTTGCGCTCATAATAATGGTGTTATATAGACAAAATAAAAAACGAATAACCAAACAATATCTACAAAATGCCAGTATATATCTACTCCATTAATACCAGAAAAAGCAACCTTTTTTAACTTTCCAAAGGACATCGCAAAAAGAATCCCCAAAGCAATAATTCCTAAAATAACATGCAAACCATGGAAGCCAGTAAGTGTAAAAAAACTAGATCCAAATATGTCTTTTTCTAATGTTATTTGCTTTTGATACAAACCGATATATTCAGTTACTTGACCCAGCATAAAAATAACACCAAATAGAATGGTTAAAGCCATCCATAGTTTAAAGTTGGTATATTTTTTTTTCAGCAATGCTTTTTTACTAAATAATAAGGTGAAGCTACTTGCGATTAAAAATAGTGTAAAAATTCCTGCTCTAAATGCGTCTAAATGTTTTGCTACTGTATCCGTCGCATCCGAGAAATTTCGATAATAGACATAAGCAATTATAAGCGCTATAAAAAAGAACGTTTCTGAAAAAATAAAAAATATCATCAATAATTTTCCTTTATCTCTATGCATCAATTCAGTTTTTTATCAGGATTATCAGGATTGTTTAAATCCCATAGAGGTCTTCTGCTGTGTACTTGAGGAATTTCATCAAAATTCTTTAGTTCTGGAGGAGAAGGTGTTGACCATTCCAAGGTCCAAGCATCCCAAGGATTTGCAACTGCTGTTCTTGGTTTTTTTAAGGTTTTATAAATATTCCAAAAGAAAATAGCCATACCAATAAACATAAATACAGCTCCAATAGATGAAAATATATTTAATACTTTCCAATACGGTAAATCTGGATAGGTGTAAATACGCCTTGGCATTCCTAAAATCCCTAAAATATGTTGTAAAAAGAAGGTTAAATTAAACCCTAAAACGAACAACCAAAAATGCCATTTGCCCAATTTAGGGGATAGCATTCTACCACTTATTTTAGGAAACCAATAATAAATTCCAGCAAAAATACCGAAGAGACTCCCTCCCAAAAATACGTAGTGTAAATGTGCCACCAAATAATAGGTATCTGTTAACTGCCAATCTATAGGTACAATAGCAAAAGAAATACCACTTAATCCTCCAAAGGTAAAATCGACTAAAAAAGCAATTGCAAACAACATTGGTATAGATAATGAAATACTTCCTTTGTGCATAGTTCCAATCCAGTTAATAACTTTTAAACCCGTTGGTATTCCTATGAGCATACTACTTATCGCAAAAAAACCATTAACTGCATTTGAAAGACCAACCGAAAACATGTGATGTGCCCATACGCTATATGACAAAAGTCCAATGGCAACAGAGGAAGAAGCTACGAATTTATAACCATAAATAGGTTTTCTTGAAAAGACAGGAATGACTTCTGAAATTATCCCAAAAGCTGGTAATGCCAAAATATAAACTTCAGGATGTCCAAATGCCCAAAAAAAGTGTTGCCATAAAATCGCAGAACCCCCAGTAGAAGGAATAAAGAAATGGGCATCAAACTGTCTATCAATTAACATCATAAACAATCCTGCATTTAGCAATGGAAATGCCGCTAACATCAAAAATGCATTAACTAACATCATCCATACAAATAGTGGTAGCATGTTTAATTTAATATCTGGTGATCTTAGAGTAAGTATGGTGGTTATAAAATTAAGTCCAGCACCAATACTTCCAATCCCAGTTAATATTAAGCCCACCAAAAAATAATCAACACCTTTGGTCGAAGAGTAATTGTTTTCACTCAAAGGTGCATAATTAAACCATCCCGCATTTGGTGCACCACCTGCAAAAAAACTAAAATATAACAGCATTCCACCTAAACAAGTCATCCATAAACTAAAGGCGTTAAGGCGTGGAAATGCCATTTCATTAGCACCAATCATTAATGGGATTAGATAGGTAGCTAAGCCTACCATTGCAGGCATTAAAACCAAAAATATCATGGTTGTTCCATGCATAGTAAAGATTTGATTATAGAGTTCCGGAGAAATCAAATCGTTATCTGGTAATGCCAATTGTGCACGAATGGCCATGGCTTCTAATCCACCTATAACAAAGAAAAATAACGCCAAACATAAATACATAATACCCAGCTGCTTATGATCTGTAGAAGCAATCCATAATAATTTACCACGTCCTGTTTTTAGGGATGGTAATGGCTCTTTATCTTCTGGTATGTTTATGAATAAACTCATTTTAAATAATTTAAATATGCAACCAAAGCATCAACTTCTGATTCCGATAAAATAAAGTTTGGCATTTTTGCTCCCGATTTAACGTCTTGCGGATTTGTTAACCATGCCCTTAAATTTTTTTCATTATTGACTTTCATATCAGCTAGAAAACGTTTTCGACTAGCAAAGTGAGTCAAATTTGGACCAATATTTTCTTTAAAATCAGTTCCATTAATAGCATGACAATTGGTACAGGTTTTTGTTTCAAATAATTGTTTCCCTTTTAGGAAATCTTTAGTATTAGTAGTTGCAACAGGCCTTAATTGTTGTTGTTCCCAGACTTCAAACGCTTCAGGATTTAGAGCGGTAACTCTAATTCTCATGCGAGCGTGTTGCACCCCACAAAACTCACTACAAGTTCCTAAATATTCTCCTTCTTTATCTGCATAAAACCACATATAATTATCCCTGCCTGGCATCATATCCATTTTTCTACCCAATTCAGGAACCCACCAGCTATGTATTACATCTGCTGAGTTTAATTTTAAAAGAATTTTTTTACCGGTAGGAATATAAATTTGGTTTGAGGTTACAACACCACTATTTGGATATTTTGCTTCCCACCACCATTGATGTCCTGTTATTTCTAAAAATGGTTTGGGGTTTTCAGGTATTGTTTGTACTTTTTCCATAGTAACTATGGTTAAATAAACAAACACTCCTATAACGATTGTAACTATTATTGCCAGAACAGATTCTGCTTGTCCAGCACTCTCTATTTGAGAAGGTTTTTTAGGTCTTTTTTTTACTCCATATCGAAACAGAAAAAAGAAAGTAAAGAAAACAACCAATAAAAAAATAATACTCGCTACTATAAGAAAGTAGACGAATAATTCTTCGATTAAATCAACATCGGTTATTTTTAAAAAATAGTAGTTTGGCACTTATAAATCTAATATTTATTTTAGGTTAGCCAAGAACAATTTATCCTTAAATTCTGATTTATACTGAACCTTTTTTGCAGCCATTCATATATAATTTAAGTCTCTTCTGCTCTGCAGATAATTATCAAATTTAATAATTTTAGAAACAATAACGTACTAAACGTTAGAAAAAGAGAAAAGAAAATTTGTTCCATAAAATTATCGTTATGGTGCAACACAAAAATCTTTTATCTGATAATAAATATAACAATACTGTTTTCTCAAATAATCTATTTTAAATAAGCATTGCTAACTAGATAATGAAAAAAGAATTACAGTTTGCGCAGCAACCCTTTTAATTCATTCATTAAATTTTCCTTTTGTTCTTGTTCTCCTTTTACAGCTAACAGTATTTCTTTAACTTTCGATTTTCCAAACCCCCAAGCTTCTTCTATACTTATGTGAGGTGGTAAGGATAGTTCTCCAGGATTGGTAATTGCGTCAATAATAAAAGGCTTAGTGGATGCAATAGCCATCTCGATAGCTTCTGGAATATCTTTTGCATGTTCTACTCGAATACCATCGCCACCACAGAGTTTTGCATATTCAGCAAAATTAGGGTTCGTGAGTTTTAATGCCTTATCGGTAAAAGCATATCCTGATTCTTCTCCTTCAATTTTCACAAAGCCCAATTGACTATTGTTATAGACCAAAATTTTTATTGGCCAATTGTATCGCACGGCTGTAATAAAATCATTCATACACATTCCAAAAGCTCCATCTCCTACAATTGCCCAAACTTGTTTTTCTGGGCTTACCGATTGAATACCCATTGCTGCTGGAAAACCAACTCCCATCGAGCCATGATTGAATGAACCCAGTAACCTTCTGTTTGTATGCAACGTTAAGTGATGCGCCACCCAAATGGCACTTTCACCTACATCAACGGTAAAGCAGGCTTCCTCTGAAGCTTTTTTGTTGATTTCATTAATAAACAATTGTGGATGTAAAGGTTCACCATCATTTACAAGAGTACTATTTTTTTCTTTATGTTTTTTCCACTTTGCAAAACTATCAACTAAATGGTTTAAGAATTTTGAGTTATCCTTCTTAATCACTTTAGGTATTAATTTTGAAATAGCAGGACCACAATCACCATGCACACCTAGATTAACTTTAACTCTATTGCCAATGTTTTCGATACGCTTATCAATTTGAATTATTTTACAATGATCCGGCAGAAAATTACTATAAGGGAAATCAGTACCTAGCATTAATAAGACATCAGTATGCATAACCGCATGATAGCCACTTGGATTTCCAATTAATCCTGTAAGACCTACCACGTTTTTATCTTCCTTATGGAAAATATCTGAAGAGCGAAACGTATGTACTATAGGTGCTTTTAATTTTTCAGAAAGAGCAATTACGTCTTCTTTACAATTAATGCAACCTGCTCCTGCGAAAATTGTTATTTTCTTATTCTCATTCAGCATATTGGCAACATTATCTATATCAATATCAGATGGGACCAAAATAGCATTCGACCTGATAACAGGATGTATAAAATGATCACCCGAAGCAAGTTGAATTGCAATGTCAACAGGAACTTCAACACGTACAACCGCCTTTTGTTCTAAAGCAATTTGTATGGCACGTAACACAACTCTAGGCGCTTCTTCTGCTGAACGAATAACTGCCTGATAAGCACATACATCATCAAAAATGTTAGTAAGACCTACTTCCTGAAAGTAATTCGTGCCCATGTTTACACGAGCCACTTGTCCACTAATGGCTAGTAGGGGAACACGTTCTTTTTTTGCATTGTACATACCATTTATTAAATGTAATGTACCAGGACCAACGGTACCTGCACAAACAGCTAGGTTTCCAGTTATTTGTGCTTCTGCACAAGCTGCAAAAGCACCATTTTCTTCATGACGGACAGCGTTCCATTTTATTTTAGCATGATCACTTTGCAATGCGTCTGTAAAAGAATTTAAAGCATCTCCCGTGACTCCCCAAATTTGTTGAACACCTACTTCTTCTAAAATTTTTAATATTTGTTCTGCTACGTTCATAATTTATTAATTCAACTTAAATGGATTTAAAACTAAAACGATCCTTTTGAAATGGCATAGTGGACAAGATTTACAACTCGTTTCTATGGTTTTAATTTCTATTATTTTAGAAGTATGCATTGTAAATTTTTTACATAAATAAATATATTATGTCCTTTTAACACTTCCATAAGTACTTATTTAATTGATAATAACTAACGGATTTTTAAATAACTAACTCCATAAAATTATTTTTGTTTCCAACATTTATTTTTTGTGGAAGATATAATATTTTATGATAGGCTCCAATTTGTATTCCCTATTAAATTTCACAATTAACGATGGAATTGAGCGTATTAAATGGAAACATCTAAAAAAAAAAAAACTGAAAAACATAAGGGTGCTTTAAAATGAATTATAGGCATTAAAAATTAATAGTTTTAACAACAAGTACTTTATTTTTTTTAAATATTATTTTTCATTGGCATAATTGGAGATACCTTCAAAGAGTATGTTTTTTTTAAAAAAAATTAATTAGCAAATTCAATTTTTAAACATTACATTTGAGAAAACAATAACTATTTTGAGTTTAATTTTTCTAACATATGGAATTTCTTTTATTATGCTTCTAAAGAAGGATAAAAATAAGACATATTTCTTTTTTACATTGGCTTCAATTGCCAGTTTATGCATGTTTTTCTATCACGCCACTTCACCTGTAAATTTAAATTTCTAAGAAAATGAAAATTGCAAAGTATTTTAATAGTGCTTGTATACTTTTAATCTGTATTATTTTAGTCTCAGCGCTGTATTTTCAATTTGGTCTCCATGAAGAACCTTGCCCACTATGCCTTTTACAGCGTATGGCAATGATGGGAGTAATAATAGGTCTTTCTTTAAACATATATTTTGGATTTGACACAAATCATTTTAGTATAGTTATCATATCAGCTCTGATAGGTGCTTTGTTTTCAGTTAGGCAGATAATGCTGCACATTGCTCCAGTGGCAGCTGGAGAGAGTACCGGATATGGATCACCTATTTTTGGCATGCATCTATATTCTTGGGGAGCCCTTATTTTTACGGCAAGTATTTTGGGTTCTGCTTTATTCTTATTTTCTGGTGATAGATTTAAACCAGGATTAAATCACTCAGTACTCAAATTTGAAAAATATGTGGTATACCTTGCTACTTTAGTAGTATTTGTAAATGTGGTAGCAGCATTTTTCGAATGTCAATTTGGACCTTGTTGCGAAAATGGCCCCTGCGTATAAATCCCTTTATAAATATTGATTCACTTAATAGATTTTTGTAAATCAAAAGTTTATACTAATCATTCTACATAACACTAATTTAAATAGGATCACCTAATGCAATAAACACCTGCACGGGATCACGATTAAAAACAAATTAAAACTATAAAATTACGGTTAATGAAAAACAATATAATACTAAATTATTTAAATAAGGTTTTAGAAAACATGCCAAAGGCTTGGTTGAATTTAACCACTCATCGGCTTGATATATATGATGAAAAATTAGCTAAAAGTCAATTTTTAGAACAATTTGAAGTCTTATTTAATGAGAAGAATTCTGAAGCATCGGCGCTTAATGAATTACCTACTGCTTATGACTATATTCGATTGGGACATCCATTATCTTGCTTAGTAGAATGGACAATTGCTCACTTAAATAATACAAACCCAAATAATGCAATCAGTTTTTCATCAAAAACGGTTCCTATATTAGCCATTCTAAGAAAAAATTTATTCGCTAATAAAAATACCCGAATTATTTACACATGTGAATTACCAGATTTTTTTGATGCGGAAATACTAAGACGTATTTATGGTTATAAATTTGATTTATTAAAGGTTGAAAATACTTCAGCCATTTCGAAGTTTAACGGTAGTACCATTTTTATTTCACAAAAGGATGATATATGCAATTTCGATCTAAGATCAACTATTGACTTTTCTATTAATATTCATGCACTCTTGGGAAGTATTTTAGTCGTAAACGGAGAACACAATGAATCTTATATATCAGAAATACAGCATGTTAGAAGAAGAGAGACCATTGCAATGACACCTGCAAATTCTTTAATTGCCCTACAGTTTCTAATAAGTCAATTTTCTATTGATACTAATAAAAGTAATATTAAAACAAATAAAACATTGGTCTTAGATTCAATTAAGGCTATTACAGGTACAAAAACAAAGGCCCTAGTTGGTTCAAGTGGACTATCTATCCAATATGCGATTTTAATGGGGCTAATTCATGATGCGCTAGAAAACCATAAAGGAAAGGCTATCAAAATTGTAGTTCCTCCAAATTGTTATGGTGGAACCAATGACCAGGCTAGAAGAGTTGCTGCTTGCATTGATAATGTTGAAGTATTGGATTTACCAGTTGATGGTGAACACGATATGGTTGATAGTATTGATCTGGTTTTAAATAAAATCGCTAATGAAGATGCAATCCCTTACATTATCGCTGAAATTCCAACAAACCCTAGAGTTGAGGTTCCAGATCTTATAAAATTAAGAGATGTTTTAAGTGAAGTCCGTAAAACTGCAACCGGGAATATTGCTATTGATCCCATTTTTATTTTAGATCAAACATTTTGCCCTAATGTGCATTTTTTAGGTGAAAGTGAAATACTATCAACGATTAGGACCATTTCATTTGCTAGTGGGTCGAAATTCCCAAGTGGTGGGAAATGTACTGCTGGCTATTGCATAGGAAACACAAAAACGAATGCTTTGATGGAGAAAATAGAATTGCACCTAAGACTTTGCGATAACGAGGCAACAACGGTCCAATATGAAATATTGGCAAAACAAATGCCTTCAATGAATCAAAGAATTCATGCTGCATATGCCAATACTCGTGAGTTTGTAAACTTTATTAACAATACGTTACCAGATGCAAAAATAAATTTTGTGTCCGAAGCATTGGCAAAAGAAGGATTTATGCCTTCTGTATTTTCATTAGACCTTCCTACCAAAGGCAATACTGATGAGGAAAGAGAAGCTTATAAAAGGGAATTAAATTTAAAATTAATCAACTTAATGATTACTAAAATTCCCAATGAAAGTAAGTATTGCGTGAGCTATGGACAGTTAAATGGGTGTTACTGGACAGTACCTGCAACATCTACCCAAGGGACTACTAAAGAAGGTGACAAAGATTATATTGCACGTGTAGCGCTTTCTCCTAATATGGATCTTGAGCTTCATAAAAAAGTGTTTTTAGATTTTGTTAAAAATATTTAACTATGGTCTGGGATTCATTTTATGATATGATAATTTTAAATTAATAAAAATGTAATAATGTGAAAAATAACATTAGTATATTAGGATGTGGTTGGCTTGGTTTTCCATTAGCATTAACGTTAACAAAGAAGGGCTATTCCATAAAAGGATCGATTACTTCAGAAATCAAAGTCGAAAAATTAAAGTCTAATGGAGTACAACCATTTATTATTAATTTAAGTAATCGAGAAAATGAATTTGAAAAGTTCTTAAATTCAGAAGTATTGATTATTGCAATTCCATCAAAGAACATAGCCGATTTTAAAAATTTAATTTCTCACATTGAAAATTCAAAAATAAAAACCATTCTATTTATAAGCTCCACTTCGGTATATCCAAATAGCAACTCAATCGTCACTGAAAATAGTTTAATTAAAAAAAATCCCCTTTCTGAAATAGAACTCTTATTTAAAACTAATACAAATTTTAAATCGACTATTTTGCGATTTGGAGGTCTAATTGGTTATGACCGAAAACCAGGGAATTTCTTTAAAAACGGAAAAGCAATTAATTATCCAGATGCTTTTGTAAACCTTATTCATAGAGATGATTGTATTCAAATTATCAAAGAAATACTAGCAAAAAATATTTGGAATAAAACCTTAAATGCCTGTGCTGATACCCACCCTAAAAAAAGGGAATTTTATACGAAAGAATTTAAAAAAGAGGGTCGTAATAATCCAACTTTTAACGAATTAGCCTTCAATGAATATAAAATAATTAATAGCGATCAGCTAAAGTCAATTTTGAATTATAATTTCATATATTCCGATTTAATGAAATATTAAACAAAAAAACCTCAAATAAATTTGAGGTTTTTTTTGATCTTATTACTAGTTCTAATTAAGCATTACCTTTCTTAATTAAGTTCAGTGCTGATCCTTCTTCATACCATTCAATTTGTGAATCGTTATAGGTATGATTTGTAATTATTATATCTTTACTTCCATCGCTATGAACCGCCTCAACAGTTAAAGGTTTTCCTGGAGCAAATTCATTTAAATCTAAAAAGTTAAAAGTATCATCCTCTTGTATTAAGTCATAATCACTTTCATTAGCAAATGTCAATCCTAACATACCTTGTTTCTTCAAGTTTGTTTCGTGGATTCTAGCAAACGATTTCACTATTACTGCAGCAACTCCTAAATGACGAGGTTCCATAGCAGCATGTTCTCTTGAAGACCCTTCACCATAATTATGATCACCAACAACAATCGTTAAAACTCCTGCATCTTTATATGATCTTTGTGTTTTTGGTACGGAATCATATTCTCCATCCAATTGACTTTTAACAAAGTTTGTTTTCATATTGAAAGCATTAATTGCTCCAATTAAACAATTGTTCGAGATATTATCTAAATGACCTCTAAATCGCAACCAAGGTCCAGCCATAGAGATATGATCTGTTGTACATTTTCCAAAAGCTTTAATTAATAATTTTGCTCCCTCTATTTTATTCCCTAAAGGAACAAAAGGACTTAATAATTGTAAACGCTCAGAACTTTCATTAACTGTTATTTGAACATGACCCCCATCTGCTTCTGGCGCCAAATATCCATTATCTTTTACTTCAAAACCTTTTGGAGGTAACTCCCACCCTGTTGGCTCCTCAAACATTACTTCTTTACCGTTTTTATTTATTAATGAATCCTTTAATGGATTAAAATCTAAACGACCTGCTATAGCAATTGCAGCAGTTATCTCAGGTGAAGCAACAAAAGCATGGGTGTTAGGGTTTCCATCTGCACGCTTCGCAAAATTTCTATTAAAAGAATGTATGATACTATTCTTTGGTGCATTTTTAGGATTACTATATCTTGCCCATTGACCGATACAAGGTCCACAGGCATTGGTAAATAGTTTAGCATTTAAATTTTCGAAAACCTCAAGGATTCCATCCCGTTCTGCTGTATAACGAACTTGCTCAGAACCAGGATTAATTCCTAATTCAGCTTTCATTTTTATTCCTTTATCTAAAGCTTGTTGAGCTATAGAAGATGCTCTTGATAAATCTTCATAAGAAGAGTTAGTACAAGAACCAATTAACCCCCATTCAACATTTAAAGGCCAATCATTAGCAGTAGCTCTTTCTGTCATTTCTTTACCTACTTGAGTAGATAAATCTGGCGTAAAAGGCCCGTTTATTAGGGGTCCTAATTCTGATAAGTTTATTTCAATAATTTGATCAAAATAATTTTCAGGATTTGCATAAACTTCAGCATCACCAGTAAGGTATTCCTTTACTTCATTAGCAGCATCAGCAACATCTTCCCTATCCGTTGCTCTTAAATAACGTTCCATGGACTCATCATAACCAAAAGTAGAAGTAGTTGCTCCTATTTCAGCTCCCATATTACAAATAGTACCCTTTCCAGTACAAGACAAAGAAGTAGCACCATCTCCAAAATATTCTACAATAGCTCCAGTACCACCTTTGGCACTAACAATACCTGCTACCTTTAATATTACATCTTTTGGCGATGTCCATCCAGAAACTTTTCCAGTTAATTTTACACCAATTAATTTAGGAAATTTAAGCTCCCAGGCCATTCCTGCCATTACATCTACTGCATCTGCTCCACCAACACCAATTGCAACCATCCCTAGACCACCTGCATTAACAGTATGAGAATCAGTTCCAATCATCATTCCACCAGGAAATGCATAATTTTCTAATACAACTTGATGAATAATACCAGCTCCAGGCTTCCAAAATCCAATCCCATATTTATTTGAAACTGATTCTAAAAAATTAAAAACTTCGCTACTAACGCTATTAGCATTTTTTAAATCAGTTGCTGCCCCATCTTTTGCTTGAATTAAGTGATCACAGTGAACTGTTGTGGGTACTGCAACTTTATTTTTACCAGCTTGCATAAACTGTAATAATGCCATTTGAGCTGTAGCATCTTGACAAGCAATACGATCTGGTGCAAAATCTACATAATCTTTACCTCTTGTAAATGCTTTAGATGCATTTCCATCCCAAAGATGCGAGTATAATATTTTTTCTGAAAGAGTTAATGGTTTTCTAGTAATCTCACGTGCTTTATCTACTCTCTCCACCATTTGCGAATAGACCTTTTTAATCATATCAATATCGAATGCCATATTTTTTATTTTTATAATTTTAACAACTAAGTTTAAATTTTTTAGGATTAAACTTTTGCAAAATTACAAAATTTAATGATTATTAGCAAATAATCAAGAATACAGACCATTCAATGAATATAATTTATCAATTATTCAGTTTTAATAAACATATTTTATAAAAAAAGGATTTTCATGGGTAATATTTTACGAATTATGCAAAATCTATTTTAAAAAAGTGATTTAATAATATCTTCAATACTTAAACCCTCAGCTTCTGCTTTATAGTTTTTAATTAATCGATGGCGAAGAATACCGATGGCAACTTTTTGAATGTCCTCTATGTCTGGAGAAAATTTTCCATGCAATACTGCATACGTTTTTGCGCTTAAAATTAAATTTTGTGACGCTCTTGGTCCCGCTCCCCAATCTATATATTTTTTCACTATTTCTGTAGCAGTGGAACTCTTAGGTCTCGTTTTACCAACTAGTGTTACCGCATATTCTATAACATTATCTGCTACTGGTATTTTTTGAATTAACCCTTGGCACTTTATAATTTCTTCAGCAGTAAATAATGAATTTATAACTGGCTTTGCTCCTACTGTAGTAGTTTTTACAATATCCACTTCTTCATAAAACGAAGGGTAATCTAGATTAACAGCAAACATAAAGCGATCTAATTGTGCCTCTGGTAAAGGATAGGTTCCTTCTTGCTCAATCGGATTTTGTGTTGCTAACACAAAGTAAGGTTTATCTAATTTATAAGTATGACCAGCAATTGTAACAGACCTTTCTTGCATTGCTTCTAATAAAGCTGCTTGAGTTTTTGGTGGAGTTCTATTAATTTCATCTGCCAAAATAATATTAGAAAAAATGGGGCCTTTAATAAATTTAAAATGTCTGTTTTCGTCTAATAATTCTGATCCCAAAATATCGCTAGGCATTAAATCTGGAGTGAATTGAATACGTTTAAAATTTAACCCTAAAGCTTCAGCAACCGTATGAACTAATAATGTTTTTGCTAAACCTGGAACTCCTATTAATAAGGCATGACCTCCAGAAAATATAGAAATTAATACTTGTTCAACGACTTCATCTTGTCCAACAATTATTTTTTTAATCTCTTTTCTTAGCTCATTATATTTTATAACGAACTGTTTTACTGCTAGAACATCTGACATACTAATTCTCTTTATTTACCCAATTGTTAGTAAAATCACAATCTTGATAATCTGAGCTAACTTTAATATAAGTTTCTTTAATTTTTTCTTCTTGCCAATCTTCAACCGCTCTTAATTGTTTCTCTTTAAGAGCAAGTTCATGTATCTTCTCATAATCCAAAAGATAATCGGCAACATGTTCGTCATATCTTGCAGTAACCGTTAATATTTTAAATATATCTTTTCCTGTTCGATCTGAATCTGTGTAAATCTTAGTCACTTCACCCTTTTTAATATTATAAACTTGAGCACTTAAAGTAGGGTCCATTTTTGTTAATTCAAACCTTGTATCAAATGTTTGTGGATTAACAAGTATCCCTCCATTATTTCTTGTTTCATAATCATCGGAGTAAAGTCTTGCTGCTTCGCTAAAAGTAATTTTTTCATCAATGATACTTTGACGAATTGTATCAATTTTTTTTCGGGCAGCTTTAACAATAGTTTGAGAAACTTCAGGAAAAATAATAATATGACGCACATCTACTTGCTGACCTCTTATCTTATCAACTTTTAATAAATGAAAACCAAATTCAGTTTCAAAAGGTTCACTTACCTCCCCTTCTTGTAATGAAAATGCCCTATCTTTAAATTCCTTTGCCATAGGAGAATCTTTACGAACTCCTTCTATTAATCCTCCTTTAGTTCGAGTTCCATCTTTAGAATATAATACTGCTTTTGTCGCAAAAGAGGAACCATTATCTACGATATCTACTCTAATAACCTTGAGTCGGTTCACTGCGTCTTGTTTTGCTTTATCGGTAACTTCTGGTTCAACTACTAATTGAGCAATCTCTAATTCTGCACCAAATATTGGTCGTTCATCAACAGGGATTGAAAAGAAAAATGCTCTTACTTCTTCAGGAGTTATCGTAACATTTGATACAATCATTTCTTGCATTCGCTCCGTAAGTCTAATCTCTTTTCTAGCTTTAAATAAATCAGCTCTTAACTCCGTAATATTAGATTTCCTATAATAATTAACTACTTTTTCTTCATTTCCTACTTGTTCAATCATATAAGCCATAAGTTGATCAACTTCTGGTTCAATTTCTGCATCAGATATAAATATACTATCTTGAATCGCTTGATGAACATATAACTTATCCTCCATTAATTTTCCTATCATCTGGCAACGATCAATGGTACTAATATCTACTCCATTTTGTTCAAATTCAAGATAACTTTTATCTATATCGAATTCTAAAATCACAAAATCTCCAACAACCCCACTTACTCCTTCGGCTTTAAATCTTTTAAAATTTACTAGGGTATCATTTATAGTTTTTTGCTCAATAATTTCTGTGTTTTTTGCAACACCTTTACTATCAACAGTAACAACCTCTTGTGCTATTAAAGGAGTTAAAACACTAAAAAGTATTATTGGCAGAAAGCTATTTTTTTGTAAAAAGTTCAAAATTTTTATTTTTAATTGCATCTTTTGTAATGTCTTTTTCTATTTTCTTTAAAAGCTCTTGCTTTCTTTTGTTTAATAAAATTTGTCCTATTGTTTGTTTAACATAAGAAAGAGGAGCAATATCATTAGTTTTTAAGACTGCTTCAATTTTCACCAAATATACTCCTAATGAATCTTGTAATTGTGTAAAATTAACTTTTTTTAACACTTGACTATTGCTGTGTTTTAACACTGGTAATGCTCCTATTAGCACATCGTTTTTTATCCAAATTGAATCATTTAAATTGAAGGCTTTAAATTTGATACTTAAATTTGTTAATTCGTATTTATCAATAGAATCAAATCGTTTAAATTTTTCTACTAATTCTTTAGTATTTGAAAAATTTGCATCAATATGAATATACCTTATCTTTAATAAATCATCATTTAATTTAAAATTTTCTTTGTTCTGCTTATAAAAATTATCAAGTTCTTTAAGAGTTATAATACTATCTAATTGTTTAGCAACTATTGAACTCTTATAAGCTTCAGTATAAAGATCTATTTTATATTGATTTACTAAATTATTATAAGCATCCTGTTTCTCTTGGGGTAAGTTAATTATAGACTGATCAATTAATAATTGTTTAGTAGCCCATCTATTTATAAAATTAGTAACAATTAATGTACTATCTTCTTTTGAAGTATTGTCAAAAGTTAAGTTTTTAATATCTTTTTGATATAAATAACTATCATTTACTCTAGCAACTGGAATCCTTATATTATCTTGTTTAAAATATTCACAAGAACTTAAAGTAATTAGGCTTAAAATAGTTAAGAATATTTTATTCATTAATGATCAAATTCTTTTTTTATTTTTTTAAGAGATTTCTTATTGATTTCAACTTTGTATTTATCTCTAAGGGTTTTCATCCATCTTTTTTCTATTTCGATTTGGTAGTTACTTAAAACAATTCCTTTAACATTTATAAATTCTTTTATTAAGGGTTGTATCACTTCTTTAACATTTACAACAACACTATAGCTATCCCTTTTATAAATTTCTGAAACGCCTACTTTAATTTCGACGCCTTCAGGAAGTTCATTTTGATCTACTTCATAAATACCACTTGTAATGATAACATTTACTTTACCGCCTGTATTGAGTAGTTCTTTAATTTTTGTGATTTCCATTCCCTTATTTAATAATTCTTGGGCTTTTTTTGCACTTACTTCGTTGGAACTAGAAATAATATCTACATCAACTCTCTCCTTCCACATATAATTACCTTTTGTAGCTGCATAATATTGTTTAAGGCCAATTGAATCTGATTTTGCAACTTGCCAAATATTATTTTTCATTACATCATACACTAAAAGTCCATTTCTGTATTCATCGATAATCATTGCATAATCTTCATTTTCTATTTCTAATCTTTCTTTATAATAATTTTTAATTGTTTCATTTTTAAAATTGCTATACATTTCTAAAAGTAAAACATTTTTATCACTATACCTTTTCATGAATCGTTGATTATCTCTTATATAAATTGCAAAATCATCATAATTAACTTTCTTATTCCCGATGGTAAAAAGAGTTTCATTAGATACAACAGGAGTATATTCCCACTTCTTTTTATAAATACTATCTGTTAAGTAGGTATTAAAATATGGAGAATAACTTACACCTTCTTTATAACCATATTTTTCAATTATTTTATTATTAACTGCTTGTGTAACTATGTTTGCTCGAGCTCCACTATTAATGTTCTTTTCTATTTCTATTTTTTGTTCTTCAAAAGTAGGTAATGTAAATCTCTCATTTAGTCTTATGATATGCCATCCAAAAGAACTTTCAATAGGAGCTAATATATCTCCATTATTTTTTATAGAGTATGCTGCTTTTTCAAATTGTTCCGCTCTTAAATCACCGGGACCAAAAGTCTTTATTTGGCCTCCATTTTTTCCAGTACTTTTATCTTCTGAAAATTGTTTGGCTACATTTTCGAAAGATTCCCCTTGCATAATCATTGCATATAATTCATTAATTCTTTCTTTAGGATTTTCTACTTTTTTATCCTTATTAGAAAAAACCATAATATGAGAAACATTGATTTTTGGTTTTTTTACTCTCCGATCATTTATTTTAATAACATGATATCCAAAATCAGTTCTTGTAATCTTAGAAACTCCTCCTACCTTTGTATTGTATGCTTCTGTTTCAAAAGGATATAACATCTGAAAAACAGTAAAATACCCTAACTTCCCTTTAGATTTTTTTGCGCCTGGTTCTTCAGAATAATTAACAACTAAGGTTTCAAAGTCATCTCCATTAACTGCTTTATCATAAGCAATTTTAATTTTATTATATGCGATTAGTGTATCCTTAGGCAGGGCATTAAAACCTACTAAAACCAAAATATGATCTGCATTTATTTCATCTTTTCCTCTTTCATAAGCTTCATTTATTAGTTGCGATGCAATTCTTTTATCAAAGATATATTTTTTTGAAAGTTGATCTTCATATTTTTCAAATTCCTTTATATACATTTCATTTTTATCTAAATTTTGAGCATAAGCTTCTGTAACTTTCAACTTATAATCTATAAATAAATCTAAATATCCATCAACATTTTTTTGAGACTCGTCAATAACTAAATCAAGATTTTTATTAAAGACTTGTTTAAATTCTGAAGAATAAACGGGTTTTGTATCAATAGTTAACAAAACATTATTTTTATTTTGAGATATTCCAGTAAAATAAGTTGCTAAAAGTAAAAGTAAAAGTAATTTTCTCTTATTCATTTTTATAGATTATGGTGAGTATTAAAAACGGAGCAAATGTAATAAAAATATAGCTTTAAGCAAATAGCTTTCTGTTAAGCTTTACTTAAGAATTAACTGTTTTTTTGGTTTTATTTTTCTTTAACTTGTATATTAGCCAAAATTAAAAAAACATTATGAATAAATTAAATATCTTTTTAGTCATTGTAATTATTTTTAGCATTCAATTAAATGCACAAACAAAAGTTGGAACTGTTGATGTTGAGTATATAATATCAGCTATGCCAGAATTAGAACAAGTAAGGGCTGATGTAACATCCTATAATAAGGACCTAGAAAGCCAATCTAAATTAAAAATAAACACGTTTCAAACATTGGTAGATTCTTACCAACAAAATGAAAGCACTTATAGTGAAGCTATTAAAAAAGAAAAACAAAGTGAAATAATTGCTTTAGAAAACGATATTAAAAAGTTTCAGCAAAATTCAAATAAGTTAATTCAACTAAAACAAGATGAATTAATTCAGCCTCTTTATCAGATGATTGGTGAAAGTCTAAATGCTGTTTCTAAAGAAGAAAGCTTTACGCAAGTATTTACAATCAATAACAATATAGTATATCTAGATCCAAAAATGGATCTTACTATTAAAGTAATGAAAAAAATGGGATTGCCTATTCCTCAAGAATAGTAAATATCTTTATTTATCTAGAATAATTAGGAGCCTCCTTTGTAATGGTAACATTATGTGGGTGGCTTTCTTTTATCCCAGAAGCTGTAATTTTCACAAACTTAGCAGATTCCTTTAACGCTTCTACATCCTTTGCTCCACAATAACCCATTCCGGCTCTTAATCCACCAATAAACTGAGTCATACTTTCTAAAAGTTCTCCTTTATAAGGAACTCTACCAACTATACCTTCAGGAACAAGCTTTGTAATATCATCCTCAACATCTTGGAAATAACGATCTTTAGATCCTTGTTTCATTGCTTCTACAGAACCCATTCCACGATATGATTTAAATTTTCTTCCTTCATAGATAATTGTTTCGCCTGGTGATTCTTTAGTGCCAGCTAATAATGAACCTAACATCACACAATCTGCTCCTGCAGCAATTGCCTTGACAATATCACCTGTATAACGAACACCTCCATCTGCTATAACAGGAACTCCAGTTCCTTTTAGGGCTGCAGCTACTTCTAAAACTGCAGAAAATTGAGGAAATCCAACACCAGCAATAATACGTGTTGTACAAATGGAACCAGGCCCAATCCCAACTTTAACTGCATCTGCTCCTGCATTAACTAAATATTTTGCAGCCTCAGCAGTTGCAATATTTCCAACTACTACATCCAATTCAGGAAATTGCTTTTTAATTTTTTTCAACACAACGACTACTCCTTTTGTATGACCATGAGCAGTATCAATGATAACAGCATCAACTTGAGCATTGACTAATGCTTGTGTTCTTTCAACTGCATCTGCAGTAACGCCTATTGCTGCTGCAACTCTTAACCTTCCAAAACAATCTTTATTCGCAATTGGTTTTTGAGTAACTTTAGTAATATCTCTAAAGGTTATTAAACCTAATAAAGTATTGTCTTCACTAACAACAGGAAGTTTTTCAATTTTATTTTTTTGTAATATAATTTCTGCTTCTGCTAAAGAAGTTCCTTTACTTACGGTTACTAAATTTTCAGAAGTCATCACCTTTGACAATGATTTTTTATAGTCTTTTTCAAAACGCAAATCCCTATTAGTTACAATACCTATTAATCTATTTTGATCGTCGATAATTGGAATTCCTCCAATACCATATTCACGCATTGTATTTTGAGCGTCACCAATAGTCGCAGTTTCAGGAAGTGTAACTGGATCGATGATCATACCACTCTCCGATCTTTTAACTTTTCTTACCTCAGCAGCTTGTGCTTCAATACTCATGTTTTTATGTAGCACTCCTATTCCACCTTCACGAGCCATTGCCATTGCCATCGCACTTTCTGTAACGGTATCCATGGCAGCTGATAATAAAGGGATATTTAAGGTAATGTTTCGAGTAAATTTAGTGCTTATTGATACTTCACGAGGTAAAACTTCTGAATAAGCAGGTACTAACAATACATCATCGTATGTTAATCCTTCTCCTAAAATCTTGTTATTGTGTGCGTTCATTGCAATTAAAATTATTTTCCGTTTGTAGATATGGTCACTTAATAATTGCATGTAAATATACTACAAATAGTTGACTATTTTTCCTTTTTAAATAATTGTAATAAAATAGAAAAAGATGTTATTAAAATACACCTGTTGTTATAATCCCAAAAACTGCAACAATACATTTCACGAAAAGACTTCCTTCACAAATAAAATAAATTTCAACAAAAATTAATATGATTTAGAAAAAGGATTCTAAATTAAAAAATATTTTATTTTTTAATTTAGATATCAGCTACTTATAAGAAACCTTTAATTCATCTTGGTATTTAATTCTAGCCAAATTTGCCCACTGAATGAGTTTTTCTTGATCTTCTTTAGAAAGCTTACCGTGTATCCAAGCATAAGATTCTAATGGCATTTCATCTCCTTCTACTTCTTCAATAAGTTCTTCTAATTTATGGTCTTTCTTTTTTGTAGAATACGTTTCCCAGGCAGACATATTAAAATCTCCTTTAGCTTCTTTAACATGATCTGCTAACCAATAAGATATCGGTGCAACCTCAGCATACCAAGGATATTTTGTTGAATCTGAATGGCAATCAAAACAGTTTTGTTTTAAAATCATAAACACATCGTCAGATGGCTTAGTATCGTTTATAAATGCTGCAATTCCTTCCGTTCCTCCTTTATTTTTTTCAGGCTGTACAAACTGCATTACAACGAAAACAAGCAATAATAATAATCCTATAAATTTTAATGTTTTATTCATAATTAATCGTTTAATGATTTTAAATATAATATTACTGCTTTTCGAATATCAAAAGGTATTTCAACTTTTAAAGGTTTGTAAACAGATGTGATTCCTTCATTTTCTGGTGTTAAAAAAGGAATATCGTATCCTTTCAATAAAAAATCACTTAAGGCAACTTTATAAGTTTTATTTAAGTCGATCGCTTCTCCAGCTATTAACCATTCATCTTGTGCTCCTTCAGTTATGTTAAAACGTTGTAAATAAACTCCTGTTCCTCGCTTAGATTTACCATAATCCAATACTTCTTTCAATAACATTCCTTTTATAGCTACTTTTAAAATTCCGCCCCCAAAAGGTAAAGTTCTAAAAATATCTACACTAGATAGACGATTAGGCAGCATATCATCAATTCTAATGGAACCTCCGTTTACCAATGCTGCATCTACCTCATAACTATAGGACCAAGCCATCGCTTCTGTAATTACACCTCCCAAATTAGTTTGCACTCCTCTATTTGCATTGTCATTACCATCTAAGGGTTCATTTGTAATAAAAATAACTTCATTGGGATCTTTTATTATTTCTTTTATTTTTGAATTTAAAATACCTAACCATTTATTAACTATAGTTGCTACTTCTGGTTTTGAAGCTATCTTTCTATTAATAAAAAATAATTCTGAATCTATTACTACGTCTTTAGTTTTAATATTATAAACCAGCGTGTGTATGTAAATGGTTTTAGCATTTGCATCTGCTTTTGTTATTTTTGATTTTCCAACAGAAATAGACATGGAATTATGATCGTGACCTCCTATTATTAGTGGTATTTCTGGAATTATTTTTAATAATTCTATATCTTGTTCAATTTCTAAA
Source organism: Flavobacteriaceae bacterium (assembly GCA_018669795.1). GTDB lineage: Bacteria > Bacteroidota > Bacteroidia > Flavobacteriales > Flavobacteriaceae > Marifrigoribacter. Next base: position 34,921 of record JABHSQ010000005.1, on the reverse strand, counting down.
TGGGTTAAACCAAAAACTAGATCTACTTTGTTTTTTAATTCGCTGTAAGCTCTTTCAGATTCAGAATACATATCTCCATAATAGACAAAGTCTTTTGAATTCGATGGCAAAGTCACTCCTAAAAAACCAATTTTCATTTCTTTTCCATTCGCGCCTTTTATATTTATAGTATAAGTATCTGCAACAGAAGTGGTATCATCCTCTTTTTGAACTTTAAAAAAAGAAGTATTATCATCACTGACATGACGAGTATTGGAAGACATCCAAGGGAAAGTTGATTCGTTTAATCTTTTTTGTAATTCTTCTTCTTTTATATCGAATTCGTGATTTCCAAAAGTTACCAAATCAAAATTCATGGCATTCATAACTTCAATCATTTGTTTACCACTAATACGTTCACCATCAATTTTAATGGTTCCTAATAAAGAGGGGTTTAAAAAATCACCTGCCATCAACAAAAAGGTATTTGGAGTTTCTTTTTTTATTGAATCACTTACGTGAGCAACTCTTGCCATACCTCCAAATTCTCCTCCGCCTAAAGGGGCAATTTCATAGACATCGTTCACCTGAATAAACTTAAATGTAATCTCATTATCTGCTTTATTTTCTTTACAACTAAAAAAAGTTATCAATAAAAGCAACAATAAAAAAAATTGGTTTCTCATTCGTTTATAGATTAATTAATGATACTTATTAAATATTTTAGAAGCTTCCTTATAAGCATTTTCAAAAGAGATTGAATTGACATTTGTATTCACTTTTTCTGCAGCAAAATAGCTCAATATTTTTTCGGTAGGCATATTACCAGTTAAATCATCTTTTGCCATAGGGCAACCTCCAAATCCTTGAATAGCTCCATCAAATCTTCTGCAGCCAGCTAGATATGCAGCTGAAACTTTTTCTTTCCATTTTGTAGTGGTGGTATGTAAATGAGCACCAAACTCAATGCTAGGATATTTTGTGATTAATTCTGAAAATAAATAAGTAATAATCTCTGGGGTCGAAGAACCTACAGTATCACTTAATGAAAGAATCTTAATTCCCATATTGGATAACTTTTCTGTCCATTCTTCAACAATATCAATACTCCAAGGATCTCCATAAGGATTTCCGAATCCCATAGAAAGATAGGCCACTACTTTTTTATTTTTTGAATCTGCAAGGTTTAAAATTTCTTTTAACGTTTCAATAGACTGAGCAATTGTTTTATGAGTATTTCTCATCTGAAAGTTTTCAGAAATAGAAAAAGGATACCCTAAATAATCTATTTGATCATACTTTACAGCATCTTTTGCTCCTCTTATATTGGCAACAATTGCCAATAATTGGCTTTCTGTACTGGATACATCTAAAAGTGAAAGCAACTCTGAAGTATCTTTCATTTGAGGTATTGCTTTAGGAGACACAAAACTACCAAAATCAATAGTATCAAATCCACAGTCTAATAATGATTGAATGAATTGTGCTTTTTCTTTAGTAGGAATCCAATCTCGAACTCCTTGCATTGCATCTCTTGGGCACTCTATAATTTTTACATTTTGCATTACTCAAAGATAAGAATTCCTTTGATGTATTTTTTAAATATATAAAAAATTAAGTAATCAAAATAAATACCGCAATACCAATAAAAACAATTACTTGAATCCATTTTAATAAAATAGAAATATTTTTATTTTTATTTAATGCCGCAGATATATATCCTGCCAAAATTGCTAAACTACTAAATACGACAAATGAAATAGTCATAAATACAATACCCAAAACAAAAAACTGATAAATGGTGTTTTGAAATTCATCCCACAAAAACCCAGGAAAAAAAGCAAGAAAAAATATTAAGACTTTTGGATTTATTAAATTCATAATCACACCTTGCTTAAAGAGTTGCAAATATGTTTTTTTTGAGACTTTATTTTTTAAATCGACATGTGCGTTACTTCTATAAACTTTATAAGCCAAGAATAATAAATAGCAAGCACCTATAAGTTTTAATCCATAAAAAAATGTTCCCGAAGCAACTATAATTGCAGATATTCCAAAGGCCAATAAAGTAGTATGAACGATACAACCACTTATCAAACCAATAGTAGTAGCAATACCACTTTTAGGGCCATTTGCCAAAGATTGTGATATAACATAAAGGTTATCGGGACCTGGGCTTAATGCTAAAAAAAAAGTGGCAATAGAAAATGAAATCAAACTTTCTATCATCCCTTTAATATGGCTTTATTTATTCTTTTTACAAGTCCTGGTCCTTCATAAATAAAACCCGTATAAAGTTGAACTAAACGAGCTCCAGCATTCAACTTATCCATTGCATCTTTTTCTGAATGAATCCCTCCAACTCCTATAATTGGAAATGAACCATTGCTGTTTATATGCAAATAACGAATGACTTCTGTGGATTTATCAGTAATTGGCTTTCCACTTAAACCACCCATTTGTTTTTTATTTTCTGAAATTAACTTATCCCTCGCAATGGATGTATTTGAAGCGATTACCCCATCTATAGAAGTGATTTTAACCAATTCAATTATTTCATCTAATTGGCTATCATTTAAATCGGGTGCTATTTTTAATAGTATCGGCTTTTGTTTTTCAAAAGCTTTGTTTGCCTTTTGAACAGCAGTAATTAATTCTTCCAGATAATCTTTGTCATTTAACTTTGCATGACTAGATACATTTGGACAGCTCACATTTAACACAAAATAATCAACATAAGAATGTAACTCATTAAAGCATATTAAGTAATCTTCCGTATATTTTTCATGAAATGTCTCGGTATTTTTACCAATATTACCACCAATAATTATATTGGTATTGGATTTTAATTTTTCAACAGCAGCTTTTACACCGTTATTATTAAATCCCATTCTATTAATAATACCTTGATCATCTTTTAATCTAAATAATCTTTTTTTCTCATTACCAATTTGTTTTTTTGGAGTAATAGTTCCTATTTCAATGAAACCAAAACCAAAGTTTGATAATTCTTTATATAAATCAGCATTTTTATCAAAACCAGCAGCAAGTCCCACTGGATTAGCAAATTTTATCCCAAATAATTCTCTTTCTAATTTTTTATTTTTAATTTGAAAAAGGCTTCTAAATAAACCTCCAAATCCAATGCTATTGAAAATCCTAATCATAAAAAAAGAAAAATAATGTACTTTTTCTGGATCAAAAAGAAATAAGATAGGTCTGATTAATAATTTATACATAGAATAAATATGAAGTACAAAAATAGTATTTTTGTACTATAGATTTTAAGAAAATAAGCAATGATTGAAAAACAATACTTAATTGACCGTTTTGTAAGCTATGTTACAGTAGATACTGAAAGTGACCCAACTAGCGAAAACACTCCAAGCACGAATAAACAATGGGATTTGGCAAATGCTTTGGTAGCAGAACTAAAAGATATAGGAATGCAAGATGTTTCTATAGATGAGAATTCCTATATCATGGCTACTTTACCTAGTAATTCGGATAAGGAACTACCAATTATTGGTTTTATATCTCACTTTGACACCTCTCCAGATTTTACTGGAGCTAATGTAAAGCCACAAATTATAGAAAATTATGATGGAAGTGATATTATTTTGAATAAAGAAGAGGACATCATATTATCTCCTTCTTATTTTGAAGACTTACTGCTCTATAAAGGACAAACATTAATAACTACGGACGGAACAACTCTTTTAGGTGCAGATGATAAAGCAGGAATAACAGAAATTATTTCTGCTATGGAATATTTAATTAATCATCCTGAATTAAAACATGGTACTATAAAAGTAGGTTTTACTCCAGATGAAGAGATTGGAAGAGGAGCACATAAATTTGATGTTAAAAAATTTGGTGCGGATTGGGCTTATACCATGGATGGGAGCCAAATTGGTGAATTAGAATATGAAAATTTCAATGCAGCTGGCGCAGTTGTGACGGTAAAAGGGAAAATTGTTCATCCAGGGTATGCAAAAGGAAAGCTGATCAACAGCATGTACATTGCTTCGCAGTTTATCAATTCACTTCCTAAAATGGAAACTCCAGAACATACCGAAGGGAGAGAAGGTTTTTTCCACTTACATGATATGAATGGCGCTGTAGAAGAAACAAAATTACAATATATTATTAGAGACCATGATCTCTCACATTTTGAAGCAAGGAAAAATATAATTAATAAACTCGCAGCAGAATTAAACTCCCAATATGGTAGAGAAGTAATTTCTGTTGAAATTAAAGATCAATATTTTAATATGCGTGAAAAAATTGAGCCGTTCATGTATATCGTAAAAATTGCTGAAGAAGCGATGATTCAAGCTAATATAAAACCATTAATAAAGCCTATTAGAGGCGGAACAGATGGCTCGCAATTAAGTTATATGGGTTTACCTTGTCCTAATATATTTGCTGGTGGGCATAATTTTCACGGAAGGTATGAATATGTTCCTGTTGAAAGCATGCAAAAAGCTATTGAAGTTATTGTTAACATAGCGCAATTGGTTGCTAAGCAATAGCTTTTATAAAATAGTAGCAAAAAAAAACCTTTAGAATTAACTAAAGGTTTTTTTTATATAATTATAGCTTTAACGTTATTTCTTTTTTTCTGGAGCTGGAGCATTTAATTTATTACTCATCTCCATTGAAATAGCAGATCTTTCATACTTCATTTTTCCTGCAGCAGATTCTAAAATACAAGTACCGTCATCATTAAGTTCCAGTAATTTTGCATGCATTCCACTTTTAGTAATAACTTTATCTCCCTTTTTAAGCTCATTTGCAAAACTTTTCTCTTGCTTTTGCTTTTTCATTTGTGGTCTTATCATAAATAGATAAATGACCAAAAATAATAATATAAGTGGAAAAAAACTTTGTAACTGTTCCATAAGGGGTATGTATTTTATGATTAATTAGTTGCAGTTGGACCACTACCACTTCCTGCTTTTGGATTTACAAAAGCTTTAATACTAATAGTTTCCGTTCCTTGTAAAGTATTAGAAGTAATAGTAACTGTTTTACTTACTTGATTTTTACCACTTCCATTAAACTTCACTAACATTTCTGCTGAATCTCCAGGAGCAATAGGTGTTTTAGGGTATGATGGCACTGTACAACCACAAGTGCTTTTTGCGTTTACAATTACTAATGGAGCCTCTCCAGTATTTGTAAATTTAAATACGTGCTCTACGGCAGTTCCTTGGTTAATGGTTCCAAAGTCGAATTCTGATTCAGTGAAAATCATTTTTGGAAATTTTGAAGCACTAGCATCACGTGTTTCAGCTTCTGCTACTTTTTCGTTACTTACTTTAGTTGCAGCATTTTCTTTACAAGAAGTAAAACTAAATGCAGAAATTACAGCAACAATTAAAATTAATTTTTTCATTTTATTTTGATTTATGTATTATGATGGCTAAAATACTTATTTTTTTATACTTAATTAAGCCCTCTCCCTATTTTATTTAATTTACCTTCTTTTGTTAAATCTTTTACCATTTTATCTAGAATACCATTTATAAAACTGCTGCTTTTTGGTGTGGAATATTCTTTAGAAACCTCAAGGTATTCATTAATAGTTACTCTTACTGGTATGAAAGGAAAAAACAAAAACTCTGAAATTCCCATTTTTAAAATAATCATATCGATTTCAGCAATTCTTTCTTGATCCCAATTTGGAGTTTTACCATCAATTTCTTCAGAAAGCTCATCTTCATTAATAATCACTTTTTGAAATAATTGTAAAGCATATTCCCTGTCTTCTTTGTTTTTATAAACTTCAGGAATTAAAATATAATTGATGTTTTTTTCAGAAATTTTCTGTAACATTTTTAACAACAAGGTATTCACTAAAGGAAAATCATCAAGCCAGGTAAGGCGTTTATCTTCTAAATATTCGTATAGTTTTTCATTGGGTGCAATGATCTCTTTAAATATTTTAATAATAAAATCTTTATCTTCTAAAAAAGTCGTTCCCTTTTTGGTAAGAAAACTTGAATACCATTCTTTTTCTTTTAATTCATTAAATATAATAGTAATATACTCTGAATCGTTCTCCCAGTAATTAAGCTTCTTTTTATTGATAATGTCTGTAAACCTTTCATTTGATTTTAATAATGAAATCAGCTTGTTATCAATAAATAATTTACTTGGTTTTTTTTCTAAATCGGTGGCCAAATGCTTTTTTTGAGATATAAGTAAATAATTCTCAGCTTGATCACGCAATGCTATTAGTAATTGAAGCATTAATAAATATAAATCTTGCATTTGCTCCATATTATAGAGCAAAAACTTTTCTTGTTTTTCTAAATCTTTATTTTCGCTTTGATTATAAGCATAGATAGATTGCAAAACTTTTACTCTAATATGTCTTCGTGTAAGCATAATTTATAAGAACGTTAAAACAAAAAAAACACAGCATAAATATGCTATGTTTTTTTAATTAATTTAACTGCTTTTTATTGTTTTTTAAACTTCGAGCGTCAATCCTGCCTTGTGCAATATGAAAAGCAGCTTGATGCGTTGTAACGCCATTAGTATCTGCATTTTTTAGAATCTCTAAGGTCGTGTTGTATATATTTTCAGTTTTACGAATAATTTCTTTTTTGCCATAATTTTCTAATTCAGCATAAACATTAATGATCCCTCCTGCATTAATTAAAAAATCTGGAGCGTAAACAATACCTTTCTCTTTTAATAAAAGTCCATGTCTATTTTCTTCTGCCAATTGGTTGTTTGCTGCACCAGCAATTACTTTTGCTTTTAATTGAGGCAAAGTTTGATCATTAATAGTAGCACCAAGAGCGCAAGGAGCATAAATATCCATTTCTTCAGAATAAATATTATCTCCTTCGTAAATAGTTACACTGTACTTATCTCGTACTTCTTCTAATCTTTCTTGATTAATATCAGAAATATAAACCTTAGCTCCTTCATTAGTTAAGTTTTCTACTAAAACTTCACCTACATTACCAATTCCTTGTACATACACCACTTTGTCTTCTAAAATATTAGAACCAAATGCATGATACGCCGATGCTTTCATTCCCATAAAAACACCATAAGCAGTAATTGGAGAAGGATTTCCAGCTCCACCAATTTCTTCAGAAATACCAGCTACATAAGGAGTAACAGTCCTAACTAAATCCATATCTGCAGTTGTCATACCAACATCTTCCGCAGTAATATAACGACCTCCTAAAGAATGAACAAACTCTCCAAAACTCAACATTAGTTCTGGTGTTTTTTGTGTTTTAGCATCGCCGATAATAACCGCTTTACCACCCCCTAAATTAAGTCCAGTAATAGCAGATTTGTAGGTCATTCCCCTAGACAAACGCAACACATCATTTAATGCTTCCCATTCATTTTTATATTGCCACATACGAGTACCTCCAAGTGCAGGCCCCATAACTGTATTATGTATACTGATTATTGCTTTTAATCCTGTATCTTTGTCATTGCAAAAAACAACTTGTTCGTGATCATCAAAAGATACCTGTCCAAAAACAGGATTTAATTTTTTAAGATCATTTTTGTTAACTACTTCAGTCTCCATATATTGAATTTTAACATCCTTAAAAAGGGCCTGCAAAAGTAGTTATTTGCTAATAATCTCGCAATAATATTAGAATTAAATTACAATTTTGTTAAAAAAATCTATTTAACTATAAATGAAAGAACTTCAAGAACTTAACCATTATTTAAAAAAGTATGGTGGAAGATTATTACTTGGGTTAATAATTACAATTATAGCTACCGTATTCAAATTGATTGTTCCAAAAAAAATTGGAGATATTATCAATATCATTGAAAATTACATCAATAGTTCTAAATCAGACCTTAGTATAGTTAAACAAGAATTATTCTTAAGTATTCTTATCATACTAGGTACTGCTTTATTAGCAGGTTTTTTTACTTTTTTAATGCGACAAACTTTTATTGTTGTTTCTAGAAATATTGAATTCGATTTAAAAAATGAAATTTTTAAACAATACGAACGTCTTTCTCTGGGGTTTTATAAACAACATCGAACAGGTGATTTAATGAATCGAATTAGTGAAGATGTATCTAAAGTTAGAATGTATGCTGGGCCAGCTTTAATGTATAGTATCACTAATATCACATTACTAGTAGTTACATTAAGTTATATGTTTTATTCCGCACCAACCTTAACATTATATGCAATCGCTCCCCTACCATTTTTGTCAGTCGCAATATATAAACTAAGCGCAGCTATTCATAAACGGAGTACTATTGTTCAACAATACCTATCTAAACTCACCTCTTTTACACAAGAAGGTTTTAGCGGTATTTCGGTTATAAAAGCTTATTGTATTGAGCCCCGTATTATTAAAGGTTTTGATGTTTTATCTGAAAGCAGTAAAGATAAAAATATAGACTTAGCGAAAGTGCAAGCTTTATTTTTTCCTTTAATGATACTTTTAATTGGATTAAGCAACATATTAGTAATTTACATTGGTGGTAAACAATTTATTAATGGTGAAATAGAACAACTTGGAACCATCGTTGAATTTCTTATTTATGTAAATATGTTAACTTGGCCTGTAGCAGTTATTGGCTGGGTAACCTCTATGGTTCAACAAGCTGAAGCTTCTCAAAAAAGAATCAATGAATTTTTAAATGAAAAACCAGCTATTGAAAACTATGTAGAAATAGAAACAAAAATTAATGGAGTAATTGAATTCAAAAATCTTTCTTTTACATATTCAGACACAAATATTACAGCACTTAAAAATATTTCATTTAAAATAAATCCAGGAGAAACTCTAGCTATATTAGGGAATACAGGGTCTGGGAAATCTACCATCTTAGAGTTAATCGGGAGGCTTTATGACGTTAATAATGGTCAACTAAAAATTAACCATAAAAACATCAAAGATTTAAATATCTCAAATTTAAGAGGCAGCATTGGATATGTACCTCAGGACGCCTTTCTTTTTAGCGATTCTATATTAAACAATATTAAGTTTGGTAAAGAAAATGCAAGTAATGAAGAGGTTTTTGAAGCTGCAAAAAAAGCATCGGTTCATAAAAATATCATTGGTTTTAACAAAGGTTATGAAACTATTTTAGGAGAACGAGGAATAACATTAAGTGGCGGACAAAAACAACGTGTTTCTATTGCGAGGGCGATTATTAAAGATCCTCAGATTTTACTATTGGATGACTGCCTTTCTGCAGTAGATACTGAAACAGAAGAACGAATTTTAAATAATATAGATGCCTTATTAAATGACAAAACTACTATTATTGTTAGTCATCGCATATCTTCCGCTAAAAATGCAACTAAAATAATTGTATTGGAAGAAGGCAAAATCATACAACAAGGGACTCATAATGAGTTAATAAAGCTGAAGGGTTATTATAAAGAACTGTACGCAAAACAATTATTAGAAAAAGAAAATTAACTATAATGTTGCCATAGTTGTATTTTTTTTAGATTTTTGAAGAAACTTTAAATAACAAAATAAAATTATGAGTGATAATTATATGATGGAGCGAGAAGAAATTCATTCTAAAGTAATGCGAGCGGGAAGACGTACTTATTTCTTTGACGTAAGAGCAACAAAAGCTGGAGATTATTACTTAACCATTACGGAAAGTAAAAAATTTACAAATGACGACGGCTCATTTCATTACAAAAAACATAAAATTTATCTTTATAAAGAAGATTTTTCTGAATTTAAAGATAGCTTAGATGAAATGATTTCATTCATAATCGATGAAAAAGGTGAAGAAGTAATTAGTGATCGTCACCAAAGTGATTATAAAAAAGAAGGAGAAGAAAAAGCTTCAAGTGCTGATTCTGAAGATTCTTCTACATCAAGTTTTACAGATGTAGATTTTGATGATATATAATATTTTTACATACGCTTAATCGCAATAAACATCCTTTCAATAATATAAGCTTGAAAGGATGTTTTTTTTATATATTTATGCGAATTAAATTTAATCGCATGAAAAACTTTACCCTATTATTATTTTTATTTCTTTCAATTAAAGCTTTTACTCAGGACTACCATGTAAAGCTAGATTATTTTCTACCAGATAACATATCATACAATCTAAACATTCCAACACCGGCAAGTGTAATAGGTCATGAAATTGGAGACTGGCATATTACTCATGATAAATTAGTACAGTATATGTATGTCCTTGCTGAATCGAGTGACCGGATTTCAATTGAGAATAGGGGGGAAACCTTTGAAGGGAGACCGCTTTTACTTTTATATATAAGCGCTCCAAAAAACCAATCCAATTTAGAACAAATAAGAAAAAATCATGTTTTCTTAACTGAAAATGGTTCTGAGAATATGGATGTCACTAAAATGCCAATTGTAGTTTATCAAGGTTTTTCAATTCATGGAAATGAACCTAGTGGATCTAATGCTTCCCTTGCAGTAGCTTATTATTTAGCAGCCGCTCAAGGTCCAGAAATTAAAAAACTACTTGACGAAACTGTTATTTTATTTGATCCTTCCTATAATCCTGACGGTTTGCAACGGTTTGCATATTGGGTAAATATTAATAAAAGTAAAAACATCAATCCAGATCCAAACGATCGAGAATACGATGAAATTTGGCCAGGTGGGAGAACCAATCATTATTGGTTTGATATGAATAGGGATTGGTTACCTGTTCAGCTTCCAGAAAGTCAGGCAAGAATTAATACATTTCATAACTGGTATCCTAATATCTTAACCGATCATCATGAAATGGGAACTAACTCGACTTTTTTCTTTCAACCCGGCATTCCTTCAAGAACGAATCCTTTAACGCCAAGTAAAAATCAAGAACTTACCGGAGCTATTGGAAACTACCACGCAAAAGCATTAAATAAAATTGGAAGCTTTTATTATAGCAAAGAAAGTTTCGATGATTTTTATTACGGAAAAGGATCTACTTTTCCAGATATAAATGGTGGTATTGGAATATTGTTTGAACAAGCTTCCTCGAGAGGACATGCACAAGAAAGTGATAACGGAATACTTACTTTTCCATTTACCATACGCAATCAGTTTAAAGCAGCACTTTCCACATTAGAGGCTGCTGTTGGCATGCGTAATGAATTACTAAATTATCAAAAATCATTTTATGCGAATGCTCGTATAGAAGCTGAAAATTCTGGAGTTATTGTTTTTGGTGACGAAAAAGATGCAACTAAAGTTAATCAATTAGCTAAAATTTTAAAACGTCATAAAATTGAGTATTATGAATTAAAAAGCAATTTTTCAAAAAATGGTAAAAATTATAAAAAGGGATATAGTTATGTAATACCAAGGAATCAAAAACAACATCGATTAATTAATGCTATGTTTCAAAAACGAACAACTTTTCAAGATAGTTTATTTTATGATGTAAGCGCATGGACTTTTCCGCTAGCTTTTAATTTAGATTACGAGGAAAATGAATCTTCAAATAAGCAAGGTGAAAAAGCTTCAGAAAATAAAAATATTTCAATTCCTACAAACTCAAATTATGCTTATTTAATGGAGTGGAACGATTATAATACCCCTAAAATTTTAAATAAGATTCTAGAAAAAGGCTTACGTGCAAAAGTGGGGCTAAAACCATTTAAGTTAGAAAACAAAAATTATGATTACGGAACTATATTAATTCCTGTTCAAAATCAGAAATTAAATAAGCAAGAATTATCAAATTTTATCAATAAACTTTCAAGAAAAAACAATGTATTAATCAATGGCGTTTCAACAGGACTTACTGAAGGTATTGATCTTGGAAGCAGTAATTTTAAATTAATAGAACCTCAAAAAGTAGCGTTGATTGTAGGGAGCGGAATTACTCCTTATGACGCAGGAGAAGTTTGGCATTTATTTGATCAGCGCTATGATATGTTAATTTCAAAATTAGATACGCGTGATTTTAACAGAACAGATTTAAGTAAATACACCGATATTATTTTACCTAATAGCTCGGGGAATGCACTATCAAAAAAAGGTGCAGAAAAACTTAAAAAATGGGTTGAAAATGGAGGAACCTTAATTGGATATAAAAACGCTGGCAAATGGCTGAATAATAATGACATATTAAAAATTGAATTTAAATCTAAAAAGGACTCTACACAAAACATTTCTTTTGAACAAAAAAGTAATTATTTTGGGGCACAAGTTATTGGAGGAGCCATATTTGAAACAAATATAGATCGCTCCCACCCTATTGCTTTTGGTTACAAAAATAACACGCTTCCTGTTTTTAGAAATTCAACTATTTTTATGAAACCCGATAAAAACAGTTATAATAACCCTATAAATTATACTGAGAACCCATTATTAAGCGGATACATATCTAATAAAAATCTATTAGAATTAAAAAATACTAGTATGTTCAAAATTGGTAATCTTGGAAGAGGAAAAGTTATTTACTTTACAGACAATACTAATTTCAGAGCTTTTTGGTATGGCACAAACAAACTATTAATGAATGCCATATTTTTTGGTAACGCAATGTAAGTAGGCATAAAGCTAAAACATTGCAATCTTTAATTTTTCAAGTTCAAACTCAGCGATCATTTCTTTTACTATATCAGCAGCAGGCTTAATTTCATTAATAAGTCCAGCTATTTGACCAATTTCTAATTCTCCTTCTTCTAAATCACCTTCAAACATCCCTTTTTTAGCCCTAGCCCTTCCTAATAAATCTAATAATTCTTCTTTTGAGGGATTTGTTTTATAGAGCGCTAACAAATCGTCAGAGAATTTATTTTTAAGCAAACGAACAGGAGCTAATTCTTTTAGGGTTAAAAATGTATCCCCTTCTTGAGCCTCAGCAACTTTTTTCTTAAACTTTATATGGGCGCTTGATTCTTCACTTGCAACAAACCGACTACCAACTTGTACTCCATCTGCACCTAAAATCATCGCTGCTAACATCCCTTTACCATTAGCAATACCACCAGCCGCAATTAAGGGAATATCTAATTGATCTTTGACCATAGGAATTAGTGTGAACGTGGTGGTTTCTTCCCTACCATTATGACCTCCAGCTTCAAAACCTTCAGCAACCACAGCATCAACTCCTGCATCCTGAGCTTTTAAAGCAAATTTCACACTGCTAACTACATGAACAACGATACTATTATTTTCCTTTAATCTAGCGGTATGTGTTTTAGGATTTCCTGCAGATGTAAAAATTATTTTCACATCTTCCTCTATAATAATTTGAATTATTTCTTCAATATTAGGGTACAACATAGGAACATTAACCCCAAAAGGTTTATTGGTAGCCTTTTTGCATTTTTGAATATGTTCCCGCAAAACTTCTGGATACATCGATCCTGCCCCTAATAATCCTAAACCACCAGCATTACTAACTGCACTAGCTAACCTCCATCCACTATTCCAAATCATTCCAGCTTGAATGATTGGATATTGAATATTGAAAAGTTGATTTATTTTATTTTTCACTACTCTTTAATTATCTTAAAGCTAATCTGTTTATTATTTGAATTAATTGAAGCAATATACATACCTGAATTCAGAGACTCTATATTTACTGAATTCAAGTTTCTTGAAATTTCAGTTGATAAAACTTTGTTTCCCAAAATAGAATAAATAGTAAATGTGCAATTTGAAATTCCTTCTGGGAATGATATATTTATTTTTGAAGTTACAGGATTTGGATATAATGCAAAATTAGACATCAAAAATTCATCTTCAAACCCAAGCTCCTGTAAAGCTGCATAAGCATTTTCGAAGTTTGGAATACCGTAACCCATTTGATCAGTAGGATTATTATATAAGTTTGCAGATTCTCTTACAATTTGCATAATATGTCCATTAGGAACTTCTGGTCTTGATTGCCATAAACAGGTTATAACTCCAGCCATAATAGGAGAACTAAATGAAGTACCACTACTAAAATCAACATTACCTCCAGTATTAATTACAGCAGCACTTACTCCTTGCGCCATCAGATCTGGCTTTACTCTACCATCCACAGTGGGACCAATAGAACTAAAAGAAGCATAGTTTCCATTAGAATTTACTGCTCCAATAGTTAAGGTTCCTGGCGAATCCCCAGGAGTCCCCACAGTTGGAAAATCAGTATTACCACTATTCCCGGCAGAAGTAACTAAAATCATACCTTTATCAAAAGCAATATTTGCTCCTCTAGCAGAAAAAGTAGTTTGACCATCAAGGTCTTCATAACTATGATCGTAATTTGGATTATCATAACCTCGATAACCTAAACTTGTATTTACAACATCAACTCCTAAACTATCAGAACGTTCTAAAGCTTCTACCCACCAAGCCTCTTCAACTGGTGTTTCAGATGGAGTATATTCAGTTACAAAAAAATAAAATGATGCTTGTGGTGCCGTACCTACAAATTCATCTTGTAAAAAGCCTCCTATATCACTAGAAGTATTAAATCCATGCGAACTTGTTCCATTAACATTTTCGATTCTAGCTTCAAAATCATAAGTTCCTAATATTCGATTTTCATCTCTCATTTTTTGAAACCCCGGATTGGTATCAATGGATGGAAAACCTGCATCTAAAACAGCTACAATCATTCCTTCTCCTGTATAATCTAACTCATGTAAATAATCTCCTGATAGCATTTCGATTTGATTTGCTGCTGCTCCATAGTTGTAATTAATATTTTGACTAGCTTCTTCTAAAGCAAATTTATTTTCTATTGGTCCTCCGGGAAATAGATTTAAAGACTTATCGGCATATTCTACATCAGTTACAAAAGAAAAATCTAAAAGAGACTCTATATTATACTGATCTCCAATTACATAAATACAATTCATCCATTTTGACTTTGATCGAACAGTAATACCATAAATATTTTTAATTTGTGTAATATAATTTTCATTAACAGGAACATCTCTTTCATCGATAGGAGTTCCTTGTAAAGTTTTACGATCAATTGCTTCTTGCGTCATAATTAATATTGGGTCTGCCAAAGAAGCTTCCACATTTTCTTTATCTGCAAAAAATACCCAAGCATCTTGAGATTGAGCAAAGCCTTGTTGAATCCATAAAATTGTAAATATTAGTAATAATTTTTTCATAGTTTTATTTTTTTATTTATTGTCTAAATCTTTTTTATATAACAATTGAATTGTTGGTTACCCTACTATTTACATCTATTAGGAAATAACACCGCTTCCTATTAATTCTTCATTTTGATACCAGGCTACAAATTGACCTTCAGTGATAGCAGATTGTGGGTTTTCAAAGATAACATAAAGTCCTGATTTTGTGTAATAAATCGTTGCACTTTCAAGTTTTTGTCGATATCTAATACGAGCCATTACATCAAATGACTCTCCAATATTAATTTTTAAATCTGGGCGTACCCAGTGTGTTTCTTCCGGAAGGACTAATAATCCTCTTCGATACAATCCAGGATGATTCTTACCTAAACCTACATAAATTATATTTTCTTTTACATCTGTATCTATTACAAACAAAGGCTCTGTAGTCCCTCCAACCGCTAAGCCTTTTCTTTGCCCCTTTGTAAAATAATGAGCTCCTTGATGCTTTCCAACAGTTTTTCCTTTTTGTTTAGTATAGTTTTGCTTTACAGAAATAAACACTAATTCTTCTTCTTTAGAATTAAAAACTAAATTTTCTCTTTTAAATCCTGAAAAACTTGAAGGAATTTCAATAATTTCTCCTTCTATAGGTTTTAATTTTTGTTGAAGAAAATCAGGTAAACGGACCTTTCCAATAAAACAAAGTCCTTGAGAATCTCTTTTTTCAGCGGTAATTAATTCTTGTTCCTTTGCTATTTTACGGACCTCAGGCTTTAGTAATTCTCCAATGGGAAATAATGTTTTTGAAAGTTGTTCTTGCGACAATTGGCATAAAAAATAAGACTGATCTTTATTGGGATCTTTACCAGCTAATAATTGATAAGTTTTCTTATTATTTTTAGTAAGAGTTCCTTTTCTACAATAATGACCCGTAGCAATATAATCGGCACCCAAATCCAGAGCAATTTTCAAAAAAACATCAAATTTTATTTCACGATTACATAAAATGTCAGGATTGGGAGTTCTACCCATTTTATATTCCCTAAACATATAATCTACAATTTTATCTTTGTATTGCTCACTTAAATCAACAGTTTGAAAGGGTATTCCTAACTTTTCTGCTACCAACATAGCGTCATTACTATCATCTAACCAAGGACATTCATTAGAAATGGTAACCGAATCGTCATGCCAGTTTTTCATAAAAAGCCCAATCACTTCATAACCTTGCTCTTTTAAAAGATAAGCAGCTACACTTGAATCTACACCTCCTGAAAGCCCTACTACAACACGCTTTTTCATAAAATAATTTAAGAGATGCAAAGATACATTTTTTGTATTAGAATCATATTCAATACCGGCTTTCAAAAAAACTTAAAAAGTACATATTTAAAAAATTAACAAAATTTTATTAAAATACATCATATTTATGTTTAATAAAACATTAGTTTTGTTGAACAATAAACATAAAAAAAAATTTAATTTAAAAAAAAAAAAAATGAATTACAAAAACACAATTAAAAAAATTAGTATTGCGATGGTACTATTATTAACATTTACAGCTTGTAGCGATGATGATGTTGATAATAATGAAATAATACCAACACAACCGAATATTGTAGATATTGCAATTGCAACTCCAGAATTAAGTTCTTTAGTGGCAGCACTAACTGCAGCAGATTTAGTTGATGCACTGAATGCAGATGGTCCTTTTACCGTATTTGCTCCAACAAATGAAGCATTTGCAACATTTTTAAGTGATTATGACTTTGCTTCATTGGATGATGTACCTACAGAAGTGTTAACTCAAGTATTATTGTATCATGTTGTAGCTGGTAAAATAGGTTCCACAGATTTAACTAATCCTGGAGATACAACTGCAATGACTTTACAAGGAGAAGATTTAACTGTTACAATGCCAGAGGCTACTATTACAGATGCAACTGGAGTTACAGATATCGGAATTACAGCTGTCGACATAGAAGCATCAAATGGAGTTATTCATACAATAGACAAAATAATGCTCCCGTTTTTTCTAACAGAACAGAACATAGTAGATATTGCAATTGTAACTCCAGAATTAAGTTCTTTAGTGGCAGCGTTATTTGCAGCAGATTTAGTTGATGTACTGAATGAGGATGGTCCGTTTACCGTTTTAGCACCAACAAATGAAGCATTTGCAACGTTTTTAGCTGATAATGGTTTTGCTACTTTAGATGACGTACCTGTAGCTTTATTACAACAAGTTTTATTAAACCATGTAATTGCAGGAGATCTTACTTCTACTGATTTAGTAACAGCAGGATCAGGATATACTAACACTGCAGCAAGTGGAGCTGGTAATAATTCAATGAGTATTTATTTTAACACATCCAATGGCGTAATGTTTAACGGAATTTCTACTGTTAGCCAAGCTGATATAATTGCTTCAAATGGAGTTATACATATTGTTGATGCTGTTATTGGGTTACCTACAGTAGTAACATTTGCTACTGCAGATCCTACATTCTCAACTTTAGTTACCGCTTTAACTGTATTGACACCAGCAACTAACTTTGTTGAAATATTGCAAGGTGAAGGTCCTTTTACTGTATTTGCTCCAACAGATGAAGCTTTTAGCGCTTTACCAGCTATCCCTGATGAAGAGCCTTTAACTCAAATTTTGTTATACCATGTAGTTGCTGGTAATATAGCTTCTGCTAACTTAACAAATCCTGGAAATACAACTGCCGTGACTTTACAAGGAGAAGAAATAACTGTTACAATGCCAGAAGCTACAATTACAGATGCAGATGGTAACACAGATATAGGAATAATTGCAGTAGATGTACAAGCAGTAAATGGGGTTATACATGTAATCAACAAAGTAATGCTTCCATTACAACCTTAATATTAAAATAAAGTATGTTTATTGATTAATACTTTGTTTCGAAAAGAGTTCTTATTTAAAATAAGAGCTCTTTTTATTTATATAAATAATTGAAAACCGCTATTATTTATAGTATTTAAATAATAAATTAATATTTAGGAAACATTTTTTCTTTCAAAATATTCCCATTTCCATAAGTTTTCCAGAGACCATTTTTTTTACCGTTTTTGTAAGCACCTTTTAATATAATATTTCCCATCGCGTCGCAATAGATAGCATTACCATGAAGTTGGTCATTTACATAATATAAATTTTTCAACAGTTTCCCAGCGGGTGAATAATAATTATTAGAACCTTCTTTAATACCTTTTTGATAATTTATTTCTTCTGCCAAGACATTGGTTTTGTAATAAGTAAGTTTTTTACCATCCAGTAATCCATTATTATAATTCTCTTTTGTCATTATATTATTGGTGCCAGTGTGATAGTAAATCCAGGTCCCAATCCTTAATTTATCTTTTATAGACCCCTCACTAATAAGTGTTCCTTTTTTAGAAAAGTACTTCACTTCTGAAATGGCATCATTTTTATTAAATGATTTTGTCATTATGGGGATTACTCCACAATCTTCACAATAAAACTTAAAGACTTCTATTTCTTTTCCATGATTAAAAACACCTTCATACCTAATTTGTTCAGAATTATTAAAATTCTTTTTCCAAATTCCATGACGTTTTCCTTGACCATCTAATTGATTAATTTCATTTTGAGAAAAAACTACTGCTGTTGTAAATAACAAAATAAAAGTAACTAAAACACTTATTTTCATCTTTGTGTTTTTTATTAGTAGCGATTAAAACTTACAACTATTAAAATTACTTTATTTTTTTAAAATTTATTTTTTTCCTTTCTTTTTTTGCTCCTCCGCTTGTTCCATCATTTCAGCCATTTTCTTCTGAAATTTATTCTGTTTTTTAGGTTTCTTTTTATTCTCCTGAATTTTTGCATGAATTTTATCATCGTCAATTATATAATTCTTGATAACTAACATAATTCCAATCGTAATTAGGTTTGAAACAAAGTAATATAAGGAAAGACCTGATGCATAATTATTAAAGAACACCAACATCATTAGAGGTGACAAATACATAATAAATTTCATATTAGGCATTCCTTCTTGTTGTTGCATGGTTTGACCAGTAGTCATCATCATATAAATAAATATTGCGATCGATGCTAATATCGGAAACAAACTAACGTGATCACCATAAAATGGAATGTAAAATGGTAATTCTGCTATTACATCAAAACTTGCAAGGTCATGAGCCCAAAGGAAACTTTTTTGACGTAAATCGAATGCAGAAGGAAAAAATGTAAATAAGGCATAGAATACAGGTATTTGCAATAATGCAGGCAAACAACCTTTTAATGGACTCGCGCCAGCTACCGTTTGAAGTTTCATCGTTTCTTGTTGAATCTTCATTTTATTGCCCTTAAACTTTACTTTTATCTCATCCAATTCTGGCTTCAATACCTTTAATTTTGCTTGAGACAAATACTGTTTATATTGAACTGGTGATAATGCTAATTTTATTAAAATAGTTAGCATAATAATTGCAATACCAGCAGGTAAGAAATCACTTAAAAAAGCAAATAATGGAATGATTAAATACTTATTTAAAAACCCAAAAATACCCCATCCTAATGGCATGGCTTCATCTAAATTTCTATCATAAGTCTTAAATATTTTATATTCTGTAGGCCCATAATACATATTCATATCATAAGATAGATTACCCGATTTTGGTTCTAAAAGCATTTTTGCTCCATACATCTTAGTATATAATGTGTCTACCTCTTCGTCTTTGACTAAGTCGATAGAACTCAATGCAACCTCTTTAAAAGCAGTATCGGTTAACAGCATAGAACTAAAAAAATGTTGACGAAAGTTCATCCAAGTCAGGCCTTTTACTAATTCCTCATCATCTGAAGCTGCAGATAATTTACTGTGTTTTTCTTTATTTGCATATTCATAAGTTAGACGAGTGTATCTATTTTCGTAAGAAATACTTTTAGCTTGACGATACCCAATAAAATTCCAATCTAAATAAATAGGTTGAGAAGTATTGATCACGTTTTCTAAACCTTGAGTTTTAATACTAAATCCTAACATATAATTATCAGGTATTAACTCATAACGGTATTCAATAAAATTAGTTTCTGAAGTTTTTAACTTCATAGAAAGCACTTTATTCGCTCCATTACTTGAAATTGATGGTTCAAAATATAAATCTTGAGAGTTCAATAACCTATTTTCTGCTGAAAATTGAAGGTTTAAAGAAGAGTTACCGTCTTTAATTAAATAAACTGGAGTTCCATTATAGATGGTTAGTTCTTTTAATTTTGCTTCAACAATATATCCACCTTTATTACTTATTGTTAACTTTAAAACTTCATTTTCAATTACAGTAGTTGCTTCAGTTGCTGAAGGAAGTGTTCCAGAATAAGCAAAAGATCCCAATCTATTTTGAAGTTTTGACAATCCAAGAGAATCTTCAGAATTTGCAAAAGCTAATTCTGTTATTGCATTTTCTAATGAAATATCTTTTTGACTGACAAGATCAGTAGTTTTATTGTCGTTTTCTAGTTGTTCAATTTTTTCCTTTTCAGCTTGTTGAGCCTCTAATTCTTCAGGAGTTGGTGCGTTTTGCCAAAGCATATAAAGCAGAATACCACCAATTAATAAAAAACCTACAACAGTATTTATATCAAATTTCTTTTCTTCCATAGTACAATCCTAAATAGTGTTTAGGGAACTTAATTAATTATTTTTCTTGAATTGATTCTGTTAAATAGATTCAATTTTTTTCAGAATATCATTTTTCAAATATCCTATCTTTTTTTTAATATCGACAAATTGTCGCATTAATTATTTTTTAAATGCTCGTTGGCAGCTTTTACAAATGACACAAACAATGGATGTGGACTTACAACCGTACTTTTATATTCTGGGTGAAATTGCACTCCAACAAACCAAGGATGGTTTTCTATTTCAATAATTTCTACCAATCCAGTTTCAAGATTTATACCCGTTGTTTTAAGTCCAGCAGCTTCTAATTGTTTTCGGTATTCATTATTATATTCATAACGATGTCTATGACGTTCTTCAATTGTTTTAGTATTATAGGTATTACCTACGATACTATCTGCAACTAAATCACATTTCCAAGCTCCCAAACGCATGGTGCCTCCTTTATCAGTAATGTGTTTTTGTTCATCCATTAAACCAATAACTGGACATGGAGTGTCTTTATTCATTTCGGTTGAATTAGCTCCTTCTAAGCCAAGTACATTTCTTGAATATTCTATCACTGCCATTTGCATACCCAAACAAATTCCTAAATAAGGAATTTTTTGTTCTCTAGCATATTTTACTGCAGCTATCTTACCTTCAATACCTCTTTCACCAAAACCAGGTGCTACCAAGATACCGTGCAGTCCTTTAAATTTCTCTGCAACATTGGTCTCATCTAAATGCTCCGAATGAACAGAAACTACTTTTACCTTTACTTCATTTTCTGCACCGGCATGAATAAAAGACTCCAGTATAGATTTATATGAGTCTTGTAACTCTACATACTTTCCTATTAGGCCAATTTTAACTTCACTCTTAGGGTTTTTATGTTTTTTCAAAAAACTATTCCAATGCGCTAAATCTGGAGTTCCATGGTCACTTAAATTTAACTTTTTTAAGGTGATGGTATCTAGTCCTTCTTCAAACATTAAATTAGGTACATCATAAATAGTGGATGCATCTATAGACTCTATTACAGCTTCTTGATGTACATTACAAAACAAAGCTAGTTTACGTTTAATATCGTTTGACAAATGGTATTCCGTTCTACAAACCAAAATATCTGCATTGATACCACTTTCCATCAAGGTCTTTACAGAATGCTGTGTAGGTTTGGTTTTTAATTCACCTGCAGCTTTTAAAAATGGAATTAATGTTAAATGAATAACTATAGCATTGTTATCTCCTAACTCCCATTTTAATTGACGTACCGCTTCAATATATGGTAAAGATTCAATATCACCAACGGTACCTCCTATCTCCGTAATAACAATATCAAAGTCTCCAGTATTTCCTAGAAGTTGTATTCTGTACTTAATTTCATTGGTAATATGCGGGACTACTTGTACTGTTTTTCCAAGAAATTCACCTCTGCGTTCTTTTTGAATAACACTTTGGTAAATACGACCTGTAGTAACATTATTAGCTTGTGAAGTAGGCACGTTTAAAAAACGCTCGTAGTGGCCTAAATCCAAATCTGTTTCTGCACCATCATCGGTAACATAACATTCTCCATGTTCGTATGGGTTTAATGTTCCTGGATCCACATTTATGTAGGGATCTAATTTTTGAATGGTTACTCTATATCCTCTAGCTTGTAGTAATTTAGCTAAAGATGCTCCGATAATTCCTTTTCCTAAAGAAGAGGAAACTCCGCCCGTAACGAATATGTACTTTGTAGTGTTCATTTGTCCTTATTATACGGGATGCAAATATAAGGGTTTATTGCCGAAGCAAGCAGATAAATTAGAAGAAACAAATCTAAATTTGAAGAATTTTAATAAAAGTAAGAATGAAGTATCATATTACTCTATTTACGAATGAGTTTTAAGATTAAAGCTTCCAGCCCATTTATTTTAATTTCATCCATTTCCATCATCATTCTTCCTAATTTACCGTCTGGAAATCCTTTTTGTTTATACCAGGTATAATAATACTCCGGAATTTTCACCAAATAATAGCCTTTGTATTTACCAAAGGGCATTTTATAATTTGCCAATTCAATTAAATGATTGGGGTCAAAATTATTTCCAACGTTCATAAGCTACTAATTGTTGAGCTACATAAGTTTCCCATTCTAATTCTTTTTTTTGTTTTTTGAATGATCTGATTCGGTATCAAATTTATGCTGCATAGCAACACATTCGTCTTCTGTTTGGTAAAATAAAGCTTCCAATTCTTCTTTTATATTATCTGAAAAGTGGGTTTTATTTATGCGTTCTTTATAGATGCGTTTATACAATTCTGAAATATCAAAATGGGTTTGTTCGTGTTTTAAAATATAATCAGTGGCATCGTTTTTACTATACCACGATTTTTGGGGATAAAAATTACAAACCACATTAACCTTAATCTTTTTATCACCATTTACTTCTCTATATGAATAAGAATAAGCAATACCTGAACTCGTACTTGCAACAAAACCATATCTCACAGCAGTTTTTGCTTTAAAATCTGTCCATTGTAAATTGTAACCTTCAGTCCATTCAATCTTTTCTTCTCCCATAGAAGGTAAAAAAAATAAACCCATAGCACTAAAATTATTGAAATTATTTTCATTCCAAAAAAATAGCAGATACATAGGAAGATAGCATACCTGATCTTAGATTTTCTGTTAATTTATTAAACGTTAATCGGCATTTCATAAAATACTTTCAGAAAAATTTATTCGACTATTTCCAATTTTAATTCATTGTTGTATTTTATGATATAAAAGGCTTGGTTTTTATATCCTGAATTTGGCGTATTAAAATATTGAAATTTGTTTTCAACATATTCTGTTTTAATATTACTAATAGATGATTCCTCAAGAGTTTCTGCATTAGCTAATCTTAATAATACATCGTAAGTAACATCAAAACCTCTAATCGCATAATGATTAGGCATTACTCCATATTTGTTTTTATAAGTCACCAAAAATGGTATCATTAAATCATATTCGTAATGCTTATTTGATGACGGGTATGTGAAGTTTAAATTTGCTAAATGCATATTAGAAACATCATTATAATCAAAAGCTCTTGATTTATTAACAGCAAAAAGACGTATTTTATTTTTTCCAACCTCAACATCATCTTCGTCTAATATAGCCTCAGGAAATCCATTTAAAAGCCCTACCACATTACTTACCAAAATAGGATTATCTGAATCTAAAATCACCCAATTTTCTTTAACCGTATCCAATTGCATCTGTATATCTTCAATATATAAATAATTTCCTTGCTCAGGAACTATGGTTTTTGCAGTTGGTATAGCTGCCATAATAGCACCTTTTCGTTGAGTCCACTCTTTTCCAGTAATTACAATTACATTAATAGAATCTAATCGTTTTATAATAAAATCCAACATTGCAGTTTCCATCAATTCGTTGGATGGTATGGTTTGATATAAATTAGGATATTCTTTTAGTTTAACTTTACTTAATGGTGAAAAAACAGGAATATTTTCAGATTGCAATGATGATGCGGCTTTCTCTATGTTTTTACTTAATAAGGGTCCAATTACAGCATCGATCTCATTAAAGTTATTTAAACTCATAATTTGCCCTACTTTTGAAACTTTACCTTCAGTATCGTATATAGTAATCTCCGTAGAAATCCCTTTGTCTTTTGCAAATTCTGCTGCCATTAACACTCCACTATAAAAATCAATAGCTGCTCTTAAAGTACCGTCAGATTTTAATAAATTGGTGTTGACGTTTAAGGAATCTAAATCAATGCGGTCTAATTTAAAAGGAAGCATTACTGCTAATTTTTTTTTACTAGTATTTACGATATAATCAACTAAATTGATAGCTTCAACCTTTTGACCATCTAGTGTATTATTTATTTTAGGAATTTTTAAAATCATCCCTTCTTTTAGACCTTCAAAAGCATATGGATTTAAAGTAATAATCTCTTCTTGCGTAAGACCCAACTTTACATTTAACCTAAAGAATCCTTCTTTTGGTAATACTTCATAGAATTCATATTCATCTTCAATAAGGGTCGCATCGGTTGAAATCATTTTTTTAGGAACCATGATTTCTTCTCCAATAGTAAGACTTTCACCCATCATTGGGTTTAATAATTCTAGTTCAGTTATTGTAATACCAAACTTTCTTGCAATACCATACTTAGTTTCTTTAGGAAGTACCGTGTATTTTTTAAGGCTATCATTAGCTATTAAAGTTTCCTCAGCAGTTGTATTATTTAAAACCGTAGCATTAAAAACAGGAATATCAATTCGTTCTCCCTTTCCAACTTCTCTAGCGTATAAATCATTATTGTATTTCTTTAACAGATCTTCAGAAATATGATGTTTTGAAGCAATGCTTTTTATGGTTTCTCTCCTTTTAACACGATATTTTTTTATAGAAACAGTTACTTCTTTGCCATTAATTGGTATAATTAAAATAACGCCCGTTTTTATAACATGTTTCACATCTGGATTTAACTGATAGATCGTTTCTTCTGAAACATTATATTTTTTAGAGATGCTAAAAACCGTTTCTCCTTTTTCTACAATATGGCTTTGGTAGTTGTTTTGAGCAAATAGGTTGCTCGCAAATAAGAGAAAAAATAGAACTAAAAATAACTTCTTCATTAGTCAATGGTTTTGGAATACATAAGATGAATCAAAAATGATTCCCTTTTAGGTTGGTTTATTCCCATTCAATAGTTGCAGGTGGCTTAGAGCTAATATCATATACTACTCTATTAACGCCTTTTACTCTATTTATTATATGATTAGATGTTTCTTGTAAGAATTTATATGGTAAATCCACCCAATCAGCTGTCATTCCATCGGTAGATTCTACTGCACGTAACGCCACTACTTTTTCGTAAGTACGTTCATCACCCATAACTCCAACACTATTAACTGGCAACAACATCGCTCCGGCTTGCCATACTTTATCGTACAAATCCCATTGTTTTAGGGCATCAATAAAGATAGCATCTACCTCTTGTAATATACGTACTTTTTCAGCAGTGACATCTCCTAAAATACGAATTCCCAATCCAGGCCCTGGAAAAGGGTGTCTTCCTAATAAGTTAGCATCAATTCCCATTTGAGCTCCAACTCTTCGCACCTCATCTTTAAAAATCATTCGCAATGGCTCTACTACTTTTAATTTCATAAAGTCAGGCAGTCCACCTACGTTATGATGTGATTTAATAGTAGCTGAAGGCCCTCCAGTTGCCGAAACACTTTCGATAACATCTGGATAAATAGTTCCTTGTGCCAACCAATGAACATCTTCTATTAAATTTGATTCATCATCAAACACTTCAATAAAAACTCGACCAATAGCTTTGCGTTTTAACTCAGGGTCACTAATTCCTTTTAAAGCATCTAAAAAACGTTCCGATGAATCTACTCCTTTTACGTTTAATCCCATATGCTCGTATTGATCCAATACATTTTGGAATTCGTTTTTACGAAGCAATCCATTATTTACAAATATGCAATATAGATTTTTTCCAATCGCTTTGTGTAATAAAACAGCTGCTACGGTAGAGTCTACGCCACCGCTTAGACCTAGTACTACTTTATCGTTTCCTAATTTTTCTTTTAATACTGAAACTGTGGTATCTACAAATGCAGCAGGCGTCCAAGTCTGTGCTACCTTGGCAATTTTTACTAAAAAGTTTTCCAATATATTTTTTCCGAAGGTGGTATGATATACTTCTGGATGAAACTGAATTGCATAGGTATTTTCACCCTCCATACGATAAGCTGCATTAACTACGTCTTTAGTACTTGCTATACGAACGGCATTATCTGGAAGTTTTGCAATGGTATCACTATGACTCATCCAAACTTGACTGTCTTTTTCTACGCCTTCAAATAACGTTTCATTTTCTGAGAGCTCTGAAAGGTTCGCACGACCGTATTCTCTAATATTGGAAGGCACAACACTTCCGCCATTAAAATGTGCTAAGTATTGTGCACCATAACAAACTCCTAACAAAGGTTTATGTGTTTTAATTTGTGATAGATCTGGATGTGGGGCATCTACAGCACGAACAGAAAAAGGACTTCCCGATAAAATGACAGCTTTAAAACTATCTAGGTTGTTTGGGATTTTGTTGTAAGGATGAATTTCGCAGTAAATATTTAACTCTCTTACGCGTCTTGCGATAAGCTGTGTATACTGGGAGCCAAAATCTAGAATGAGGACGTTGTTTTGCATTCGCAAAAATAAGCTAAAAAATTATTTTGTATCACAGTTTTAATGATTTTATGATATAACTATTTAAAAAAAGCCTTTTAAATATCTTGTAATATAATTTCATTCCAATAAATTTGTTTATTATTTATTGTTTAATAAAAGTATAATTACTTGAGATGAAAATGAAAATTGGGATCGATGCAATTGACTACTATATTCCTCCAATTGCTTTAAGAATTGATGAATTGGCTAAAGCAAGGAATATAACTCCTGCAAAACTAGAAAAAGAACTGGGTTTACATGCTATGTCTTTAACTGATGTAAATGAAGATACTGCTTCCTTAGCTGCAAATGCTTTACTGCGTTTAGTTGAAAATAATAAAATTGACCCAACTACAATTGGCCGTATTTATTTGGGCACAGAAAGCGCTATCGATGCCGTAAAACCTACATCAACTTACGCTGTTGGTGCTGTTGAAGATAAATTAACAGATCAATATGGAGAACGATGTTTTAAAAATTGTGATGTTGTAGATTTAACTTTTGCGTGTATTGGAGCTACCTATTAATTAAAAAAAAATAAGATGAAGCCATTTTTAGCAAATATTATCATTCGTACAAGTCTTAAGTTCAAGGATAAAAAAAAATACCCAAAAGAAAAGCTCACTGAATATATACTTGCAAAAGAATACCAACAATTTGTTATTTCCCTAAAACGTAATTTCAAGAATTTAACACTTATAATAATTGGAATTTTTTCTGCTTCGTTTGGTTTTAAAGGCTTTCTGTTAACAAACGATTTTATTGATGGGGGAGCTACAGGGATTTCATTGCTTTTAGCTGCAATTACAGAAATCCCTCTTTACCTTCTTATAGTTGGTATCAACATTCCTTTTGTATTTCTTGGGTATAAAATTATGGGGAAACGCTTTGCTATAAAAACAGCGCTAGCAATTATTGGACTTGCACTTTGTGTAGCAATTGTTCCTTTTCCAAATGTTACAGATGATGATTTACTGGTCGCAATTTTTGGTGGTTTTTTTCTTGGAGCGGGAATAGGACTTTCGATTAGAGGTGGTGCGGTAATTGACGGAACTGAAATTCTTGCAATTTTCTTGAGTCGAAAATTTTCTACAACAATTGGCGATATTATAATCCTGATTAATATTGTTATTTTTTCTTTCGCAGCCTATTTACTTTCTATTGAAATAGCACTCTACTCAATGATAACCTATATCGCTGCTTCTAAAACATTGGATTTCATAATTGAGGGTATCGAAGAATATATAGGTGTAACCATTATTTCTTCACAGAGTAGCCGTATAAAAGAAATGATAATTGATAAATTAGGACGTGGTGTGACGATTTATAAAGGTCAGGGCGGTTATGACAAAAATGGTGTTACAAAAGAAATAGATATTATCTACACTGTGATTACCCGTTTAGAGTTAAACAAATTAAATACAGAAATCGAAAAAATTGAGCCAAATGCTTTTATTGTAATGAATAGCATAAAGGATATAAAAGGAGGTATGATAAAAAAAAGACCTTTAAAACATTAACGAGAGAAACACACACAGTTAAAAATGTTTATAATTAATTACTTTGGTAAGTGTTCATTTAGAAAATTCCTTCAGATTTTTCTCTTGTTCGTATTTGTTTGCTAAATTAGGTGCTTGAAACACGCAACTAATCTTATACAACAAGTTTACCTGCAAGAACAATGAAAGAAAAACAATGGGTTTATTTTTTTTTAATTATGGGAATTGGAATGATAATTCAAAGAATCAAATTTTCATCCCAACTAATATACTAGAACAATAAACTTAAACGAATTATAATGAAGTTTAATAAATCTTATAAGAAATACCAGCGATTTAAAGAGGAGTACAATAAAAATTTCAAGCTATTATTTTATGCGCTATTAATTGGAATTATTGTAGGACTGGTTGGTGCCATTTTTAGAATTATACTAAGTTATATTGAAATTTTCAGAGTTAACTTATATGAAAATGCAGGAAACTCAGGTTTTATGAGTTGGCTATGGCCTATTTTATTTGCAATTACAGGAATAAGCATCGCATTATATTTAGTTCGGAAATTTGCACCTGAGGCATCAGGTAGTGGAGTTCAAGAAATAGAGGGCGCGTTAGATGGACTAAGACCTATGCGTTGGAAAAAAGTATTACCCATAAAATTTATTGCTTCATTATTTTCCTTGGGGAGTGGTTTACTGTTAGGGCGAGAAGGACCGACTATTCAATTGGGAGCAAATATTGGTAAAATGGTAAAGGACACTTTGGGGAAATCGGAAATTGAAAGCAATTCATTGATTTCTACTGGAGCTGCTGCAGGACTTGCTAGTGCTTTTAACGCACCTTTTGCAGGAATTATTTTTGTAATTGAAGAAATGCATGGACAGTTTAAATTTAATTTTTATTCAGTTGCAGCTATTATGATTGGTGCCGGAACAGCAGATTTTATTGTTAGAGTTTTAGTCAATTCTAAACCGGTTCTAGAAATAATGATTTTTCCAAGTCCAAACATATTTGGACTATGGATATTTATAATTCTGGGTTTATTATGTAGTATTATAGGCTATGCCTATAATAAGTTACTTGTTATATCGTTGGATTTATTTAAATTTTCTTTTAAAATACCAATAATTTATACGGGAATTACTGTAGGATTAATCATTGCAGTAATTGGCATGTTTTTTCCCAATTTAATAGGAGGGGGATACGATATAATTACCAAAGGAGTTGGTCATTCTTTTACATTATCTTTTTTATTGTTTTTATTTATTGCAAGATTATTATTGTCAATTTTTAGCTATAGCACAGGTGCACCAGGAGGAATTTTCTTACCTATGCTTACCCTTGGAGTTATTTTCGGGATGTTTTTTGGAACTAGTATGCAACACTATTTTCCCGATTTAATTTCTCACCCAGGTGTATATGCCATCGCAGGAATGGCTGGTATTTTTTCAGCAACCGTCAGAGCACCCCTAACAGGATTAGTGCTTGCTATAGAAATGACATCAAACTATGAATTAATTTTACCTTTGATAGTTACCACAGTTATCGCATCAGTATGTACCGCATTACTGGGTAATGAACCTATTTATACCACTTTATTAAAACGTACTTTGGAAAACACAAAACAAGAAGAATACACAAAAGGTTAAATTCAATTTCATAGCAAAAAACCGATATCTCCACTTAAAATAAACGACCACAAGGAAGAACCAAAGGGCTATTAAATGGATTTTACTATTAGCTATTATTATTTAAGTCCCTGAGGCTTGAATAATTAAACCAAATAAGATTAAGTTTGTGTATCTTATTAATACCTACAATTATGAAAAAACAGTTTCAGCTTGTTTCACTTAGTATATTGATGCTATTTGCCGGATATTCATGTTCAAAAAAATTCATGGTCATTGACAGTCCTTTATTACAACCCCCTGCGCGAGTACTTAAGGAGAGACCTAATGTTGCTCTTGTTCTTGGAGGTGGTGCATTTCATGGAATGGCACATGCAGGTGTCATAAAAGTACTTGAAGATGCCGGAATTCCTATTGACCTGATTGTTGGCACAAGTGCGGGAAGCATGGTGGGTGCATTATATGCCGACAATCCTAATATTGACGCTCTAATACCATTGATAAAATCAACAAAAGCCAAAGATGTTTTTGATTTTTCTTTATTTCGGTCGAGCCTAGGCTTTGTTTCGGGAAAGAAATTACAACGTTATATGACTAATCAGCTTCGTACTAGTCAGATTGAGGATACACAAATACCTTTTGTTGCTGTTACAACAGATATTGAGAAGGGAAAGTCTGTAGCTTTAAAAGCCGGACCAATATCAGCATCGGTTAATGCATCTTGTGCAATCCCTGGGATTTTTGAACCTGTAAAAATGTACGGTACAACTTTTGTCGACGGAGGTGTTATTAATGGGGTTCCTGTTAATTTTGCCAAAGAGTATCATCCAAAATATATAATTGCAGTTAGGATTATGGAGTTCGATACTACGGTGGTATTAAAAAACCGAAAAGATGTGGTGTTGCGAGCATCTGCTGTTGCATCATATCATGCTAACACAGAAACAATCTCATTGGCTAATATTGTAATTGCTCCTAACTTAAAAGGCCTTTCGTTAATGGGTGGTAAAGACAATGAAAAAATATATAAACTGGGTATTATTGCCGCAAAAGAAATGCTTCCTGAAATAAGATCTGAACTTAAGAAAAGGAATATACTTAAATAGCAAGTCTGGTTATTATTAATCTAAAAGAGCATCTTCCTTAACAAAAAAACTATTAAACGGTATTAACGAACCCAATACCAAATAATTCCAGGGTCTCGATTGGCTATTCCACCACCTGCATCAGATATCCATGGAGTTGGATTCCAGCCACATCTAGAAATCAATGTTCCCCACCAGTGACCACCTCCATTATCTGTAGTTATTGCTCCACAGTCGTTTTGATACCATGGCATTCTTTCACTTATTCCATCATCATTCACATAATTCCAAGTTCCAAATTTTGTGTCAAGCGTAATATTTGTTTGAGAATTATCTGTTTTCACAAAACTATAATTCCCATTGGCTGTCCAAATACCTCCATAACTTCTTCTAGATGTTGCATCAATCATATATTGAAAACCACTTTCACTTTTCTTGATGTAATCTGCCCATCCAATAATAGAATAATTTACAGTGGAAGTACTTATAACATCTGCAGTATTAGAATATGGAATCGTTGTATTTAATGATATCGCATTCGTATAATTCCAGCCAGCATTATTAGAATTTTTCATAATCAAGGTCCAACCACCACCATCGGTAGTCATATCTGCATAGATCTGAAAAGGCGTTCCGCTATTTATATTTGAATTGGCTATCCAATACAATCCATCTACTGCACTTGGGAAATCAGTTTTTATTTGCAATGCACTCACTCCTGCTGATGCGGCCGATAATCCATCATTTGATTTTGTCGATACAGCTTGTCCATAAATAGTCACTGAATTGCTTGTCGACAACGCACCATTTTTATTTACATAATTAAAGTTAGTCGTAGAAAATTCACCATTTTTAGTTACAATTGAGACACTATTCACTGTTAATGTATATGTAACACTACTACTATAATAGGTAGCATCCCCTGCTTGAGCTGCGGTAATTGTAGCGGTACCGGCACCTAAAATTGTAACAGTTGTCCCACTAACTGTAGCTACCGCTGAATTATTACTTGTATACGTAAATGCACCAGAACTGTTACTTGTTGGTGCTGCTATAGTATAGGAAGCATCAAAGTATGTTTTTGTTATATTATTAAAATTCGTAATGGTTGGGGCAATTGTAAAACTTACACCAGTTACTGAAGTAGGGGCATTTATCAAAGTTCCATTATTAATTCCTGTTTTACTAGTTGCTAAACCATCCTCAAATTGATAGTAAGACATAAGCCCTGATTGCGGCAAAGATAAATTAACATTTTTATTATCATTGATTTGACTTGCAGAACGAGCATAATTCCAAATTTTAACTTCATCTACAGCTCCGGGAAAGTAATAATTAGGTGTGCTAATTTCAGTAGTCCCCGCCCCAATTCTCATAGGTCTTGATGTATTCACAGAAAAACCAGCTACAAGAGTATTCACCAAAACACCATCAACATAAAAGCGATAAGTAGTTCCATCATACGTTGCTGCCAAGTGGGTCCATTGGCCAATAACAACAGCTGGTCCTGACAAACCTTCCCATACACCACTACCGCCAGTAAAATTCCAAGTATTTCCAGTATTCGCATAAAAGTTGTACCCATTATATGGAGGTCCTCCTTGTCGAGAACTTAATGGCGCCCTGAAAGTACCTGACCCTCCATCTACTCGAGCCCAAAATTCTACCGTAAATTGTGCCGGATTATTTGTTGCAGCATAAGGAATTTCAACATAACTGTTAGAACCATTGAACAAAAGCGCATTTTGTGCTTGAGTAGCCGCATTAATTGCAAAAAGACTTAGGAAAAGTATTGCTTTTTTAATATTGAATGAAAATAGACTCATAAATCAGTACGTTTTTTAAAACTTTTTAGCTTAAAAATAAAAATTTTATTTAAATAAAAAAATACTTTTAGTAAAAATTGATACGTATTTTTTAAATATTAATTCTTACCTATCAACGTTAATTAGTTCCCTAAAAAATATTAATAATAAAAATCAAACTGAACTCTGTCACTTGCTGTTAAGGCATAACTTCCATTATTTGCCGGAATATATGTTAAAGTAGTTCCACTTACGCTATACGCAGTATTGCTAATTCTTATCCCATTGATATACATTTTAACCTTACTGTTTGCAGAAGGCGTTTGCGTTAATGTAAAGCTGGTTTGGCTACTTGTTGCAGTCTCTTCATCGGCTACTTCTCTAACGCTTGAAGCCGGCGTACTCCATGCTAATGTTCCTGAGCCATCCGTTTTTAAAACCTGGTTTGCAGTACCATCTGTATTGGGTATAGTAATAGCACCTGCGGTAATAGTACCACTTGTTTTCACGTTGGTAATACTTGTGTTTCCTAATTGGATGGTATTGCTTGCTGCTACTGTTGCTCCATAACCAATTGCTGAAGAATTGCTTAAAGTTGCAGAAGAGCCATTGGAGCTTTTTCCTAAAAATGTATTATTATTTCCTGATGTTATAATTTGTCCAGCAGCATAACCTAAAGAAGTATTATTACTACCTGTAGTATTAAGAAGAGATTGCGCACCAATGGCAGTATTTGCACTTCCGCTAGTAAGGTTCATCATTGCTTCAGCTCCAATAGAGGTGTTTTGTTGTCCAGTCGAGACACTACTAGAATTATTATATCCAACAGCCGTATTATTATCATAAGAACTTCCTGAATAAGAACCTAAGGCCAATCTTCCTAAAGCTGTATTTCTTTGGCCGGTACCTGTACCTAATGCACCCGACCCAACCACTGTATTTTCGCTATGATCACCAGTTCCTCTTCCTATTTTTACTCCATTAACACTAATGTCAGAACTAAATGTTTTCGCTCCTGCAATAGTTTGATTTGTTGTTAAATTGACATAGGACCCTACTGCTGTAGTAATATCACTAGTAAGTGCAATAGTACCTGTTGCAGTTGGCAAGGTTAAAGTTCCAGTATTACTTATTGTTGAAATAATTGGAGCAGTTATCGTCTTATTGGTTAATGTTTCAGTTCCTGCTAATGTAGCTAGTGTTCCTGCAGTAGGCAAAGTAACATTTGTATTACCAGTTGCTGTTAATGTTTGCGAAAAGGCACCCACAGTTGCTAAAGTACTACCTTGTGCCAATGTCAAGGTTGCAGAAGTTGCAGGTGTGGTAAGTGTTAATTTATTCACAGTCGTTGCTGTTGCTACTCCTAAAACTGGAGTTACCAAAGTTGGAGCAGTATCCATTACAAATTTTGTTCCTGTTCCTGTTTGTGAAGCCACTGAAGTTGCGTTTCCAACACTTGTTATTGGCCCTGTTAAATTAGCATTAGTTGTATTATTTCCATCCAGTTTTTGTATTGCCTCAAGTATATTATCTGTCGCTGCAATAGTACCTGCTGCTGCTGTATACCCTGTCAATACTTTACCTATAACGGCTGAATTAGTCAAGGTGGCTGCATTACCTGTACTTGTTACTTCTCCTGTTAAATTTGCATTGGTAGTTACATTTCCTGCCGTTAGACCTGAAGCGGTTCCCGTAATATTTGTTCCAACAAGTGCCGATGGAGTTCCTAAAGCTGGAGTTACCAAAGTTGGTGAAGTTGCAAAAACAGCTGAACCTGTTCCTGTTTCGTCTGAAATTACTCCAGCTAATTCAGAAGATGTTGTTGCTGATAAAGCACTTAATTTATCTGTAGTTACCACCAAGGTTTTTGAAGTAGGAATAGAAGTTCCATTCACGCTTGTTGCTGTTGCAACTCCTAAAACTGGCGTAACCAAAGTTGGAGCAGTATCCATTACAAATTTTG
>JABHSQ010000010.1 GCA_018669795.1 Flavobacteriaceae bacterium | reverse complement strand
GTGCTAACTACTGATAATCAACATTTAGCATCTTTTAATATAGGTGTAAAAAGGGGCTACATTAGGGGCTATTTAAATTAATTATATTACTATTCTTTTATTACCTAATATATCTAAAGGGTTTTTCCTAATAGAACTTTAATTGATTAATCAATCTTTTTTATATAATCTAATAGTTAGATTTAATTAAATAATCTTTATTAATATTTCAATATTCAGTTAACTGATTTTTAACTGAAAAAGCATAGGTATTTTAATGTAGTTGTCAAATGGTTGTCATAATAGGAAAAAAGAAATCCGTAAAAAGCTGTTAATTAACTAATTACGGATTTTCTAAGTACTGAAGACGGGACTTGAACCCGTACGGACATTACTGTCCACTGGATTTTAAGTCCAGCGTGTCTACCAATTCCACCACTTCAGCTTGCGGTTTATTGTCGTTAAATTCGAATCGAGCGAAAAACGGGATTCGAACCCGCGACCTCCACCTTGGCAAGGTGGCGCTCTACCAGCTGAGCTATTTTCGCAATTAAATGAACATAGCTTTAGTGTCAAAGCGGTTGCAAATTTAAAACTTTTAAAAGAACATCAAAGTGTTTTTAGTAAAAAATAAAATAAAATATTATTTTATTAAAAATCTAAAAATTATCACTATTCATTTTATTAAAATCTTTGGTCTTATTGCGCTTTAAATCAATTGATTTATTATTGAATTTGATAATTAAGTAAGACGAATCCACAACTAAACATTAATTATATTGATAATAATAAGAATTAAAAACAATTATATTCAGACATAAATTGATTTGCTAATTCATTGAACCTGAATTTGGAAAGAAGTAGAGTTTAAGAAGTAAGATTTCTATATTTTAAAATCACTATAGCTATTAAAAGTGGAAATAATCCATATTAATTATTGGAAAATTTCCATTTTATTGTATATTTGAGAATGGATAAAGAACTAAAGATAGAGGCAAAGCGTTTTAAAAAAGTTAGGGAAGAGCAAAATTATACCCAACAAGCTTTTGCAGAGTTATTGGACATTGGACTAAGTACTGTTGATATTGAACGAGGAAAAACAAAAATTCCAGGAAAGGCGATAATGAGGCTTTTAAAAGATTTTAAAATCAACCCACTTTGGCTGTTTGGAGAGAGCTTTCAACAATATGTTGTTATTAATGGAAGGGATGTAAGTCCGAAAGTGATCACCATAAAAGAAGACAATACAGAGTCAATAGTATTGGTAAATCAAAAAGCCGCTGCGGGTTATCCGCATAATATTCAAGATGTAGATTGGTACCAAACATTACCGGTTTTTAATTTCCCTTTACCAGAATATAGAAATGCTACTTATAGAGGCTTTCAAGTTGAAGGAGATAGTATGTTGCCTAATATTCATCCTAATGATTGGGTTTTAGGACGGTCAGTATCTAATGTTACTGAAGCATCTGATAATAAGATTTATATTGTAGTGCTTCATGATTCTGTTTTAGTAAAGAAGCTTCAAAAAACAAATGATTCATCAAAAATTAGATTAATATCTTTAAATCAAGAGTATTTACCTATTGAAGTTAATATTGTTGAAATTCAAGAGTTATGGCAAGTTAATAGTAAACTCACTTTTGGGATAGATGAGCCCTCAGGTAGCAATTTGCTCAAAGAATTACAGCAATCTATGGAAGACTTATTGGTCAATTTAAAGAATCCTCCTAAAGCAATAGTATAGTTAATACTACAAGCTGTACATATTTTATTTTTAGTATTTATTTTGAATAAATGACGGTATAAATGACAATTAGCCTTCGGCTGTGTGGTTATGTGTGATGTATAAATATATATTTTAAAACTTTTATAGTAAAAGTATGTAAAGTATGTAAATTTGTATATATAATAGGGGTTTACAGTCGAAAAGTATGTAAAAAGTATGTAAAAAGTATGTATGAAGTATGTAAAACCACCTACCATAACCACACAGCCGAAGGCATAAAGAAAACCACCCTAAATTAATAGAATGGCTTGTAATCTTAAATGGTTTGGTTTAATTCTTTATAAACTTTCTGTCAGTTTGACCTATACCATCTGAAATTTTAATGATATAAACTCCATTTGATAATTCACTAACATCTATTTTATCAGTATTACTTTTAGCAATTACCTCTGCTCCTAAAAGGTTGTAAATAGAAATAGATATTAGGTTTTTATTTCCTTCAATAAATAGATAATTATCTGTTGGGTTTGGGTATATGGATACATCTAATTCAAATGCATTATCTCCCAAACTTAATGCCTCACATTCTGCTTCATTATTTACGAAGGTGGAGGCGGGGTCAATACCTGTCCAGTTTGCAGTACTATAAGCCGTATCATCAACAAAGATACAAGTTAGGTTAGGATTGTTAGTTGCATTAAAAACACCAATGCTTATATTGTTTCCGTTTCTAACATCTAAACTTGTTAATTGATTGTTAAAACAATACAATTCAGTCAAGGCATTATTACTACTAACATCCAAACTTGTTAATTGATTAGTATAACAAGTCAAAGCTGTCAAGGCAGGATTCGCACTAACATCTAAACTTGTTAATTGATTAAAAGCACAATACAATTCAGTCAAGGCAGTATTATTACTCACATCTAAACTTGTTAATTGATTTTCATTACAACTCAAAAAAGTCAAGGCAGTATTATTACTCACATCTAAACTTGTTAATTGATTGATTAATACGGCATATAACAATGTATAACCTCAATTACGGGGGATTCGAATACGTTCGAATCCAATCTGAATTGCGGGCGTCAGTGCTAAAAAGCTATTGAAGATTTAAAGTATCAAATAAACAGCCTTAGATAAGCGATTTTCCTTTTAATTGTTTGATATAATTCATTGTTGTATTGGTAGCTCCTTTATTGTTTTCGATAAATTTCTTAGCTATTTTACCCGATTCAATTCTAGCGTTTTTATCAGTTACAAGTTTTTTTAGTATTTCAGAACATTCAGCAGCATTTGAAATTGAAAACAGTCCTTTCAATTCTTTCAGCTCTTTTGCCTCCGGGAATTTTTCAAAACGATTGCCAATTACTATTGGAACTCCAAATGTGGCAGGTTCCAAAATATTATGCAATCCGGTATCACCCATGCCGCCACCTATATAAGCTATGTCAGCATGCGAATAAATTTTTGTAAGTAAGCCAACAATATCTATAATAAGCACATTGTATTCAGATATATTAGTTTCTTCCTTTTTTGAAAACAAGCTGCTTTGTTTCTGAATATTTTTTCTAAACGATTCAATTTTAGAAGCATTTATTTCATGAGGAGCAATTATAAACTTCACATCATCTGAAGCTTTATTGATATAATCAATTAAAACGGCTTCATCTTCAGGCCAGGTACTTCCGCAAACAATACATAGATTATTTTGTTTGAATTCTGAAATAAACGTTAAGTTGTTATCTTGAAGTAATTGATTGCTAACACGATCAAACCTTGTGTCGCCACTAACAGTAGTTTCTTTGATGTTAATATTGTTTAACAATTTCTTTGAAGTTTCATCTTGAACAAAAAAGTGATCAAAACTATTTAATACTTTTCTCATAAAACCTCCATAGGGTTTAAAAAAGATCTGATCTTTTCTAAACAGCCCTGAAACCAAAAATGTGAGTATTTTTTTTTCTTTTAATTGAAATAAATAATTGGGCCAAAACTCATATTTAATAAAAATTGCTAGAGAGGGATGTGCTAATTCAATGAATTTTTTTGCATTTGAAACCGTGTCAATTGGTAAATAAATAATAGTGTTAGCAAGTGTTGAATTTTTTTTGACTTCAAATCCTGAAGGAGAAAAAAAGGTGACGATTAATTTATAGTCAGGAAATAACTCTTTTGTTTTTTCCATGATAGGAACACCTTGTTCATATTCTCCTAAAGATGCGCAATGAAACCAAATAGTTTTATCATCAGGATGAATGGATTCTTTTAAGGTATTAAAAACCGTTTTTCTACCATAAACAAACAGGCTCATTTTTTTACTAAAAAAAGTAGTTAGCGAAATTAGCTTACTGGTTATAAATATTGAAAAATTGTATAATAAATGCATCAGATAATACTATACTGCTAAAATACGTTTCTTTATGGAATTAGATTGTTTGTCGATTTCAAATTTTGTAATTTTGTTCTTTATTTTTTTATAATTACCTAAGGTTCTCGGCTGAAACATAAGTAACGATTAGTTAAAGTTCTTTGCACTTCAAGATCTAACTAATAGTAAATAGCATTTGACTGTTAAAAAATAATAAATATAAGCGCATGAAAAAGATACAAATGGTTGATCTTAAGGGTCAATATAGCAGAATAAAGGATCAAGTGGATTCCTCTATTTTAAATGTAATTGAAACAGCTGATTTTATCAATGGACCGGAGGTTCATGCTTTTCAAAAAGAATTAGAAGCGTATTTAGAGGTCAAACATGTAATTCCTTGTGCCAATGGTACCGACGCATTACAGATAGCTATGATGGGTTTAGGTTTAAAACCTGGCGATGAAGTAATAACGGCAGATTTTACTTTTGCTGCAACTGTTGAGGTTATTGCTTTATTGGGATTAACACCTGTTTTAGTCGACGTGGATCCTATTACGTTTAACATAGATGTAAATGCTATTAAAAATGCAATTACTCCAAATACGAAGGCAATAGTGCCTGTACATTTATTTGGTTTAGCTGCAAATATGGATGAGATTATGAAATTAGCAAATGAGCATAACTTATTTGTAATCGAAGATAATGCTCAGGGTATTGGAGGATATTATGCTTCAAAAGATGGAACTAAAAAGAAAACGGGTACAATAGGTCATGTAGCTTCAACCTCATTTTTTCCTTCTAAAAATTTAGGTTGTTATGGAGATGGTGGAGCTATTTTTACAAATGATGATGATTTGGCACACACTATTAGAGGTATTGTAAATCACGGAATGTATGTAAGGTACCATCATGATGTAGTAGGAGTAAATTCTAGATTGGATTCAATTCAAGCTGCAGTTTTAAGAGCTAAGCTTCCAAATTTAGATGCATATAATGATGCTAGGCGATTGGCAGCTTCAAAATATACAAAGGCTTTTCAGGGAATTGATGGGGTAATTACTCCTGGTTGTTTTTGCGATTGTTCTATAGAAAATAAAGAAAAATGTAATTTACATGTCTACCATCAATATACCTTAAAAATTATAAATGCTGATAGAGATGCTCTTGCTGCTCATTTAAATGAAAATGGAATTCCTTGCGGTGTTTATTACCCAATTCCATTACACCTGCAAAAAGCATATATAGATGATAGGTATAAAGAAGAAAACTTTAAAGTGACCAATCAATTAATAAAAGAAGTTATTTCTTTACCAATGCATACAGAATTGGATGATGAACAAATCGAATTTATAACTTCAACAGTTATTAATTTTTTAAAAAACAACTAGCATGAAAAAAATATTGGTAACTGGAGGTTTAGGATATATTGGGTCACATACCG
Source organism: Flavobacteriaceae bacterium (assembly GCA_018669795.1). GTDB lineage: Bacteria > Bacteroidota > Bacteroidia > Flavobacteriales > Flavobacteriaceae > Marifrigoribacter. Next base: position 60,876 of record JABHSQ010000010.1, on the reverse strand, counting down.
TGGTTGAATTACAAAACACAGGTTTTGAGGTTGTAATTATCGATGATCTTTCCAATTCTTCTAAAGAGGTTTTAAGTAGGATCACTTCAATAACAGGAATTAAACCTGATTTTGAAGAAATAGATTTAAAAAACAAACAAGCAGTTGAGCAATTCTTTAAAAACTATTCCATTGATGGAGTAATTCATTTTGCGGCTTCAAAGGCGGTAGGAGAAAGTGTGAATGAGCCATTAAAGTATTATGAAAATAATATTACAACATTAACTTATGTATTAAAGGAAATGATTGCTAACCAGGTGCCTAATTTTATTTTTAGTTCTTCTTGCACAGTTTATGGCCAGGCAGATGAATTGCCAATTACGGAAAATGCACCTACAAAACCTGCAGAATCTCCTTATGGCGCTACAAAGAAAATGGGTGAAATTATTATTGAAGACACTACAAAAGTAACTGCATTAAAGGCAATTGCATTGCGTTATTTTAATCCGATTGGAGCACATGAAACCTCTAAAATTGGCGAATTACCTTTAGGAGTTCCTCAAAATTTAGTTCCATTTGTAGTGCAAACTGCAGCTGGAATTAGAGAATGTCTGTCTGTTTTTGGAGATGATTATAACACTCCAGATGGAACTGCAGTTCGCGATTATATTCATGTAGTAGATTTAGCAAAAGCACATATTGTAGCTTTAAATAGATTGCTGAACAATGAAAATAAAGCAACCTGTGAGTTTTTTAATATCGGAACGGGAAAAGGAAGTTCCGTATTGGACGTCATAAATGCTTTTGAGAAAGCTACAAATAAAAAAGTGAATTATAAAATCGTAGCCAGGCGGGCAGGAGATATAACTGCAGCTTATGCAGATACAAGTCTAGCTAATAATGAGTTAGGTTGGAAAGCTGAATTAGGTTTAGAGGAAGCTTTGGCTAGTTCATGGAAGTGGCAGGAAAGTTTAAAATAAAGCGGGTTAAATTTCAAATGAAGCGCCGCTAGTTGCAACATTTCTGTCTATTTTTCGCATTAGTCCTTGCAATACATTTCCAGGTCCCACTTCAATAAAATGGGTAGCTCCATCTTCAATCATTTGTTGCATGCTTTGAGTCCATTTTACAGGTGCAGTTAATTGAGAAACTAAATTCATTTTAATTACTGAAGGATCAATAACAGCGGTAGTACTTACATTTTGATAAATAGGACAGGCAGGATTTGAAAAATGAGTATTCTCAATAGCTGCAGCTAATTCTTCTCTAGCTGGTTCCATAAGAGGGCTATGAAAAGCACCACCTACTGGTAACACCAATGCTCTTCTTGCTCCGGCTTCTTTCATAGCTTCACAAGCTAAATTGATAGCGTTTACTTCTCCAGAAATCACTAATTGACCGGGGCAATTATAATTTGCGGCTACCACAATACCAGGAGTTTTTGCACATATTTCTTCAACAACAGCATCTTCTAAGCTTAAAACTGCTGCCATCTTAGAAGGTGTCGCTTCACAAGCTTCTTGCATTGCTTGTGCTCTTTTTGACACTAAAAGAAGCCCATCCTTGAATACCAACGTTTTATTTGCAACTAAAGCAGATATTTCGCCTAAAGAATGACCAGCAACCATATTTGGCTGGAACGATTCTCCTAATACTTCAGCTAAAATAGTGGAGTGTAAAAATATCGCAGGTTGCGTTACTTTGGTTTCTTTTAATTCCTCTGCTGTGCCCTCAAACATTATTTTGGTAATATCAAAACCCAAAAGTTCATTGGCTTGATGAAACAATTCTTTTGCTTTGGAAGATTTTTCGTATAGATTTAATCCCATTCCTGTAAATTGTGCTCCTTGTCCTGGAAAAATATATGCGTTCATTTGTTTGTATTATTTAATTATTGGAGTTTGTAAATCTTTAGTTTTTTTGAAGATGATTATTATTCTTAATTCGATTCAAAAATAATTAATTAAATTCTATAAAGTTTAGTTGTTAACAAAGGTTTGATAAGAAAAATTAAATTTATGTTTTTCATCTTTTAAATGGAATTCCTCAGAAATAAGTTTCCAATCATCTGAAGGGATTTCAGGAAAAAAAGTATCTGCTTCAAAAGAGCTATTAACTCTGGTTAATTCAATTTTATCTGCTATTTTCATTCCTAGTTTATAGATTTCTCCTCCACCAATAATAAAGGCTTGGTCATCATCTTTTGAGAGTTCCAATGCTTCAGTCATTGAATGAACAATAATTGCACCTTCTGGATGGTAATTCGTATTGCGTGTAATAACGATATGGACTCTATTTGGAAGTGGTTTTGGAAACGATTGGAATGTTTTTCGCCCCATGATAATATGATGCCCAGTAGTTAATTTCTTAAATCGTTTAAAGTCTTTTGGTAAATGCCAAACCAGGTCGTTGTCTTTGCCTAGTTCATTGTTAGATCCAGCAGCAGCTATAATTGTAATCATATTTTTTCTTCCGAGTCTAGTGTTTTTTTTTTAGCTTCTAGTTCTTCTGTTACTTCTTTTTTATTTAATTCAGATATTTTTTCTTCTTGTAGTTTTTTTAGTTTTTCTAATTGACGATTTTCCCATTCCTTACCCATAAACCTGTTTTTAACTAAAACATTAAAACTATGGATTAAAAATAAAAAGCCCCATGCTACAATTGCCCAAACAAACCAATGGTATCCAATAAAAGTAATATCCTTACCAATACCTAAAGCTAAATTTAAAATAACCAATAAGATAGCGCCAACAATAAAGTAAATTAAATGAGATAACAGTCCTTTTTTTTGAATAATTCGCTTTCTAGCATACTCGTATTGCTCTCTTTGTTCAGCTTCATTTCGAGATTCTTTTTTAGATTTAGTGAACATACTGTTTTTTTTAGACTTAAGTAAATATACTATTTTTTAGAATGAATTAAATAGCAACGGTACCTTTAATATGAGGGTGGTGTTCGTAATCTGTTAAAGTGAAATCACCAAAAGTAAAATCAAAAATATTTTTCACTTCAGGATTTAAAACCATTTTAGGAAGTGGTTTAGGGTCTCTTGACAACTGTAAATCTATTTGCTCTTGATGATTGCTATAAATATGTGCATCGCCAAAAGTATGAATAAAATCTCCTGCTTCCATTCCACAAGCCTGAGCCATCATCATGGTAAATAATGCATAGGATGCTATATTAAAAGGAACCCCTAAAAATATGTCTGCACTACGTTGGTATAACTGACAAGATAATTTCCCATTGGCTACATAAAACTGAAAAAAAGCATGGCAAGGAGGTAAAGCAGCTTTGCCATTGGCAACATTATCTGAAAAAGAGTTGCTGGTATCAGGTAATACACTTGGATTCCAAGCAGAAACTAACATTCTTCTACTGTCTGGATTGTTTTTAAGCGTTTCGATAATTTCTGAAATTTGATCAATTTCATCTCCATTCCAGTTACGCCATTGATATCCGTAAACAGGACCTAAATCTCCATTTTCATCTGCCCATTCATTCCAAATACGAACTCCATTTTCTTGAAGGTATTTAATGTTGGTATCGCCTTTTAAAAACCATAACAGTTCATAAACGATCGATTTTAAATGAAGTTTTTTAGTAGTTACCATTGGGAATCCTTCACTTAAGTCGAATCGCATTTGGTAACCAAAAACACTTTTAGTTCCTGTTCCTGTTCTATCTTGTTTTATAATTCCGTTTTCTAAAACATGTTTGATAAGGTCGTGGTATTGTTTCATAGATAACTCCTTTAAATAAAGGGCGGTTTAATAATAGATTCAAATTCTTATGAGGATAAAAATAAAAAAAGCAATGGCTAATTAATTCTAAACCATTTTAATATTATTAAAAGTTATCAACGTAAATGAAGAATCACAAGACGCTATAAATATTTAAAGGAAGGGATTAAAGTTGTTTTGATAAAAGATAAAAAGGAAACACTTTAAAAAATAATTCCGAAGAAACGAGTTTAAAGGTGTTACATAAAATCGAGAGCTTTCATAGTAGAAACCAAATATCTTATGGTACCTGTTTTAAATTTGGGTTAGTTTTTTTGGTAGCGATTCCTGCCTCCGCAAGAATGAGTTATCCTATCAACATGCCTGCGATGGTAGCTGAAATTAAAGATGCAATGCTACCACCGATAAGCGCTTTCATTCCAAATTTTGATAAGGTTTTACGTTGTCCCGGTGCTAATGAGCCTATCCCACCAATTTGAATACCAATGGAAGCAAAATTCGCAAAACCGCATAACATATAGGTAGCCATGATAATTGACTTCTCGTAGGTTAAATGAGTGGCATTCGCAATATTTTTAAGGTCTGCTAATTGTATATAACCAACAAATTCACTTGCTACTAATTTGATTCCTAAAAGTTGCCCCATCATCATCATATCTTCTTTTGCAACTCCAATTAACCACATTAATGGAGCGAATACAGTCCCTAAAATGGCTTCTAATGAAAGTTGATCATAGGAAGAATGGTCAGCAACCCAGCTGTTAATACTAGTAAAATCTCCAAGCCAACCTAAAATTCCATTGAACATTGCAATAAAGGCAACAAAAACTAATAACATAGCTCCAACATTTACAGCTAGTTTCAATCCTTCTGTAGTTCCGATTGCAATCGAATCTAATATGTTCGTTCCAATTTTTTCTTGAGAAACTTCCACATCAGTATTGACTTCTTCAGTTTGTGGGCACAATATTTTTGAAATTACAATAGCGCCTGGAGCAGCCATAACACATGCTGCTAATAAATGCTTTGCAAATAGCAATCTAAGTTGAGGGTCATCACCACCTAAAAAACCAATATAAGCAGCAAGAACAGCACCTGCAACAGTTGCCATTCCTCCAATCATTACTAACAGTATTTCAGATTTATTCATTTTCTCTAAATACTCTTTGATTAGCAAGGGAGCTTCTGTTTGTCCTATAAAGATATTTCCAGCGACACTTAAGCTTTCAGCTCCCGATATTTTTAATAGCTTTGATAATAACCATCCAAAAGCTTTCACTACCTTTTGGATGACTCCTAAGTAAAATAATACAGATGTTAATGCAGAGAAAAAGATAATTGTGGGTAAAACTTGGAATGCAAAAATAAATCCGAACGTATCCATGTCTACCACCAATCCGTCAAATAAGAACTTACTACCAGCTCTTGTAAACTCTAATATGCTAATAAATACTTGTCCAACAGCTTCAAATATATTTTGTATAAGAGAAACTTTTAATACACCAATAGCAATAACTAATTGAAATGCTAAGCCAATTCCAACTGTTTTCCAATTTATAGCTCTTCTGTTGCTACTAAATAAAAATGCGATAAATAACAAAGAAATCATTCCTAAAACACCCCTCCATATACTCGTAAAAGAAAATCCTTGGCTTGGTATTACCCCTAAATTCTCTTCTGATTGCAATCCAATTCCTTCTTTTTCACCAATGGAAGTTCTAAATTTATAATGCGAGCCATTTTCGGTAAATATTAATGTTGAATCGGTATGCTCGGTGATTTCATATTTTATGATAGTATCGATTGGTTGATTATAATAAAAAACCAAAAGCTTGTTTTGGAACAGATAATCTCCAGAAGTTTTTAAGTTTTCTTTAGCTTCTATTTCGTAAGAAAAAGTTCCATCCCTTAGGATTAAAAAGTCATTTTCTGAATTTATAGCTGTTATAGATTTATCATTTGCATTTTCAATACTTGAAAATTGCCATTTATTCTCTAAATCTTGTCCAAATGATAAAAAATGAACTAAAACTAATACTACAACTACTAAATATTTTTGCATAGGATACTATTGTCTTTTTGAAACTTCGTCTCGAATACTTACTGCCTTTTCATATTCTTCGTTATTGACTGCTTCTTCAAGCATTTTTTTAAGTTGCTTTAATGAATGTTTGCTGAAATCTTCTCGAGTAGAAATAACTGATTCTTTATTGTCACTTGTTAAAAGCTGTTCAATAACAATAGCTGCTTTTTTGGAAAGATCATTTTTGTTTGGCGCTGTTTCCGATTTAATACCAGCTTTATCTAAAATATTTTTATAGGTAAAAATTGGTGCGTCAAAACGCAGTGCTAAGGCAATCGCATCACTAGTTCTAGCGTCTATAATTTCCTCAATACCTTCTCTTTCACAAATAATACTAGAATAAAAAACACCGTCTAATAATTTATGAATAATCACTTGTTTTATAGCAATATCGTACCGTTTTGCAAATGTTTTAAATAGATCATGGGTTAGAGGCCTGGGTGGCATAATTTCTTTTTCTAGTGCAATAGCTATAGATTGTGCTTCAAAAGCACCAATGACGATTGGTAATTTTTGATCACCATTTTCTTCACTCAAAATTAATGCATAAGCGCCATTTTGAGTTTGACTATATGAAATCCCTTTAATATTTAGTCTTACTAAGCTCATTAAAAAATATTCAAAAAAAAAGCTGTTTAATTTTTGTGCTAGCCTAAAATTAAACAGCCCTTTTATTCAGGCACAAATTAATAAAAAATTATGCGTTATTAGATTTAAACTCTTTTAATTTTTCTATTAGTTGAGGTACAAACTCAAAAGCATCTCCAACGATACCATAATCAGCAGCTTTAAAGAAAGGTGCTTCAGGGTCATTATTGATAACAACTTTTACTTTTGAAGAATTTACTCCTGCTAAATGTTGAATTGCTCCAGAAATACCAATTGCAATGTATAAATTAGAAGATACTGGTTTTCCAGTTTGTCCCACGTGTTCACCATGAGGTCTCCAACCTAAGTCACTCACTGGTTTTGAACAAGCAGTAGCAGCACCTAATATTTCAGCTAATTCTTCAATCATTCCCCAGTTTTCAGGACCTTTCAATCCACGTCCAGCAGAAACTACGATATCAGCATCAGCAATAGTCACTTTGTCATTAGCTTTTTCTACAGAAGACACCTTGGTATTAAAGTCGCTTTCTGATAAACTTGGAGCAAAGTCTTCTATAGCTATAGAAGTTTCATTTTCTAAAACACCAAAAGCATTTTTTGCAAGTCCAATTAATTTTGTTTCGGTGGTAATTTCTGTAGTAGCAAACGCTTTATTTGAAAATACGGTTGAGCTTATTTTAAAAGGTGAAGTGCTTGTTGGTAATTCCGTCACATTTGGGACAAAACCAGCTTCCATATTCACTGCTAATAGGGGTGCAAGGTACTTACTGTTTGCACTGGATGAAATTATTACTACAGGTGATGCTTCACTTTTTGCAGCTTGTGCAATAGTATCTGCATAAGCTGAAGCATTAAAACTTTGCAATTGATCATTAGAAACCTGAAGAACTTTAGAAGCTCCATATTTTCCTAATTGATCGGTATTGTTACCATTTATGGATATTGCAGTAACCGAGGTTCCTAACATATCGGCTATCCCTTTTGCATAGGATACCGCTTCGAAAGCTATTTTTTTAAACGTACCTTCTTCAGATTCTGTGTATACTAATACTGACATATTTTATTTTTTGTTATCCTGAACTAAATTCAGGACTTTTTTAAATATTTCTTAAATTTTATAAGTTTTCGAATTATTTCGGAATGATTTAACCAGCGTCTAAATCACCTTAGCTTCATTGTGTAAGAGGTTGATTAATTCATCAATATTATCTACCAATTTTACAGCACCTTTTGAATCTGGTTTTGAGAAACCTGTTATTTTTGTTTCTATATTGGTATCTATAGGTTCTTTTACTGTTAACGGTTTGCTACGTGCTTGCATAATACCTCTCATATTTGGAATTCGAAGGTCAGATTCTTCAACAATACCTTTTTGACCAGCTACAACTAAAGGGAGGCTAGTATTGATAATTTCATTACCACCATCTATTTCACGAGCTGCGGTTACATTGGTTCCTTCCACTTCAATATTGACACACATATTGACAAAATTAGCACCTGTTAATTTAGCAATCATTCCTGGAACCATTCCGCCATTATAATCAATAGATTCACGACCGCCGATTACCAAATCATACCCGCCTTCTTTAGCAACATTTGCAAGTTGTTTTGCAACATAAAAGCCATCAGTTGCAGGAGTATTTACTCTTATTGCTTCGTCTGCACCAATTGCCAGTGCTTTTCTTAAGGTTGGTTCTGTTTCTGGTCCTCCAACATTTATAACATGAACCGTTGCGCCTTGCTTTTCTTTAAACCACATAGCGCGTGTTAATCCAAATTCATCATTAGGATTAATTACAAATTGAACACCATTAGCATCAAATTTAGAATTTCCTTCAGTAAAATTAATTCTAGATGTAGTGTCTGGTACGTGACTTATACACACTAATATTTTCATAGTAAAATTTTATTATTTATATCTTTTAAAATAAATTTTATCGCGTAAAAAATGCTTCAAATTTTGAACTACAAATATAGGTATATTTTTATTTTTTTTACTATGCATGCATAATAAAATTAGTTAAATTTTTAGAAAAAATAGGGAGCCATATATAAATAATAGTATTTTTGTATTTCCTTTTTACCAGGAGAAAATTATGTAGTAGAGTTTTTAAATCTGATACAATTCAGATTTGCAAATAAATAAGAAGATTAAATATGAAAACAATTCAATTTAGAGAAGCTATTTGTGAAGCGATGAGCGAAGAAATGCGTCGTGATGAAAGCGTTTATTTAATGGGTGAGGAAGTTGCCGAATACAACGGTGCTTATAAAGCTAGTAAAGGAATGTTAGATGAATTTGGCGAGTTAAGAGTTATTGATACTCCAATAGCTGAACTTGGTTTTTCAGGAATTGCTATTGGTTCTGCTATGAATGGTAATAGACCTATAGTTGAATACATGACTTTTAATTTCTCGCTAGTAGGAATTGATCAAATCATAAATAATGCCGCAAAAATGCGTCAGATGAGTGGTGGGCAATTTAATATTCCTATTGTATTTAGAGGTCCAACAGCTTCTGCTGGTCAACTTGCTGCAACTCATTCTCAAGCCTTTGAAAGTTGGTATGCCAATTGTCCAGGTTTAAAAGTAGTAGTTCCTAGCAATCCTAAAGATGCAAAAGGTCTTTTAAAAAGTGCAATTAGAGATGATGATCCGGTTATCTTTATGGAAAGTGAACAAATGTATGGTGATAAAGCTGAGGTTCCAGAAGGAGAATATTTAATTCCTTTAGGAGTTGCTGAAATTAAAAGAAAAGGGACGGATGTCACTATCGTATCTTTCGGAAAAATTATTAAAGAAGCTTATAAAGCAGCTGATGTGCTTTCTGAAGAAGGTATTGAATGTGAGGTTATTGATTTGCGTACCGTAAGACCATTAGATCATAAAACAATTTTAGAATCTGTTAAAAAAACCAATCGTTTAGTAATTTTAGAAGAAGCATGGCCTTTTGGAAATGTTTCAACAGAAATTACATATCAAGTACAAGAGCAAGCTTTCGATTATTTAGACGCTCCAATTATTAAAATAAATACAGCAGATACGCCAGCACCATTTTCTCCAGTTTTACTTGCAGAATGGTTACCCAACAGTACTGATGTAATAAAGGCGGTAAAAAAAGTGTTATATAAATAAGATTTATCACATATTTTAATTGACTTTGTAAATTATTTTTTTAAAAATTACTTTTTTTATTATTAATATCTTAACATCGAATTACTTTTGATGAGGCATTTTTATTTTTATATATTACTCTTTTTTACTTCATTGGTTCAATCACAAACCAAGGTAAGTGGGGAGCTAAAAGATGAATTTGGAGATCCAGTTGCCTTTGCTAATGTTTTTTTTAAAGATTCTAATGAAGGAACAATTACCAACGAAAACGGAAGGTTCTATTTAGAGTCTAATGAAACCTATACCACTGTAATTTTTTCATTTGTTGGATATACTACTTTAGATTTAGATCTTGAAAAAAAGACTAATTTTAAAATGAATATTATTTTAAAAGAAGAGTCTGCTTCTCTAAAAGAAGTGCTTATTTTTAGTGGAAAACAATCAAAAAAAAATAATCCTGCTATTGATATTCTTCGTAAAATTTGGGAAAATAGAAGGGAAAATGGAGTTAAAAAGTTTGATCAATATTCCTATGATAAATATGAAAAATTAGAATTTGATATAAATACCATTGACAGCAACCTTATAAAAAGTAAAACCTTTAGAGGAATGGAATTCATTTTTGATAAAGTTGACACGTCAAGGGTGACAGGAAACACCTATTTACCTGTTTTTATCAATGAAGCTTATTCAAAGGTGTACGGTGATAATAAAATTGATAAAGAAAAAGAACTTTTAGAGGGCAATAAAAACTCGGGGTTTGAAAACAATCAATCATTGATAGAATTAGTAAAAGACTTATATTCAGATTTTGATATTTATGATAATCATTTAAAATTCTTTGATGTAGCTTTTAACAGCCCATTATCTACAAATGGAATTAATGTTTATAATTATGTGTTATTGGATAGTGCTTTTGTTGGTGATAAGTGGTGTTATAATATTGTTTATTATCCTAGAAGAAAAAATGAATTGACATTTAAAGGAGACTTTTGGGTAAATGATAGCACTTGGGCCATTAAAGAAATTAATTTACAAGCATCAAAAAGTGTAAATTTAAATTGGGTACGTGAAATTTATATTGAACAAGAATACGATGTGTTAAACGATTCTACTTTTTTAATAACAAGAGATTACATGTTAAGTGACTTTAGTTTTAGGAAAAAAGAAAGTGCTCATGGTATGTATGGAAAAAGAACTACTCTTTATAATAACTACAAATTTGATATTCCTAAGGGCGAAAAATTTTATAAAGAGAATATAGATCCCTATGATTATGAAGTTTACAATCGATCTGATAGTTTTTGGGACGAAAGAAGAATGGAGTCTTTAAGTAGTGACGAAAAAGGTATTTATAAAATGTTAGACACCTTGATAACGGTTCCACGATTTAAAAATTTATATACAATAGGTGCTTTAGTCGCCAGTGGATATTATGAATTTAAAGGTTTTGATGCTGGGCCAATTTTTTCTGTTTTAGGTTATAATGATGTCGAAGGTTTGCGACTTCGACTTGGAGGAAGAACATACTTTGGTCAAAATGATATGTGGAGATTAGAAGGTTTTGGTGCTTATGGATTTAAAGATGAGAAATTTAAATATGGATTGTCTGGCAAGGTATTGCTAAGTAAAAAAAATAGGAAGATTTTATTTGGAGGTCATCGAAAAGATATAGAACAAACAGGAGCGAGTTTAACCAATAGCAATGATGTTTTGGGAAGAAATAGAGCCTCTTCCGGATTGGTGACAATAGGGGCAAACGATCGTTTAACCAATATAGAACTTTTTACTTTAGGCTATGAAATGGAGCCTGCTAAAAATTTTATTTTTAGAATAACAGGTTCTCATCGAACATTAAAGTCTGCTTCAGATACCTTTAGTTTAAGTTATTATGATAAAAATGGTGCCATTAATGACGAATTAAAACAGTCTGAATTAGAATTAGGAATTAATTACATTCCAGGACGTAAAACTTCTGGGTATGGAGTAGAAAGGAAAATAATAAATCAAGGAGATTTCCCTTCCTTTTTCTTAGGATATACTTTTGGTTTAGAAAATGTTTTAAAAAGTGACTTTGATTATCACAGAATACAAACCTTATATACGCAACCTTGGAACGTTGGAGGTCTAGGAAGATTATATACCACCGTTGAATTAGGGAAAATAATTGGTGCTGTTCCTGTAGGCTTATTAAGTCCTATCCCCGGAAATCAAACACTATGGAGTATTTATAACACATTTACACAATTAGATTACTACGAATTTGTAAGCGATACCTATGCGTCTTTTCATTTAAAACATAATTTTGGAGGACGATTTTTTGGTAGAGTTCCGTTGCTTCGAAAATTAAATTTACGTGAATTGGTAGGTTTTAGAGCCGTATGGGGTCAAATTTCAGAAGCAAATAATGCTATTAATGTTGGGGTAGATGGTTTGCCAATTCTTTACCAATCTCCAGAAGATATCTATTGGGAATGGAGTGCTGGAGTTGGGAATATTTTTAAAATATTTTCAATTCAACTTAATTTTCGTGGCAACTATTTTGATAATCCAGGAGCAAGGAACTTCGGAATAACAGGGGATTTTAGTTTTTCATTTTAGAATAATTATATTTTATAAAAAATTACAATGACTACAAAAGACAAGATTACTTTTATGTATTAATTGAAATATAAAAAAAATTAGAAATAAATGAGAATGTGATTTACGTAAAATTTTGCTCTTTAAAATTAGTTTTCTGAGGGGTTTTTTATTCTATTTGAATTTACTACTTTTGCAAGCCTTAATAATAAAATAATAAAATATGGAATCAATGATGATTTATATGCCAATAGTTGCGGCATTAATAGGTTTGCTTTATATGTTAGTTAAAAAATCTTGGGTAATGAAACAAGATGCAGGTGATGGTAAAATGAAAGAAATTTCTGAACACATCTACGAAGGTGCTTTGGCATTCTTAAATGCAGAGTATAGACTTTTAGCAATATTTGTTGCAGTTATAAGTGTTTTATTATTTGTTGTTTCAACAATTGTTCCGTCAACACATTGGTTAATTGTTGTTGCTTTTATATTAGGAGCCTTTTTCTCTGCATTTGCAGGAAATATCGGTATGAAAATAGCCACTAAAACAAATGTAAGAACCACACAAGCAGCCAGAACAAGCTTACCGAATGCTTTAAAAGTATCTTTTGGTGGTGGAACTGTCATGGGCTTAGGGGTAGCTGGTTTAGCAGTTTTAGGTTTAACGATGTTTTTTATATTTTTCTATAACTACTTTATGGGTGGAGTAAATGGTGCTTTTTCAGTAGAAAAAATGACTATAGTTCTAGAAACCTTAGCTGGATTTTCTTTAGGTGCTGAATCTATTGCATTATTTGCAAGAGTTGGTGGTGGTATTTATACCAAGGCTGCCGATGTTGGAGCTGATTTAGTAGGTAAAGTAGAAGCAGGTATTCCAGAAGATGATCCTCGCAATCCAGCAACTATTGCTGATAATGTAGGTGATAACGTTGGTGATGTTGCAGGTATGGGTGCCGATTTATTTGGTTCTTATGTAGCAACGGTATTAGCTGCTATGGTATTAGGAAACTATATTATTGCAGTAAATGATATTAATATCTTTAAAGATTTTGGTTCCATTGGACCCATCTTATTGCCAATGGCAATTGCAGGTGCAGGAATTATCATTTCTATGTTAGGTACCATGTTAGTTGGTATTAAATCTAATGATGCTAAAGAAACCCAAGTAATGGGGGCTTTAAACAAAGGTAATTGGTTCTCCATAGCTTTGGTAGCAATTTCTTGTTATGTTCTAGTAAATTATATGTTACCAGAAACAATGAAAATGAATTTCTTTGAAACAGGTGGTAATGTATTGAAAGATATTACTGCTATGCGTGTTTTCTATGCAACCTTAGTTGGTTTATTTGTAGGTGCTGTCATATCTTCAGTAACAGAATATTATACAGGTTTAGGTAAAAAACCAATTTTAAATATTGTTCAAAAGTCGGCTACAGGTGCTGGTACAAATATCATTGCAGGTTTAGCGACAGGGATGATTTCTACATTTCCAACCGTACTTTTATTTGCTGCTGCAATTTGGTCATCATATGCATTAGCTGGTTTTTATGGTGTTGCAATGGCAGCATCAGCAATGATGGCAACTACAGCGATGCAATTAGCGATTGATGCTTTTGGACCTATTGCAGATAATGCAGGGGGAATTGCTGAAATGAGTGAACAAGATCCTATCGTAAGAGAACGTACAGATATTTTAGATTCAGTAGGTAATACAACAGCAGCAACTGGTAAAGGTTTTGCTATTGCTTCTGCAGCATTAACTTCATTGGCATTGTTTGCAGCATATGTGACATTTACTGGTATTGACGGTATTAATATTTTTAAAGCACCCGTTTTAGCAATGCTATTTGTTGGAGGAATGGTGCCCGTTGTATTCTCTGCCTTGGCGATGAATGCAGTAGGTAAAGCAGCGATGGAAATGGTATACGAAGTACGCCGTCAGTTTAAAGAGATTCCAGGAATTATGGAAGGTACTGGGAAACCAGAATATGATAAATGTGTAGCGATCTCTACTGAAGCTTCTTTAAAAGAAATGATGTTACCTGGTTTATTAACTATTGGATTTCCTTTGGCTATTGCTTTTATACCCATGTTATTTGGCATGGATAATATGATGATTGCTGAAATGTTAGGTGGTTATATGGCTGGAGTTACTGTAAGTGGTGTGCTTTGGGCAATTTTCCAAAACAATGCTGGTGGTGCTTGGGATAATGCTAAAAAATCGTTTGAAGCAGGTGTAATGATTAATGGTGAGATGACACATAAAGGTTCTGCTGCTCACGAAGCTGCAATTACTGGAGATACCGTTGGTGATCCGTTTAAAGACACTTCTGGGCCATCCATGAACATCTTAATTAAACTTACTTGTTTAATTGGATTGGTGATCGCACCTATACTAGGGGGACATAGTTCTGAAGATAAAGTAAAAGTTTTAGAAACGGTCGTTGTAGTTGAAGAGGTAATGAAAAGCAACACTGCAGAATTGCAAGGAGTTTGGTTATTAGATGCCAGTCATTCTTATGTAGATTTTTCTATCAGACACTTTTTAGCAAAATCTAAGGGTAGTTTTCAAAAAATTCAAGGTGTTATAGATTTTTCTGACACCCCTTCTATGGATGTAACTATTGATGTTGAGTCAATTAATACTTCAAATGAAAATAGAGACAGTCATTTAAGATCAGATGAGTATTTTGATACGGCTAAATTTCCAACGATGACTTTTGTTTCAAAAAGATTTAACAATACAGGTAACGGAATGATCGTAACCGGAGACTTAACAATAAAGGATATTACCAAGGAAATAGAATTTCCTCTATTTTATTTAGGTAAACAAGATACTGGTAGGGGATATCCGTCTGCTGCTTTTGAAGGTGAAATTACGATAAAGAGAACAGAATTTGGTGTTGGAAAAGAAGGTGTTTCTCTTGGTGATGAAGTTACTATTGAATTTTCATTAGAACTAAACCCAAAGAAAGAAGAGTAAAATTACTTAATTAATATTCATAAAAAAACCTGCTAATTTTAGCAGGTTTTTTTATGAGTATATTTTTAGAATCTTGATTAAAACAATCCGTTAATCTCCGCATCAATCTTATTGATAACATTTCCAAGATCTTCTGGGTTGTCTACAAAATTGATATTATCTACATCTAAAATCACAACGCTTCCTTTGTCATATTGATCAATCCAAGCTTCATAACGCTCGTTCAGTCTACTTAGGTATTCTATGCTAATAGAGTTCTCGTATTCTCTTCCTCGTTTATGGATTTGCCCTACTAAATTTGGGATAGAGCTTCGTAAGTAGATTAGTAAATCGGGTGCTTCTGTTACGCTTTCCATTAAGTCAAATAATGAACGGTAATTTTCATAATCACGATTGGTCATTAATCCCATCGCATGAAGGTTAGGTGCAAAAATAAATGCATCTTCATAAATCGTTCGATCTTGAATAATGGTTTTTTTATCTCTTCGAATATCTAAAATTTGTCGAAAACGAGAATTTAAAAAATAAACTTGAAGGTTAAAAGACCAACGTTCCATTTTATTATAAAAATCGTCTAAATATGGATTGTCTTCTACGTCTTCATATTGAGCTTTCCACTTATAATGTTTGGCTAGTAAACGAGTTAATGTTGTTTTTCCAGCTCCTATATTTCCTGCTATGGCAACGTGCATAAAGTATTACTTTGGAAGGGTTAGTTTAAATGTACTGATCTTATTTTCGTTATAAATATAAAGGAAATCTTGCGTAAGCTGCAAATCTTTTATACTTATTTCAGGAGATTTTATTTTCGTTATTTCTCGAGTCTCTTTATCAATATAATAGAGCTCATTATCTTTTAAGGCAATTAAATTTTTATTTAATTGTACGATTTTCTGAAAGCCTTCATTATTGATTTCAGCAATAAGGCTTCCATAAATATTATAAGCTCTTATTTTAGCCTCTGTTAAAACAAAACAATAATTAAAATTACTAGCTACCGATAACACTTCACCGTTAATAGGTTGAGAAACTAAGATTTTACTTTTCAAGCGATAGTTGTACAATTCTAATTGCTGCGAATCCATATTAATAAACCATAAGCTATTATTGGCAGCAACCATCGCTTGACTGGAATTAATGAATTCTGAAAGATTATTAAAATTAATTCGTTCGATTTCAGACAGTTTATTATCCAATAAAACTACCGTATTAAAATCTTGATAATAAACAGCAATGTTCATAGGGTTAACAATATCTACTGAATAGATTTCACCTAATTGAAAGTCCTTAAAGTTAGCTATACTAGTGTTGTTTTTTTTGTAGAATACTTGATCTTTAATATAGTAGATATCGTTAAAGGAATCGATACCTATAAATGTATCTGCATCTAATAGCTTGGTTTCAACTAAAGATATTTGTTGAGACCAAACCCAAACTGGGAATAATATAAAAAGTATAGTATATTTCAAATCGAATGACAAGGTACGGAAAACAATTATTCCAACGTAAACAGATACCTACATTTTAGTCATCCATTTAAATTGATACTTAGTATCTGGAATAACAGATCGTTCTGCCAATCGATACATTCTATCTGGTAATCGCATTAAATAGTCTCTTGCCTTTTCAGCTTCGGAGTTTAACCCCGTTATTTTATCGATACTCCAAAGCACATTTAATTTTCTCATAATGTCTACATAGTCAAAGCCTGTGTAAACACCCGCACGCTGTGCTACTATCGAAAATTGATCAAATAAAGATGTTTTTTTACCGAATGATTCTCTTAAATTCATAGCTGGCATGATGATTTGATTTTTCATCATATAATAATAGGCTAACATCATTTCTGAAGGATCAATTTTAAATATTTCTTCAATAAAATGAGAATATGCTAAGTGATGTCTCATTTCATCTCCAGCAATTATTTTAGACATTTTTGCCAGGGCTTTATGTCCTTTTTTACGAGCTACTTTTGCGACATTATTATGAGAAACATACGTAGCTAATTCTTGAAAACTAGTATAAATAAAGTTTTTATATGGGTCAGTTGCTGTTCCAATATCAAAACCATCTGCAATTAAATGTTGCGTTGAAATTTCAACTTCTCTCATATTTACTCTCCCCGATAAATATAAATATTTATTAAGAACATCACCGTGTCTATTTTCTTCAGCAGTCCAAGCTCTTATCCATTTAGCCCAACCATTGTCTGGGTCTTGATCAACTCCATCTAGAGACATAAGCCAAGATTCGTAAGTTGGTAATGCTTCTTCAGTAATGGTGTCACCTACCAAACTAACCCAAAAATCATCATCTAATTCTTTTCCTAATTCTTGAATTTCTTTTACTTCTTCCAAAAAATTAGCTCCTTGAGGGTTTGGTAAAAAATCGGAAGGCTGCCATATTTTATCAGCATCTACTAGAAACTTGTCTACAAAAACATCAATGTTTTTGCCTAGGGTTTGCATTACTTCTTTACGTATATTTTCTATAGACATAATCTCATAAATTTAGTTATGCAATATACCCTTATCCACTGAATTTTGCTATTATTAAGATGTTCTAAATTTAAATATGTTTAAAAAAAAACAGTTAGAGTTTAACACTCAACATGCTAAAAAGGTAAAAAGATAAATCAAGAAGAGTTGGAAAATCTGATGAAGAAATTAATATCGGATTGGATAATTATATATTTTGTTTTAATTGTGAATCTATTCCTGAATTAATAGTAATAAATGAACTAGCTGAAAATAAAAATAAAATAGCAAACATTGCTTTACGGATTAATCCCAATGTTAAAGCCAATACACATTAATATAATCACTGGATTAGAAGAAAATAAATTTGGTATTAACAGATGGGAATTAGAAGAGGTTTTACATACTTTGAAAAACCTTAAAAACATTAATCTATTTGTTTTTATTTTCACATAGGATCTCAAATAAGAGATTTACTAGTTGTAAATTCTTGTGGAGCTTATGGTGAAGTAATGGCATCTCAATATAATTTAAGAAGATGACCCCTTGCGATTTATTAAATCAATCCCATTATCAATCAAATGAGCGATTTTTGGCCAGGTGTCTTTTAAGTTGATTAAGTGTTGTAAAACGACTTCTTCCTTAGTGAGTTCATATATTTCAATAGATAATAACCAATCGGAAGGATAATCTCTTTTTAAGGCTTCAAAAATGGTCATTAAAGCATCGTAAGAAGCTTTGTTTTTTCGTATGGTTCTAACAGAATTATATAATTTATTTAATTCCCTTTCTTTTTTTGAAATGGCCTTTTGAATGGTTTTAGTATCGCTTGGTTTTAAGGTAATTGGGAAAGAATTATAATCTGCTGCACCTGTAAAAGCAGAAACAATTTCTTTGCCAACCGCCATATCAAAACCTCCCATTTCTGGAGAAAACAACAGTTCATTTTTATAAGTCACCGTACAATTTGTAAACTGAATCAACATCAATTCCCCTCGAAGGTTTCTAATTCCTGTAACATTTAATCCTTTTACAGTGATTCCGCTTTCAAACTCAAATGAAATTTCTTTTCCATCATAAAAATTATAAGCCTGTAAATCTCGAGGCCCCATATTTTCAATCGCTAGATTGATGCCTTTCAATTTCCCTAAAGGAGAACTGAAACCATGTTTGTGAGCAGTAATTCCGTGACCGATCACTTCCTTCTCTCGATAGGAGAGCGCTGTAGGACCCTCTGTTTTAAAGAATACTACTTCGTTATCTTCATTTTTAATCATTTGGGCAAATACACCTGAAATTTGAAGCCCGGTACTTAACTCTATAGTGCCTAATTGCTTTGAACCTATTAGTTTATTTAAACCTCTCCAGCCTCCTTTTCTAACAGCCATGGTATTGGCGAATTCTTCTAAAACCTCTTGTAAGTATGCGAAATCTGGTGTTACATATAGTTGAGGTTGCGGTTTTGTAATGTCAAAACTTTGATAAGCAGCATCTATGGAATATGGAATTTTTTTTACTTCATCTTTTAAACATGAACTGCTTTCTCCAATAGAAGATAGAAGCCCAGCGCCATAAATTTTCGGATCATTAATAGTGCCAACTAATCCATACTCTACGGTCCACCAATGTAAATTTCTAATTAATGTAATTTCGGAAGGTGAAACCTCTTTGTTTTGTAATTCTGCCACCCTGTTTTCTGCTGCTTCTATTATTGAGTTTGAAACTCCATCAGCTTCCTTTACAATAGATAATTTTCTTATAGCTTCATACATATCTATATCATAAGCACTAGAAATTGCTTTGGCTCCAATTTCTCCAAAACGCCTTAAATATTCAGCATAATCTGGACTTGCAATAATAGGGGCATGACCTGCGCCTTCATGAATAATATCTGGTGCAGGAGTATACTCAATATTTTCTAATTGTCTAATATCACTTGCTATAACCAATATTTTATAGGCTTGAAACTCCATAAAAGCATTGGGTGGTATAAAACCATCAACAGCAACAGCAGCCCAACCAATTTCTTTAAGTATTCTATTCATGCCATACATAGATGGGATGTGGTCAATAGAAATACCAGTTTTGTCTAAACCTTCAAGATAGCTTTCGTGTGCTACGTTACTTAAGTAATCTATATTCTTGCGCATTACATAACGCCACACTGCCTGATTTATGGGAGTATATTGTTCGTAATCTTGTGACTTCATAAATTGCTTCAAATGAGGAGGCAATTTGTCCAACAATGGATTCGATTTAATTTGATCGTTCATAAAGTCAAAAATAGAATAATATTATTAATTATAGTTTCAGAATTGTAGATAAAAAAAGAAATGATAACTTGCCTTTTCTATGAAACGAGCATATAAAAGTTTTACACTCAAAGGATGATTTTTAGTAAACAGCATGTGACCGATTTATAAAATAGTATTGACACATGAATCCATCTCCCAGAAAATTAGAAATTATTTCCGTAGCCTCTACTCTTTTTAAAGAAAAAGGTTATAGTGCTGTCACGATGCGAGATATCGCAAAAGTAATGGGAATTAAAGCTGCTAGCCTTTATAATCACATACAAAATAAAGAGGAGATTCTTACATTTATTATTATATCATTGGCGGAAGAGTTTATTGATGGATTGGAAAAAATAAAAAGTGGCAATAATGATTGTATATATAAATTAAAGCAAATTATTATTTTACATGTAGATATTTCCAGCAGGAATACTAACGGAATGGCTTCTTTAAATAACGATTGGATGCATTTAAAAGATCAATTAAACCATTATCTAGCCTTGCGTATGGAATATGAAAATTCTTTTAGAAATATTATCAGTAAAGGTATTTTAAAAAATGAAATAAAAAATATAAATCCCGATATTATGGTATTTTCTATCTTATCTACCTTACGCTCACTATACCTTTGGGTTCCAAAAAAAGATGACATGGAGCCCTCACTTTTAGCTGCTAACTTAAGTGAAGTGCTGTTAAAAGGAATAAATAAATAAATAGTAAATATTTGTTATCTTTGTAACGTAAACTAACAATTGTTAGTTGAAATAAATATTATAATTGTGGCGAAATTTCATTCCCTTGAAGTAAAAGATATTTATAAAGATACCGACGATTGTTCGGTCATAGCGTTTAATGTACCGGAGGATTTAAAAATAACATTTAAGTTTAAGCCAGGGCAATATTTAACCCTAAGAGACACTATAGATGATGAGGATATTAGGCGTTCTTATAGTTTATGTACTAGTCCTTTGGATCATGAATGGAAAGTAGCAGTTAAGAAAATACCTGATGGTAAATTTTCAACTTTTGTAAACGAAACTCTAAAAAAAGGTGATGTTTTAAAAGTAATGAAACCAATGGGTAGGTTTGGCATTGCAATTTCTGAGACACCAAAAAATTATATTTTTTTTACAGCGGGTAGTGGTATTACCCCTATACTTTCGATATTGAAAACTCATTTAGAAATGGAACCTAATAGTACCTTCAAATTATTTTATTTGAACCGTACTGTTAAATCTATTATTTTTAAAGAAGAAATAGAACAACTTAGAAATCAATATTTCGGAAGGATTGAGTTGTTTTATTTTTTAACTAAAGAATACAGAGATGTTGAATTGTTTAATGGGCGGTTTTCAAAAGAAAAATTAGAAATAATTTTTGATAAATTAGTAGATGTTTCAAGTTTAGATGAATGTTTTCTTTGTGGCCCTGAAGAAATGATTTTTTTAGTAAAAGATGAATTGATAAAAGCTGGAATGGCTTCAGAAAAGATTCATTTCGAGTTATTTGTAACAGGTCTTTCAAAAGAAAATGTCAAGGAAACTAAAAACACTGAAATATCAGAAAGAGATCAAGTTGAAATTACTATTATAGATGGAGGTAAAGAATTTCATTTTGGTATGCCTAAAGGAGATGGAAATATTCTGGATGCCGCTTTAAATGCAGGTTCAGATTTACCATTCGCTTGTAAAAGTGGAGTTTGCAGCACATGTAAATGTCGAGTAGTTGAAGGAGAAGTGTTCATGAAAGTAAATTATGCCTTAGATGAAAAGGAAGTTGCACAACAATATGTATTAAGTTGTCAAGCTGTTCCAACAACTAAAAAAGTAATACTAGATTTTGATGTTTAGCATCAAATCCAATATATTTATATTGAAAATAAAAATTGAAGTTCAACTCGCTAAAGGTTAATAACCAAAAGTCAAAAACATAAAAAAATGAGTAAAGAACAACTAAAAAATTTAGAAACTCAATTTGAAGCTCGCATTGCTCGTGATGAAAAAATTGAGCCCAAAGATTGGATGCCAGAAAAGTATCGCAAGACACATATTAGACAAATGTCTCAACATGCGCATTCCGAAATAGTAGGAATGCTCCCAGAAAGTAATTGGATTACTAGGGCTCCTTCTTTAAGAAGAAAAGTAGCATTATTAGCAAAGGTTCAAGACGAAGCTGGGCATGGATTGTATTTATATTCTGCAACGGAAACTTTAGGTATTTCAAGAGAAGAATTATATAACCAACTTCATACGGGTGCAGCAAAATATTCGAGTATTTTCAATTATCCAACGGTAACTTGGGCAGATATGGGTGCAATAGGTTGGTTGGTAGATGGTGCCGCTATCATTAATCAAGTTCCGCTCTGTAATACATCGTACGGACCCTATGCAAGAGCTATGGTTCGTGTATGCAAGGAAGAAAGCTTTCATCAACGTCAAGGATATGAAATTATGATGAAATTGGCAAATGGAACAATGGAACAAAAGGATTTAGCTCAAGATGCTCTGAATCGCTGGTGGTGGCCAAGCCTTATGATGTTAGGTCCAACAGATGCAGAATCTATTCATACAGAACAATCTATGAAATGGAAATTAAAACGTAAATCTAATGATGATTTACGTCAGCAATTTATAGATCAAACTGTTCCTCAAGCTGAATTGATTGGGCTAACAATTCCTGATCCAGATTTAAAATGGAATGATGAGCGTGGTAGTTATGACTATGGTGAAATTGATTGGGAAGAGTTTTGGCAAGTAGTAAAAGGTAATGGGCCTTGTAATAGAGAGCGTATGAAAGCTCGAGTTGGAGCCTGGGAAGAAGGCGAATGGGTTCGTGATGCGGCTATGGCTCATGCCGAAAAGAAACAAGAAAGAAAACAAAAACAAGTAGTATAAAAATAGATAGTCATGTCAAAAAAAAACTGGCCACTTTGGGAAATTTTTGTAAGAAGTAAAAACGGATTAGAACATCGTCATTTTGGTAGTCTTCATGCTGCAGATGCAGAGATGGCTCTAGAGAATGCGCGCGATGTTTATACCAGACGAAATGAAGGTGTAAGTATTTGGGTTACAGAATCTAAACATATAACCGCTTCAAACCCTAAGAATAATGGTGAATTATTTGAGCCTGCTCAAGATAAAGTATACCGCCATCCAACTTTTTACGATTTACCAGACGAAGTAAAACACATGTAATGAAAGAGAATTTATATAACTATATCCTTGGTATCGCAGATAACAGTCTAATTCTAGGACAACGTATCGGAGAACTCTGTGGTCACGGACCAAGTTTGGAAACAGATATCGCTTGTACTAATATTTCATTGGATTTATTAGGTCAAGTACGTAGCTATTTTCAATATGCTGCGAAAATTGCAGGAGACGAAAGAACCGAAGATGATATAGCAATGCTTCGTAAAGAACGCGACTATAAAAATGTATTATTAGTAGAACAACCAAATTCAAATTTTGCATATACTATTGGTCGTCAGTTTTTATTTGATGTTTATCATCTAACATTTTTAGCTGAGCTACAAAAAAGCACAGATTTAACCCTATCTGCTATTGCTAATAAATGCATCAAAGAGGTGAGTTATCACGAGCGATTTTCATCTGATTGGGTGAAGCGATTAGGCGATGGTACAGTAGAAAGTAAAGAAAAAATGCAAGAAGCTATCAATGATTTATGGACCTATACTGATGAATTATTTCATCAAACGAAAGCTGATAAAGCTATGGTTTTAGAAAGTGTAGGAGTAGATGTTACAAAACTTAAAGGTGATTATTACAAACGTGTTAAGGATCTTTTAGAAGAAGCAACACTCAAAATTCCTGAATCTAAATGGTTTCAAAAAGGAGGTAAAGAAGGAGTTCATACGGAGCATTTAGGATACTTATTAAGTGATTTGCAATACATGCAACGTACGTATCCAAATATGGAATGGTAACATGACTAAAACAGAACAACATATCGATCCAATTTTAATTCCAATACTACAACAGGTTTCTGATCCAGAAATCCCTGTATTGTCTATTATGGATATGGGAGTTGTGCGTTCTGCGTTAATCATAAATGGTATTGTAGAAGTAGAAATCACACCAACTTACAGCGGATGTCCTGCAATGGATGTCATAGGAGATGATATTGAAAAAGCATTAAAAGATGCTAGCTACGACTCTAGAATAGATTTAATCCTTCACCCAGCTTGGACAACCGATTGGATTACACCAAGAGGAAGAAAAGCATTAGAAGATTACGGTATAGCTGCACCTTTAGAAGCTGATGCCAATAAAGAGGTATTGTTAAATGGGAAACGAATCGTTAAGTGTACCAATTGCCGTTCACAAAACACAATATTAGTAAGTCAATTTGGATCAACTGCTTGCAAAGCTTTATTTAAATGTGAAGATTGTCAAGAGCCATTCGATTATTTTAAATGTCTTTAATTTAATATTAATAAATGAATAATAGTATTCTTATAAAAATAGAAAATCAAGTTGCCTATATAACACTTAACAGACCTGAAGTGTTTAATAGTTTCAACCGAGAAATGGCATTGTCACTTCAAAGTATATTAGATGAGTGTGAGCATAATAATGAAGTGAGATCTATTGTTATTACCGGAAACGGAAAGGCATTTTGTGCTGGTCAAGATTTAAAGGAAGTCACTAGCCCAGAATTAAATCCAGGCTTTAAAAAAATATTAGAGGAACATTACAATCCCATTATCACTAGAATTAGAGCTATTAATAAACCTATTATAGGAGCTGTAAATGGAGTAGCAGCAGGGGCAGGAGCAAATATTGCTTTGTCTTGTGATTTGGTTGTAGCATCAGATAAAGCTAGTTTTATCCAAGCATTTAGTAAAATTGGATTGATACCGGACAGTGGAGGAACATTTTTTTTACCAAGATTAATTGGCTTTCAAAAAGCGACCGCTTTAATGATGTTAGGAGATAAAGTAAGCGCCGAAGAAGCGGAAGAATTAGGAATGATTTTTAAAGTAATTTCATCTGAAACTTTTAATGAAGAAGTTGAAAAATTAGCTGTTAAATTAGCAAATATGCCAACCAAAGCTTTAGGTTTTATTAAAGAATTATTAAATAAATCAATCACAAATACCTTAGAAGAGCAATTAGAATTAGAAGGAAAATTACAAATTGAAGCTGCTCTATCTGAAGATTATACAGAAGGAGTTAATGCTTTTATGGAAAAGAGAAAGCCAATTTTCAAAGGAAAATAATGAACAAAGAAACTTTGATACAAGTACATGATAAAGTGAAGCCATACATTCACCGTACACCTGTACTTACTTCTGAGTTGATAAATGAAATATCTGGTTGTAAGGTGTTTTTTAAATGCGAAAATTTTCAGAAAATGGGAGCATTTAAAATGCGAGGTGCAGCAAATGCAATTTTAAGTCTTTCAGAGGAACAGCGTAAATGTGGAGTGGTGACACATTCTTCAGGTAATTTTGCCCAAGCTTTATCATTAGCTGCAACTAAAATGAACGTTAAAGCATATATCGTGATGCCTAAAAATGCACCACAAGTGAAGAAAGATGCTGTTAAAAATTATAAAGGCGAAATAATAGAATGTGAGTCTAATTTAAAAGCCCGAGAAGAAGCTGCAGAAAAAATTAGAATAGAAAAGAATGCTATATTTATTCACCCTTCAAATGACGATCAAGTAATTTTAGGTCAAGGAACTTCAGCCAAAGAATTATTAGAAGATTATCCCAATTTAGATGCCATTTTAACTCCAGTTGGAGGAGGAGGCTTATTGGCAGGAACTGCATTGTCGGCTAACTATTTTTCAGATAAGTGTGAGGTAATAGGGGCAGAGCCTGAAAATGTGGACGATGCCTATCGGTCTTTGAAAAGTGGGAAAATAGAATTTAATGATAATTCGAATACCATAGCAGATGGCTTAAGAACATTTTTGGGAGATCGAAATTTTCCGATCATATTAGCACATGTCAAAACAATTATACGAGTTAGTGAAGATGAAATTATCAATGCGATGAAATTGATATGGGAACGAATGAAAATAGTTGTGGAGCCTTCAAGTGCAGTTGCTTTTGCAGCATTACTAAAAGAAAAAAATAATTTTAAAAATAAAAACATCGGTATTATAATTTCTGGTGGAAATGTAGATTTAAATCATCTACCGTTTTAAATAAATAGTATGAAAGTTGGAATTATAGGAAGTGGTACAATGGGAAGTGGAATCGCACAAGTTGCTGCTACTGCAGGATGTATGGTAAGTTTATACGACACCAATCAAATGGCCTTAGATAAAGCCAAAGCTTCACTTGAAAAAATATTAAACCGTCTAATAGAAAAAGGGCGTATCGATAATAATGAGAAGAACCGAATTCAGAACAACATTAAGTATGTTGATTCTTTAAAAGAATTAAGTGACTCTAATTTAACTATTGAAGCGATTATAGAAAATCTTGAAATTAAGCAAAAAGTGTTTTCAGAGTTAGAAACTTATGTAGCGGAGGATTGTATTATAGCGTCAAATACTTCAAGTTTATCAATTGCTTCTATAGCATCTTCTCTAGAAAGTCCAGAACGTTGTATTGGAATTCATTTTTTTAACCCAGCTCCTTTAATGAAGTTAGTTGAGGTTATTCCAGCAATTCAAACTTCAAATGAAGTAATTCAAAAAACGGTTAAAATAATTAAAGATTGGAAAAAAACAGTTGCCGTTGCAAAGGATACACCTGGATTTATAGTAAATCGTGTAGCGAGACCCTTTTATGGTGAAGCGCTTAGAATTTTTGAAGAAGGAATTGCCGATTTTTCAACCATAGATAATGCAATAAAGAATCAAGGTGGTTTCCGAATGGGCCCTTTTGAATTAATGGATTTTATTGGGAATGATGTAAATTATACGGTCACAGAAACCGTGTATAATGCTTTTTATCAAGACCCAAGATACAAGCCGTCTTTTACGCAACAACGACTTTCTGAAGCTGGTTATTTAGGTAGAAAATCTGGAAAAGGATTTTATGATTATAAGGTCATTCCGACAGAGCAAGGAACGAGCGACGAGGAATCTCATGCGAACAATGAAACATTTCAAAAAGAAATATTTGAAAGGATATTAGTGATGTTAATTAATGAAGCAGCAGATGCTTTATTTTGGAACATTGCTTCAGCAGAAGATATAGATACTGCGATGACAAAGGGAGTAAATTATCCAAAAGGCTTATTGGCTTGGGCAGATGAAAAGGGAATAGATTGGTGTGTGAACGCTATGGATAATTTATACAACGAATATCATGAAGATAGGTATCGTTGTTCTCCATTGCTTCGAAAAATGAATCGAGAAAATAAAAATTTCTTTTCATGAAAGGAGAACTAATACCTGAAAAGTTGTTAAATCAAGATGCCTACAGTCAATCGTTAGGTATCAAGATATTAGAAAGTGAGATTGGAAGGTGTAAATTAGGAATGACAATTCGTAAAGAAATGTTGAATAGTATGGATAAAGCTCACGGAGCTATAACCTATGCTTTAGCAGACACCGCTTTTGGCTTTACAGCAAATACGCATGGAAAGTATGCGGTTTCTATCGAAACATCTATTAATCATATAGAAGCACTAGAAATAGGGGACTACATTACAGCTGAAGTTACATTGGATCTTCAGAAAACTAAAGTTGGGTTTAATATAGTTGAAGTAAAACGAGGAAACGAATTAGTAGCACTTTTTAAAGGAGTGGTTTATAGAACAACAAAAGATTGGGAAGAATAATGAAAGAAGCATACATCATAGACGGAATAAGAACACCTATTGGGAATTATAAAGGAACATTATCAGCTGTTCGTACCGATGATTTAGGTGCTCTAGTGATTGCTGAAATAGTCAAACGCAACCCAAATATTCCAAAAGAAGCTTATGACGATGTGATCATGGGCTGTGCAAATCAAGCAGGTGAAGACAACCGAAATATTGCTCGCATGTCTTCTTTATTAGCAGGCTTGCCTTTTACCGTACCAGGAGAAACTGTAAATAGACTTTGTAGTTCGGGATTGTCAGCAATTATTCATGCAAATAGAGCTATAAAAGCTGGTGATGGAGATTTGTTTATTTCAGGAGGAGTTGAGAATATGACCCGTGGGCCCTACGTAATCGCAAAACCCTCAACAGGTTTTGGAGGCGATTCTAAAATGTATGATTCTACTTTTGGATGGCGTTTTATAAACCTAAAAATGAAAGAGCTTTATGGTGTTGATGGTATGGGAAATACTGCTGAAAATTTAGTAGAGAACTATAATATATCTCGCGAAGATCAAGATAAGTTCTCCTATTGGAGCCAAATGAAAGCAACAAAGGCTCAAGAAAATGGGCGTTTGGCAAAAGAAATAATTACTGTTGAAATCCCTCAACGGAAAAAAGATCCAATTCAATTTTCCAAAGATGAATTTGTTAAACCTACAACATCGTTAGCAATTTTAGGGAAACTTAGACCTGCTTTTAAAAATGAAGGCGGAAGTGTAACTGCTGGGAATTCTTCAGGATTAAATGATGGAGCAGCAGCTACTATTATTGCTTCAGAGGAAGCAGTTAAAAAATACAATTTAAAACCCATTGCAAGAATTGTTAGTTCTGCAGTCGTTGGTGTTGAGCCAAGAATAATGGGGATTGGTCCTGTAGAAGCTTCTAACAAAGCATTAAAAAAAGCAGGATTAACAATGGACGATATGGATGTAATAGAATTAAATGAAGCTTTTGCAGCACAAGCTTTAGCCTGTACTAGAGCTTGGGGATTAGCAGATAATGATCCTCGATTAAATCCAAACGGAGGTTCTATTGCTATCGGACATCCTTTAGGAGTAACGGGAGCTAGAATCACTTATTCTGCAGCTTTAGAATTAAAAGAACAAAATAAAAGATATGCATTAGTTACTATGTGTATCGGTGTTGGGCAAGGATATGCTGCCATTATTGAAAATGTAAACTAAAATTAAAGTCATGAAAAAACTAGAAAGTTACATCAACGGACAATGGGTGTATGGCTCAGGTGAAGGTGTTCCAATGATGGATGCTGTTACTGGTGAAGTTGTAGCCTTATCAGATACCACAGGTTTTGATCTTTCTGAAGTGCTACATTATGGAAGGGTAAAAGGAGAAGCTTTACGTAAAATGACTTTTCAAGAGCGTGGAAATATGCTTAAGAAATTGGCTTTTTATCTTATTAAAAAGAAGCAACATTTTTATGATGTTAGTTACCGTACTGGAGCTACAAAAGTTGATAGTTGGATTGATATTGAAGGAGGGTTTGGTAATTTATTCGCCAATGCTTCTTTGCGAAAATTATTTCCAAATCAGTCTTATCATGTAGAAGGAGAACCTATTGATTTGTCAAAAGGAGGACGGTTTATGGCTCATCATATATTAGTCCCAAAAAGAGGTGTCGCCATACATATTAATGCCTATAATTTTCCTGTTTGGGGAATGTTAGAGAAATGTGCGGTTAATTGGATGGCTGGTGTTCCAGCTATCGTTAAACCAGCGACAAATACTTCCTTTTTAACGGAAGCAGTAGTAAGAGAAATTATAGCTTCAAATATTTTACCAGAAGGTTCATTACAGCTTATTTCTGGTTCAGCAAGAAGTATATTAGATTCAGTTGAATCACAAGATGTGGTTACATTTACGGGATCTGCCGTAACTGGTAGGATGTTAAAATCACATCCTAGAATTATCAATGAAGCAGTACCTTTTAATATGGAAGCTGATTCTTTAAATTCCTGTGTGTTAGGTGAAGATGCAGTACCTGGGACACCAGAATTTGATATATTTATAAAAGAAGTTCGTAAAGAAATGACTGTAAAATGTGGTCAAAAATGTACGGCAATTAGAAGAATTATTGTTCCTGAAAAACTAATTGAAGATGTTCAAATTGCTATAGGGCAACAGTTAGATAAAGTTACGATTGGTGATCCAAGGCTAAAAGAAGTTAGAATGGGTGCCATGGTTAGTAAAGATCAAGTACAAGAAGTGAAGCAAAGAGTAGCAGAGTTAACAAAAACTGCTAAAATGGTTTATGGTAACTTGGATGAGGTTTCGGTAATTGGTGCAAACTCAAAAGATGGAGCGTTTTTAGCTCCTGTCCTTTTAAGAGAAGACTATCCATTTACGAATACAGGAATTCATGAAATTGAAGCATTTGGACCCGTTAGTACATTAATGCCATATAAAACGTTGGATGAAGCAATTCATTTAGCACACTTAGGAAAAGGATCCTTGGTTTCTTCCATCGTTACCAATAGTGATTCAATTGCTAAAGAATATGTAGTTGAAGCTGCTACACATCATGGTAGAATATTAGTGTTAAATCGTGAAAATGAAAAAGAAAGTACAGGTCATGGTTCTCCATTACCTACCTTAGTTCACGGTGGTCCTGGAAGAGCTGGTGGTGGAGAAGAAATGGGTGGAATGCGTGGTGTTAAACATTATTTACAACGATGTGCTATTCAAGGTTCTCCGACTACCTTAACAGAAATTACAGGAATTTATCAACCAAAAGGAGCTTATACAGAAACCGATAAACATCCCTTCGCATATCACTGGGAAGATATTGAACCAGGGATGTCTCTTAAAACCCATAAGCGTACGATAACTGATGGTGATATTGTAAATTTCGCAAATTTAACTTGGGATCATTTTTATGCACATACCGATATTACTTCTCTTGATGGAAGTATTTTCGAAAAAAGAACCGCTCACGGTTATTTTATATTAGCTGCTGCAGCAGGTCTTTTTGTATATCCAAATAAAGGACCAGTTGCTGCAAATTATGGATTAGAAGATTGTCGTTTTTTAAGACCTATTTATCATAATGATACCGTTTATGTTCGATTAACTTGTAAGCAAAAAATTGATCGAGATGAAAGAGGGAAAGAACACCCCTGTGGAATAGTTAAATGGTACGTTGAAGTTTTTGATATTGAAGATGAATTGGTTGCAATAGCAACAATATTAACGATGGTTCAGAAAAAACAAACTGTTTTTGTAGAGATGACTTCTGAAAAAATTGAAGAATGTTTAAAAAAATTG
Organism: Flavobacteriaceae bacterium; assembly: GCA_018669795.1. Taxonomy (GTDB): domain Bacteria; phylum Bacteroidota; class Bacteroidia; order Flavobacteriales; family Flavobacteriaceae; genus Marifrigoribacter. The sequence continues at coordinate 29,939 of JABHSQ010000010.1, read as the reverse complement.
ACTGAAGATTCAAAACCCAATTGGGGAATGATGACTTCACAGCATATGATTGAACATTTAGAATTGACGTATCGAATTGCATCTGGAGAAATTCAAGACTTTGAAATTGATACGCCAGAAAAATATTTAGAAAAAGTACAAGAATCTCTTTATAACTATAAACCGATGCCTTCAGGATTCGATTTTCCTTTGTATAAAAAAGGAACATTAGAAGAACTAAAACATGAGAATTTACAAATTTCGAAATTAAAATTATTAGAAGCAAGAGAACAATACGTCAATTTTTATAAAGAAAACCCCGATGCAGTAGTTAAGAATGCAGTATTTGGGTTTATAGAAAAATATGATTGGCAATTGCTAGAACGCAAACACTTAAATCATCATTTTAAACAATTTGGATTATTATAACTATGGAAGCTTACGTAAATCAAAATATACAAAACGGTATTTCAACCATTGAGTTTTTTCATCCTGCACATAATAGTTTGCCGGGAACTATTTTAGCGAAATTAGTTAAAAACATCCATGATGCAGGATTAAATAATGAGGTTAAGGTCATTATTTTAAAAAGTGGAGGAGAACGCACTTTTTGTGCTGGCGCCAGTTTTGAAGAGTTAATAAATATCAATGATGCTGAAACTGGAAAGGTGTTCTTTTCAGGATTTGCGAATGTTATAAATGCAATGCGAAAGTGTCCAAAATTTATAATAGGTAGAATACAAGGTAAAACTGTTGGAGGTGGAGTTGGTATTGCATCAGCTACCGATTATTGTATGGCAACAAAGCTTGCATCCATTAAATTAAGTGAGTTGAATCTTGGTATAGGACCTTTTGTAGTTGGACCAGCAGTTGAGCGAAAATTAGGACTGAGTGGAATGTCTCAAATAGCTATTGATGCCAATTCTTTTTATAGTGCTGACTGGGCAAAACAAAAAGGATTGTTTGCTCAAGTATACGAAAGTACCGAAGAAATGGATGATGCAATACAATTTTTTGCAGAACACTTATGTACCTATAATCCAGATGCAATGAAAGAAATGAAAAAAGTTTTTTGGAGAGGTACTGAAGATTGGGACGATTTATTAGCTGAACGAGCTGCCATCAGTGGTCGGTTGGTTCTGTCTGATTTCACAAAAGAAACGTTAAAGAAATTTAAATAGATGTTTTATAGTTTTAAAGGACATATACCGATAGTTCACGAAAGTAGTTTTGTACATCCATTAGCTGCTGTTACTGGAAACGTACTCATTGGAAAAAATTGTTATATAGGACCTGGAGCTGCAATTCGAGGAGATTGGGGAGCAATTATTTTGGAAGATGGAGTTAATGTTCAAGAAAATTGTACGGTCCATATGTTTCCTGGTAAAACGATTGTTTTAAAAGAGGGTGCGCATATAGGACATGGCGCAATTATTCATGGAGCTAATTTAGGACGTAATTGTCTTATAGGCATGAATAGTGTAATCATGGATGATGCAGAAATAGGAGATGAATGTATAGTTGGTGCAATGACTTTTGTGAAAGCGGAATCTGTTTTTTCTAGTAGAAGTTTAATTGTTGGTAATCCAGCAAAAGTCATAAAAGAAGTTACCGATAAAATGATGGAATGGAAATCAGCCGGCACCAAGCTTTACCAAGCTTTACCAACAGATTGTCATGAAAGTTTAAAAGAAGTAGTGCCTCTTCGTGAGATCCCAAAGGACAAGCCTAAACAAGAGGATTTTTATAAAACCCTAGCTGAATTGAAAAGAAATAAATAATGTCAGAATACAAATTCAAAATGCCTAGACTTGGCGAAAGTATCACTGAAGCTGCCATCATTAAATGGTTTAAAAATGTGGGTGATACCATTGATCAAGATGAGGTATTATTAGAAGTTGCAACAGATAAAGTTGATTCTGAGGTTCCTTCATTGGTTTCAGGAATAGTTTCAGAATTATTGTTTAAGCAAAACGATGTAATTTCTATTGGAGAAACTATAGCTATTATTAAAACCGATGGAATTGTTTTACCAGCTAAAAAAGAAGAAGATTATAAACAAAAGCCTGCACAAGAGGCTAATAAAGCATTAAATAAATCTTCTCAAAAAATTAAACAAGGAGCATTTAATGTATCCAATTCAAATTTATTTTTCTCTCCATTAATTATCAGTATTGCAAAAGAACAACACATTAGTTTTGAAGAACTAGCTCGAATTCCATTAACAGGAGACGAAGGGCGTTTGCGAAAAAGTGATTTAATGAGCTATATTGAAGAAGGAAGGCCTTTTAAATATGCGCAACCTGTTGTTACAGATAATGGTTTTAAGGTGCCAGATTTAAAGTTTGATAAAGGAACTGGTAAAATTGTAGAAATGGATCGCATGCGACAGATGATCGCTGACCGGATGGTTTTTAGTAAACTTACTTCTCCGCACGTTACAGCATATGTAGAAGCAGATTTAACAGAAATGGTACATTGGAGAAAACAAGCAAAAATTTCTTTTCAAGAAAAGTATAATGAAAAATTAACTTTTACACCTTTATTTATTGAATCAGTAGCAAAGGCAATAGTTGATTTTCCGATGATTAATTCTAGTTTAGATGGAAAAAATATTATTGTAAAGGATACAATTAATGTTGGGATGGCAACAGCGTTACCTTCGGGTAATTTAATTGTACCCGTAGTAAGAGATGCAGATAAAAAAAACCTTAAAGAATTAGCTTCTGCAATCAATTCGTTGTCATTAAAAGCAAGAGAAAATAAATTAAAAGCAGATGATACTAGTGGTAGTACATTTACGATATCTAATGTTGGAACTTTTGGTTCCGTAATGGGAACTCCAATTATTAATCAACCCGAAGCAGCAATTTTGGCTACTGGAATTATAAAGAAAAGAGCTGAGGTGATGGAAAGGGCAGAAGGAGATACAATAGAGATTAGGCATATGATGTATTTGTCACTTTCTTTTGACCACAGGATTGTAGACGGGTTTTTAGCTGGATCCTTCTTAAAAAGAATTGCAGAAAACTTAGAGGGATTTGATATAAAAAGAAAAATATAATTATATGAGTCTTATCAAAAACAATAAAAAATACTCATGAAAAATATAAAAATTACAAAAACGGAACATTCAACATTGAGTAAATTAGATTTTGATAATATTCCTTTAGGAAAGATTTTTACCGATCATATGTTTATTTGTGATTATGAAAATGGTACTTGGAACAATCCTCGCATCATACCAATGCAAACTATTGCATCTCATCCAGCAACGATGGCATTGCATTATGGACAAGCAATCTTTGAGGGTATGAAAGCTACATTAGACAGTAATGGTACTCCATTATTATTTCGTCCTAATAAAAATGCAGCAAGACTTAATTTTAGTGCGGATCGTATGGGGATGCCAAGTTTCCCTGAAGACCTTTTTTTAGAAGGTTTAAAGCAATTGGTGAACCTTGATAAGGAGTGGATTCCTAAGAAAAAAGGAAGCGCCATGTACTTGCGGCCTTTTATGTACGCAGATGAGCATTTTATAGGTATGCGTGCTGCAACAAGCTATAAGTTTATTATTATTTGTTCCCCTGCGGGTCCATATTTTAGTGAGCGAATTAAATTATTTGCTGAAAAAAAATACATTCGTGCGGCAACCGGAGGAACCGGAGAAGCGAAAGCAGCTGGAAATTATGCAGCAGCAATTAAACCTACAGAAAATGCAAAAGCCAAAGGATATAACCAAGTGCTTTGGTTGGATGCTGTTGAGCATAAATACATTCAAGAAGTAGGAACCATGAACATTTTCTTTAAGATCAACGGAAAGATTATTACTCCTTTTAGAGATGGTAATATTTTAGATGGAATCACAAGATTGAGTGTGATTGATTTATTAAAAATTAAAGGGTTTGAAGTAATAGAGCGACCTATTTCGATTGATGAAGTTAAGGAAGCATCAGAGAACGGAACATTAGAAGAAGCTTTTGGAACAGGAACTGCTATAGGAATTGCATACATTCAAGAAATTGGAACTGATGAAGAAATCATTCATGTTTCAAATAATAGTCCGGTAGGTGAAGACATAAATAATACATTAAATGGCATTAAAATTGGTGAGATTCAAGATACATTTGGTTGGATGATCCCAGTGGTTTAATAGTTTTAATAAAAGTGTTTAGTTTAAAATAAAATTATTTGAAAGATAATTCAATTCATAAGAATCTATTAGAGAAAGGGTTTTCTAACCTCTGTGCTGCAAAAGCAATGACTGATGAATATGAAGTAAACTTTAAAGAGGTTTCAAAATATGTTCATGCAACCTCTAGAGGGCATGAAGTAATACAAACTGTTGTTGGAATGCAATTGTTGCCGCAAGATTATGCTTTTCCTTATTATCGCGACGATGCTATGTTATTAGCTTTTGGTATGACTCCTTACGAGTTAATGTTACAAGTATTAGCAAAAAAAGAAGATCCATTTTCTGGAGGTAGAACCTATTATTGCCATCCTAGTTTGAAAGATGAGGATAAACCTAAAATTCCACATCAAAGTTCGGCTACTGGAATGCAGGCTATTCCAGCAACTGGAGTAGCAATGGGAATGCAGTATAAAGAACTAGTAGATTCAAAATCAGATTCTAAATTATTTAATACGCTTGATGTAAATCGTCCAATTACAGTTTGTTCTCTTGGTGATGCATCTGTAACTGAGGGTGAAATATCGGAAGCCTTTCAGATGGCAGCATTAAAGCAACTTCCAATATTATATTTAGTACAAGACAATGGATGGGATATTTCTGCAACTTCTGAAGAAACCAGAGCTCAAGACGCTTTTGAGTATTCAAGAGGCTTTAAGGGATTAGAAGCCATATCTATTGATGGAACTGATTTTGAAGAATGTTTTAAGGTGATACAATCTGTAATAAAAACGATCAGAAAAGAAAGACGCCCCTTTTTAATTCATGCTAAAGTTCCTTTGTTAAATCATCATACTTCTGGTGTAAGAATGGAATGGTATCGAGATGATTTGGAGGAGGCAAGAAGTAGAGATCCATACCCAAAAATGAAGAAATTATTATTGGAAAATGGTTTTTCAAAACCAGAAATAAATAACATTGAAGTATCTGTAATTGAAATAGTAAAAAAAGATTTAAAAAAAGCGCTAAAAGCAGAAGATCCAAAACCAGAAGATTTATTTACTCATGATTTTGCACCTACATTAATTACAGAAGAGGTAGGTGAGAGAACTCCTAAAAATGCTGACAAAGTACTTATGGTTGACTGTGCTTTATTTGCTATTGAAGAGTTAATGGGAAAGCATAAAGAATGCTTGCTTTATGGTCAAGATGTTGGAGGTAGATTAGGTGGTGTGTTTAGAGAAGCCGCAACCTTGGCCGAAAAATTTGGAGATCATCGTGTTTTTAATACTGCTATTCAAGAAGCTTTTATTGTGGGAAGTACCGTAGGTATGAGTGCAGTTGGATTAAAACCTATTGTTGAGGTACAATTTGCAGATTATATTTGGCCAGGATTAAATCAATTGTTTACGGAGGTAAGTAGAAGTTGTTATTTATCTAATGGCAAATGGCCAGTATCTATGATTTTAAGAGTTCCTATTGGCGCTTATGGAAGTGGCGGACCCTATCATTCATCTTCAGTAGAAAGTGTGGTTGCAAATATCAGAGGTATTAAAATAGCCTATCCTAGTAATGGAGCTGATTTAAAAGGGTTAATGAAAGCTGCTTATTATGATCCAAACCCAGTTGTTATTTTAGAACATAAAGGCTTGTACTGGAGTAAAGTTCCAGGAACAAAAGGAGCTACTTCTTTAGAGCCAGCTGAGGATTATATTTTACCTTTTGGAAAAGCATGGGTCCTTCAGGAAATTTGGAAACAAGAAGAAGAGGAAACCCTATCGATTATAACTTATGGTATGGGAGTGCATTGGGCGATGAATGCATCAGAAGAATTAGGAATGCAAGATAGAATAGAAGTAGTGGATTTAAGAACACTGCATCCATTAGATTATAAGACTGTTTTTAATTCGGTAAAAAAATGCGGAAAATGTTTAGTCGTTACAGAAGAACCATCGGAAAATAGTTTTTCAAGAGCCTTACAAGGTAGGATTCAAGAAGAATGCTTTAACTATTTAGACGCACCAGTTATGTTTGTTGGTAGTAAGAATATGCCTGCAATTCCATTAAATTCGACTTTAGAGCAAACAATGATTCCAAGTACCGAAAAAGTGAAATCAAAAATTCAAGAGTTGTTAAATTATTAAATATCTAATTATGAAAAACTTACTAAAATTATTTATGTTTTTTGCATTTATAACTATGAATGCCCAATGGACCACAGATACCGTTTTAAATACCTTAGTAGCGGATTCTGAGGTAGGAGATATGCAAGCTATTGGTTCTTCTGAAGGGAAAACCTATGTGGTGTTTTGGAAATCTGTTGCTCCGCCTGTTAATTATGAATTGAGATTGCAAATTTTAGATGTAGATGGGTTACAATTATTAGGAAGTGATGGTATGTTAGTTAGTGATGCAATTCCAATGAGTACTTATACTGTTACTTGGAGTGTTGTTACAGATAATGAAGATAACCTTTATATAGGTATTACAGGTACAGGGAATGGCGAGCCTGCTTTTGTTTTTAAATTAGATACAGAAGGAAATCATTTATGGGGCTCCAATGGTGTTAATGTCGGTTCTGGATATTCTGTAACCGTTTTGCCATTATCAACTGGTGAAACTATTGTTTCTTGGTTTCCAGAAGGAGAAAGTGTAATGCAGAAATATGATGCTTCTGGAAATACTTTATGGGAAGTAACACAAACTATAGTTGAAAGTGGAAACAATACAGTGCCTGCAAACATGTTTGAGTTATCTAACGGAGATTATATAATGGTTTTCCATAGCATAACTTATGGGGTGAACTCTAATTTATTTGCACAACGATTTGATTCATTTGGGGTTTTACAATGGTCTAATCCTACACAATTATCAAATTACGGAACTGTTTTTATTACTACTTATGATGGTTTGCAAGATGGTGATGTTGTTTATATGGGATATAAAGCTTCTCCAGGAAACAGATTCGATTCCTTTTTACAACGTATTGATCCAGACGGAACATTACCTTGGGGTATAAATGGATCAGATTTCGATACCAACCAAACCGATTATGAGATGGATACAAAAATTGCATTCAAAGAGGGATCAGCATATATATGGTCAAGTTGTAATTATACCAATACCAGCCAAAGTGAAAAAGGAGAATATATTCAAAAGTTTGATAAAGAAACTGGAGCGAGAATGTTTAGCAATAATGCAAAAGAAATATTTCCAATTGGCAGTGAAAAAGTACATGCTGGATCTATATATTTATTAAATGATTCTCCATTATTATTAATTAAAGATGGTTTAGATAATGGAGTTTCACCTACGTCATTAAATGCCTTAATGTTAGATGAAAATGGTGATTTTGCTTGGCCAGAAGAAACAAGGCCATTAGCTACTTATTCAGCAAATAAAAGAAGGATACAATTTACAAAACCAGCAAATAATCAAAATGTAACTGTTTTTATTGAAGATAAAGGGACTGGTTCCAAAATTTATGCTCAAAATTTCACTGAGGAGATATTAGCAATCAATGATCATGAATTTGAAAGCAATTTATCTTTTATAAATCCAGTTACGACTATCTGGGAAGTAAAAAGTAAAGATACAATTTACGCCATCTCAATATATAATGTATTGGGGCAAACCATTTTTGAATTGAAAAATAATTCTTCAAATGAAGTGTCTATAAATACTGAAATTTGGAATTCAGGAATATATTTAATGAAGGTTAATTCTCAGATAGATATAATTTTAAAACAGATTATTAAAAATTAATACTCTGGTCTCGAGTATGCCAGTTTTATATGTACTTGAAATTAATAGGGGTATATCAGATTCTTGAAGGATAATTAAGATTAATATTATTTAATAGATTGTCAGTTAATTTTACATATATTACAGATTATTAGCAAATTATAGATTAAATGTATGAAGAAAATTACTTCTTTATCTTTTGATAAAACATCAGAATATTTACTTTTTAGCTGATAGGGATGATTGGTTTATACGATATTAAGTTCAGTATCATTTTTTGATATTTAAAATAAATCAACAATAATTAATATAATTTAAAAAAATACTATTAATGAATTCCCAAAAAAAAATATACCTGTGCAATAGCATTTTCTGCTAATATTTTAGGTGATAAATGGAATCTCCTTATCTTGAGAGATATTATTTTGCATAAAAAATCTAGGTTTAAAGAATTTATGTCTTCAAAAGAAAAAGATAGCCACTAATGTTCTTACAAAAAAATTAAATATCCTATTAGAAGAAGGTTTTATTAAAAAATTAACTGCTTTAGGGACAAAAAAAGTACTCGTTATATTGCCTTAGATGTAGGAATTTCAGCATTACCTATTATAATTGAAATGTATTTATTTTCTATATACAGCATAGATGATTCTGTTTTAGATGATTCTCAAAATAGCTATTAAAAATGCGCTTATTGCTAATCGTGATCCCTTTGAAGAAGAAATAATAAAACAATATCTTGATTTTTCGAAAGAGCTAAGAGCTTTTTGATTTTAAGTGTTTTTAGGTAACGTTTAGAAATAATAATTCAGGCCTAAATTAAGTGAGCTGTTTTTTATAGTTAATGGATAATATGTAGCAAAGTTCCCATAGATAAAACTTAAACCGTTCTCGTATTCTGAGATATAATTAAGGGTTAATCCTAAATATTTACCTTTATTAAGTTGATACAGTATTCCTGCTTTTGGTAAAAAGAAATAGTTTTGATCGTGATCTTTAAAATCAATTGTTTCTATAGAACCATTATAATAATCTGAAGTATATCCATATCCTATCCCTAAAAATGGAGATAACATACCTTTTTTATTAAATACATACTCTAATCCTAATGAGAATCTATAGCTATTTACTTTATAATTTAATGGTACACCTCCATTTTTAAAATTAGTATCTCCTGAAAAAGCCATAGAAAAATCAAAATCTATATATATATATCCTTGCAGCTTGTTCATAAAACTTGGTGAAGCAGCAAGTCCAATCCCTAACCCTAAACTGCTTGAGTTATTGGCGCCATTTCCATTTATATTAGTGTTATTCAAACTCCCCAGTAAAGCAGTATAAAATCTAAATGTATCAGTGTTATAAGTATTTGCTTTTTTTATTTCAGTTTCAGTAGGTATATAAGTGCCGTATTCACAATTGTTATATAAATTAGTTAAATTTATTAATGTATTTCCTGAATACCCTTCTATTTTATTAATATCATCTCTAACGGGATTACAATCATTAAAAAGCAATGATAGGATTCCTGGAATTTGTTGTTTATCAATTTCTAAATTGAATTTCTGATTTTTATTTTCATTAACTATTATAAAATATTCCTCTCCAAGTTCGAATAAAGAAGCCTTTCCAAATACTAAAGTTGTAGCTAAATACTCTTCATTATCAAAGTTGATTTTAGAATAACTAGCAGCTCCAATAGTTGCACTTTTAATAGTTGTAAAATTATAAATAGCTGAACCTCCACTTTTTTTAAATAACACTTTTTTTGAATCATTATCTATATAAACTCTTCCTTCAACATTTTGTCCATTATTCGTGGTAATGGTTCCTGAATGATAATTTTGAGCAACAGTACTATTAAAAGTATAAATGCTGAACGCAATTAAGGTATAAAATAGTTTCATTTTAATAAGAGATTTATTTTGTGTATACTCATTGATTAGTTTTAATAACAGGTGGGTATTGAACAAGTATTTTATAGACAATTTCTTTAATTCTTGCCTCTTTCTTTTCGACATTACTCATTACTAAATCACCTTTTCCAATTCCTTGCCATACTAATTCATTTTTACTATGATCAATTAAATCGATATATAAGGTGCCTTCTGGAGTAGAAGTAATGTAACTTCCGCCACCGAACCATGCGCCATAACCATATCCATAAAAATTGTTATTATACACATCAATGCGCTCTCTTTCTTTGGTGAATAAGCTTACTAACAAATCAGGATCATTAGAAATAGTCATGCCTTTAGCTTTTAGGTTAGCTTCAATTTGACGCATAATTCGTTTTTTATCCAAATCGGAAATTTTTGCTTTATCAATCCCTGGTTTATAAAAAGCAAATGTTTGGTACTTGCTAAAATCTGTTAGGGAATCATAATCTGAAACAACTCGAACTGAAGAGCAAGAGCTGAAAATAAAAATTAATAACAGGGAAATAAATTTTAAATTTTTCATGAGTTTATTATTTATTAAATAAAGAATCGTCAACGAAATTGGGAAGCGTAACTTTTAGATTTGGATTTTTATCCATCGCTCTTTTTATTGCAAATATGGCTTCGTTATTTCTTGCCCAGCTTCTTCTAGAAATTCCATTGTTTACATCCCAATAGAGCATTGATTCTAGTCGTCTTTGTGCATTACTGCTACCATCAAGAACCATACCAAAGCCCCCGTTTATTACTTCTCCCCATCCAACACCACCACCATTATGGATGCTAACCCAAGTGGCTCCTCTAAAACTATCCCCAATTACATTTTGTATGGCCATATCTGCTGTAAACTGGCTACCATCATAGATGTTAGATGTTTCCCGATAAGGAGAGTCGGTTCCTGATACATCATGATGATCTCTTCCTAAAATTATATATCCAATGTTACCGTCGGCTATGGCTTTGTTAAATGCAGCTGCTATTTTCATTCTTCCTTCAGCATCAGCATATAAAATTCTTGCTTGTGATCCAACCACCAAATTATTTTCTTGGGCTCCTTTTATCCATTGGATATTATCGTGCATTTGTTGTTGAATCTCAGGAGGTGATGTTTTTATCATTTCTTCTAAAACTTCACAAGCAATTTGATCGGTTTTTAATAAATCTTCTGGTTTTCCTGAAGCACAGACCCATCGGAAAGGACCAAAACCATAATCAAAACACATAGGTCCCATAATGTCCTGAACATAACTAGAATATCTAAATTCTTTTAAAGGGTTTACAGTGTCCAATACGTCTGCTCCAGCACGCGACGCTTCGAGTAAAAAGGCATTGCCATAATCAAAAAAGTAAGTTCCTTTTGCTGTGTGCCTGTTAATAGCGTCTGCATGGCGCCGCAACGTTTTCTTAACTTCTTCCTTAAAAGCTTCTGGTTTATTTGCCATCATTTCATTAGATTCTTCATAGGATAATCCAACCGGATAATAACCTCCTGCCCAAGGATTGTGCAGAGATGTTTGATCACTTCCTAGATCGATGTGTAAATCTTCTTTATCAAAAGTTTCCCAAACGTCAACGATATTTCCATCATAAGCAATAGAAACAGTTTCTTTATTTTTTACTGCAGTTTTCACACGATTAGTTAATTCCAATATATCTGAGTATACTTCATCGACCCAATCTTGAGAATGTCTTGTTTCGGTTGCTTTTTTATTGATTTCTGCACATACGGTAACACAACCTGCAATATTACCCGCTTTGGGTTGTGCACCACTCATTCCTCCTAAACCTGAAGTAACAAATAATCCTCCAAAAGGGCTTTTATTGATTTTTCGGAACCCATTTAATACCGTGATGGTAGTTCCGTGAACAATCCCTTGAGGACCGATGTACATATAGCTTCCTGCCGTCATTTGTCCATATTGACTAACTCCTAAGGCATTAAATTTTTCTAGATCGTCCTGTTTGGAGTAATTAGGAATCATCATACCGTTAGTGACAACGACTCTCGGTGCATCATTATGAGAGGGAAATAAACCTTGAGGGTGTCCAGAATACATCACTAAAGTTTGTTTCTCTGTCATTTCAGATAAGTACTGCATAGTCAATAAATACTGAGCCCAGTTTTGAAAAACTGCACCATTACCGCCATAGGTAATTAATTCGTGAGGATGCTGAGCAACAACATGATCTAAATTATTTTGAATCATTAGCATGATTGCCTTTGCTTGTTCACATTTTCCAGGATATTCATTTATAGGACGTGCATACATCTTGTATTTTGGGCGAAAGCGATACATATAAATGCGGCCATAAGTTTCTAATTCATTTTTAAACTCAGGTAGAAGTATTGCATGGTGTTTTGCATCAAAATAGCGAAGTGAATTTTGAAGAGCTAGTTTTTTTTCAGCTAAAGAAAGTATGTCTTTCCGTTTAGGTGCATGATTAATGGAAGAATCATAATCGATGGATACAGGAAGATTATTTGGTATTCCTTGTTGTATTTCTTTTTTAAAGGTCATAGTTTTATTCAGTATTTTTTTAACAGTCGAGAGAAAGCTATCAATTCGTTTTCTTATCAAACCCATAAGGGCAATGTTTACAGCCATTTTCACAGCAATAGCCACGTTTTAAATGGTATTTCTCTGTAAAGCACTTATAGCCTTCTGGACTTAGGTAGTAATCGCCTTCTTCTAAAGGAATGTATTTTTTAAAATTGGACACTTTACAAAAATAACATTTTCTTATCTTGTTTGGATAATTATTTTGATTTTGGTCTGTTATTATTAAGCCATTAAACTTATTCACTAAAAAAAAAGATAAGAATGATTATTATTTGTTCCATAATTATTAAATTTAGTATTTTGAACTTCACTAATATAATGGTCTATTAATATACCTTGTATGTTTATTTATTTATAATTTTGTTGCTTAAATTATTAAAAACATCAGTGTGTTTATAGAAACTAATCAAGTTAGAAATCAAATAATTCCATTAGAAGTATTTTCTATATCAAACGTTAATTTGGTCATTAAAAGAGAAGATCAACTTCACCCTGATATATCTGGAAATAAATTAAGGAAATTAAAATATAATATTTTAGAAGCAAAAAGGTTAAATAAATCTACCTTATTGACTTTTGGGGGTGCTTATTCAAATCATATTGCTGCTGTTGCTGCAATGGGAAAAGAATATGGGTTTAAAACTATTGGAATTATAAGAGGAGAGGAGTTAGTAGATAAAGTATCGAGTAATGCTACTTTATCATTTGCTAAAAGTTGTGGCATGCTTTTTTATTTTATTTCAAGAGATGAATATCGTAAAAAAGATGAATTATTTTTTTCTGAAAATTTAAAATCAATTTATGGAGATTTTTACTTATTGCCAGAAGGAGGAACTAACGAATTTGCTGTAAAAGGATGTGCTGAGATACTAACTAATAAAGACACTTCTTTTGATTATGTATGTTCGTCAGTAGGAACTGGAGGTACTATTGCAGGCTTAATTAAGTCTTCTAATTCCTTGCAAACTGTTTTAGGCTTTTCAGCCCTTAAGGGAACTTTTCAAACTTCATATATCAATAAATTTACTAGAAAAAAAAATTATAGAATCCTTGATGATTATTGTTTTGGTGGTTATGGAAAAGTAAACGCTGAACTGATCGAATTTATGAATGATTTTAAAAATAAAACAACTGTTTCATTAGATCCTATATATACTGGAAAAATGATTTTTGGAATTTTTGATTTAATAAATAAAGGATATTTTAAAGAGAACAGTACTATACTAGCGGTTCACACAGGAGGTCTACAAGGAATTAATGGGATGAATGCATTGTTGAAGAAAAAAAATCTTCCAACAATAATTTAACAGCGAACACTCCCCAAAACCTTCTGTTTTTTTTAATAATATTTTTCATTAATCGAGTTTACTGAAAACATACTGTTTGGTTAAGCGGTAAAAAAAATAATAAGAAAACAGGAAAACTTAATTAAAAACTATCTAATAAAAACAGGTTCATTTTCATTTAAAGTATGCTTATTACTGAAGCCATACCCATCAGTATTAAAGTTTTTTAATTGTTCTAAAGAGGTTACGTTATGATCTAAAATAAAACGCACCATAGATCCTCTTGCTTTTTTAGCAAAAAAAGAAATTATTTTTAATTTTCCATTTTTAAAATCTTTAAAGATTGGAGAAATAACAGCTACTTTTAATTGTTTAGGTTGAACTGCTTTAAAATACTCTTGACTTGCTAGATTCACAAATAATTCATCATCTTCAAGTTCTTCATTTAAATGATGAGTAATGGTACGACCCCAAAATTCGTAAAGATTTTTATTCCTATTTATTTTTAATGAAGTACCCATTTCTAGACGGTAAGCTTGCATTAAGTCTAAAGGTTTTAGGATTCCATACAAACCCGACAAAATTCTAAGCTGCTTTTGCATCGATACTATTTTTTCTTCTTTTAAGGAATAAGCATCTAAGCCACCATATACATCTCCAGAAAAAGAATAAACAGCTTGGCGAGCGTTTTTATTGGTAAATGGCACTGAAAAATCTTGATAACGTTGGTGATTTAATTCTGCTAAATTATCGCTGATACTCATCAGTTCCTTGATAGCTTTTTTAGATTTAGCAGCAATTTTTGCATTCAGTATTTCTGTTTTATCTATAAAAACAGGAATTGTAAATTCATTAGTAGGGATTTCACTTTTAAGATCAAGACTTTTTGCTGGAGAAATAACAATTTTCATTAAAAATAAGTATTATTGATTGGTTGAATTGATAGAATATTTTTGCCATTTTTTAATACATTTTTCAATGTCTTCCGGAATAGGAGAGTCAAATCGCATCATTTTTTCTGTAGTTGGATGTTTAAAGCTAAGGGTTCTTGCATGTAATGCTTGTCTAGGTAAAACTTTAAAACAATTATCTACAAATTGTTTGTACTTGCTAAAAGTGGTTCCCTTTAAGATTTTGTCGCCTCCATAGCGTTCGTCATTAAATAAGGTATGGCCTATGTACTTTAAATGAACCCTTATTTGATGGGTTCTACCAGTTTCTAATTTGCAAGATAATAGACTTACATACCCTAAGCGTTCTATAACTTTATAATGAGTAACAGCTGGCTTTCCTTTATTTTCGGTATCATCTTCAAATACGGTATTTTGTAATCTATTTTTTGGATGGCGTCCTATATTACCTTTAATAGTTCCTTCTTCATCTTTAACATCTCCCCAGACCAAAGCTATATATTCTCTTTCTGATGTCTTATTAAAAAACTGTTTAGCAAGATGCGTCATTGCTTCTTCCGTTTTTGCAACGACTAAAAGTCCACTTGTATCCTTGTCAATTCGATGCACTAATCCTGGACGATTACTGCTATTGTTTGGAAGGTTATCAAAATGAAATATTAGTGCATTTATTAACGTTCCGTTATAATTTCCATGGCCAGGATGAACCACCATTCCAGCAGGTTTATTTACTACTAATAAATCATCATCTTCATAAACAATATCCAATGGAATGTCTTCTGGAACCAATAAAAATTCATAGGGAGGATGCTTAAATAATACTGTAACCACATCAGCTGGTTTTACTTTATAATTAGATTTAACCGCAACGTCATTTGCATAGATATTTCCATCTTTCGCAGCTTGCTGTATTTTGCTGCGAGTAGCGTTTTCTATATAATTCATTAAATACTTATCAACCCTAAGAGGTTGTTGCCCCTTTTGTGCTATAAACCGAAAATGTTCATATAAATCCTCATTTTCTGGGCCTTCAATTTTATTTTCCTCCATCCTCGTTTTATATTTCTTTTTCTGAATTTTCTAATTGTGTTTTAAGTCCTCCTTCACCATCGCCTAAAACTAAATCTATCACCGAAGTTTTTTGAATTTTTTCGCCAGATTTTAGTTTTTTTCCTTTGTAACTCAATTCCAAAACTTCATCCAGAGCAATGTATGATTTATAAGTTATTCTTCCTATTTCGAAACCCATAGATATTAAAGTAGGTTCAGCTTGTCTTCTTGTTTTTCCAACCACTTCTGGAATTTTTAAATACACATAACCAGATCTGTTTAAAGTAAGATAAATTTTACGATTTTCTTTTACAAATTCGCCTGCTTTTGGAATTTGCTCTATTACAGAATATTTTGGAAAATTAGGATTGTAATTAGAGGAATCTATCACCTCAAACCTCAAGTCAATTTCATTTAATTTATTTTCTGCAGTATCTAAACTCATTTTTGCTAGACTTGGGACTTCTATTTTTTGATCATGATTAGTGGTGAATTTTAACCAAAAAAGAATAACAAAAGCTAAGCCTAACAATGCAATAATCGCTATTGATAATTGTTTTAAAAATACTTTGGTAAATAAAAATTTAATAAATGTCATAGCGCATAGTTATTTTACAAAAATATAAAACCTAAAGTTAGTATCTTTATAAATGAATAATGATATTTTTGTAAAATGCACCTTTTAATAAATTGTTATGAGTAAAAAGCATATAGCTGTTGTGATGGGAGGTTATTCTAGCGAATTTGAAATTTCATTAGGGAGTGGAACTGTTGTTTGTGAGCTTTTGGATGCTAATAAATATTTTATCTATCCCGTTCATATATTAAAAGAAGGTTGGAATTATATAGACTCCTTGGGTGAAAAACATCCTATTAATAAAGCTGATTTTAGTTTTTTTAATGGTAATAATACTATTATTCCAGATGTAGTATTTAATACTATACATGGAACTCCAGGAGAAGATGGTTATCTGCAAGCTTATTTGTCTTTAATTGGTATTCCTCAAACGAGTAGCGAATCTTATCAATCAGCTCTTAGTTTTAACAAAAGAGATTGCCTGTCGGTATTAAGTAATTTTGGTGTTTTATGTGCTACTTCTTTTTATATTAATAAAGGAGAAAGTTATTCTAGAACTGAAATATTAAAAAAGGTAGGACTTCCTTGTTTTGTAAAACCCAATAGGGCTGGTTCTAGTTATGGAATTAGTAAAGTTTTTCAAAAAGAAAAATTGGATAGTGCCATTGAAAAAGCATTTGAAGAAGATTCTGAAATTATTATAGAGAAAGCCATAGAAGGAGTTGAAGTATCTGTTGGTGTTTATAATAATCAAGAGAAAGTTATTGTGTTACCCATTACAGAAATTGTTCCTGAAACAGGTTTTTTTGATTACGAAGCAAAATATTTAGGAAAATCTAATGAAATTACACCTGCTCGAATTTCGGTATCTGAAGCAGAAAAGATAAGGATTGAAGCTGTAAGAATCTATAAATTGCTTAATATGAAAGGAGTAACTAGAAGTGATTTTATTATTCAGGATGGAATTGTTTATTTTTTAGAAATTAACACCAACCCTGGAATGTCAAAAGAAAGCATTATTCCGCAACAAGTAAAAGAATTCGGATCAACACTAACATCGTTTTTTGATATTCTGATACAAAATGTATTAAAATAAAATAATTTATATTTGAATTATGAAAAAAGCTGTATTTCCAGGTTCATTCGATCCAATTACATTAGGGCATCTAGATGTCATAAATAGAGGATTGAGCCTTTTCGATGAAGTGATCATAGCTATTGGAGTAAATACTGATAAAAAATATATGTTTTCTTTAGAAGAAAGAAAACTACATATCGAAAATGCTTTTAAAAATGAACCGCGAATTAAAGTTTTTACCTACAAAGGTTTAACTGTTGATTTCTGTAAAACTGTAAAAGCAGATTATATTCTTAGAGGATTAAGAAACAGTACTGATTTTAATTATGAACAATCCATTGCACAAACCAATTTATCACTTGCGAAAATTGAAAGTGTATTCTTAGTTTGTGCTCCTAATGTGTCACATGTTTCTTCTTCCATTGTTAGAGATATTATTCGCAATGGAGGTGACTATAGAAGTTTGGTGCCTAAAAGTGTATTGCTTTAGTTTTTGTTAAGTGTTAGCGTCCAGCTCTTTTCTGCAAAGGGTCTTTTATTTATTTTACCAAATCAGTATTTGGGGCTATCACATGTTGAGTTCCTAAACCATTAAATTTCACTTTTAGATTAATAGTTATTTTAGGTTCATTCGTATTATACATTTAATTTTAAAACACAAAAAAACTCCATCAGGAAAACCTAAGGGAGTTTTTTTATAAATTTTTAAAACAAATTACAACTATAAAGAAGCAATGTGTTTAGTCATATTTGATTTTAAGTTAGCTGCTTTGTTATTGTGAATAACATTTTTCTTAGCTAATTTATCGATCATAGAAATTACACCTGGAAACAATTTATCAGCTTCTTTCTTATCTGAAGTTTCAATGAATTTCTTCATTGCGTTACGAGTTGTTTTGTGTTGATAACGATTACGTAAACGTTTAACTTCGCTATTTCTAATTCTCTTTAATGCTGACTTGTGATTCGCCATTTTTTTGTTTTTAATTCTTATTTTTTTGTAGTCCGTAGGGGAATCGAACCCCTGTTACCAGGATGAAAACCTGGCGTCCTAACCCCTAGACGAACGGACCGTTAATTTTTAAATGCGGATGCAAAAATACAAATATTTTTGAATGCAACAAGCTTATGTAAACATTTTTTAATATATTTAATATGCCTTTGCAAAAAGCACTTTTTGATTCGAAGGTTTGCCACTAACCATACAAGTCCCCTTCTCTAGTTTTGAGTCTAAAGGAATACACCTAATCGTTGCTTTTGTTTCTTTTTTTATTAGTTTTTCTGTTTCGGCAGTCCCGTCCCAATGAGCTAATATAAATCCACCTTTTGTGTTTAGTAATTCTTTAAACTCATCATAAGTAACTACTTCAGTAGTTTTTTCTGTTCTAAAACTGGCAGCTTTATTATAAAGATTCTTTTGAATTTCATCCATTAAATCGACCACAATAGAAACCACATCATCTCTTGAAATAAATTCTTTAGTTAAGGTATCTCTTCTAGCAAGTTCTAGCGTTCCGTTTTCAACATCTCTAGGACCAATAGCTAGCCTTACTGGTACTCCTTTTAACTCGTAATCATTAAATTTCCAACCAGGTTTATAAGTGTCTCTATTATCAAATTTAACTCGAACACCTTTTGTGCGAAGTTCTTTCATCACTTCCTTTGCCACCTTACTTACCAGTTCAAATTGTTCATCGTTTCTATAAATAGGAACAATAACTACTTGATCTGGAGCAAGTTTTGGAGGTAATACTAGTCCTTTGTCATCACTGTGAGTCATGATAAGCGCTCCCATTAAACGGGTAGATACACCCCAAGAAGTTGCCCAAACATAATCTTGTTTCCCGTCTTTAGCAGTAAATTTAACATCAAATGCTTTTGCGAAATTCTGGCCTAAAAAATGGGAAGTTCCAGCTTGTAGTGCTTTTCCATCTTGCATTAAAGCTTCTATGCAATACGTTTCTTCAGCACCAGCAAATCGTTCACTTTCCGTTTTTAAACCTTTAATAACGGGAACTGCCATATAGTCTTCTACAAATTCTGCATAGATATTAACCATTTGTTCTGTTTCTTCAATTGCTTCTTGTTTAGTCGCATGAGCGGTATGCCCTTCTTGCCATAAAAATTCAGTAGTACGCAAAAACAATCTAGTTCTCATTTCCCAACGAACAACATTTGCCCATTGGTTTATTAATAAAGGTAAATCTCTATAAGATTGAATCCATTTTCTATAGGTATCCCAAATAATAGTTTCCGATGTTGGACGAACAATTAATTCTTCCTCTAATTTAGCATCTGGATCAACTTCAACGCCTCCTTTTCCATCTTCTCTTAATCTGTAATGAGTTACGATAGCACATTCTTTAGCAAAACCATCTACATGACTTGCTTCTTTACTAAAATAAGATTTTGGTATAAAAAGAGGGAAATAAGCGTTTTGATGTCCAGTTTCCTTGAACATTCTATCTAATTCAACTTGCATCTTCTCCCATATAGAAAAACCATAAGGTTTAATAACCATACAGCCTCTAACACCAGAGTTTTCTGCTAGATCAGCATTAATAACAAGTTCGTTGTACCATTTTGAGTAATCTTCGCTTCTTTTTGTTAGATTTTTAGCCATAGCAGTGTGTTTGGCACAAATATTGTATTTATTGTTAAATATGTTTTAGTTCTCGACAAAACTAACTAAATTTATAATGTCCAACAATTAAATTGCTATTGTTATGAAAACCTTTATTATTTCTTTTAAAAACCTAAATCCATTACTGTTAATTGGATTTGTATTCTTATTATTAACTGCTTGTGGAACCCATAAAAAGGATTATGATGAAGTAGATGGAATATATTTATCCACTCAAAATAATGAAGTAGCTGATGAAATTACTGGCGAAGAAGATAAAAACAATTACTACAAACACTACTTTAAAACAAAACAATCAGCTTATAAAGACGTTCCTGAAGATAATGCTATTTTAACAGATGTAGAAGCTTATTATACTTCAGAAACTCTTGATGAAGAGGGTTATGTTGTTTCTGAAGAGCAAGAATATAGCTTAGAATATAATGAAGAAAATGGGGCTTGGGGCTCTAATTTTACTCAAGTTTCCATAAATGTATATGGAGGTATGGGTTATGCTCCTTATTATGCTGGCTGGGGAAATCCTTATTATGGTGGCTGGGGAAATCCTTATTATGGTGGATGGGGAAATCCTTATTATGGATATGGCAGTAATTATGGTGGCGGCTATGGTTATGCATATAATAGAGGAAGAAGAAATACAGACTATTTAGCAGGAAGATCATATTCGAGAGGAAGCAATAGCGCTACTAGTTATAATAGAAGAGCTAATAATAGGGGTTATTCAAGTAGTTTTGGTACCACCAATTCAAGAAGAGGAAGTTCTTATTCTACACCAGGATCTACCAGAAGATCTGGAACTACTAATCGCAGTGTAAGTTCATCCACAAGATCAAGTTATCAAGGAAACTCTTCTTCAAGAGGCAATACAACCCGAAAATCACCTGCGACTACTAGACCAACTAAGACTACTCGATCAAATACCACAACTCGATCAAATACGACAACTAGACCAACGAACACTACTAGGTCAAACACCACTACTAGATCAAGTAGTTCAGGTGGAGGTAGTTCACGAGGTGGAGGCGGAAGACGCGGTGGAATATAATATTATTTATTTTTTTTAAATATTTTTATATGAAAAGGTTTTACTTTTTAGTGCTCACAATACTTTCTTTTGCCACTATTCAATCACAGAATTTAACAGATGCACTTCTTTATTCGACGGAAAATTTAAATGGTACAGCGCGATTTAATGCTTTAAGTGGAGCGTTTGGAGCATTGGGTGGAGATATTTCATCCATCGCTATTAATCCTGCAGGAAGTGCAGTTTTTATAAATAGTGTTGGTTCTGCAACCCTTTCTTTTGTTGATAAAAAAAACAAATCAACTTATTTTGACACCAATACCGAAGCCTCTTATGTCAATTTAAAGTTTAATCAGGCGGGCTTTGTATTTCCTTTTACTAATCCTAATCAAAATTCAGCTTTTAATAAATTTTCATTGGGTTTTAATTATATAGCTTCCAATAATTACGATAATAATGTTTTTATAGCTGGAACCGGAAACACTTCCATTGGTACGTTCTTTACAGCACAAGCAAATGGAGTGCCATTAAATTTGTTGCAATTACAAGAAAATGAAACTATTTCGAGCCTCTATGCATATCTTGGGGTTAATGAGGGTGTATCCACTCAAAATGCTTTTTTAGGGTACCAAAGTTTTATTATTGAACCTGTTGATTCCGAAAATTCAGAAAATACAGCATACTATTCAACCATAGCACCCGGAAGTTTTAATCAAAAATATTACTATAATTCAAGAGGATATAATGGGAAATATTCATTTAATTTTGCTGCAGAAATTAATCATATGATTTCTATAGGTATCAATTTAAATAGTAATAGTTTGAATTATAGAAAAAGTACGTTCCTAAACGAAACTAACAATAACGCTGGAAGTTCAGTAAATTATATTGGTTTTCAGAATGATTTGTATGCATATGGGGGAGGGTTTTCAGCTCAGCTTGGAGCCATCGTAAAAGTGACAAATTTTTTAAGATTGGGATTTACTTATGACAGTCCTATTTGGTATAATATTTACAAAGAAACTACACAATATATAGAAACATCAAGAGAATTTGACGGAGAAATTTATAATGAATATATCAACCCTAAAATTATTAATGTTTTTAATAAATACAGATTAATAACACCCTGGAAAATAGCTGTAAGTGGGGCTTATATTTTTGGGAAAAGTGGATTAATTAGTTTTGATTATTCTTATAAAGATTATTCTTCCACACATTTTAGTGCTTCGAATAGTTCTTATTTCTCATCTCAAAACGCCATAATTAATAATGAGTTAACAGCTGCCTCGGCTATTAAAATTGGAGGAGAGTATAGAATAAATAGACTCAGCCTTAGAGGTGGATATCAATATGAAGGAAGTCCATATAAAAACAATGCTACCAGAGGAGACATAACTGGTTTTTCTGGAGGATTTGGACTTTATTTAGGTGCTTATTCTATTGATTTTTCATATTCAAGAATTCAACAAAAAAGTGCGCTGCAATTATATGATATTGGTTTAACAGATACTGCATCAATAGATAATATCAGAAATAACTATACTGTTACTGTTATTTATGAAATTAATTAATAATCCATTCAATAACATCACCCTTTGTTATCCCCCAAGAGTCTGATAAGCCACCATTAATTTCAAGTACATATAAAACGGGTTCATTAGAGGGCAACGATGTATTGTCAAAAGGTTTAGTGTTTTTTTGGATACCTACTATTTCTTTTTTCTTATTAATGTAAATAATATCTAAAGAAAATTCGGTGTTTTTCATGTAGAAGGAACGAGGCCGTTCCTTCTTAAAAATAAATAACATGGCTTGATTGCCTTCCATCATATGTCTATACATTAAGCCCGTTTGTGTTTCGTATTCAGTTTTAGCAATCTCAATATCTAAGGTTTTGAATACTGAATCTGTTATTACTTTTTTTAACAACAATTCGCCCTCCTTTTTAAAAGTAATTTCTTTAGTAATTGACATAGATTGCCTTTTATTTTCTTTACAAGAATGAAAGAAAACAATAAAAATAGTAATAATGAAAAATAATCTATTCATTTGGAACGGGTCTTTTAGGTGCTGAAACCATTAAATAGGCGCCAATAACTATAAAAGGAATACTTAGCCACTGTCCGGTGTTTAAAGCCCATTCTGCTCTTTTGTCTACCTGAGCTACTTTTGTAAATTCTACAAAGAAACGGACTGTCCAAAGCAACACTAAAAATATTCCTAGTAAATATCCCATTTGTTTGCTTTTGTTGGTTTTCCAATACAAATAATAAAGTGCAGCAAAGACAAAAATATAGCAAAACGATTCGTATAACTGAGCAGGGTGCCTAGGGAAGTTTTCACCTAATTGTTTAAATACAACTCCAAAATTACTATTAGTTACTTTTCCTATTATTTCAGAATTAATAAAATTTCCTATTCTAACAAAAATTGCTCCACATGCAACTGCAATCACAATTCTGTCGAGTATCCATAGTATAGGTTTTTTAAGTACTTTTTTACTGTAAAAATACATCGCAATTATAATCCCTATTGCAGCACCATGACTTGCTAATCCTCTAAACCCTGTAAATTCAAAGCCGTTTTTAAAACTAAAAGGAAGAAATACTGATAAAAAATCATTTTTTAATAATTCTGGCTGATAAAAAAAGACATGTCCTAATCTCGCGCCTACTAGCGTTGCTAATACCACATAAATAAAAAGACTGTCCATTTTATCATCGGATAGTCCTTCGTTCTTAAAAATTCTTTTCGTTAAAAACCACCCTATAGTAAAAGCAATTACAAACATTAAGCTGTAATACCTAATTATAAAAAAACCTAAATCAATTCCTGGAGATGGATCCCAAACAAAACTTAGTACTTGCATAAAATATTTTATATAAAATTAGAATCGTAAATATAAGTAAAGCAATATTTAATTTGATTACTTTTTATCTTTTTTGGGAACAGGATCATAACCGGAGCCACCCCATGGATGACAACTGCCAAACCGTTTAATTGCTAAGGAAGTACCTTTTAAAAAGCCGTGTGTTTGAAGCGCTTCTATAGCGTAATGAGAACAAGTTGGATCATACCTGCAAGTTGATGGTAATAAAGGAGAAATTAAAAATTGATATCCCTTAATCAGCAAAACAAAAGGATATATTAGCATATTTCTCATTCTAGATTTAATTTTAAACTATTATCGTAGAAATCGTTCAGCTAATTTAAAGAAAAAGTAGTGCCGTCTTTCTCGTCTTTTAAATGAATACCAGCCTCTTTTAATTGATTACGGATTAAATCACTAGTAGGAAAATCCTTGTTGTTTCGTGCTTGATTTCTAAGTTCTATTAATATAGCAACAGCATCTGATAATTTATTGTCGTCATCCGAATTAGTTGCGTTGTTTTCTTCTAAAGCTAAAACATCAAAAATAAAATTGTACATTGTTTTTTTAATAATATCAATATTTTTTTTGTCTAATTGTGTGGTTCCTTCTTTAGTTGTATTAATAATTTTTACAGCTTCAAATAATTGAGCTATTAAAATTGGACTGTTAAAGTCATCATTCATCGCGTCATAACAAGACTGTCTCCAAACAGAAGCATCAAATTCGTTTTTTCCTGAAGCTGAAATTTCTGATAGCATTTTATAAGCTTCCATTAATCTGTTAAAACCTTTTTCAGAAGCTAATAATGCATCGTTAGAAAAATCAAGAATGCTTCTGTAATTTGCTTGGTACATAAAAAACTTAACGACTGAAGGTGAAAAAGCTTTGCTTAAAATGGTGTTATTTCCAGAAAATATTTCGTGAGGTAAAATATGATTCCCTGTAGATTTCGCCATTTTTTTTCCATTAAGCGTAAGCATATTGGCATGCATCCAATAATTTACTGGATTGGTTTTTAACGCAGCTTCAGATTGGGCAATCTCACATTCATGGTGTGGAAATTTTAAATCCATTCCTCCGCCGTGAATATCAAAAATATTACCTAAATACTTGGTGCTCATCGCGGTACATTCTAAATGCCAGCCAGGAAAGCCATTGCTCCAAGGTGATGGCCAACGCATAATATGCACAGGCTCTGCTTTTTTCCAAAGAGCAAAATCTTGTGGATTTTTTTTATCAGTTTGGGCAGCTAGATCACGAGTATTAGCTACCATGTCTTCTAAGTTTCTTCCGCTTAGTTTACCGTAAGAATGAGTTTCGTTGAATTTATGTACGTCAAAATAAACAGAACCATTTACTACATAAGCAAAACCTTCAGAAATAATTTTTTCAATAATTTCTATCTGTTCAATAATATGACCAGTAGCAGTGGGCTCAATACTTGGGGGAAGTGCATTAAATCTTGCCATTGTTTGATGGAAATCAACAGTGTATCGTTGAACAATTTCCATGGGCTCTACCATTTCAATCCTTGCTTTTTTGGCGATACGATCTTCTCCACTATCCGAATCATTTTCTAAATGACCTGCATCAGTTATGTTTCGAACATACCTTACTTTATAACCCAGATGTTTTAAATACCGAAACACCAAGTCAAAAGACAAAAAAGTACGACAATTTCCTAAATGCACATTGCTGTAAACCGTAGGTCCACATACATACATTCCAATAGACTCTTCATTTATTGGAGTAAATTTTTCTTTTACCTTTGAAATTGAATTATAAATATATAATTCTTGTTGATCTAAAAGTTTCATTTATTATAGCATCGATTTTGGTATTTATTTTTACTAAAGATGAGTATTTTCTATAAGAGAAATTTATTCTAATATTCGGTACTTAACTTTATGTAATCTAAAAATTCTCTTCGTGTTTCTTTGTTTTTAAATGACCCACCAAATTCACTTGTTACGGTACTACTATCAATATCACGTATCCCACGAGAATTTACACATAAATGCTTTGCATCAATAACGCAGGCTACGTCATCTGTGTCTAAAACTGTTTGTAGTTCTTTAACAATTTGCATCGTAAGTCTTTCTTGTACTTGAGGTCTTTTTGCGAAATAATCCACAATTCTATTCATTTTTGAAAGCCCAATCACAGTTTCGTTAGAGATATAAGCTATATGAGCTTTTCCGACAATAGGAAGTAAATGATGTTCGCAAGTAGAATAAAGTATAATGTTTTTTTCGACCAACATTTCACCGTATTTATACTTATTGTCAAATGTTGATGCCTTTGGTTTGTTTTCAGGATTTAACCCTCCAAAAATTTCTTTAACAAACATTTTAGCAACTCTTTCAGGAGTATCCTTTAAGCTGTCATCAGATAAATCCATGCCTAGCGTATAAAGAATGTTTTTTACATCTTCTTTAATTGTTTCAATTTTTTCGGAATCACTTAATTGAAAAGCATCTTTTCTTAATGGAGTATCACTTGACGTTCCAATATGATCATCTCCTAATTCATCAATTACTTTACTATGGTTTTCTATATTCATACGTATTTTTTATAATACAATTTGCAAAGATACAAATTCAAGTATTGCAATTTAAAAATGAAAAAAAAAAAATGAAAAAAATTAAAAAAATTACGAATTACATAATTTAATAAAAATTCCTTAAATTTCGGGGGACAATAAAAAATTTGCTATGAAATATTCTCCATATTCACTTTTGGTATTAATTTTTTTATTGTTTTTTTTAAATAATAATTATGCTCAAGGACCTGGATCCTTGTTTGTAGACGCAGGGATTGATACTTTAATACCCTGTGGTACTGGAGGTTGTGCGGATATTACAGCAGATTACTTAGAGATATTTGAGACGTTTAGTACCAATTATACGGTAGCATCTATTCCATATAGTCCTGATAATAGTGGTAATCCACCTTTTCCATTTAATGGTTTGGCTAATAATATGAATCCAAATCTGGATGATACATGGTCTGTAGTGGAAACGCTACCCTTTGATTTTTGTTTTTTTGGAAGCTTAGAACAACTTTTTCAAGTGGGTTCTAATGGTTTAATACGATTTGATGTAGGGAATGCAGGAGATTTTAATGATTGGGGTTTTAATGAAGATTTACCTAATAATACGGATCCTGCTTTAGGAGAAGGGAATATTTTTACACCGGTACATGATATCGATCCTTCTGTTGCAGATTCTGATGAAATTGGTTATGAAGTATTAGGGACATACCCGAATAGAGTATTAGTAGTTTCCTATTTTGCAGTGTCTCTTTATTCTAGTGATTGTAATAATTTAAGAGCTACTCATATGGCTGTGTTGTATGAGTTTTCTAATGTGATTGAAATATATATACAAGATAAACCTGTTTGTCCGGGTTGGAATGATGGTAATGCTGCTTTAGGTATTCAGAATAATGATGGTGATATTGCTTATGTTCCACCAGGACGTAACACTTCAGATTCTCCTTGGACTGCTTTCCAAGAAGCATGGAGTTTTAAGCCAGATGGTGTAGAAACTTTTGCTTTTGAGTGGTTAGATTCAACAGGTACTGTTATTGGCTATACAGATACAATAAATGTTTGTCCAGCGGGTGGTTCAGAAATTTTTACTGCTCGTGTTACTTATACAAATACATGTAATGGAGATGTTGTGGTTTTAGAAGATGACGTTTTAGTTAGTATAGATTCTCCTTTTACAGTTGATTTAGGTCCAGATGTAACTACCTGTGATACTCCAGATATTCTTTTAGATGCAGAACAAGAAAATCAAAATTTCACCTACCAATGGTTTTTAGATGGGACATTAATTGCTGGGGCAACTAGTCCTAACTACTTAGTTACTGCGCCTAATTCTGGGACTTATTCTGTGGAAGTAATTGATCCTTCTGACCCAATCTGCCCAGGAATTGATCAAATTATCATTACGTATTTACCTATTCCTATTATTGCCAATCCACCAATTGATTTATTTCAATGTGATAATGGAACTAATACAGGTATTTTTGATCTTACGATAAATACTCCTGTGGTTTTAGGTCCTCAAAACCCAGCAGACTTTGTTATAACATATCATAACACAGCATTAGATGCTGAAAATGACCTAGCACCAATTGCTGCTCCTACTCTCTATCCTATAACAGGCTCAATGGAAGAAATATTTGTACGCATAGAAGGTGAAGGTACAGAGGAAGATTTAATTTTCGTAGAAGACTTTAGTACTGGCCTAGGAAGAGTAACACATCCTTTTACACCTTTAGAGTTTAATGGTACTACAGAATTAAATCCAAATCAATACACTGTAACAAATATTTCAACCGGACTTAATGCAGGATGGCATCAAGATATGGAAGACCATACCATCGGTGATATAGATGGTAGAATGATTCTCTTTGATGTTTCTGAAGATACTAGCGAAACCGAATTATACAGAAGAGATATTACCGTAACTGCAAACACAGAACTTGTCTTTGATTTTGCCATGACTACTGTATATGACATAGATACTAATATATGTCCTGATAATGGTACAGACTCAAGACTTATCTATCAAATTGAAGATTCAGCAGGAACTGTTCTTGCGACAAGTACAACCGGTAATGTTACAAACGGTTCAAGTCCAAACTGGATAACATATTCTCTTGATTTTGATAGTGGTGTAAATACAATCGTCCAAATTGTTCTTATCAATGATATTTTTGGTTCCTGTGGAAATGATCTTGCGATAGATGATATTAAAATTGTTAAAACGGAAATTTGTTTTGCCACAGATTCATTTTTTATTGAATTTTTTCCCATATCAATTGGTATTATGACCGATGTTGAATTTTGCGATCTTGATGCTGATGGGTTTGTAGATTTAAATTTACCTTCAATCAAAGATGCTGAAGCGCTAAATGGCCTAGATCCATTACAATTTACAGTAACTTATCATGGTTCTCAAGCAGATGCTGATAATAATGTTGGAGTCTATCCAGATCCTTATACAGTAACTGGTCCAACGGAAGAAATTTTTGTAAGGGTCGAAAATAATGCAACCCCTACTTGTTTTGTAACAGATAGTTTTTTAATTACACTAATTCTTGCACCTATTGCAATATTACCAACTCCTTATATTCTTTGTGATGAATTTTCAAATGATGGTTTTGCTGAATTTGACTTAACAACTAAAGATATTGAAATTACTGGTGGAGATCCAAATACTGTAATTACTTATCATTTAACCTTAGCTGAAGCAGATGCTAACATTAATCCAGTAGAAACTCCTGCTGCATTTATCAATACCATTTCTAGTTTTCAAATTTTATATCCAAGAGTAGAAAATACAAATAATATTATTTGTTTTGATACTACTGAATTAGTGCTTCAGGTAGATCGGGCCCCAGCGATCACAAATCCGATCGCAGATTATTTTTTGTGTGATAATGATGGCGATGGGTTAGAGGTCTTTGATTTATTATCTAAGGATTTAGAAATAGTAAACACTCAAATAGGTCTTACTTTAGGATATTATTTGACTCAGGAAGATGCTGAGGCACAGCCACCCACTAACATTATCCCTAACCCTGAGACTTATAGTAATATTTCAAATCCAGAAACTATATGGGTACGCGCTGAGAATTCAGCTAACTGTATCACAGTTCTTAACTTTTATTTAATAGTTGGAGAAGTTCCTGCTTTTACAGAGGTTCCTGTATTTGCTTTATGTGATGATTTGATTGAGGATGGATTCACAGAATTTGATTTAAACACTCAGAATGCTAACATTGTAGCTGGTAACACAGACTTAAGTGTAACTTATTATGGTACCCAGGCAGATGCGGATCTTGCACAGAGTCCTTTATTGAGTCCATATACCAATACGGTAAATTCAGAGGAGATTTACGTTCGAGTAGAAAGCAATGTAACAGGATGTTATGGGACTTTTCCTATGGATTTAGTGGTAGTTCCCTTGCCAGCTATTTTTATTCCAGATCCTTTAGAGTATTGTGATCCGGACAATGACGGCTTCGGAGAGTTTACCCTAACCGATGCAGACAGTCAAATAACAGGAGGAAATCCATCAGGGAACCTTCAAGTTACCTATCATTATTTATTAGAAGATGCAC
>JABHSQ010000006.1 GCA_018669795.1 Flavobacteriaceae bacterium | reverse complement strand
AGGAACTGTTCCTAAAACCAACTCAAAAGAAGATACCGCTATACATCCATCTGTATTGGATGCACGTACCCATATGGTCTCCCCACCACTGCTATAAGAGCTTGGGTTTGCTATAGGGTTCGTATCCGAATCCGCATCGCCCTGGCTGTTATAATAAATAAGAGTAACGTCTACTAAAGTATTTAATATCTCAACCGCCTTAGAGCTTAAATCAAAAATCTCGATACCATCCTGATCATTATCACAAATAAAATAATCCGATATGGGATCCGTAATCGCGGGTGCAGCATCTACTTGAAGTAATAGTGGAACTATATCAAAACAACCAAGTTCCAATCCAAAGGATTTCTCTAGTCTAGCAAATACAGTCTGAGAATCGGGAGTTGTATTGGTATAAGGACTCGCTAAGGCATTTGATCCAGCCTCTGCATCAGCCTCTGTTTGGTAATAAGTAACAAAAGTACCAGGCTGACTATTTATAATCTGAGCATCACGAAGCGTTAAATCAAATGCTGCAAAGCCGTCGTTAGGAATCTCATCGCATACAGCTAAATCATCCGGAATTCCTGGGATAGGGAGTGCATTAAAATTTACAAATATTTCTCCTGTTAACTCACAATCAGTTGTAGAGTTAGTAGCATCAACTCGATAAGTTCCAGTTTCAATTACTATATACAAAGGATCATCAGCACCAGTTATTGTTAAACCATTAAGGAACCATTGGAAAGTAAAACCTGAGGGGTCATCAATATTGGAATTCAAAACAATACTATCCCCTAGACAACTTTCAATATCTGGCCCAAGATTTACACCTTCAAGAGCTAAATTTACTTCAAGTTCAAAATCATTATTATTTTCGTTTGTTTCAGGTACGATTCCATTTCCAGATCCATCATCATCTATTACAGCTTTCAGAGTAAAAATATCTGGAGTATTTGTTGGAATAAACAGAGTAATTGTTCCAGATTCAAACTCTCCAGTAAGAAGTTCAATAGTTGTTTGAGATTGTCCTATTAAAATATTGTTCGCATAAAATGCAATGGGTGTATTTGGTGGAAGTGGCGCTGTACTATTTATATTAAAAACTGTATAGTCAATATCTAGGTTCCTGTCTGCACAAAAATTCCCAATATCATCAATTCTAATAGTTGCATCAGGAAGTTCCGAATTAACATTAGTGATAATATTATTTATCATTACAAAATCTTGCCCAGAGGTTAAATTTATTAAAATAGTAGTATCGCCTTCATCTACTATATCCTCAAGAGGATAAACATCCAAATCCATATTATAAAGCACCTCACTACCAGTATAACTATTGGTACCATTAAAAGCGTTATTATCAGGATTAAACGGTGGATCAGAGATAAGATTACCATTAATAAGTAGTGTTTCGTTTACAGAAATCCCTCTATCTCCTTCCCAAGCTAAAAAACCTATTTTTGCAAGGTTTGCATTCGCTATATCTATACTTTCTAATAGAATTTCTAATGTAGGATTTCCAGCTGAAACGTATTCCAATCCATCAAAAAGACTTATTTGGTTTAAAGTTGTAGTGGGATCTTTATAGACAATAGTAATAGACCATCCTCCAAAGTTGGTTCCACTACCACAATAGTTTTCAATTATAGCTGTTAAATCTAAATCACTTAAAGTATATTCACCGTTCCCATTAGCTATAATTATATCTGTAACATCTGCATTGGCTGCGAAAAAGGGCCTTCCATTCAAATTCAACGTAAATTCTCTTTCTGCAGTAACCGAAAAGGCATTTAAGGTTACATTTCTAGAATTTTCATTCAATGGACCTGAACCCGACCAATATAGTTGAGCCTCTACCACAGTATAAGCTGGGTCTAAATTAAAATCTGCACTGCTTTGTGTTAGGATTTCACAGGGACCTCCGCTGCCGTTTTCTCCTGTGTTTAAAGTATTTCCAATTGCAGTAAAATCGAACTTTCCATTGTACTGATTAAAAAGAGCTACGTCCTGTGCTAATAAAAATGTAGGAGCCAACAAGAATAAGAAGTAAAATATTTTCTTCATCAATAAATTTATTTAATTAATCTTCTATCATAATTGAACAACTTTAAAACAAAAAACCCTACCTCTTTTTAAGCATATTTAGCGGGTATATATGATATTTATAAAAATACTTCCGATTAAATTAAAAAAACCAAAATCATTTAAATTTTATAAGGTTTTGATGCCCTATTTGAAAAATAATAGTTTATATATTTTTTTGGATTTAACACCCATTTTTATTTTATAGCAATTAATTCAATTATAAGAATCAAATATATTCAATACATTACCTTTCTTTTCATAGTTTTGTAAAAAATTAACAGAATGTCTAAAATAAGCATCTTAATACAACTTACAAATAATAAAAATATTATAAAATTTGTTACAAATACTTTCCTAACACAGGCAAAAAGTTACGAATTTACTAGTATTGATAATGCTCAACTGAGTCCTATTGCTCAGGAATTATTTTATTTACCTTTTGTTAAAACCATTTATATTTCTCAAAATTTTATTGCAATTGAGAAATTTCCAACCGATTTAACTCAAATAAAATGGGAAGATGTCCAAAATGAGGTAGCAGAAACTATCGAAAATTATCTAAGTTCTGGAAAACCAATAATTATAGCGCCTAAAGAAAACGAAAAAACTTCTAATAAAATTCCTATTACAATCTATGCAGAAAGCACTCCAAACCCTGAAGTATTAAAATTTGTAGCAAATAGATCCATTGCAAATACCATGTATGAATTTAAAAATAAAAATGAATCTATACATGCTCCATTAGCAAATGAACTGTTTAAATTCCCTTTTGTTAAAGAAGTTTTTATCAATAATAATTATGTTTCCATAACAAAAAAAAACGGATATGAATGGCAAGAATTTGCAAATGAATTAAGAGATTTTATAAGAACTTATATTGAATCTGGGAAAACAATATTTAATGATGAAATTCTTCAAAAAGAAGAACAAACGAATAAATTAACAGAAGAAAGAGAATATTCAGATATTGATAAAGAAATCATTTCTATATTGAATGAATATGTAAAACCTGCTGTTGAAGCAGATGGCGGAAACATTGCTTTTGATTCTTATAATAAAAATACTAAAACTGTAAAAGTGATTTTACAAGGTGCTTGTAGTGGATGCCCATCTTCAACCGTTACTCTTAAAAATGGAATAGAGGCAATGCTTACCGAAATGCTTAATGGAAAAGTTACTACTGTAGAAGCAATTAATGGATAGTATTAAATTTATTGCTAGTTTTCCTATAGAAATTTCCTAATTTTAACTGTTATTTAAGTGTTTACTATACTCAAATAAAAGTTACATAGATGCAACTAAACGAGTAGCAAAAAACGCAAATATTATTTGATTTACACATGTAATAAACAAATAAAAATAACTGGAAATAAGAAAGTTAAAGTATTCCTTGTGATTATTCTAATTGGTTAGATTTAATGTCTAATTTTCAAGATAATTCTTACGAAGTTGTAGTTATTGGCAAAGACGCTTCTATAAAAATAACTGAATTAAACGCGAGCTTTCTTCCAAATATTCTTGTTGCAGGAAGCACTTCTGAGAGTAAAAAACCTTTACTAAATTACAGGTATATTGACGGAGAAACTTTGATTTACGTTTGTGTCAATAATAGTTGTAAACTTCTAGTATCAGATATTTCAAAAGCATTAAATTTTATTAAATAACAAAAATATCAATGATCATATATCAACTATTTTTTTTAATTGACTAAAATATATTTTTTAAAATATTTAACAATTAATTGACTAAAATATTGCTATTTATGAAATATCTTCGCTGATTGAAAAAAACTTCATTATGAAAAAAAAAATATTAGTAGCTTGTTCAATCATTATTTCATTTTATTCAATTAATATTGGAGCTCAATCTTCATACAATGATACCGATATAGACAAGTACATATCTAAGAGAAATGTAGCTGTTTATTTAGAAGCTGAATTCACTGGAACACCATACCAAAACAAAGCATTTAAAAACGGTACTGTTTTAAAAAATGGAGTTGCTATTGCTCCAAACATAGGTTTAAGATATAATGCTGCTAAAGATTTGTTTGAGATTAAAAAAATAGCTGTATTAAAAGACAATCAAGCTAAAGTGTTAATTAGCTCCAAAGATATTTCAATAAATTTAGAAAACGAAAAATATGTATTTTTAACTCCTAATGAAAACAATAGTGCTCAAGGGTATTTTATTGATATATATTCTGGAGAAAAAGCAGCTCTTTATAAAAAAATTAAAAAAGTTTATATCCCAGAACAAAAAGCATATACATCATTAGCTAGTAATGTTGCAGCTAACTATAAAGAAAAAGTTATTTTATATCTTTATAAAAAAGATGGGGCATTAGTTGAATTACCTAATTCAAAAAAATCTAAAATAAAAGCCTTTGGAGATCAATCTAAAGAAGTTAAAATTTATGTAAAGGAAAACAACATAAATATTAATAAAGAATCTGGACTTATAGAAGTTATAAGTTACTACAATACTTTATAATTATCATAATTAACAAAAAATAGTATCTTTATTTTGCAATTTTAAAATATTGACAGTAATTAAATTAAAACACTTATGAAAAAGATTATTTATAACGTAATTATATTCTTGTTTATTTTTAGTCCAATTACCACAGCACAATCACAGAACCTAGCGTCACAGCGTCAAGTAGCGTTATTTACTAACAATATAGATATCTATAATGAAAATAGTATCTATGATCCATCTAACCCTGAAAACTATGATGGAACTCCTTACTATATAGACAATTTTATATTAGGAAATGTTTATCTAGAAAATGAAGTGATTTTAAGCAATGTAGCTTTGCGTTACAATGCCATTGTAGATGAAATAGAACATAAAGAAACAATAACTAGCGACGATAAAGAAGCGAAATCTCTTGTAAAGTCGAAAGATATTTATGCCACAATAATGAAAGACACTTTCGCCTTTATTCCGTTTAAAGGCTATTATTTAGTAGTTTTTGATGGGACTAATTTTAGCTTACTTAAAAAAATAACAAAAAAATATTTTCCAGCTAAAAAAGCTAAAAATAATTATGAAACATCCACTTTAGCAAAATTTGAGGATAGGTTTAGCTATAGTATTTATACAAAAAATGGTGAAATGGTTGAGTTCCCTAAATCAAAAAACAAAAAACTAAAAGCATTTGGGAATAGCGAAAAATTAATAAAAGACTATATCAAAGAAAAAGATCTTGATTTAAACAAAGAAAAAGATCTAAAAAAAGTAATCATATATTTAGATGGGGTTGAAGGAGCAAATTTGTAATCCTATTAATTTTTAATAAAAGTATTAGGTGCTTTAACATATTCCAGGTCTTAGCCTGCAATAAAATCTTTTAAATAATAAGGCTCAAAATAGGCGACATCCTCAAAGTTCTTTGTATGATACTTTATTTCTGCAAGTGCTCCCATTTGTTTTGCTGATGGTAGCTCATCCTCCATAAAAATAGCATTTTTATGTTCACATAACACTTTGAACTTTTCAACACCATCACCGATAAAACAAACTTTATTAGTTTCTAAATAATCATTGTAGGAGTTTTTATCAAGCACTTCAGCTTTTGTTTCTCGTATTTGATCATTTTCTGAAGAAAACACTGCTGCATATACCTCCAATCGTCTTGCGTCCAACATGGGTATAATAAGCCCATTTTCTATTACAGCTTGATGTGCAAGCGCTTCTAATGTAGGTATAGAAATTAATGGAACATCTATAGCAAAACACAATCCTTTAGCAGCAGAAACGCCTATACGGAGTCCAGTATAAGATCCTGGTCCTTTACTAACAGCAATAGCTTCTAAGCTGGATTTTAATATTCCGCTTTTCGCTAATACTTGATCAATAAATGGATGTAATTTTTCTGCGTGAGAGTATTGATTGTTATTGTCCTCTTGTAAAGCAATTATTCTACCATCAACAGCTACTGCAACAGAACAATTAGTCGTAGAAGTTTCTAAACATAAAATTACAGCCATAGTTGAGAATTATTTATCTTCTTCGTCTTCTTCTTTTTTATCCACTACTTTTGATTCCACTTTATCACCAGACTTCAAAATTTTTGTAACGGTATTATAGGGTCCCGTAATTACATCGTCACCTTCATTTAATCCAGAAGTAATTTCAATATTAGAATCATCTTGAATTCCTGTAGTGATAACTCTTAATTTAGCTATATCTCCAATTTTAACAAAAACACATTCAAATTTTTCAGTCTTTGAAGAAATTGTTTCTTTAATAATTTTTTTACTTTTTGCACTTGAGGTGTCTGTTTTAATTACTATTGAACTAATTGGAATTCCAATAATATTTTCCTTTTTATTAGTAATAATATCTACCGTAGCAGTCATTCCTGGCCGAAATGGTGATGAGTTTTCAGGTTTATCTGCTGATAAATCTTTATAAGATTCAGGGAGAATTCTAACTTTAACTTTAAAATTAGTTACTTGATCTACCGACAAGGTATTTTCAGCAGTATTTGCAATTTCGGTTACAACTCCTTTAAATTCTCTTTTTAAATATGCATCAACTTCAACAATAGTAGAATCTCCAACATTTACTTTTACAATATCGGTTTCATTTACATCTACTTCAACTTCCATATTATTTAGATTTGCAACCCTCACAATTTCAGTACCTGCCATTTGAGCGGTGCCAACTACTCGTTCTCCTAATTCAACAGATAGTTTTGAAATGGTTCCATCTCTAGGTGCAAAAATAGAAGTTCTGGCTAGGTTATCTCTTGATTGTTTGACACCAGACTCAGCACTTTGCACATTGTAATAAGCAGACTTTACATTCGCTTTTGCAACTTCGTAATCAGTATAGGTTCTTTCCCAATCAGATTTAGAAATTACTCCTTTTTCATACAATGATTTATTTCTTTCAAAGTTTAATTTCAAATTATTAAGATTCGCTTCTGCTTGCGTTAATTGTGCCTTTATATTTTGTAAACTCGCTTGAGATTGATTTACTAATGCTTGAACTAAATCAGGATTAATACTTACTAACAAATCTCCTTTTTTTACTTGTTGACCTTCTATAATCGGCAGTTTAATAATTTCACCTGAAACTTCAGAAGATAATTTTATTTCAACTTCTGGTTGTATCTTTCCAGTAGCCGCAACAGTCTCTACAATATCAATCAAGCTTATATTGGTAACTTCAATTTGTTTAAAATTGCCGCTTTTTCCAAACCAACCTGCTTTTTTACCACCTATAAGTACTATAAGTAGTATGGTAACAATAACTATTATCCAAATGATGGTTTTCTTTTTCATATTTAAAATTTAAGCTCTGTAGCTGGGATTCCAAAAAATAATTCTAATACTTTTAGTTTAAAAATATAGTCATATTTAGAACGATTTACTTCAATATTTGATTGACTGTATCTTAGTTTTGATTGACTAAATTCAAATGAATTTGTTAAACCAACATCAAATCTAGTTTGAGCATATTCGTAGGCTAATTCTTGAGACTCGAAAGAAGCAAGTGCAGCATCATAGGATTTTTTAGCTCCTTCTGCGTCAACAAAAGCTTGATATACTGAAGATTCTAAATCTAATTTTGCTTGCTCTAATTGATATTCGTTTCTTTTAACATTAACCAAATTTCTTTTTACATTGTTTCTCGTAGAAAAACCGTTAAATATTGGCATGCTCATGTTTAGACCATAAGAGATACCATCATTTTCTGATAATTGTTCTCCAAATGGTTTAGCGGAATTTTCTAATAAGCTCGTATTCGGAATTTCTGAAAGAACTGCTTCACCAGTAGCACCTACATACCCAATTTGACTTGTTATTGTAGGGTTGTTTGAATCTATAATTGATGAAATCCTAGGTATATCAGTTTCTCTGGTATTGTAATTGAAAAATGCATTAATGGTTGGCCAATATATACTTTTTGAAATTTCTAAATCTGTATGGGCGACACTCATATTTTGCTCAGCAATTTTCACCTCGTACCTATTTACTTTGGCAGAATTGATTACTTCATCAACACTCTTTCCTGTAAGCTCTGATAAAATTACGGAAAATTCTTGTTCTGCTATATCAAAATTTTCATAATCTTTAATTAATAATAACTGTGCTAAACTTACTAAGGAGATTCTAACATTACTTTCTGAATTAACAATAGTTTGTTTTTCTTGAGCACTAACTGCTTTTATTTCTAGCAAGTCTCCTGCTGGTAAAACACCTGCATCAACTAATTTTTGAGTTCGTAAAATTTGTTCTTCAGTTACTTTATTTTGTTCAATAGCTACTTGGAGGTTCGCTTTGGTTAATAAAACTTGTAAATACCCATTCGCTACAAACAAAGCAATGTCATCTTTAATTTTACTTAAATTATATTGAGATGAAAGTTGTAACATTTTTGCTTTTTGCAATTCTCTATGATTACGTAATCCACCAAATACAGTAACCCCTGCAGATAGGTTATAAGAAGAACTTCTTGAAGTAATATTCCTTAACACTCCAGTAGTTACATCTTGCGTAAGCCCTGTGTTCCAGCTATTCCCAGCCGATCCATTTAGGGATGGTAAGAAATTTCCAATAGCATCACTTTTTGAAATATCTGAATTTTCAATTTCTAGTTCAGATTGTTTAACAGAGATATTATTCTCTATAGCATACGCTACACATTCTTGAAGCGTCCAATTTTTATTCTGTGCCGTGAGTGTTAATCCAGTAGTTAGGAATAAACACATAATTACAAACTTTTTCATATTGATAGTCATTATTGAATTTGTCTTTGAAATGTTAAAAATGTTACAGTTTTTGATAAAAAAAACAATTATCATCCCCTGCCATAGCTAGCTGTAGGTTTTAGTTGATTCCAAACTTTTATTTTATCACCTTCAGATATCCCTGTTATTACCTCAACATTAATACCATCACTAATTCCTAATTCGATGTCTTTTCTTTCAAATTTCTGATCTCCAACTTCCACTTCTACATAGGGTTTTTTAGTTGTTGAATCGTATTGAATTAAAGCTTCCTTTATAGACATAACACTATCAGCCCTTGCCAAAATAATAGATGCATTAGCACTTAGCCCTGCACGAATAAAAGTAGAATCTTTTTTATTTAAGGTGCCTTTTATTTCAAATTGAATGGCTCCGTTTTCGTCAACTCCTTTTGGAGCAATATAATCTAAAGTTGCATCAAACTTTTTGTTTTCAATTGCTCCTACTGTAATTTCTAGGGGTAAATCTTCTTTAATTTTACCTACTTCACTTTCATCTACTTTACCTTCAAAAATCATATTCCCAACATCTGCAATGATTGCAATAGTAGTTCCGTCATTAAAATTATTAGATTCAATTACTTGATTCCCTGTTTTAACTGGAACATCTAATACCATACCTGAAACTGTTGCTCTAATTTCTGTATTTGCAGCGGCACCCATGCCACTCGTAGTTCCTGTTTTTACAATATCATAGTTTTGACGTGCATTTGTTAAACTAATTTGCTCTTGCTTGTATCTTTGTTGTGTTTGATCATAAGATAACTGTGCGGTATCAAACTCATTTGCTGAAATCACTCCTTTTTCAAAAAGTCCTTTTTGTCTATTGTAAATATTTTCTTGATTTTTAAATGCCAATCGTGCAGTTTCTACTTGAGTACTTATGCTATTTATATTGTTTTTGGCACTGTTTAATGAAGAAACATTTGGTACTACTTTAACCTTTGCAATAAGATCTCCAGAGTCAATAAAATCACCAGCTTCCACAAATATTTCATCTATAATTCCAGAAATATTTGGTTTGATTAATACTTCTTCTTTTGGCACGATGCTTCCAGTAGCCATTGTTTTTTTAATGATGGTTTCTGTTGTGGGGTTTTGTGTTTGATATACTACGGGATCTTTTTGATCTTTTAAATAAATATATCGTATCCCTACTATAAATAATATTACAATAACCGCTAAAGTGATTATGGTTCCTACTCTTTTCATAAATGTGTTTTTTTATTTATTGATCTTATGTTTATTCGGTTCGTAATGCATCAATTGGTTTCATTTTAGTTGCTCTTATTGCAGGTATTAACCCCGCAAGTACACCAAAAAATATTAAAATTAATAATGCGATTAAAATTACTTTTATATCTACAGATGGATTGGCAAAGTTTTCTACTGGACCAATACGTTCTAATAAAAAATTAATAAGCCAAATAACTCCAGAGGCAAATGAAACACCCGCCATGCCCGAAAGAATTGTTAATGTTAAAGATTCTTGAAGAATTTGCATTCTAACTCCCCAAGGTGTTGCGCCTAAAGCCCTTCTAATTCCAATTTCTTTGGTTCGTTCTTTTACAACAATTAACATTATGTTACTAATACCTATAGCTCCAGAAAGAAGTACAAGTGTTCCGACAAAAAATCCAACAAAAGTTAAAATACTAAAAAGACCCATTACTTTCGAAAATTGTGCAGCTAAGTCAAAATTTCCAATTGCTCTTTCATCATCTGGGTTTATA
Organism: Flavobacteriaceae bacterium; assembly: GCA_018669795.1. Lineage (GTDB taxonomy): Bacteria > Bacteroidota > Bacteroidia > Flavobacteriales > Flavobacteriaceae > Marifrigoribacter. The sequence goes on along the minus strand of JABHSQ010000006.1, from coordinate 124,918 downwards.
ATATGTTGTTTTTTTATAATGGAAAATATTTCTGGTTTTAATGAGGTAATACTTGTGTTATCTTCAGCTGTTAGTACCATCCAACCAACATTATCTCCAAAATTAAATACCTGTGAAAATGTTGAAAAAGGCACAAAAATTGTATTGGCATCTTCCTCTTCATCTCCATTACTATTACTTTTTTCAAATACTCCAATTACCATAAAATTAACACCATTAATTTTAATAAAGGTTTCTAATGGATCCTCCCCTTTATCGTACAAAGATTTTACAACATCAATACCAATAACAGCAACTTTTCGCTTTTCATTAATGTCAGAATAATTAATAAACCTACCTTTTAAAATATCCATAGGTTGTTGGTATATAAATTCCGGATAATCACCTGAAACACTAAAAGCGCCTGTTTTTTCTTTTCTAGTTACATTGTTAGCTCCTCTATACCCTCCTAATTGATTTCTTGGAGAAACATATTTTAGCATCGGTATTTGTTCTTTTAAAATATCAACATCCTGAACTTTAAAATTATAACGTCTCCCTTTTGGTAGTCCTTTATAGGGCATTGAGGTGCCTTGAGACCACATAAATATCGAATTGGTTGCAAAGTCATTAAAATCTGAGGTTACACCATTCTTAAGTCCATTAGTTAAAGCTAATAATAATACCAAAATCATAATGCCCCAAAAAACACCAAATGCAGTTATAAGTGTTCTAATACGGTTTGCATTTAATGCTTCTAATATTTCGTTCCAACGGTCTTTATTAAACATTATTTTATATTTATTCTACACGTAATGCCTCAATAGGACGTATGTGTGCAGCTCTTCTTGCAGGAACAAAACCAGCCAATGCTCCAGCTATTATTAAAATTATTACAGTAATCATCGCTGTTTTAAAATCTACCTGAGGGGCTTTAATAAAATCACTGTCTATCATAGGACTTATTAATTCTAGTAGTACAACACCTGCAAAAAGACCTAAAAATCCAGCAAAAGCAGTAATAAAAACAGCCTCTTGTAAAATCATCCCAATGATGGAATTTGGCAATGCACCTAATGCTTTTCTGATACCAATTTCTTTGGTTCGCTCCTTAACAATAATTATCATTATGTTACTAACTCCGACTACTCCAGCTATTATAGTACCTATGCCAACAAACCAAAAAATATAACTAATCGTTGCTATTAGACCATATATTTTTTTCGCCTCTTCTAGCGTATTGTTAACTCTTACAGCACTTCGATCGTCTGGAGAAATACTATGATTAGTTTTAATATCATTTTCAAAACCTTCTGACATTGCCAATGACAAAGCAACTGCCTCATCAAAATTATCAGACATTTTTACTGTATATGCTAAAGAACGCACTTTATCTCCAGCATTAAAGACTTGTTGCGCAGTAGTTAATGGAATAAAAACCCTACTTTCTTCTCTTTTCCCTCCAGGATCAGAATAAACTCCTACAACTTGAAAATTAATTCCTAAGATCTCAATATACGCCCCAATAGGATTCTTTTTTTTAAAAAGGTCTTCTTTTATTTGATTTCCAATAATAGCAACTTTTTTTGTTTCATTAATATCGTTATTATTGATAAATCTTCCCGAAACTATACGTTGGTTTTCAATAAATTGTTGATCTGGATAAGCTCCTTCTATGCGATAATTTCCAATTTCTCCTTTATACACTACTTGCCCACCCCATGTACTAAAAACAGATGTTTTATACTCAATATTTTCTTTATACTTTTCGTTAAACCCTTCATAATCCTTGTTTCTTAATTGAATTCTTCTTCCAGGATTAAGCCCTTTATATTCTTTTGTTGTTCTTCCTGTTCTAATTGCAATTCTATTGGTAGCGTCTTCTTCAAATTGAGATTTAACCCCTTTTTCAATACCACTGCTAAAGCCTACTAATATAACAAGTATGAAGATTCCAAAAAAAACAGAAATCATAGTTAAAGCCGTTTGAAGCTTATTCTTTCCCATGGTTTCAAATATTTCTTGCCAGCTTTCTACCCTAAACATTTTCTAAACTTTTAACCCTTACTTGATCCACTAACGAATCATCTATTATAATACCATCTTTTAAATTAACAATTCGTTTACACATGTGGGCAATATCATCCTCATGAGTTACAATTAAAATTGTCTTTCCTTCATCATTAATTTCTTGAATTAACTCCATTACTTCATAAGAAGTTGTTGAATCTAAAGCTCCTGTTGGCTCATCAGCTAGCAATACTTTGGGGTTACTTGCCAAAGCCCTTGCAATTGCAACTCTTTGCTTCTGACCTCCAGAAAGCTCATTAGGTAAGTGACTCGCCCAATCTGCTAATCCAACTTTATCTAAATAATGCAATGCTTTCTCCATTCGAATATTGCGTTTTACTCCTTGATAGTATAATGGTAATGCTACATTATCTAAAGCAGATTTGTAATTTATTAAATTGAAAGATTGAAAAACAAATCCTAGAAATTTATTTCTATATTTCGCAGCTACTTTTTCGTTAAGATTTTTTATTAAGGTTTCATCCAAATGATAGCTGCCCTTGTCTGCTTCATCAAGGATTCCTAAAATATTAAGAAGAGTTGATTTTCCTGATCCTGAAGATCCCATAATTGCTACCATCTCACCCTCAGAAACTTCAAAATTTATTCCTTTTAAAACGTGAAGGGAATTAGTTCCCATTTTATAAGATTTATGCAAGTCTTTAATTTCAATCATGGTTATTTATTAATAGCACAAATTACAGTATTTAATATTTGTAAAATGTGAAAATGGTGTTAAGAAATAACATAATATTTCTTTCAAATAATTTTAAAAAAGATATCTAAAAAAAAAATGTTACACTATTTTCAAATTAGAATTTAAGACTCTTTTGCCTCTTTACGACTTCGGTAGATTGCATATCCAACAGCTCCAATTAACAAATAAGGAAATACCATTAAATACATGATACCATTATTAACACCTTTAGCTGTTTGACTGTTTTCATCACTTTCCAAAACTGCTCGACACATAGCACATTGTGCTTCAGTAGAAATCGAACAAAAAAGAAGAATTATGGTTGCAATTAAAACTGTTTTAACGTTCATACTATATGTTTAGTAATAAGGTGAAATCATTACATACACAATTACTCCAGTAATAGCAACATATAACCATAATGGAAATGTGATTCGAGCTATTGCTTTGTGTTTTTCAAATTTTCCAGTAATAGCCCTAACATAAGTTATTAATACAAATGGGATTACAGTTATAGACAACATAATATGTGTTATTAAAATAAAATAATATAGGTACTTTAATATGCCATCTCCTCTGTATTTTGTTGAATCAGAAGTCATGTGATATGCGATGTATAGCAGTAAAAAAAGAAGTGACAACAGGATTGCTGTTTTCATTAAAAATTCATGATTTTTTCGATTTCCTTTTTTAATTTGAATGACAGAAATTATTAATATAACAGCCGTTAATGCATTTATAGTAGCATAAATTGGAGGTAAAAACCCCATACGTTCAACGCCAGGAATCCTCACAGTAAACAATACTGCAACTGCAACTGGAACAACAATGGAAATAATCCATATCCATAAGTTATATTTATTTTTAGATTGTTTTATTTCTACTTCCATTATAATAATAATTTAATATCTTCTTTTAACATTTTTACACCATCATCACCTAGGCCATTATAATAAATAATAGGATTTCCTTGCTCGTCGTACCTAGAACGAATATTCCCTTCTTTATCTACTAGAGCGAAAAAACCAGAATGTTCAAAACCACCTTCTACTTCAGTATTTTCACCTACATATAAATTAAACCCACTATTGGCAAATTTATAAATAGTTTCTTTATTTCCAGTTAATAAATTCCAATTAGGATTGGTGATTTTATATTGAATTGCATATTCTTTTAAAACTTCAGGCGTATCTGTAATAGGATCTATGGTAAGGGAAGCAATTCCCAGATTTGGATTTCCAAAAAATTGATCTTGTATTTTTACCATATTTTGATTCATTATAGGGCAAATAGATGGACAGGTAGTAAAGAAAAACTCTACTATGTAAACTTTATTATGATAGGATTTATTCGTTATCGTTTTTTGATTTTGATTTGTAAAACTAAATTCTGGAACTTTACCAATCTTTGCTAGACGAGGTTTAGTAAACCTATCTACTATTTTAGGAACAGCCCAAATACCAAATACTAAAATAACAAATGAGATGCCGATGTAAGAATAATTTTTCATATGATTAAGTTCTGTATTTTAAAAGCAACGCAAAGTGTTAGCTATTAATGAATTTCATTGCTATAAAGATATGACATACTGTTTCAAATTATTATATTTCTCTTTTAGAATTGTATTTTTTTAGTGCTAGACGGTATTCTGCTAAAATAACACGCACATCATCACTCATTTTATTATTTACCTCTGAATAGTCACTAGAATCAAATCCATACAATAACCCTAAATCATCATCGTCATCTCTTCCTCTTAAACTTCTATCTTTATCAATTATAAAAACATAAGGTGAAGCCATATTGGCATCTAATGAATAATTGGAGCCTAATGAGTTAAAAACCTTTTCAATTTCATTGGGCGAACTGTAAACAAAATTCCAATTCACAGCGTTTTCTATTTCAGATAATTCTTCTTTTAATGATTTTACTTGGAATTGCGAACCATCTGGAGTTAATATGACAAACTGAAAATCTTTAAATTGATAATTTTTCTTATAAATCTTATGGGCCAAATTAAAAGCATTAGCCTTACTTAGTTCTAGGTTATTTCCGAAAAAACATAAAATAGTAATGTGATCCTTTAATAGTTTAGATGCTCCATTTTCAGTTTTAAATTGATCAATTTCTAAAACATTCTTTGTTAATATAGGGAGTTTTGCAAAATGATTAATTCCTGAAGAGAAAAATAGATATGCAATAATAGGAAGCAGGAACAAAATTCCTAGTATGACGAATTTTTTAATTTTAGCTGTAGTATTCACGTTGCAAAAATAGTTCGTAAAATAATGATGAACAATAATTTACGCATTAATTTATATAAAAACACCAATCATTTATTGAGTGGAGTTTTTTAGTTCTTTTGTATTAAGTTTAAAAATTAAATTTAATATAATTTTCTTGATAGATATCAAAAATATAATTCCCTTCTACTAACAATATAAAAAGTAAATAACAGATTAAGAATACTGCTGTCCATACTACTGATCTTCTTAAACCCATTTTCTCATCACGCATGTGCATAAAATCCCAAGTGATATAATAGGCTTTTATTACAGTAAGAATTAAAAATATCCAATTTAGATATTTTAATGCAAATAAGCGGTTAGAAGTTAAAAAATCAGGTTTTGAAATCCCTAAATAAACTTCAATTACAGTAATTATAGAAAGCAAGGTAAATACACCCCAGATTTTTGACTGGATAGACTTAAACTTAAGTTTTCCTCTAAATATTGCTAATTTATGATCTTGTGCCATTTGTTCTATATTATTCTTTTTTAAACAAGGTAAAATACGGTAAATACAAATACCCAAACTAAATCTACAAAGTGCCAATAAAGTCCAACTTTTTCGACCATTTCGTAACTCTTTCTTCGCTCGTAAGTTCCAATAATAACATTAAAGAAAATTATGATATTAAATATCACTCCGGAAAATACATGGAATCCGTGAAATCCTGTAATAAAGAAGAAGAAATCTGCAAATAACGGAGTTCCATATTCGTTGTGTTTTAAGTTTGCACCTTCCACAATACTTTTTCCATCACTTTTTAATTTAACTATCGATTCTGCTCTAGACAGAACGATTCGTTTACCATTTTTATCTAAATATTGAGTACGTATTAATAGTGATTCATCTGCTAAAAATCCTTTTGTTACTTCAGCTAAACTTACTTTAGTTTCTGGAGTTTCAGAATAAAACCAGATAGCTTCATTACTGCCTTGACTTGTTCTTTCAGAATGAATAGGAGTTGCGAAATCACCTAATGCGACTCTAGATCCATCTTCTTTTACAAATTGAAGAACTTTACCTCCATTTGTTTCAACAGCACCATAGGTTCCTTTGATAAATGTTCCCCATTCCCAAGCCTGAGAACCTACGAAGATTAAACCTCCAATAATGGTTAAAAACAAATAAACGATAACTTTATTTTTCTTCATATGATGGCCAGCGTCTACTGCTAAAACCATTGTTACAGAAGAGAGAATCAATATAAAGGTCATAAAAGCTACATAATACATCGGAAAATTACCGTGTATAAATGGAACGTGCGTAAATACCTCATCAGCTATCGGCCAAGAGTCAATAAATTTAAATCTAGAAAAGCCGTAAGCAGCAAGAAATCCTGAAAAAGTTAATGCATCAGAAACAATAAAAAACCACATCATCATTTTACCATAACTGGCATTTAGTGGTCTGTTTCCTCCGCTCCAAGTTTTATTATCAGTGCTTGGTTTTGCAACTGTAGTGTCCATATAAAATAATTGATTTAAATCGGTTCCAAAAATACATATATTTTTTATCTAACAAAATAGAAAAATAAAAAGAGGTAAATCCATAAAACATCAACAAAATGCCAAAAAGTAGCTGCTATCTCAATACCCACAGTATTTCCAATAGTATACCTTTGTTTATAATGATTATAAATTACGACTATAACTGAAATTAGAGCTGCTAGCATATGTGTTAGATGTAGAAGTACTACCAAATAAATAAAGGAAGTTGTGATTGTACTTTCACTTCCAGTAAAAAAATAACCACTTGAAATTATTTCAGAAAAACCCTTAAATTGAAATACTATAAAAGTAACTCCTAATAAAAAAGTGAAGATTAAAAATACCATTCCTTTTTTTCTTTGTTGAGCTATCACATACTTTTTTGCCAAATAAAAAGTAATACTGCTTAATAAAATAACAACCAAGCTTATGTAAAATGCTTGTGGTATTTGAAAATCGGTTAACCAATCTGGTCGTTCTTTACTTACAATATAGCCACTAGTTATTCCTAAAAAACTCATGGTTAAACTAATCATACCAAACCAAAGCATCATCTTCTTTGCGCGATCTTCTCTTGGTTTATTATTATCCATTTGAACCATTTTGGTTAAAGTCAGTCCCATTTATCTAATAAATTTATCAGCTACATATACAATTTGTAACAGTGTTATGTAACTAACACTTGCTAACATAAATTGTTTAGCAACTTTATTGGTTTTAATCTTATAAAATCGAATTGCGAAATATAAAAACCCCAATCCTATCAATCCTATTATAACCCCAGAAATAGGAGTTAAATATAATTTACCTGTAACTCCAAAAACAGGGATTAGCGAGGCTAATACTGTCCATAATGTATACAATACTGCCTGTAATAAAGTGCTTTTATCACGCCTTCCGTTTGGCAGCATAAAGAAACCAGCTTTTTTATAGTCATCATACAAAAACCAAGCAATGGCCCAAAAATGAGGAAATTGCCAAAAAAACTGTATCATAAACAATGTTCCTGGCTCAATACCAAATTCATTGGTTGCAGCAATCCAACCTAACATAAAAGGTATTGCTCCTGGAAATGCTCCAACAAATACGGATAGTGATGTTTTTGTTTTTAAGGGTGTATATAAGCTCACATACATAAATATAGATATCGCTCCAAACATTGCTGTAATTGGATTAATGATGTATAAAGAAACTATTCCAATGACTGTTAAAATCACTGCAATTGTAAAAGCAGTATTTACACTCATTCTCCCTGAAGGTATAGGTCTGTTTTCGGTACGCTTCATTAAAGCATCCAAATCTCTTTCTATAATTTGATTGTATACATTCGATGCTCCTACCATTGAATAACCTCCAATACATAAGAGAATTAATTCAGTAAAGACAATTACATCAGTTCCTAATAAATAACCTGCTATTGATGAAAATAAAACACTTACCGACAATCTAACCTTGGTTATTTCAAGGAAATTTTTATAAAAAGAAATTTTTTTAGGATTTTGATTCGAAGTTGGCACTTGGTGTTTTTTTAATCCTGCAAATATAGAGCACCTCTTATTCCTTTACAATTATTTTAAGGTTTTCTTCCTAAATAATAAGGTGATTTTTAGTGTTTTTACGCTAAAAAAAAGTTAAAACAAACACTATTATAGAATGGTTATGCAAAAAATCCCGTTTCTATAAATAGAAACGAGATTAAGAAATAATATATTTTTATAATTTAATTCTCTACTTGAAATAAAATAGGCAATGAATATAACACTCCAACTGCTTTACCTCTTTGTTTTCCAGGAATCATTTTTGGTAATGCATTAACCACTTTCACAGCTTCTTGCTCCAATTTTGGATGCGGTGCACGTGCACGTACATTTACTACGTTACCATTTTTATCAATTTTAAATTGAACAGATATACGTTGTCTACCCTCTAAACCTAAATCTCCTGCTAAATCAGTGTTAAATTTTTTCTGAACAAATTTCATAACTTTTTCAGACATACATTTTTTCTTCTCGGCATTGTTCTTTTTCTTTTCACAGCCAGGATAAATAGGCACATTTTCAATTACAGAAAAAGGAACATCTGAAATTTCTTCATCTGCTTCTTCAATATCGTCGATTTCAACAATTTCCTCTTCTTGATTTACCTCCGCAGATTCAATAATTGTTTCTTCAATATCATCATCATCTTCAATTACCTCAATCACTTCAGGTGCTGGTGCTGGTGGTGGTGGTGGTGGTGGTGGTATGTTTTGATCTGTAATTGGAATATCTTCATCTAACTCATCGCCTAAATTTAACATATCTTGAGTTATTTGAGATTTGTCGTACGTTTTATTTTCAATCGCACTCCACGTGATAAAAAGTATTAATATCATTCCTAATTGGAAAAATATCATACTCCTACGGTTCAGGTCTGATTTTGGGTTTTTCTTTGGCTCCATAAATGTGTATTTATATTGTTGCTAAAATATATAATTTCTTTAGTAAATAAAAGCTTTCAGGTTTTAATTCTGTTTTTGACCTTCCAAAATAATAATGCTCCTGAAATTGCACCTATCATATTTGCTAAAACATCAAATAACTCTAAATTTCTAAAAGGGATAAAGTGTTCTTGAACAATTTCAATTATTATGCCATAAAAAAAACACAATAACATTACCATAATGATAGTGGTCATTGTTTTTTTATAATTAGCAACCCTACTGGAATAACTTATCCATAAAAATGATAAAGAAAGATATATTAAAAAATGAATTAATTTATCGTTTGGTAAAATAAAATTAATTGAAGTTGTTCCCTTTAAAGGATATAAAAAAGCAACTGTTATTAGTACCGTATAAACTAAACAAATACTAAAAAGATGTTTAAAGTCCCACAATTTTTTTATAAGCCTCATGATCTAACAATTCATTAATTTCGTCTGGGTTTGAAATCTTAATTTTAATCATCCATCCTTCCCCAAAAGCATCTGAATTTACTTTTTCTGGTTCTATTTCTAAACTATCGTTAAACTCAATAATTTCACCAGAAAGAGGAAGAAATAAATCTGAAACAGTTTTAACTGCTTCTACGGTTCCAAATACCTCATCTTTGTCTAAGATTTCATCAAGAGTTTCTACTTCTACGTATACAATATCTCCTAATTCACCTTGAGCAAAATCGGTGATTCCAACTGTAGCTATATCGCCATCAATGCTTATCCATTCATGGTCTTTTGTGTATTTTAAATTTGAAGGTATATTCATAATAATTAATCTAATTTATTAATTTCCAAAGTTATATCTAAGTGTAAATCCAGTTCTAATTGTTGTCTGGGGAAATGCAGTTGAAATAGCATATTCAGAGAACGAATGATCATAATAAAATAATGCTGTTAAATTTTTACTTAATGCATAATCTATTGACAATTGTGCACCATAAATTGTTTGTCCAGCTGTAGTCTGATTATTAGAAATATCTAAATATCTAATAATTGTTTTGTTATCTCTTCGAGAAAGATCTATTTTAAAGTTTAAATCACTTTTAAGTATTTGTTTTTTTCCACCAAAATTAGTGGCAATACGCAAATCTTTAACCCTATAGCCCGCTCCTATTACAATCTCATTTCCTTGAATTTCAGTTAATAAATTATTTGCAAAACTTAAGGATAGTGCTCTATCTTTTCTAAGTTCAAATAAAATATTAATTGAATTTTTCATTTCAAAATCTACTCTAATTAAAGGAGAAAATTGCTCAACTAAATTAATATTAGTTAAAATAGTCTTGCTTTTAAAGTCTCCAGATTGATCAATATCATCTTGATTATTTGAATCATAATCTAAGTTAGTTCTAAATTGATTGATGGTATACCCAGCTCTATATCCATGCTGTAATGAGAATCGTTTAAAGTATTTTTTAAACCAAGCTATTTTCATTAAACCTGTGTACTTTAGATCCCAATTTGGTATCGGAATATCTCTAAATATGCCTGTACTTTCTGTTTCTGGATCACTCCCCTTATAAGCAGATAAAAATGATGGTATTAAAACATCTTGACTTTTACTGCCAAACCCAATAGGATAACCTGTCTCCGTATCTACTGGATAGTTAGCTGTTCCATAATGTTGTTCGGCTAACCTGTTAGCTATAATTAATCTATTTTCACTAAAATCTTCAAATGGCTGGGAACTAATTTCATCACTAGTAGAAAAAGCAGTTTTAATCATTATAGTAGAAATATTAAAATTCCCAAATACATTAGGAGTTAACGAACGATATATATCATTTTCTATAATATAATTTTCTGAATAACTTTCTGAATAAATTCTACTTGCTGTAACATCTATTTTTAAATCTTTTATAGGCACTAAATTAGCTTGAATATCTAATTGTTTTGATTCTACTTCGGTATATTGTTCGTTAAATTCCGGATATAACGTTAACCAACCATTACGGGCAGCTAAATGTCTAATTTCAGCTTGACTACCAAATGTAAATCCAGCAGTAGGTTTAAAAGTTCCAGCAAAACCAACAGATGGTATGTATCCTGGCAAGAATACACCATTGTTTTCTTGATAGTTTAATTGTATTCTTTTGACCATTGTCACAAAATCAATTAAAACATTTATAGATTTTTCTCCAGTTGATAGGGAATTTGAAAATTCAACTCCACCTACTCCAGATCTTTTTGAAATTCCTGACTTAGTGTTTTTTTTATTTATTTCTCCAGAATTTTCTTCTGAAGATATAATTTTTTTACTTTTTGTTCTTTTTGTCAACCCTATATAACGGTAAAGAGATTTCATATCTAAACTTGAGTTGATGCGGTGGGTTTGTGCATTTTGTACGGAGTTTCCTAAATTATAGAATTTAGTTGTTCCATCTTCAAGAATAATTGGAATATCTAGAAATAAATCACTACTCTTTTGCCATTGAAAATCTCCAGTATAAGAATATGTTGCTCTTATAAATTTCAAGAATGGAACTTTATTAAAAGGTATATCATAATTTAATTGGAGTGATTGGGAGTGTTGATTTGGATCACCAACATCAAAAAACCCATCCCATACACCTATAGAATTATCAGTATTACCAAATATGTCAATATAATTTTTAACAGTACGATTGTTTGTAGATGTAAAATTAAATCTTAATGATTTTGTTAGATTGTAATTAATCGTGTATTGCCAATCAAATAAGAAATTACGTTGATATAAAGTAGGTATTCCAATATTACCTGCTGGTAAATTAAGCTCTCGAAATTTTTGTTCGTTATATTGTCGCACATAATTTGATCCTATAGTAATATTAGAAGGTAAATAATTAAAATTAAAATCTTTTAATAACTGCAAATATTTACTTCTAAAAATAGAATCATTTTTTTTAAAAGGCTCTACTGTTTTTGGTACGAAATTATAATTATAAGTTCCTCCCAATCTTACATTTTGATCTAAAGATTTTTCTACCTCAAAGCTTCTATGATCAACTTGATTATAAGAATACGAAAAGGTAAAATTTTCAATATCATACACTTTAGACTTTTCATTTCCAACTCTATTTTTTCGAACTCCTATGAAATTAACACTTTGCCTTTTGGTATAATCTTCAGATTGTTCTTTAATTTCTGAACTTTTAGCGGGATCTTGCTCATCATCTATTCTAGTTTGGAGCTCAATATCTTGGAACTCCTCGTCATATTTTGGTGTAATTAATTCTTCTGAACGACCATAATTAAATGGTAATTGAATTCCCCATTTTTGAGGTAATAATTGACCTAAATTAAAATTAGTAACTACTCCATATTCTTTGATATCCTCTAAACTTCTTTGATTTGGCCCTTGTTCAATTGATCCAAATCCAACAGTACTTTTACTTCCTGAAGCGCTTACCGTAGCAAAATCTGCTAAATTCACATCCATACTTGCGACAGCAGCCCATCCTCCTTCGTTATCTAGCTCTGTCATTCGAAGCTCGTCAAACCAAGTTTCTCCACATATTTCATTAGTTGTAGAATTCCTAATACCAAGCATGATTGTTCTTACATTACCAAAACTAGGATTTCCCTTAATACCAATTCGAAGCTCATTTTCTGCGCCTGAAGTAAAATCTGGATTTAATTCAGACTGCATATAATAAGAAATTTCATTAGGAATATTATTAGGATCTCCTAAAGCAAGTGTTTTTACTTTTTGCAATAACTCAAAAGGTAAAAGAAGCCTGTTTGCTAAAGGCCAAATATCTTCAGGCGAAGTACTACCAAAAGAGGTCTGATTTAAAGGAATTTGAACTTCATAATAATTCTGAGATAAATCATTTCCTAATCTCACAAAAGCAACCATATCTCCATCAGATAACATCCCTTCATTTTCAACAGATTCGGTATGAATAAACATCTCTAAATTTTTATATTGTCTCATATCAATATTAAAATTTTTATAGACAGCTCTACCATCTTCTGGATCTAATCCACAAACTCTTAATGATAAAGATTGTTCGTTTTCACGAATGATATTATTATTATTATTTAATTGTTCTCTATAAACACCTGGTGGTAAAACATAAGGTATTGGTAATCTATTTTCATTCTCCTCAACACTAACCGTAAAATTTTCAAATAATGTATTACTGCCTTCTGGATTTTGTGCATCTGCATCTAATGCAAGTTGATATCTTCTATAATCTCCTCTAATTAAATCTAAGTCCCCAAATCGTAATATTATATCTTCTTCAAATTCTGAAAGAAACATTCTCATAAAACGAATAGATCTAAAATCTGAAATTCCATTTACAGCATCATCTGGCTCACTAATAGGCACTTTAAATTGGACCCATCTTACAGGAATTACTTCATTATTTTGCAGCGTAACATTTATTTCTTTAATATCTGTTATATAATCACTATTGTTACTATCCATTCCAGGAAAAATATCAATATTATATTCAAAATAGCTATCAATCGTGTTCATACTATTATCACGATTTATATCCTCAACATCTGGAAGCGAAGTTGAACCTCTATCGGTATTTGTAATTACTGCCGGTGAATTTCCTTGAGTTCCATTATATTTTTTATAACGTTCTATAATATTTCCTTGAGCTTGCAAGAAAGACTCATAGTTATCACCCGAAGGATCTGCTAATCCAGCAAAATCAGGAAATTTTGCAGCTTCTTCGCCATCATTAAGACCATCATACCCTATATCTTGATTTGTGCGTTCTTCTCCCTGAGTATCATAAACATACAACAAGGATTGATTTGTTGGAACTTTACCATAAGTAGTTGGAATGGTATTAGTTGTGGATGCATCTTTAGGCAATCCATTTTCATACTGTTTTCTTCCATCTTTTAAGACATCTTCAGAAATATTCCCAAGATTAAACGTAATAGTTCCTCCATCACTTCCTTCCGTTTCTTCGTATATAAAGGGATCCATTAACCAGAACTGAATATACTCTACATTTGATTTCTCAAAATCTGTAGTAGTTAATGGCCTAATAATACCACCAAAATTAGATCCTGGATTTGTAAGTTCATTAGTTCCATTTGTCGCAGGATTATAATTATATTGTCCTCTTTCTGTTGGAGAGAAGGCTAAATCTAAAGAAAAAAGAGCTTGTGACTGTCCTTGAATAATATCTTGATTTGGGAATATCTCATCTCTAAATATTCTTCTTGTAAAAGGTGAAGAAATATCATCTACTGTTATTCCATCTGGCCGCTGTGAGCTATAAAAAATTGGATCTACCGTATACCAAGATAATTTTGCGCGTTTATAATTAGTTGCTAAAGTTCCATTTCCTTGTTCTCCACCAAAACCTATTGGAACACTTGATAAACCCCAAGTTAAGGGTGAGCTAATATCATAGCTTGTTTGTGCAGCTTCAAAATCATCAACATACGCTGTTGTTTTTCCATTAAAGTTAGATACTTTAGGAGCTCCTGGCAATAAATATGCAAATTCACCACGCAATGAGAATAATGATTCAACATCAGTATCAATATTTGGAAGTTTATTAACTAATCGAGTTAAAAACGGCACTTCAGTTGAATAATTTGCACTTACACCAAATACAGAATTGTTTATTGGTTCTGAATTAAACGATGATTTTTGTGTTAATGGCCTTTCATTTAAATTTAAAAAGGTGGCACCCATTTGAAAATTTTCACTAAATAAATGTTCAACATTTACCCCTGTAAATCTTTTTGTTTGCTGTCCAAATAAAGTGTTATTTTCTGTAGAAATAGATATAGGCGTATTAGAATTTAATAAAGATGAATCTAATATTTGCACCCTTCCTAATTGATAATTAACTGTATAATCGACTCCTTCAACTAATACTCTACCTGCAGCTGTAACAGTTACTGATCCTTGTGGAATATTAAATGCTCCTATAGGAATTCCGTCTGCACCTGTAGATTTATAAGTTCCTTTTAATTGAAACTTATTTTTATCACTTTCTTCTTGTTCTGCTTGTATCTTTGTTGAAGCATAAAGAGTGTTAAAAACATATTTATTTTGGTTGGCATTATATGTTATTGGATTTTCATAATCTTCAGATAAATTAGCAGGGTCTTCTAATTTTTCAAATAAATGACTACCAAATGGCTCAACATTGGTAAAAATAATCCGTCCGTTTTGTACATCTAAAGTTATTCCCGGAACAAAATCAAAGAATCCATCACCCCCTTGTTGTGGATCTCCGTTAAAATTTAATTGATCTAAATTAAATACTCTAAGTAATGTTGTGTTTTTTACATCTTCAGGCAAGGGTAATGGAGGAAATTGAAAATTTCCTTCAGCAGCAGTTATAAAATTCTGAGGAGAAGGATCTGTATATAATATATTTAAATTAAAACCTTCTCGTTCAAGTTGAAAAGCTCCTAATGGATATATGTTTTTCATCATTAAATCCCATATTGGCTCTTGGACATTTGTAATATTACTTTTCAATAATTTAACAACTAAATTTTGCGAAATACCTTCTATGGAATCTTCATTGCCATTACCAGGTATGATTCCACCTGAGGAATCAACACCGTTTGAAAATTCACCAACTTGGTAAACAGTACCATTCACAGTAAATTGAAACGCAACCGCTAACACTTCATCATTATTTAAACGCTGATTTAAAGAAATATATCCTAATTGTGTGTCTAATTGGTATTCACCAGAATTTAATTTTCTTGCATTTTCAAGTGACACATAATCCAAACCATCCCTAACTTGTACACCACTAAATCCTGATTGAATAGTTGCTATATCTCTTATTGCTGGATTTAAAACAGAAGGTTCGCTCCCTTCTATTCCTAGTGGATTAAACTTATTATTGCCATTATTAGGATATGAACTGCTTGGAACTTGTATAAACCCTCCAGGAGGAAACAATAACCCTATATCATCGGGATTAGACTCTCCAATATCTTGAAGCGCAACAATATTTCTTACATTTTCGGTAGAATTAGTTCTATTTGTAAGCCAAACCTCAGTTCTTGTAATTTGAATATTAGTATTTATAAAAGGATATTGCGCTAAGACTCTATCATAATTATCTCTAAAATAATGAGATAAGAAAAAGTGTCGATTTTCATCATAATCTAAAGCAAAAATCTCAAAATCTGTTATAGTAGCTCCACCTTCTGCAACCACTGTTCTTGTTTCAGATTTTTGTTCAGAAAAAACACCTGTTATAGTTGTTTTTCCAAACTGAACTTCACCTTTTACACCAAATAAACTTTGAGCTCCTTGAATTAAAGAACTATTCAAAGGCATACTTACATTACCAACTTCAATTTTTCTAATGATATCATCTTCTGTTGGCGTATATTCTAATTTGACTTGATTTTGAAAATCAAATGTTGATTGAGTATCGTAATTTGCAGTAATTTGAAGCTTTTTACCTATTTTACCTAATAAACTTAAGCTAATTCTTTGGTCAAAATCAAAAGATAGATTACTCCTGTTTCTTGGCGAAAATGCCGGATTATCTTGTTTGGTATATAACAAACCTAAATCAATTTCCACTACACCCTGTGGGATTATCTCAATTTCATTACCACCAAAAATAGATTCAAAAAAACCTGAATTTACATAAAAAGTTGGTAATAAATTTTTTTGTAATTCTTCAGTTCCCTCTTTTCTTCCATCAGCGGCATCAATCTTGTCTTTGAAATAAGATTTCATTTGCTGATTAAGAATCAAGTCTCTATATTCTTCTGGTGTTAAAATGAGTGGATATGTTATTGAAAAACCTCCAATAATCTGAGTATAAATATACATTTCAGTTATTAGATCATAGGTGTACAAGTCTTGTATACTTGTTGGAGTAGGTAAATCCATACGCCCCATGGTACTTCCATTACTGGTAGAGTCTTGAGAATAAGCGGTAGCAAAACTACTTATAATAACACCTAAAACTAATATTTGCTTGAAAAAGCTATTTTTTAAATCGTATCTTTTTGACCCCAATTGTTATAAATTTTTTAAAGCCAGTTTTATTATAGTTTCTAAAGAAGCATTTGGATTTTTATTTACGATATCATCACAAATTTTTTCCGTTTGTTTTCTAGCAAAACCTAATGTTTCTAAAGCAGATAACGCCTCATTTCTATTAGTATTGCCCGAAACTAAGGAAACCTTATCTAAGCCATAAATTTTTATTATTTTATCTTTTAAATCTAAAACAACTCGTTGAGCAGTTTTAGCACCAATTCCTTTAACCGACTGTATAGCTGCTATATTATTTTGAGTAATTGCTTCCATTACTTGTTCTGGAGATAAGGTTGACAACATTGTCCTCGCAATACTTGCTCCAACTCCAGAAACCGATATTAACAACCTAAATACTTCGCGTTCAACTTTACTTGAAAATCCAAATAATGTATGCGAATCTTCCCGTACTTGCAAATGTATAAAAAGTTTTACATGTTCACCAGAAGGAAGTTGTGAAAAAGTATACAATGAAATATTAACTGAATACCCCACGCCATTACAGTCTAGAACTATATTTGTTGGATTTTTTTCAATTAATTTTCCCTTTAAATGGGTGATCATTGGCTACTAAATTGATGATTCAAATATAATATAATTATTTGCATCTACAATTCTTTAAAATACTAAAAAAACGATCATTAATTAGCTTTTATTCCTTGCTTTTTCTAAATTTCTTTTTGCTGAGCATCGACTACCGCGACGGCTGCAATATTAACAATTTCTTCAACACTGGCTCCTAATTGAAGTATATGTACCGCTTTTTTCATTTGTGTATTATTTTAATAAATCGGCTATAACACGTAACATATGAAACACTCCAAGAACTTAAGTTTTGATTAAAAGCGGAAGCAGTATAAAACATCTTACTCATATAAATCACACTACTAACATTCCACTCTCCAATATCTAAAAACAATTAAGACTGTTAAGACTAAATAGAGTAATTTTTACATTTTGATTTAATCTAGCTGTTCGCTATTAGCTATAAAAAATCCTAACATGCTCGATTCATAATAGTATTAATTTAAATACTTTTTAATTCATCTGTAATGTTAACAAAGAATAAACCTAAAATCATATCAATATTAACTTTTAAGGAAGTTAATATTCCTAATAAAACCAGAATATTTTGTTCTTTTAACTGCACTCTTTTCAAATACTTTTCGAAAAACTTCTTCAGTGATTTCTTCCCAATCTTTTTTAGACATTGATAACAGTTCTTGATTAGGGTTAAAAAGCGGTTCCTTATGAGTTTTACTGAAACGGTTCCATGGACATACATCTTGGCAGATATCACAACCGAACATCCAATCATTAAACTTACCTTTCATGTCTGAAGGAATTTCATTTTTTAATTCAATTGTAAAATACGATATACATTTACTGCCATCTACTACGTAAGGTTCTGTTATTGCTTGAGTTGGGCAAGCATCTATACAAGCAGTACAATTTCCACAATGATCAGTTACTGCGTAGTCATAATCTAGTTCTAAGTCTATAATTAATTCAGCAATAAAGTAAAATGAACCATTTGACTTTGTAATAAGATTGCTATGCTTTCCTATCCATCCTAAACCACTTTTTGCCGCCCAGGCCTTATCTAGTACAGGAGCTGAATCTGTAAAGGCTCTACCATGAACTTCCCCAATTTCATCTTGAATAAAATTTAATAATTGTCTTAGCTTATCCTTAATGACAACATGATAGTCTTCTCCATATGCATACTTGGATATTTTATAAGTATTATTGGTTTGAGTTTCTTCTGGAAAATAATTTAACAATAACGAAACTACACTTTTTGAATCTGGAACTAATAAAGTTGGGTTCAATCTTTTATCGAAATGGTTAGTCATATAACTCATTTCGCCATGCATATTTTTGTGCAACCAATTTTCTAAACGCGGGGCTTCATCTTCCAAAAACTCCGCTTTACTTATTCCACAAGATAAAAACCCAAGGCGTTTTGCTTCGGTTTTAATAAGGTTTGTATGATGCGATTTAGAATTCAAGCTATTGATATAAGTGATATCATGATTTTATTAATAGCCCTAAAACAATCCTCCTTGTTTTGGACCTTTAAGTTTTCCTAAATGCTTATAAGCAGCTTCCGTAACTTCCCTTCCTCTAGGAGTTCTCATTATAAAACCTTGTTGAATTAAAAAAGGTTCATATACTTCTTCTATGGTTTCAGAACTTTCCGATACTGCAGTTGCCAAGGTGGTTATTCCTACTGGACCTCCTTTGAATTTTTCAATAATAGTTAATAAAATTCTATTATCCATTTCATCTAATCCATGCGCATCGACATTCAATGATTCAAGAGCATATTTTGCAATTTTTATATCAATATTTCCATCTCCTTTTATTTGAGCAAAATCTCTAACTCTTCTCAATAATGCATTTGCAATACGGGGGGTACCTCTACTCCTACCAGCAATTTCTATTGCGGCTTCCATACTAATAGAAACACCTAAAATCAAAGCACTTCGTTGAACGATAGTTGTCAATAATTCCGTTGTATAATATTGTAACCTTGAAGCGATTCCAAATCTTGCACGCATTGGAGCCGTTAATAGTCCAGAACGAGTAGTAGCTCCTACAAGTGTAAATGGATTTAAATTTATTTGAACAGATCGAGCATTGGGACCAGACTCAATCATGATATCAATTTTATAATCTTCCATTGCAGAGTATAAGTATTCCTCTACAATAGGACTTAATCTATGAATTTCATCTATAAATAACACATCTCGCTCATCAAGATTGGTAAGTAATCCAGCTAAATCACCAGGCTTATCTAATACAGGACCCGAGGTAACTTTAATTCCAACCTCCAATTCGTTAGCAAGTATATATGCCAAGGTAGTTTTTCCAAGTCCAGGAGGTCCGTGAAATAGAGTATGATCCAATGCTTCTCCCCTTAAGTTTGCGGCTTGAACAAATATTTTTAAATTCTCTAGTACCTGATCTTGTCCCGAAAAATCTTCAAAAGATAAGGGGCGGAGTTTTTTTTCTACTTCAACTTCTTCAGGAGTAAAATTTTCATCTGAAGGATCTAAATGTTCATTCATAAAACAAATATACAAATCGAATCGAAGCTTAAATAATAAAAAGCTTTTCAATTTAAACAAACTCTTATTCCATTGTTTTTTATTATTTTAGCTTAAACACATAACAGATATGTTACTTAGAGTATTGCTCTCCATGTTCATTGTTTTTTCTTTAAATGCAATTGCTCAAAATAAAAAAGTAAATGTTTCATATATTACTGAAGAAATAAAATTAGATGCCGTTTTAAACGAAGCCTCTTGGTATAAAAAAAAACCTGCAACAGATTTTTGGCAATACTTCCCTACAGATACATTAAAAGCTATAAATCAAACTGAAATAACTATGTTATTTGATGATCATAATTTATATCTTGGAATTAAGGTTTACTCTTCAGGAAACAACTACATTATTCCATCACTAAAGAGAGATTTTAGAGCAGGAGGAAGTGACAATATTACATTGTTATTTGATACTTATAATGACGGATCCAATGCATTCCTTTTTGGAACCAACCCAGATGGGGTTATGAGAGAAGCATTAGTTTCTGGCGGAGGAAAGGAGCTTAGAGGTTTTACTTCAAGTTGGGATACAAAATGGGAAAGTGTAACCAAACAATATGACGATTATTATATTAGTGAATGGGAAATACCACTGTCTGCATTTAAATATAAAGAAGGTGAAACTCGTTGGCGTTTTAATTCTTATATGTTCGATACTCAGTCTAATGAAAGAACCACTTGGATTCAAATTCCTCAAAATCAATTTATATTTAATTTAGCTTTTATGGATGACATGGTTTTTGAAAAACCCTTAGGTAAATCGAAAACTCCAATTTCTATTATTCCATATATAAATACCATAGCAATAAATGATTATGAAGAAAATAAAGAGTTTTTTGAACTTAAAGCAGGAGGTGATGCAAAAATATCAATTTCTAACAGTCTAAATTTAGATATTACGGTTAATCCGGATTTTTCACAAGTAGAGGCTGATCAGGTAGTCACTAATTTAACACGCTTTGAAGTTAATTTGCCTGAGAAAAGACAATTTTTCATTGAAAATAGTGACTTATTTGCTGATTTTGGAAACAGTCTAGATGCAAATCCATTTTTTTCAAGAAGAATTGGAATAGCTAAAAACACAAGTGATACCTACATCGAAAATGATATTATTGGAGGATTAAGATTGAGTGGTAAGATTAATACTAACTTTAGAGTAGGGCTTCTTAACGTACAAACTAAAAATGATTCCGAAAATGAAATTGGAGGAAATAATAATACGGTATTAGCACTGCAACAAAAAGTGTTTTCAAGATCCAATGTGAGTTTTTTATTTATTAATAGACAAGACACGTCAAATAAAGGTTTTATAACGCCAGAAGAAAAATACAATCGTGTTGTTGGTATTGATTATAATCTTGCCAATAAAGATAATAGTTGGAATGGTAAATTTTATGCCCATAAATCTTTTACAGCTAATTTAGATTCAAAAGATTATTCTGCTGGCACACGACTAGATTACAGTTCTAAAAACTGGCGAATTAGAGCTAGTGGATTATATATTGGCGGAAATTTTAAATCTGATTTAGGCTTTATTAGAAGAACCGATATTTTTAAAATTGACCCAAAAGCAGAATATCTTTTATTCCCTAAAAAAGGTAAAATAAATAGACATAGTTTTAGTGTAGTACCGATAACCGTATGGAAGCCTGAAATAAATTTTCAATTAGCAGACTATAATATAATTTCTAGTTGGAATTCAGAATTTAATAATACAAGTAGATTAAGTGTTTCTATCTTTAATCGGTATATTTATTTATTTGATGAATTTGACCCTTCCTTTTCTGATGGAACGCCATTAGCGAGGGATACAGATTATAACTTTTCAAATATTGAATTTAATTTTCAATCGGATACAAGAAAACTATTTTCTTTTAAAGTAAAACCTAGTATAGGTCAATTTTTTAATGGATTTAAATACACCTTCGATGGTGAAATTACCTATAGAATGCAACCCAAATTCTTATTTTCATTACGCGCGAGGTATGATAAAATTGAGTTACCACAACCATATTCTACCAATAACATATGGTTAGTTAGTCCAAGAATTGACATAACATTCACTAAATCTTTGTATTGGTCAACATTGGTACAATATAGTTCGCTACAAGATAACTTAGGAATTAATTCTAGATTACAATGGCGATTTGCACCTCTTTCAGATTTATTTTTAGTCTATAATGATAATTACTTCACTGAATCTGAATTTGCACCAAGGTTTAGATCTATAAATTTAAAAATAACCTATTGGCTTTATTTATAAAAACTAAAAAAAGCCTTTCGAATATTCGAAAGGCTTTTTTGTATACTATTAAGAAATAACATTAATGTGACAATTCTTCTTCGTTGTCTTGCAACGGAATGTGTTGTGGTACAAAATCTTGTCCCGCAATCACGTAATCTGAATTGTCTTTATTCATTTTACTATAATCATAAGGCCAACGGTGTACTTCAGGAATTGGACCATCCCAATTTCCATGGATATGTTTAACTTCTGCGGTCCACTCTAATGTAGTTGAATTCCAAGGGTTTTTTGATCCCACTTTTCCAAAGAACATGGAATGAATGAAATTATATAAAAACACCAATTGCCCAACTGCTGTAATTAATGCAAAAACCGTGATTACTACATTGATATCTAATAAATCATCGAAATAAGGGAAGTTTGAGTTGGTATAATACCTTCTTGGAAGACCAGCCATTCCAATAAAGTGCATTGGAAAGAAAACTCCATATGCTCCAATTGCGGTTATCCAAAAGTGAATGTATCCTAATTTTTTATTCAACATTTTACCTTCAAACATTTTTGGGAACCAATGATAAACACCAGCAAATAGTCCATAAAGAGCAGAAATTCCCATTACTAAGTGGAAGTGAGCTACTACAAACATCGTGTCGTGAACATTAATATCAAGTGCACTATCTCCAAGTACTATTCCTGTTAAGCCACCACTAATAAAAGTAGAAACAAATCCTATGGAGAATAGCATTGCTGGATTCATTTTAAGGTTCCCCTTCCATAAAGTAGTAATCCAGTTAAATGCTTTTACAGCAGAAGGAATTGCAATTAATAATGTTGTAAATGTAAATACTGAACCTAAAAATGGATTCATACCTGTAATAAACATATGGTGACCCCAAACTATGGTGGAAAGAAAAGCAATTGCTAAAATTGAAGCAATCATTGCTCTATAACCAAAGATAGGTTTACGAGCATTAGTTGCCATAATTTCAGAAACCAATCCCATCGCTGGAAGTATTACAATATAAACCTCTGGATGTCCAAGGAACCAAAATAAATGTTCAAATAGTACTGGCGAACCACCTTGATTATGTAAAACCTCTCCTGCAATATAAATATCTGAAAGGAAAAAAGAAGTTCCAAAACTTCTATCCATAATTAACATTAATACTGCTGATAGTAATACTGGAAATGATACAACACCAATAATAGCTGTTACAAAAAATGCCCAAATCGTTAACGGAAGTCTAGTCATAGACATTCCTTTAGTTCTTAGATTTATTACGGTTACGATATAGTTTAATGACCCTAATAATGATGATGCAACAAATATTCCCATAGCAACCAACCAAAGTGTCATTCCCATACCAGAACCTGGTATTGCTTGTGGCAAAGCACTTAATGGAGGATAGATCGTCCACCCTGCAGATGCTGGACCAGCTTCAACAAATAAAGAAAGCAGCATGATTACACTTGACAAAAAGAACAACCAATATGAAACCATGTTAAGAAATCCTGATGCCATATCACGGGCGCCAATTTGTAATGGAATTAATAAGTTACTAAAAGTACCACTCAATCCAGCGGTTAATACAAAGAATACCATAATGGTTCCATGAATAGTAACTAATGCTAAATATACATTAGGGTCCATTACTCCATTTTCAGCCCATTTGCCTAAAAATATTTCATAAATTGTAAATTGATGATCTGGCCAAGCAAGTTGCAATCTAAAAAGCAATGACATTGCGATACCAATAATTCCCATAAACAAACCTGTAATAAGGTATTGCTTAGAAATCATTTTATGATCTTGACTAAAGATGTATTTGGTTACAAATGTCTCTTTATGGTGATGTCCGTGATCATCGTGACCGTTAGCGTGTTCTGACATATCTCTTTAAGCGGTTTTATTATTTTTTTAAAGTTTCAGCAATTGTAGCTTGTTCAGCTATCCAAGCATTGAACTCTTCTTCAGTTTCTACAACAATATTCATTTGCATGTTAAAATGATTGCTGCCACATATTTTATTACATAGTAATAAAAATTCAAAGTCATACATTTCTAATACTTCTTCCCCTTTCGCAATTAATTCTATGTTTTTTGCTGTTCTAATTTCATTTATATGTGTGACTTTAGCAATTACATCCTCATCTAATCGCATATCTTTAGTAGTAATATTTGGAGTATATGCAAATTGAGTAATCATTCCTGGAACACAATTCATTTGTGCTCTAAAATGAGGCATATATGCTGAGTGCAATACATCTTGTGATCTCATTTTAAATAACACTTTTTTACCAATAGGTAAGTGTAATTCAGTGACTACTTTATCATCTTGTGCATTTGGATCTGAAACATCAACTCCTAATTGGTTGACTCCTTCAATTAATCTTACATTAGCTTCACCCAATGTGTTGTCTACACCTGCATATCTGGCTCTCCAATCAAATTGGTAGGCATAAAGCTCAACTACCATTGGATCATCATCATCATCAAAACTCATTATATCAGTCCAAGTAAAAAGTCCATAAATAATTAATACTGCTAAAACTATAACTGGAATGATGGTCCAAATAAATTCTAATCTATGATTTTCTGCATAAAACAATGCTTTTTTATCTTTACTTCCACGGTAAACAAAAGCAAAATAATGCAATAGCCATTGTGTTAAAATTCCAACAACGAAAATTAAAACCATAGTTACCAACATCAGTTGGTCGATTTCCAGCCCATGTTCTGATGCGGCAACGGGTAATAAAACATTACCCCATTTCCAAAAACAATAGGCTAAAATCCAATATATAAAAAATACAAAGCCTAACATCATATAGCCTTGTGTATTATTATCTTTATCTGATGCTACTTCTGAATCTTCAGGTTGAGCAGATTGCAGCAATTTAAATACTTTATTTATTTGCCAAACAGCTACTCCAAAAAGAATGATTACTAAAATTACTAAATATGCGGTCATCGTTTTCTATTCAACAAATTTAATTAATAATGAAAATTTTTACTCTCCTTTAAAAAAGGATTTCCTTTAGCTAATAATGGTGCTTTTGTTAATGCTGTAAATACAACATAAATAAATAGCCCTAAGAAAAATAATACAGAACTTAATTCAGGAATACCAAAATACCATGAAGTCCCTACAGTAGCTGGCATAACCATTACAAATAAATCAACATAGTGTCCTGAAAGGATTACAATACCTGCCAAAACAACAAACCAATTTACTCTTTTGTAATCACTATTCATAAGAACTAATATTGGAAACACAAAATTCATAACTACCATACCAAAGAATGGTAATTTAAAATCTTCTATTCTAGTTACAAAATAAGTTACTTCTTCTGGAATATTAGCATACCAGATTAACATAAATTGTGAGAACCATAAATAAGTCCAAAAAATACTAAATCCAAACATATATTTAGCTAAATCATGGATGTGACTGTCATTAACATATTCTAAATAACCTTGCGATTTTAAAACCATCGTTACTAAAGCTATAGTAGTAATTGCACAAACAATCATTCCTGCAAATACATACCATCCATATAAGGTACTGAACCAATGAGGATCAAAACTCATTAACCAATCCCAAGACATAACAGATTCTGTATAAATAAAGAACACTAAAAATCCAGCTGAAATTTTAAAACTTTTCTTAAACCATTTTCCATCTGTAGCATCATCTTGCATTCTAGAATATTTAAGAGATATTTGACGGTAAGCTATCCAACCTCCAAGAAAAATCATTGCTCTTATCATAACACCCCAGCCATTTAACCAACCCGATTTACCTTGTAATAATTTATCGTGAGCTATAACTTCTGGATCTGCCCAAACAAATAAATGGTTAAAATTAAATGCAGAAAGTCCCAATAGAATTAACATTATAATTCCTCCAGGTATTAAATAAGAAGTAATTCCTTCCATGACTCTAAATAATACTGGTGACCATCCAGCTTGAGATGCAATTTGGATAGCATAAAAAGCCAAAACCCCCAATGATATCATAAAAAACAAGAAACAAGCAATATATAAAGAAGACCAAGGTCTATTTTGTAATTGATGCAATACATGCTCTAAATGAGCTTCTCCATCATCATGTAAACTCTCACCATGTTCATCTGCACGATCGACTTTTACAGTATCATGGTCATCGTTATGTGTAGCTTCTACACTATGTCCATCGTCATGGCTAGATGCCATCATTTCTTTAACTTCAGCAGTATTACTGGGAGTTGAAAGAAAACCAGCAACAATTCCTAAGGCACCTATTACCATAAGAACTATTGCAAAAAGTTTTAATTTACTTGGTAGCGTATACATATCTTAGCTATTCTCTTTGTTCTTTAATTAATGTGCTTCGTTTGAAGCATTTTTTTCATCAGAAACAATTACTTCCTCATTATCTGCTGATTTTTTTTGTATTGAAGACCATAATGGTTCTCCGTTCAAATTAGATTTTAAATCTAATACATGCATTGCTATTTGCCATCGATCTTCTTCACTTGTTTGTGAGGCATATGAACCCATCGAATTTAATCCATACATCATTACATGATAAATATCTCCTTCGGTAATATTTCTTCCTTGATCATTAAAGCCTGGAATTCCAAGAAATTTTTCCCTTTTCACTAGAATTCCTTGGCCATCCCCTTTATCACCATGACAAACTGAACAAAATATAGTGTATAACTCTTTTCCTTTACTTAAATTATCTTCAGTAACCTTTATAGGAATTTTCAATTCTTGAGTTGCTAGTATTTTTCCTTCTAGAGTATTTTTATAACCATATGGTATCCATCCCCTTGGTATGGATCCTGAAACTGGCAACATAGCCTCCATTTCCCTTGGAAATCCTATATACTCCCCGTAGGTTTTATAACCAACAGGTTCATACATATTAGGCATGTACTGAAAGTTAGGCTTTTTATTATCTGTCCAACAAGAAACCATTACAATTGTAACGATTAATGTTATACCTATATTTGCTAGTCTTTTCATATTAGTGATCGTCTTGTTTATCGATTAAACTAATTTCGATGGCTCCAGTATCTGTCAAAAATTTGGATACTTTTTCTACATCGTTATTTCCTGTATCAATAACCATTAAAAAATGATCATCCGTAGTTCTTACGTCTGGGTTTTCTGCTTTTTTGAAAGGCCACAACCTACTTCTCATATAAAAGGTAATTACCATTAAATGAGCAGCAAAAAAAACAGTTAATTCAAACATTACAGGCACAAATGCTGGCATATTTTCGATATAACTAAAACTTGGTTTCCCTCCTATATCTTGAGGCCAATCCTCAATCATAATATAATTCATCATTACAATTGATACCGTTAACCCAATTAAACCATATATAAAAGATGTTATTGCAATACGAGTTTCTGCAAGCCCCATAGCTTTGTCAAGTCCATGAACTGGAAAAGGAGTAAAAACTTCTTCTATATAATAACGCTCCTCACGCACTCTTTTTACGGCTTGCAATAAGATATCATCATCTGTATATAAAGCATGAATAACTTTAGATGCCATAATTATTTGTTTTTATTTTTAGTTGAAAATTTTACTTTTTCACCGTAATGCTTTGCATCATCTCCAGAATCAGCTCTTAACTTTTTATAGTTTGATCCAGATGATTTTAAAATAGATTTTACCTCTGCTTGTGCAATCACTGGGAAATTTCTAGCGTATAATAAAAATAACACGAAAAAGAATCCAATCGTTCCAATAAAAATTCCAATATCTACAAAAGTTGGAGAAAACATGGTCCAAGAGGAAGGAAGATAATCTCTGTGTAAAGAAGTAACAATAATAACAAAACGCTCAAACCACATTCCTATATTTACGACTATTGAAATAATAAACGAAAACAGAATACTTCTTCTCAATTTTGGGAACCACATAAATTGTGGTGAAAACACATTACATGTCATCATAGACCAATAAGCCCACCAGTATGGTCCAGTTGCTCTATTTAAGAAAGCATATTGTTCGTATTCAACTCCTGAGTACCAAGCAATAAATAACTCAGTAATATATGCAACACCAACTATAGAACCTGTAATCATTATTACAATATTCATTAATTCTATGTGCTGAACTGTAATATAATCTTCTAGACCTGATACTTTACGCATTATAATAAGTAAGGTATTTACCATTGCAAAACCGGAAAATACCGCACCAGCCACAAAATAAGGAGGAAATATGGTAGTATGCCATCCAGGAATTACCGATGTAGCAAAATCGAAAGATACTATAGTGTGAACTGATAGTACTAATGGTGTAGCTAAACCAGCTAAAACGAGTGAAACCTCTTCAAATCGTTGCCAATCTTTTGCGCGTCCACTCCATCCAAAAGAAAGAATACTGTATATTTTTTTATTAAAAGGAGTTACTGCTCTGTCTCTAATCATTGCAAAATCTGGTAACAAACCAGTCCACCAGAAAACTAATGAAACTGATAGATAAGTTGATATTGCAAATACATCCCAAAGTAATGGTGAATTAAAGTTAACCCATAATGAACCAAATTGATTAGGAATTGGAACTACCCAATATGCTAACCAAGGACGACCCATATGTATAATTGGAAACAATCCTGCTTGGATTACAGAGAAAATAGTCATTGCCTCTGCTGAACGGTTAATACCCATTCTCCATTTTTGACGGAATAGTAATAATACTGCAGAAATTAATGTTCCTGCGTGGCCAATACCTACCCACCAAACAAAGTTGGTAATATCCCAGGCCCAACCAACAGTTTTATTCAATCCCCAAGTACCAATACCAGTAGAAACGGTATATATAATACATCCAATACCCCATGAAAATGCGGCTAATGCAATTGAAAAAACAATCCACCAAGATTTATTGGCTTTTCCTTCAACAGCTGCTACAACATCTAGCGTAATATCATGATAGGATTTATCTCCTGTCACTAATGGTTGTCTAATAGGTGCTTCGTAATGCGATGCCATATCTATATTTTCTATTACTTGGTTATTTTATTAAGCTTCATTTGTATTTCTAACTTGTACTTGATAGACTACGTTTGGTTTTGTACCTACTTCTGCTAATAAATGATATGCTCTATCATCTTTAACGAGTTCAGAAATAATACTATCTTCTAGATTTATATCACCAAAACTAATCGCTCCAGTATCACAAGCAGCAGAACATGCAGTTTTAAATTCACCATCTTTAATTGCTCTACCTTCACGCTTAGCATCAAGAATCGTTTTTTGTGTCATTTGAATACACATAGAACATTTTTCCATAACACCTCGTGAGCGAACTACAACATCCGGGTTCAATACCATACGACCCAAGTCATTATTCATATTAAAATCAAATTCATCATTTCGAGCATATAAAAACCAGTTAAAACGACGAACTTTATAAGGGCAGTTGTTTGCACAATAACGAGTACCTACACAACGATTATAAGCCATTTGATTTTGTCCTTGGCGACCATGTGATGTTGCTGCAACTGGACAGACTGTCTCACAAGGAGCATGATTACAATGTTGACACATCACAGGCATGAATGCAACCTGTGGATTTTCTGAAGGATTTTCCATATCTCCAAATTCAGATAATGAACTACCTAGACCAGAAATATTTTCTTTTTTATCTAGATCTCCTTTAAAAGATTCTTCACTAGAATAATACCTGTCAATTCTAAGCCAGTGCATATCTCGACTCTTACGAACTTCTTCTTTTCCAACAACAGGAACATTATTCTCCGCGTGACAAGCGATTACACAAACTCCACATCCAGTACAAGAATTCAGATCTATTGAAAGATTAAAGTGAGGTCCTATAGATCGATCAAACGATGTCCAAAGATCTGCATCTTTTGAAGTTACAGCTATTTCTTTATGATCTTTTGACACTTCTGGTACCGGATTCCAGTTGTGTTTATTTTTTGTATTGAATATCTCTAGAGTTGTTTCTCTTATAATGTCCCTTCCCATCATAGTATTATGCAACTGTACACAAGCAAACTCGTGCTCGCCTTGAATCTTATCAATAGTCACAGTCTGAATAGGCGAAAATTCTTTATACAACCTAAAAGCATTAACACCAGTTTGCATTTCTTTTTGAATGGAAGATGTTCTACCATATCCTAGAGCTAATCCTATGGAACCATTAGCTTGCCCTGGCTGAATAAGAACTGGAACTTTGTTAATTACCGTTTCACCCATGCTAAGATTAACATAACTTCCATTTAAGGCTCCATTAGCTACATTGTTGTTTTCTAAACCTAATCTAGCGGCATCGGTTGCAGAAATAGTAATATAATTATCCCATGATGCTCTCGTAATTGGGTCCGGCAATTCTTGTAACCAAGGATTATTTGCATGCTGTCCATCCCCTAAACCAGTTTTTGTATAAAGCGTTAACTCTAGATCTCCAGATGGTTTTTTAGTATTGGTTCTTTTTTCAGAAATTAATACATTCCCTATAGAGGTATCTGCGTCAGTCTTAACTTTAGCTTTACTCTTAACAACTCCATCATGTAGTGCTTTATTCCAAGTATTTTCGCTATTCAGAATATTATCAGACCAAAAATCTTTTAAGAAATCATAATAAGAAGATCCACTTTGAGTCCATCTTACTAGGCACTCTTGAAATTGTTGGGTATTAAATAGCGGTCTAATTGTAGGTTGCATAAGAGAGAACGTACCTTTTTTAAACTGACAATCTCCCCAAGACTCCAAATAGTGTGGAGTTGCTCCGATAATTTGAGCTAAAACAGCTGTTTCATCTTCTTTCATAGAAAAAGCAAGAGAAAATGGTAATTTTTTATATGCATCTATAAATCTAGCATCAGGAAAAGAATAAACAGGATTTACACCAACAGATATGAGTCCTTTAATATCTCCAGATATTACACCATTCATTACTTTTTCTACCTCAGATGACCTGCCCATAAATGTAGTTCTAGGATACTTTACATCCATTACTACGCTATCCTGATTGTAATTCAAAACCATTTTTTGCGCATCAAAATCTGCTATTCCTGTTATTATAACCCCTTTTTTTCCTGCTTTTTTTAATTGCTTTTTAGCCTTTTCTACTAAAACTGAAATATGCTTTGGTAATTTTACATAAGAATCTGATACTAAAGCTTTTAATACCTCTATCTGTAAAGATGGAAGAATAGGTACACGAACATCTGCATTTGCACCAGAAAGAGACATGTTACTTTCGAATTGATAATGTCTTGACATTTTACCCTTTTTAGGAATACGACTTTTAGCATAACTCCCTTCAAAACCACCACCTTGCCAATCTCCAATAAAGTCTGCACCTACAGAAACTATAACTTCTGCATTTGAAAAATCATAATCAGGTAAAGCACGAATACCGTATTTATCTTCAAAAGCATCTAAAGCCTCTGAAGAGGATACACTATCGTAAATTACGTGTTTAATATTTGGATGTTTTTTCTGGAATTTTGTAATTAATTCAGAAGTAGTTGGGCTTGCAAAGGATTGAGTTAGTAAGATAATTTTTTCATCTTTTAGTTCCTCAATTCTACTGGAAACTTTTTTGTCAAAATCAATCCAGGAAGCGTCTTCACCCATTACTTTTGGTCCTTCCAATCGATTTTTATCATACATAGAGAGAACTGATGCATGCACTCTAGCATTTACAGCTCCAGAATGTTTTGCTAAGTGATTACGCTCTACTAATATAGGTCTTCCTTCTCTGGTTTTGATTAAAACATTAGCAAAATCGAAACCATCTGCAATAGAGGTAGCATAAAAATTAGGAACTCCTGGAACAATTTCATCTGGAGCAACCACATAAGGAATCGATTTAATAACCGGTCCTTCGCAAGCAGCTAAAGAAGCGGCAGCAGTAGTAAAACCAACATATTTCAAAAAATCTCTTCGAGATGTTGAAGAAGATTCAAGGGTCTTTTTGTCTCCTAAAAATTCATCGGTAGGTATTGGAGTGATAAATTCATTTTGCTTAAGCAACTCAACAATAGAGCTGTTTTCGTTTAATTCCTCAATACTTTTCCAGTATTTCTTATTTGATGACATTTTTGTAATTAATTTAATGAAGAAATATATTTATTCCGTCGTTTAATTATTTTAATAGTGGCACTTACCACATTCTAATCCTCCTAATTCAGCTATGGTCAATTTATCTACATTGTATTTTTTAGATAGTTCTTCGTGTATTTTTTCGTAATATTCATTATTTTCCAAATCAACATTAGTTTCTCTATGACAGTCTATACACCATCCCATTGTAAGTGACGAATATTGATACATTATCTCCATTTCCTCAACAGGACCATGACATTTTTGACAATCTATACCTGCAACTGTTACGTGCTGTGAGTGATTAAAGTAAACAAAATCTGGCAGGTTATGTATGCGGACCCATTTAACTGGTTTTTCTTCACCTGTATAACTTTGCATGGCATCATCCCATCCAACAGCATCATATAATTTAGCAATTTCTTTGTCATAAAATTCTTTAGTATAACCATTAACTAAATCTTCTTCACCATTGTATTCTGAAATATTTTTATGACAATTCATACAAACATTCAAAGAAGGAATCCCAGAATGCTTGCTTTTTCTAGCTGAAGAATGACAGTAATTACAATCTATTTTATTTGCACCAGCATGTATTTTATGAGAATAATGGATAGGTTGAACTGGAGCATAACCTTGATCAATACCTACTTGCATAAAGAATCCATACATAAAATAAGCAGACACCAATAATAACATTATTGCAGAAACCAACATTAAAAATTGATTCTGAGCAAAAGCTTTCCATAATGGCATGCGAGACTCTTCTGGTTCTACTTCTTCACCATTGGTTTGAGATAATTTTGTTAATGACCTTGTTACTAAAGAAAACATTACTACTAATAATAAAAAAACTAAAACAAAACCTGCTAAAACCATATTTTGAATTGTACCATCATCTCCATTAGAAACAGCAACAGGAGCTGCAGTTACTTTTGGCTCAGGTTTTGGCAAGCTAGTGTATGCTATTATATTATCTATGTCTTCATTTGATAATCCTGGAAAGCTAGTCATTACAGAATTATTATATTCTTTAAATATTGCGACAGCTTTGGAATCTCCAGATTTAATTAAGCCTTGACTATTTTTTATCCATTTGTAAAGCCATTCTCTGTCGTATTTTTCATCGACATTTCTCAATGCAGGACCAACGCCTCTTTTATCTAATTTATGACAAGCAGCACAATTTGATTTAAACAAAGATTCTCCAGCAACAGCATCAGTATTCCCTTGTCCTAAAGTGACATTTGAAATTGTTAACGTTAATACAAGCAAAATGATTGATACTTGTGATGATAAATTATGGTAATTCACCTTTTTCATACTGTTGATTAATTTTTTTCTATTGTAAAAATCTGTATTTTGTTCATTTTCAAAGCACTAGTAATTGCTGTGCCTGCCTGAGTTAAATTACGATGCAAAAATAAGATATTAATGTCAATTTGAGAAATTGTACCAAAGCGTTAATGCTTAATTTATAATTATTCTAAATAATAAATTTACTTTCAATTGAGTTAATAAAATATACCTTTGCACTAATATCTTTTTCATGAAACTTAAACCTTATTATACATTGATTTGTTTTCTTATTTTTTCTAATTTATTAATTGGACAAAATGCAACAATTACGATTAACCAAGACGAAAAAATAGTTGAAATATTAGCATTAAAGAAAAATCTTGAAGTAGAAAACAAACTTGGGGTTGGATATACTATTCAATTGTATTATGGTGAATTAAACGAAGCGAATAAAATCATTAAACAATACCGAAACAATTTTGATTCTTGGCCTGCATCTATAGAATATGAAACCCCTAATTATAAAGTATGGGTTGGAAGTTTCAGTTCTCGTTTTGAAGCAGATCGTACAAGGTTAAAAATTAAAGACAAATTTCCATCAGCATTTATATTAAAACCAGACAGAAATTAAAAATAATTTTTTATAATGATTAATTTTAATTAATAATATTGAATAATTAATCCATTTCCTATAAGGAAGAAAGCTTCTTAATTATAGTATAAAATTATACATCAAAAATTATGAATCAAAAAAAACGGCTTAAAGCCGTTTTTTTTGATATTGTTTTATTTAAAAGAATATTATTTAAGTTTCTTCTTAATAGCCACCTCTCTAAAACATTCAATAATATCATTTTCTTTAATATCGTTGTAGTTTTTAACCTGCATTCCACAATCATAACCTTTTGCTACTTCTTTAGCATCATCTTTAAATCGTTTTAATGAAGATAATTTTCCTGTAAATACAACTACTCCTTCACGAATTAATCGAATTTCAGCATCCTTATAAATTTTTCCACTTAGAACCATACAACCTGCAATAGTTCCTACTTTAGAAATTTTAAATGTTTCTCTAATCTCAGCAGTACCTGTAATTTCTTCTTTCATTTCTGGAGACAACATCCCTTCCATGGCATCTTTCAGGTCGTTAATCGCAGCATAAATAATGGAGTACATTCTGATATCGATTTCTTCTTTATCAGCAATCTGACGCGCATTCCCCATAGGTCGCACATTAAATCCAATAATAATCGCATCGGAAGCAGAAGCTAATAACACATCACTTTCTGTAATGGCTCCAACCGCTTTATGTATGATATTTACTTGTATTTCGTCTGTTGATAATTTTAAGAAAGAGTCTGTTAATGCTTCAACAGATCCATCCACATCACCTTTAAGAATTACATTCAATTCTTTAAAGTCCCCAAGCGCAATTCTTCGGCCAATTTCATCTAAAGTAATATGACGTTGAGTTCTTACAGATTGTTCACGTTGTAATTGCGTTCGTTTAGATGCTATTGCTTTTGCTTCACGTTCATCTTCAAAAACATTGAACTTGTCACCGGCTTGTGGAGCTCCATCCAATCCTAAAATTGATATTGGTGTTGCAGGCCCAGCTTCATATACTTTATGCCCACGCTCATCATGCATTGCTTTTACTTTACCACTACATTGTCCAGCCAGCATATAATCACCAATTTTCAATGTTCCTCCTTGAACTAATATCGTTGAAATATAACCTCTACCCTTATCTAAAAATGCTTCAACCACAGTACCGTTTGCGAATTTTTCAGGATTCGCAGTAAGTTCAAGTAATTCGGCTTCTAATAATACTTTTTCTAGTAATTCATTGATACCAACACCAGTTTTTGCAGAAATATCTTGGGATTGAATTTTACCACCCCAATCTTCTACTAATAAATTCATTTGAGCAAGACCTTCTTTAATTTTTTCAGGATTAGATACCGGTCTGTCTATTTTATTTATTGCGAATATTATGGGCACTCCTGCTGCTTGAGCATGACTTATTGCTTCTTTAGTTTGAGGCATAATTGCATCATCTGCTGCAATCACAATAATCACTAAATCAGTTACCTGTGTACCTCGGGCACGCATCGCTGTAAACGCCTCGTGTCCAGGCGTATCTAAAAATGTAATTTGCTGACCATCTTCCAAAGTTACACTATAAGCACCTATATGTTGTGTGATTCCTCCAGACTCTCCTGCAATTACGTTTTCTTTACGTATATAATCTAATAATGAAGTCTTACCATGATCTACATGACCCATTACTGTTACAATAGGAGCTCGGTGTATTAAATCTTCTGGCAAATCTTCTTCAACTTGAACTGCTTCTTCAATATCTGATGTTATAAACTCTACCTCATAATCAAATTCATCTGCAACTATAGTTAAAGTCTCAGCATCCAAACGTTGATTCATAGTCACCATCATTCCTAATGACATACAAGTAGAAATAATTTGTGTTACTGGCACATCCATCATTGTTGCAACCTCACTTACAGTAACAAATTCTGTTACTTTAAGTAATTTGCTTTCTGCTTCTTGTATCGCTTGATCATCTTCTGTTTTTTGACGATGTACGTCTCTTTTATCCTTTCTATACTTAGCTCCTTTTCCTTTTGAAGATTTACCTTGAAGTTTCTCCAAAGTTTCTCGTACTTGTTTTTGTACATCAGCTTCACTAGGCTCTTCTTTTGGAGTATGTGCAATTTTTTTACGAACTCCTGCTCTATTACTTGATTGGTTTCCAACTCGACTTCCTTTTGGAGGGCTTTTACTTATTCTTCTGCGTTTACTTTTTTTCTCTTTATCCGCCTCCTTAGTAACCTTCTTTTTCTTTTCTGGCTTTTTAAATTGTGCTAAATCTATTTTTTCACCAATAATTCTTGGGCCATCTAGTCTTTTATATTGAGTAACTACTGACTCTGGATCTTTTATTACATCTGGATTTTTACTAGGAGCAAAAGTTTTAACCTTTGGAGTTTCTTTTTTAAGAGGAGGAGTTTCGAGATTTTTTTCTTCTTTTTTAACTGTTAGAGTTTCTTTTTCAACAGGAGTAGAAACTTCTTTTTTAACAATTTTTGTTACTTCTTTAGAAATTACTTTTGGTGCTTCTTTAGTTATTTTAGGCTCAACAATTTTTTCTTCTTTTACAGTAGTTTCTTCTTTTACAGGAGCAGAAACTTCTTTTTTAACAACCTCTTTCTTGTCCTCTATGGGTTTTTTTGTATTAAGATCTATTTTTCCAAGAGTCTTAGGCCCTTCAAGCTTAACTTCAGCTTTTATAACTTTTCTAGAAGCTTCAATTCTTTGTTGCCTTTCTTCAAACTCGCGCTCAGAAGCTAAACGAATTTCTTCCTTCTCTTTTCTTTTCTCTTCACCAACTTCTTTAGAGGCTACCTTTTTACTTTTGTCTGTTTGAAACTCTTCAAACATCACTTGGTATTCTTTATTAGAAATTTTCGTGGTAGGTCGAGACTCCACCTCGTAACCTTTAGAGCTTAAAAATTCTACCGCTCGATCCAATGAAATATTGAATTCACGTAGTACTTTATTAAGTCTCATTGTTTTTACTTCAGACATATAAATGCTTTCTCCTGTTTTTCACTTTAAATTTAAAAATGCATAGTTAAAATCACTACTTAATCATCAAATTCTTCTTTTAATATATTTAATACCTCTTGTATGGTCTCTTCTTCTAAATCGGTTCTTTTTACCAATTCTGCAAGATTATTTTCCAATACACTTTTAGCAGTATCCAATCCAATTTTTTCAAATTCTTTAATAATCCAATCTTCTATTTCATCTTTAAATTCTGATAATTCTACATCTTCTTCAGCGCCTTCACGTAACACATCTATTTCATAACCTGTTAAATAACCGGCTAAGCGAATATTATGTCCTCCACGGCCAATCGCTTTAGAAACTTCTTCTGGTTTTAATATTACTTCTGCCCTTTTGTTTTCTTCATCTAATTTGACAGAAGTAACTTTTGCAGGACTTAAAGCACGGGTTATGAATAATTGAGTATTTGTCGTGTAATTAATTACATCGATATTTTCATTTCCTAATTCGCGAACAATACCATGAATACGAGATCCTTTCATTCCCACACAGGCTCCAACAGGATCAATACGGTCATCATAAGAGTCTACAGCTACTTTTGCCTTTTCTCCAGGAATACGAACTACTTTTTTAACACTAATTAATCCATCAAATACTTCAGGAATTTCTTGTTCAAATAACTTTTCTAAAAATTTTGGATGCGCACGAGACATTACTATAGAAGGCTTGTTCCCTTTAAGTTCAACGCTTTCAATAATTCCTCTTACATTATCTCCTTTTCTAAAAAAATCTGAAGGTATCTGTTTTTCTTTAGGTAAAATTAATTCATTCCCATCATCGTCTAATAAAATAATAGCACGATGACGAATGTGATGAACTTCTGCAGTGTAAATTTCTCCTTCTAAATCT
This sequence comes from Flavobacteriaceae bacterium, assembly GCA_018669795.1. Lineage (GTDB taxonomy): Bacteria > Bacteroidota > Bacteroidia > Flavobacteriales > Flavobacteriaceae > Marifrigoribacter. The sequence goes on along the minus strand of JABHSQ010000006.1, from coordinate 86,693 downwards.
TTAAAATACTTAAAGATATTAGTATTGTCGTGTTCGTGGATTTTTGATATCAAATTTTGACGCAATGCTAAAATTGAACGACGTCCTAAATCTATCAACTTTACTTCTTCGGCAACATCTTCACCAATTTCGTAATCGGCTTCAATTTTTTGAGCATCGCTTAATGAAATTTCTTGATTTGGCTCTTCTACTTCACCATTGGCAACTACTACCCGATTTCTCCAAATTTCTAAATCTCCTTTATCTGGATTGATAATAATATCAAAATTATCATCATCACCATATTTTCTTTTTAGAGCGTTTCTAAAAACATCCTCTAAAATCGACATTAATGTTACTCTGTCAATTAACTTATCATCTTTAAATTCTGAAAAAGAATCAATTAATGCTAAATTCTCCATATCCTTACTATTTAAATGTTATCACCACTGTTGCTTCAACAATATTTTTATATTCTAAAACCGCTTCTTTTTGAACGGTAACTTTTCCTTTGCCAATAGGCTTAGGTTCGCGAGCTTTCCAATTAAGCTCTATTTCGGTATCATTTACTTTTACAAGCTTCCCTTCTAAAACATCATTATTTTGGGTTTTTACTTTTAAAGTACGCCCAATATTTTTTTTATATTGACGAGGTATCGAAAGTGGCTCTGAGATACCTGCTGAGGCAACATCTAACGAAAAATCATTTTCTTCTCTATCAATATTGTGCTCTATAGCTCTGCTTACAACGATACAATCATTTACGGTTACCCCTTGATCACCATCAATTATTACTTTTATTTGATTTCCTTCTGAAATTTTAAAATCAATTAAAAATAATGATTCATTATCCAATAAGGCCTGGTCTAGTAGGTTTTTTACTTTTTCCTTCATCAATTTTAACTATAAAAAGAGGGGACTTTTGGTCCCCTCAGCTAGTTTCGTATCAAATTCGGTGCAAATATAGTGTTTTTTTAACTTTTAAAAAAACCTTTATTCTTCCGAATTATTTTTGTAACTTAAAGTTTTTATATATTAAAAATAAACAAACGCCATATGAAACGTATATTAGTACCTACTGATTTTTCCAAACAAGCAGAAAACGCTTTAAAAGTAGCTGCTCAAATGGCTAAAAAAAATGGAAGTGAAATATATGTATTAAACTCTATTGAACTACCATCAAATTCAGAAAGTACTGGAGCCATGCCAGAATCATTATTTTTTATAAAACTTGCCGAAAAACATTTTGAAGAATTGTTAAAAAAACCCTACTTAGAAGACTTACTTATTCATGAGGCAATTATTGGTCACGGTGAAATCTATAATGACGTAAGTGAAGTTGTAAAAGAAAAGAATATTGATCTTATTATTATGGGATCTCATGGAATTAATGGGTTTATGGAAATGTTTATAGGTAGTAATACTGAAAAAGTAGTGCGAACTTCTAAAATACCTGTATTGGTAATTAAAAATGAACATCTAGATTTTAAAACTGATAATTTTGTATATGCTACCGATTTCTCTGAGGAATGTAAAGCCCCATTTAAAGAAGCGCAAAAATTTGCAGAAATGAGCAATTCATCTTTAAATCTGCTTTATGTTAATACACCAAGTGAATTTAAAACAACACAGGAAATTAACGAAAGAATAAAAGATTTTGTGAAAGACCAAAATGAAGAAAATATTAATATTCATATATATAACGACACTTCTATAGAGAAAGGGATTTTAAATTTTGCAAGCGAAACCAATGCAAATCTAATAGGAATGGGCACTCATGGCAGAAAAGGAATTTCCCACTTTTTTAACGGCAGTGTTAGTGAAGACTTAGTCAATCACGCAAACATGCCAGTAATGACTTTTAAGATTTAACTTAAAAATTCCAATTCAAAATTGAATTTGAATTTTTGTTGGCCCACTAGATTAAGTTTTTTTTAACTCTTGTTTATTAACCTTAGAATACTGAATTACATTAAAAAAAGTTTTTTGATTATTTTTGTTCGATAATCAAATATCGTTTGTAGTTGCTTTTTTATAAGTAAATTATGACTCCATCTTCCAATTATACCAAAAGGTAATTTATAACTTACCTTGTCAATTATCTTACAATTATTATCATCTATTTTTTCAAATATATGTTCATGATGCCACATTTTATATGGACCAAACCTTTGTTCATCTACAAAATATTTTTCAAAATCGACACAAGTAATTTCCGAGACCCAATTAATTCGAATGCCTTTAATTATGCTTACTTTATAACTTATGATTTGACCAGTATATACTGGTTTTGGTTTCCCAGATGTAATTAAAAAATCCATTTCTGGTGGGGTTATTTTAGCTAAATTTGCTGGTGAACTAAAAAATACCCAAGCTTTTGAAACAGATATTGGCATTTCGACAACAGATTCTAAAGTGTATATGTTTGAGTGTCTTTTAAAAGATAATGCCATAGTAGCTATATATTATTTATTTGCTTATTCTTAAGATTTTCAAAAATCATTAAGTTCCCAAATAATAAAGAAAAACAATAAGCAACATCTTCTATTGGGATAGTATGAATTCTAATACCTAGGTTTTCTGAATTATTATACCAAACTACTGGAGATTCAATTCCAGTGACGCTTCCGGTCAATATTCCATTTACAATTAAAAAGGGAATTAAAATGACTAAAAATGTAATATAAAAATGTTGTAATAGTGCGTTATTGTAGATCAAACCTATTAGTAAAACAACTATTAATACCATAAAACTTGCAACTGTATAGCTTTTTGAAAAATTGATCAAAACAAGTGAAATACTTGTTATAATTAATACAATTGTTATGTAAGTCGTTGTTCTTTTCTTTAGTTGATAAGATGGGAGTAAGTACAAAAAAGCATAATGAATAAATAAGCTGCAAAAGGGGATAATTAAAAAAAAGAGCCATTCTTCAATAGGCATTTTAAAAATTTTAAGCCCCAAGCAATAATTGTCATTAAAGCCCCATATCCCTGCTTTAGTAAAAAAATAATCCCAAATTAAAAAAACAATAGCAATGATTATGGTAGAAAAAGAAAACTGTTTCCAATATTTAATAATATCAAGAACAAAAATTGAATACAATAATGGAACTAAAACAGAACCTAAAAGAAGGTATAGGTATAATCCTGTCATAATTTTTTAATGGGTTTTTTAAAATATTTTTTTGGGACATTAAGCATCCCAAAACATTCTCCATCTTCTTTTTTTAAATGCTTGTGATGAATTTTGTGTGCTTTCCTCAATCCCAATAGGTAGTCACTTTTGGTATGTTTAAACCATTTAAACCTTTGGTGAATCAATACATCGTGAATCATAAAATAGGTAATACCGTAGCCTAGAACTCCAAGCCCAATAAAAAACTTATAATTCAACTCAGGATTTACTCCAAAATAGAACAAGGCAATACTTGGGATAGCTCCTATGACAAAAAAAGCGTCGTTTTTCTCAAAAACATTTTGATACTTAGGTTGGTGATGATCTGCATGCAGATACCATAGAAATCCATGCATGACATATTTATGAATAAACCAGGTAGCAACTTCCATAAAGAGATAAGTAACTAGTGTGATTATAATGTATAAGGCTATCATCATAAGGAAGTATTTTTGTATATGTATAAATCTAAATAATCTGAATCATCTGAAATATCTAAGATTTTACTTAGAAATATTTTGTCTTCTTCTATATTAATATCGTATCCTAAAATGGCAGGCGATGTCTCTTGCAGAAGGAGACGCACGTACCTAAGATGCACGTTTGAAGGGTTTAATTGAATGAGCAAGTCTAACTTTTCTTTAGTTTGTTTAAAAATTTTAATTTTTGAGATAGGGTTGTAGCTGTACTGTGCTTGTTTCATTTCAATGGCGCACACATATCCTAAAATAGAAGATTGCGAATTTAAAGTGTATTTTTTAATAAATACCACTTCAGATTCTTTTGTTTTTAAAGCATGAAACTCCTCAACTACTTCTTTTATTATAGTAGGTGAAAGAATTAAACTCATAGTTAAAAACAGCAAGCTCATCATTATGTAATCTTAATTTTATAGCTAATATACGATTGAAAAAGGAGATATGTTTTCAATAAATTTGAAACTCTAATCCTTTTATCCATCAAAACCTCAGCCGGAGTTTTGTCAACCTTTTTTAATAGTTGTAAATAATACTTATAGGCTACATATACTCCAAACCTAGCTTCTTTTGGTAGTTCTTTAATTCCAATGTAAGCAGCGTTGAAATCCTCTTTGATTTCTTGAACAATCTTGTTTTTATCTTCTGTGGTAAGATTTTCGGGATTTATGTTTGGAAAATAGGTTCGATTTAAATGAGCGTAATCTTGTTTTAAATCTCTTAGGAAGTTCACCTTTTGAAACGCAGAACCAAGACTAATTGCAGCGTCTTTTAATCGGTCATATTCTTTAGTGTCTCCGTTTACAAAAACTTTTAAGCACATAAGACCTACAACATCAGCAGAACCATAAATATATTCATCAATTTCTTCTTGATTTTCATATACTTGTTTGTTTAAATCTGCTCTCATACTTTTAAGAAAAGATTCAACCAATTTTGCCTCAATATTATATTCTTTAACTGTTTTTTGAAATGCATTTATAACAGGATTTGTGCTAATTCCTGTTTCAATAGCATATTGATACTCTCCTTCAAATCGATTAAGCAACTCTTCCTTAGGATATCCTTCAAAACTATCAACTATTTCGTCAGCTACTCTTACAAATCCATAAATATTATAAATAGCTTGACGAATATCTGGAGCTAATAGGCGAACCGCAATTGAAAACGAAGTACTGTATTTTTTGGTAATTAATGTAGCGCTTTCATTAGAAATACTATCGAAAAGTTCTTTCATTATTTTAACTGTTTTAATATTAACTCTGCTACAAGTTTCCCAGAAACTATTGCTGGAGGAACTCCTGGACCAGGAACTGTTAACTGCCCCGTAAAATACAAATTTTTTACTAATTTACTTTTTAATTTTGGTCTAAGAAATGATGTTTGCATAAGTGTATTAGCTAATCCATAAGCATTTCCTTTATATGAATTATAATCTTTGATAAAATCGCTTACACAAAAAGATTTTTTACATATAATATTTTTTTTGATTTCTTGTTCTGTAATTAATTCTAGTCTATCTAAAACAATATTAAAATATTTCTCTCTCAGTAGTTCTGTATCTTCTAAACCAGGTGATAATGGAATTAAAATAAACCCATTTTCGCATCCTTCAGGAGCTGTGTGTTTATTAGTAATTGAAGTAAAATTTGCATAAAATAAGGGATTAGAAGGCCACTTGGGGTCTTTATATATTTCTTTAGAGTGCAAATCAAAATCAGTATCAAAAAATAAGTTATGATGAGCAATATTTTTTAGTTTTTTATCAAAACCCAAATAAAAGAGTAACGAAGATGGAGCTAATACCTTAGTTGACCAATATTTTTCTGAATATTGTCTCAAAGACTTAGGTAGTAATTTTTCTGTGTGGTTATAATCTGCTCCAGATAATACTATATCCGAACTTATTATTTTATTATTAATTTCTATTCCAGTTGCTATATTATTGTCAGTAATTATTTTAGTAACATTTGAATTATTATGAAAATTAACTCCGAGTGACTTAGCGATACTTATCATAGCGCTTACAACATCATAAAAGCCATTTGTGGGCTGCCATGTACCAAGTCCAAAATCTGCATAGTTCATAAAATTATAAAAAGCTGGTGTATTTGAGGATTCAGCTCCAAGAAATAATACAGGAAACTCTAATATGGACCTTAGTTTAGGGTTTTTAAACTCTTTGTGAACTTCTTTTTTTATGTTTGTAAAAAAGTATCCGACTCTTTTAACTGTGTCTATTGAAACAAGCTCTAGTGGGTTTAAACCAGGCATTTTATAGAGCATTTCTGTTACTGCAATTTTATAATTTTCTTTTGCTTTAGAAATAAACTTTTCAAGTCGTTTAGAACTTCCTTTTTCTTCTTTTTCAAAAACTTTACAAATTTTTTCCAATGAGTCTGGAATTGCAATAAAATCTTGTACGCCAAAATATACATGGTAAGCAGGGTTTAGTTTTTTTAATTCATAAAAATCTTTGGCTTCTTTATTAAAATCATTAAAAAATTTCTCAAAAACATCTGGCATCCAATACCAGCTAGGACCCATATCAAATGTAAAACCATCTTCCTTAAATTGTCTTGCTCTACCGCCATAATCCTCATTTTTTTCAAAAATAGAGACAACGTGTCCAGCTTTGGCTAGATAACAAGCTGCTGACAATGATGAAAATCCAGATCCTAAAATATTGATGTTTTTACTCATTTATCTTTAATTTTTAAATCACAAATAATCCCCTAAGAATTACTTCCTAAGGGATTTATCATAAAAAACAAACAACAACTTTTATAATTTATTTCAGCAAAGATATAAATAAATATCATATTTTGTTTAATAGATATTATGTTTTATTAAACATAATATAATATCTATTTATATTAAACAATAATACGGATATTATTTATTGTTATATTTATAATAATAAATAATTTAGGATTTAATAGTTTCTTCTTTATTGAGAATCAAATGTTCTAATCCTGTTTTGAAAATAATTTGTTTGTTTTTATTTACTTTAGAAAATTCTTCCCAAACGTTACCCACCATAATACATTTGTTTTTATTATGAGCCACTAGTTTTTCAATGTTATTTAAAAAAGCTGTTTTCTCTTCTATAGGCTTATCAACCATAAAGTAATTGATCCATGTTATATTTTTAAATTGAGAATTAACATAAAATAAATTGTCAAAAGGAATGCTTTTACCAAGATATACTGTTCTTTTTCCTTTTAATTTTAAATAATAATTTAAAAAGAATAGACCTAAATCATGAATTTCACCATAAGGAAGAAATAAAATATTTACAGGTTCATTAGTTGTTTCTATATTGGGTAAAGCAGCTATGTTTAAAGCTATTTTTTGATATATTAGATTAGATATAAAGTGTTCATGAACAGGCTTAATAGAGTTTGTTTGCCATAATAAGCCCAAATGGTTAAGCAAAGGAATGTACGTGTTTGAGAAAATCTCAATAAATGAATCTTTTTTTAATAATTTTAAATAGGTATTTTGAAATAAGTTCTCATCAAAAGTGTACATACATAAAACTAAAGAGTTAATCTCATAATTATTAGAAAAATCAATTAAAGCAACTGTTTTTGCTTCTTTAGATAATAGATCATCAGATAATTTAGAAATTTTAGAAATCTTATAATTATTTTTATATAATAAACTAATGTTTAATATCTTTCGTAGGTCAGAAAGGCTGTAAACTCTGACATTCCTATTTATTCTAGAAGGCGCCAATAAGTTATATCTCTTTTCCCATATGCGAATGGTATGAGCTTTGATACCTGTTAAAATTTCAAAATCATGAATGGTAAAAGTATCTTTAATGTTGTTCATCTATTTGATAATTATAATAAACAAAAGTAAATATTTTTTTTATATTTCTATTGATTTTTATAAATACTGTAGAAAAATGTATTGAATATAATTATATCTTCTTTACTTGAAACTTGAATAGGCATAGTATTGGAATCTAAACAAAAGATAATCTAATATTCTTTAAATCTATGCTCTCTTATCGGTCTAATTTTGGGTCGGAATTAAAAAGCGGAGTAAAAAAAAAGATAATACTTTTATTAGAATAATTTTTTGTTTAACATTGTATTTTATTTGTTAAACATTATATAATTATGACTTATTTGTTTTTACTTTTATTAATTAACATCTCTAATAATACAATTAAAATTTTTAATTTTAATAAAAACTCAAATATATATAGTTGGAGAGTAGTAGACGACAATGTGATGGGCGGAAAATCATCTAGTAATATAAGTTTAAATAAAGATGGCTTTGGGGTATTTAATGGAACCATATCATTAGAGAACAATGGAGGATTTTCTTCGGTACGCCATGTTTTTAAAGCTTTAAAAGTAAATAACCAGAATAAGATTTTCCTAAAAATAAAAGGAGATGGTAAAGATTATCAATTAAGAATAAAAGATAATTCAAGAAATTACTATTCCTATATAAAAACATTCTCCACCAACGGAGCATGGCAAGAAATAGAAATATCCTTAAAAGAAATGTACCCTTCTTTTAGAGGAAGAAAACTTAATAGTCCTAATTTCTCCCATGATTCTATAGAAGAAATCGTATTTTTAATAGGAAATAAAAAAAATGAAACCTTCCAGTTAATAATCGATAAAATAGAATTGAAATAAAAAATGAAAATATTACTAACCGGAGCAACTGGATATATAGGAAAACGACTGCTCCCTCTTTTAATAGAAGAGGGTCATGAAGTTGTATGCTGTGTTAGAGATTTGGATCGTTTTCATCCTCCTTCATCCATACGACCAAAAATTTCAATAATTCAAATTGATCTTTTAGACAAAGATTCACTTGATGCGATTCCAAAAGATATTGATGGTGCTTATTACTTGGTCCACTCCATGTCTGCATCTTCAGATTATCAGGTACTAGAACAAGAATCTGCAATTAATTTCAGAAGTGCAATAAATAAGACGCAATTACAACATCTTGTTTATTTAAGTGGTATTGTAAATAATACTGAATTATCTAAGCATCTTGCTTCCAGAAAGACGGTAGAATTAGAACTCAAAAAAGGAACCTATAATTTTACAACCTTAAGAGCTGGAATTATAATTGGATCTGGAAGCGCTTCCTTTGAAATCATTAGAGATTTAGTCGAAAAATTACCTGTTATGGTGACTCCAAAATGGCTAAACACTAGATGTCAGCCCATTGGTATTTCTGATGTAATTGCTTTTCTTTCTAAATCTATTTTTAACTCTAAAACATTTGACCGAGATTTTGACATAGGGGGGCCAGATATTTTATCCTATAAAGAAATGCTTTTAGAATTTAGTAGAATAAGAAAATTAAACCGAAAAATTTTGATTGTTCCTGTGATGACCCCTCGACTTTCTTCTTACTGGTTATATTTTGTAACATCCACATCCTACAGGTTAGCAGTAGCGCTTGTAAACAGCATGAAAATTGAAGTGATATGCCGCAACACAGATTTAAACGAAATTCTGGAAGTGACTCCTTTAAGCTATAAAGAATCTTTATCCAAGGCCTTCGCTAAAATTAAAAACAATGAAATTATTTCAAGTTGGAAGGATGCTTATGCCAGTAGTGGATTTAGTAGTCATATTTCTGATTTTATTGAAATCCCAACCTATGGATGTTTTAAAGATCAACGAAAAATGCCTTTTAAAAACAAGGAAGATTGTATTGAAAAGATTTGGAGCATTGGTGGACAAACAGGATGGTATTATGGAGATTGGTTATGGAAAACAAGAGGATTTATAGATAGATTAGTAGGTGGAGTTGGACTTAGAAGAGGTCGTACCAGCCTTCATACCATAGATGTAGGCGATGCTTTGGATTTTTGGAGAGTATTGTATGCAAATAAAAGCGAAGGCCGATTGCTCTTATTTGCTGAAATGAAATTACCTGGAGAAGCTTGGCTTGAATTTAAAATTGAATCTGAAGAACTTATTCAAACTGCTACCTATAGACCTTTGGGACTTATAGGAAGGTTATATTGGTATTTAGTATTACCATTTCATGGTGCTATTTTTAATGGAATGCTAAAAAAACTAACAAGTTCTAATGAGTATTAGTATTTTTTATTTAAAATTATAGTAAGCTATGAAGGTTTCCATATTTTGGTTCAGAAGAGATTTAAGGTTAGAAGACAATATTGCTCTTTATGAGTCGATTTCTTCAAAAAGTAACGTTTTACCCATCTTTATTTTTGACGATAACATTCTAAATGAATTGCCCAATGATGATCCAAGAGTAAATTTTATATACCAAACACTCTTTGACATCAACCTTGTGCTTAAAAAACACAATACATCTCTTTTAATTTTAAAAGGTAAACTCGAAGATGTTTGGGATAAATTAATACAGAATTACACTATTGAAAGTGTATTTATAAATAAGGACTACGAACCTTATGCTATAAAAAGAGATCAGAAACTTGGAGAAGTTCTAAAGGCGAATGGTATTGAATTGCATTCCTTTAAGGATCAAGTGGTTTTTGAGGAATCTGAAGTTGTTAAAGCTAATGGCGAACCATATACCGTATTTACTCCTTTTAAAAGAAAATGGTTGGCATTATATAATCCCTTAACATTAAAACCTAAAATTACTTTTGAAAATTTCCATCATGAAAATTATCCATTTCCTAAAAAGGAAGAACTAGGATTTAAATCATCTAGCATCTATGTGAAAGATTTTAAGTTAAGTGGAGTTGGTACATATGCCGAAACAAGAAATTTTCCAATACTAGATTCTACAAGCTATTTAGGTCCCCACCTTCGATTTGGAACCATAGGTGTCCGCCAAATAATTGCAGAACTAGAACCTAGTAATGAGGTCTTTTTAAGTGAATTAATATGGAGGGAATTTTTTATGCAGATACTATTTCACTTTCCCAAGGTCGTAATAGGAAACTTTCGCCCAAAATATGACGGCATTAAATGGCGAAACAAGGAGGAAGATTTTGATAAATGGTGTCGTGGAGAAACCGGGTATCCAATGGTAGATGCAGGAATGAGACAATTAAATAAAACTGGATACATGCACAATCGAGTGAGGATGGTCACCGCAGGTTTTCTCTGCAAACATCTATTAATAGATTGGCGATTTGGAGAGGCTTATTTTGCAAAAAAACTATTGGATTTTGAACTTTCTTCAAACAATGGTAATTGGCAATGGGCAGCAGGAACAGGCTGTGATGCCGCTCCATATTTTAGAATTTTCAATCCGATAGAACAATTAAAGAAATTCGATACATCTGAAGGATATATCAATAAATGGATCTCAGAATATGGAACAGCACGGTATCCTGAGCCAATAGTCGAACATAAATTTGCAAGGACAAGAGCCTTGGAACAGTATAAAATTGGAATAAATAATATCGTTTAAAACAAAAATAATATGAATAAAAACTATGTCATAATTGGAGGTTCCTCTGGAATAGGAAAAGAATTGGTAAGCATACTTGCAAGAGAAGGTCACAATGTCTTCGCTACCTACAACGAAAATAAAGTTAAAAATAATGACAAGGTGCAATATCAGAAATTTAATGTTTTAAATGACTCCTTAAACCTTGATAATTTACCAGATGAAATTGATGGTTTAGTTTACTGTCCTGGAAGTATTAATTTAAAACCATTTAAACGATTTACAGATGAAGATTTTATTTCTGATTTTAAATTACAAGTTGTTGGTGCTACTAGCGTAATTAAAGCTCTAATACCAAGATTAGCAACTGGAGAAAACTCCTCAATTGTATTATTTTCAACCATTGCTGTTCAAAACGGATTTAATTTCCATTCTCAAGTTTCCATCTCAAAAGGAGCTATTGAAGGGTTAACAAGATCACTAGCAGCAGAATTAGCACCTAAAATTAGAGTGAATGCGGTTGCACCTTCTATTACAGATACTTCATTAGCAGGCAAATTTTTAAATACACCACAAAAGATAGCTGCTCAGGCTGAAAAAAACCCATTAAAAAAAATAGGAGAAGTAAAAGATGTTGCCGAGGCAGCAGCTTACTTATTAACTGACAAATCTTCTTGGACAACCGGCCAAATACTTCATGTAGATGGTGGGTCTTCAACAATAAAATAAAATATCCTGTTTAAAATATTTAAAAAGAAAACGGAAGTTGAAATACTTAATAACAAGAATAAAGACTTACTAAATGAAGCTCATAGATTATCAACCACAAGTATAAAGTTAAGTGATCAAAAAGTTTCGAAAGCTGCTACAGTTTTAAATAAAATTGAATTGCTGGAAAATAATTAATCATTACAATCCAACATTTTTTTTGTAATTTATAATTTAATATTTGATCGTATTCGGAGTTTTACAATACCAATGCTATTGTAAATATTGTTTGGTAAAGAGGTTATGTAGTATTTATTTTTAAAATCGTAATAGTAAAAATAATTCATATATAGGTATTTAAAGTCTTGGAACGATAATAAGTTAGATATGCCTTTTTAAATAGCATAGTATAAATAGTCCACACATACATCAATACATTTAAAAATAAAAAACCTCTAATCATCCTTATATAAGAATTTTAGAGGCTTTAAAGTTGGCCCACTAGGGCTCGAACCTAGACTCTTCTATACCAAAAACAGACGTGTTGCCAGTTACACCATGGGCCAATACCGTAATGCGGTTGCAAATTTAATACAAACTTTGGCTTGTACAAATATTTTTGCAAAAATATTCTATATTTTACCTCTTTTACTTTTAATCAAAATATCTACTCCCTATATACGTTAGCTTTTATTAACTTGGAGCTATATATATTATTAGTAAATTTGCCCCAAATAAAATTGAAATTATATATGAATTCCTTCAACTTTAAACAATGGAATAATATTTTAGGATGGTTTGTCTTTACCATTGCCTTGATTACTTATGGGCTAACTGTAGAGCCTACAGCTAGTTTTTGGGATGCAGGTGAGTATATTACCACCTCCAGTAACTTAGAAGTTGGACATCCGCCAGGAGCTCCTTTATACCAATTATTAGGTGCTTTTTTCTCCATTTTTGCTATGGAGGCAACCAATATTGCACTAACTATTAATTTAATGTCAGTATTTGCAAGTGCATTTACCATTTTATTTATGTTTTGGTCACTTACATTATTACTTGCAAATATCATTTCAAAAAATAATGCGATTACTAAAGAAAGTAGTTATGCCATTTTAGGAAGTGCCGTTATTGGGTCTTTAACTTTTGCTTTTTCTGATAGTTTTTGGTTCAATGCTGTAGAAGCTGAAGTATATGCGATGGCCGCATTTATAATGTCTGTATTATTTTATTTAGCATTGCGCTGGGAAAAAGACATGCATACACCTCGAGGAGATCGATGGGTTGTTTTAATTGCTTTTGTAATTGGACTATCATTTGGAGTTCATTTTATGGGACTTCTTACTATTCCTGCTATGGGAATGCTTTATTTTTTTAAAAATTATAAAACTGTTACGATTAAAAATTTCATTGTTGCTAATGTTTTGATGGTCACTATTTTACTTTTTATTTTCAAGCTATTATTGCCAATGACTTTAAAGTTTTTTAGCGCTTCAGAAATATTTTTTATCAACAGTATTGGACTTCCTTTTAACTCAGGAACCATCATCGCTGGAATACTCTTTATAGCTCTTTTTTATCTTTTACTGCGTTATACTAGAAATCATAATTTTGTAAAACTTAACACTTTATTGCTTTCTATATTATTTATTTTTATTGGCTTTTCAAGCTGGATAATGCTTCCCGTTAGAGCTAATGCAGGAACTATGATTAACGAAAACAATCCTAACAATGCACGTGAGTTATTAGCCTATTATAATAGGGAACAGTATCCTGAAACCCATCTTTTTCATGGCCCATTATTTACCGAAAAATATGTAGGACTCGATCCTAACAACCCATATAAAAATGACAAACCTAAGTTTGAAAAAGATGAGAAAAACGGAAAATATATTATTGTAAATGACTATGTAAATGCTTCTCAAAACACCGACGATTCACAAAAAGGATTCTTTCCTAGAATGTGGAGTACAGAGCATAGTTCTAATTATATGGAATTTACTGGAGGGCTTGAATACAATATTAAAAGAGACTATTTAGGAGAATCTCGTTTGGTCGATATTGTAAAAGATTTTAATCAAGATATAAGAGAAGGAAAGGTAGGTGCTGATGATTTTGATAATTTCCTGAAAGATTTTGGGCCTTTTTTAGATATTCAAAAACCTACTTTTATGCAAAATATGACATATATGTTTGAGTACCAATTTGGATACATGTATTGGCGTTATTTTATGTGGAATTTTAGTGGTAGACAGGATGATAAACAAGGAGAATACACAGATTTACATGGAAATTGGCTTACCGGAATAAGTTTTATTGATGACGCTAGATTAGGGCCACAAGAATTTATTGCTAGTGACGCCAAAAATAATAAAGCAAGAAATACTTATTTTATGCTCCCATTATTATTAGGAATTATAGGGATTCTATTTCATTTTAAAAATGACCCTAAAAGCTTTTGGGTACTTTTAATATTTTACCTGTTTACGGGTATCGCTTTAAAGGTATACCTAAACGAACGTCCTTTTGAACCAAGAGAACGGGATTACGCATTGGTAGGTTCCTTTTATGTATTTGCCATGTGGATAGGATTTGGAGTTTATGCTTTGTTTGAAATTGTTAAAGAAAAAATAAAACCGAAATTGGCGGTACCTCTCGTTCTTGCTGTTACTGCATTAGCAGTTCCAGTATTAATGGGCTCACAAAATTGGGATGATCATGACCGTTCTAATAGATACACAGCGCAATCTATGGCGAAAATGTATTTGGATTCTTGTGATGAGAATGCCATTATATTTACCATTGGAGATAATGATACATTTGCATTATGGTATGCACAAGGTATAGAAGGCTATCGACAAGATGTAAGAGTTGTAAACACCAGTTTATTTCAAACAGATTGGTATATCGACGATATGAAGAAAAAGGCTTATAGCAGTGACCCTATTCCTTCACAATTGACTCATGATAAATATAAATATGGCTCAAGAGATTTTCTTTTCTTTCAAAAAACAAGAAAGGATACTATCGACATTAAAGACTGGATGGATTTTGTTGCGGATGATAGTAAAAAAACCCAAGTAGAATTAGAAAGCAGAAAATGGGCAAATACATTTCCTTCAAAAGTAATTAGAGTGCCTGTTGATAAAGAAGCCGTGTTACGTAATGGTATTGTGGATCCTAAAGATGCTGATAAAATCGTGCTATATATAGACATTGTTTTAAAAGGAGACGTGCTTTATAAAAATCGTCTTTTAATGTTGGATATAATTGCAAATAATAATTGGGAACGTCCAATTTATTTTAGTGGTGGTGCTTTTGGAGATGACGATTATATTTGGATGAAAGAATACCTGCAATTAGAAGGAGTCGTTTATAAATTAGTCCCAATTCGCACTCCTTTAGATAGAGGAAATCCATTTGATATGGGTAGGATTGATACAGATAAGATGTATGACATTGTTATGAACTGGAAATGGGGCAATAGTGGTAATACTGAAATATACCACGATGTGGAGACTCGTAGAAATGGCATTACTTACAGAAGCAATATGTCTAGATTAGCAAGCGCATTAATTGAAGAAGGTAAGTTTGACAAAGCTGAAAAGGTATATGATCTAGCTATGGAAAAAATGCCTGTAGACTATTTTGAATTCTATTCCTTATTGGAACCATTTATTTTAGGGTATTATCAAATAGGTAAAGATGATAAAGCAAGAGAGGTATACCAATCTGTTGTCAAACATTATCAAGAACATTTACTTTTCTACAGTAAATTAAGTTATAGCAGACAAGAAGCCATTGGCGATGAAATATTTAGTGACTTAGGAAGGTATAGAGGATTAATTGATGTTTTAGCTTCTTTTGATACGGAAGAATATACGGTTGTAGAAGCAGAAAAATTCAATACTTATTTGCAACTATTTAATTTCTCACAAGATCAAAATGATATGTTAGATGTAAAGGAGGAATTATTGCATGACAAGAATAATGAAACTCTATTAGATACCATACCTCAAGCTATAGAGGATTCAATGCAATAACATGAAGCCTTACTTGGCAAAAACGCAGAGTGGAGCGCAAGATGACAAATCACCAATCAAAAAAAATAAGAATCAGAAATCAACAATCTTTTTAGACCTCCATTTGGGAAGTTAACATTAAAGCAATCTAAAAACCTTCAGAAAAAAGGTTCCATATTATTATGTGGGATGTTTTTAGTGTTAATTTTGATACTGAAAGATCAAATGAAAAATGCTTAGATAATATTTTAAAAAAATATTCAGCCAGGAAGTATTGTCGTTTTTCATGACAATATAAAATCTAATGAAAATTTATATATGTTTTGCCGAAAGTATTGGATTATTTAAGAGACAATCATCTACTTACGAAGCTATAAAGTTTTAATTAAACATACTCATTTACTAATCCAATAAGGGTATTGGCATCTTGCTCTCCACTCTGCCGCCATTTCATTTCGCCTTGTTTATAAATCATTAATGTTGGAAGCCTTTTTACACGAAGTGCTTTAGATAATTCTTCATTTTTTTCAACATCAATTTTTATTACTCTAGCCTTATCGCCTAGAGCAGCAGCAACATCCCTTAGCACAGGATGCATTAATTTACAAGCTTCATCCCAATCTACATAAAAATCTAATAGGACTGGAACGGAATTTTCAATTAATTCTCCAAATTTTGACATAATTCTAACTGTTTGGTAAAAAATTGTTCTACAAATATAGGGTTTTCAAGTGATTATGCATTACCTAGTTTTTCTTAAGTTTTATAACAGATATGGCTTGCCAAATACCAATGTTTCCTGACATCCTAATTAACCTAACTAATTAATATTTTAAATATACCATCTTAAAAAAATCCGAATTAGATCCTAAGTTTTTTAAATAGTTTTAATAAAATTACTACATTTAAGATCTAAGTACATTTTAGATGAAAAGAAGAAAATTTTTAAAAAGAGCTTCATTAACAGGAATTGGAGTTGCAGTTGGCACTACTATACTTGCTAATACACCCTCAAATAAGGTTAATGAGATTGAAGAAAATTTATTAACTAACACAAAAGAGAATTTTCCTATTGTAATTTCAACTTGGAATGTTCCTAATGCAACTAAAAAAGCTGGGATATTAATAGAAGAAGGAGGTACATCCCTAGATGCCATTGAAAAAGGGTGTATGATAGAGGAAGCAGACTTAAACAATCATTCTGTTGGAAATGGAGGTCGTCCAGATAGAGATGGACATGTGACTTTAGATGCTTGTATAATGGATAAAAATGGCAACTACGGTTCTGTAGTTTATATGCAAAATATAGTACACGCCATTGCTGTTGCAAGAAAAGTAATGGAAGATACACCTCATGTTATTTTAGCAGGAAAAGGTG
This sequence comes from Flavobacteriaceae bacterium, assembly GCA_018669795.1. Classification (GTDB taxonomy): domain Bacteria; phylum Bacteroidota; class Bacteroidia; order Flavobacteriales; family Flavobacteriaceae; genus Marifrigoribacter. The sequence continues at coordinate 69,566 of JABHSQ010000006.1, read as the reverse complement.
CTGAAGAATTTGCTATTTCAAAAGGATTTAAAAAAACAAACCTTTTAACGGAAGCTTCAAAAAAAGCTTGGGAAGAGTGGAAAAAAGAGTCCAACTATCAACCTTTAATAAATATTGAAAATCACGACACCATAGGTATGCTAGCAATTGATAAATATGGCGATATTTCTGGCGGATGTACTACAAGCGGATTAGCCTATAAAATGGCTGGACGCGTTGGAGATTCACCAATAATAGGTTCCGGCCTATTTATAGATAATCAAGTTGGTGGAGCAACGGCGACTGGTATGGGAGAAGAGGTTTTAAAAACTGTTGGCAGTTTTTTAATCGTAGAGTTAATGAGGCAAGGCAAATCTCCTCAAGAAGCCTGTGAAGAAGCAATACTTAGAATTGTCACAAAAAACGATAATTACAAAAAATTTCAAGTCGGTTATATCGCAATCAATAAAAAAGGAGAAACAGGTTATTATTCAATACATGAATATTTTAGCGTATCTATTTATAAAGATAATAATTGTATTAATCTTCCCTCTGATTTCTTTAATAAAACAAAATAAAGGCTAGCTAATTATTAAAATTAAAAAATAACCGATTTAATATTGAAAATCGAAACGTAAAGGTGCCTCTTAATAACCCTTATTTTGTAAAGTTATCATTTATTTAATTGTTATTTCATCTATGAAAATCCAGGCTTTTCCTTTGTATGGCGAACCTAAATGCCAATTGGGTAAATCCCCTAAATTTTTAGCAACTATTTTTATATAACGAGAACTTTGCCCTTCGGTATTAAATCTAATTGTCTTTATTTCTATTTCTGAAGATGGAACCTCAGCTGCTATAATTTGAGCAGGTACATTTTTACTAAATATTTTTTCCGGAGCTACATAACATGTTACTTCAGTAGGGAAAAATATCCAACTTCGTTGATCCTGTAAAAAACTAAGTTCAACAGTTTCAAAAGCTTGAATACTTCCTAAATCTATAATAGCTATTAAATCAGCATCTTGATACCCTTGCCAAGCTCCTGTTCTATAATCTTTAGACCCACGAATACCGTCTATTAGTGCATTATTACCTCCAGCATTGTATTGATTCGCATATTCCGTTTCTAATTGGATACTAATATTTGAGTTAATTTTATAAAAGTTAGTTTTTAAGGTATCACTTTTAATTCCGTTTAATGCGGCATATGTTTTTAGCTGACTTTCAGTAGTGATATTAATAGGATTTTCATAGATTTTAAATTCCTCAGAATCTATACTATAATATAGGGTTGTTTCCTTAATAGAGTTTGCTAGGGAAACTTGAGTGTCATTTTTAAAAGCAATTTTTCCTTCAGCAATAAATGGTGTTGGTATTATTAAATGCTCTTTAATTTCAGTTTTAGGTTCATGACCTTCTTGAGTTCCCCAATTATTAGGAGCGTCCGTCATATAAAACTTTAATATTCCACCAGCGATTATTTCATTGTGAGTGATAAAAGTTCTATTCAGTTCTATATCGTTTAAAAATGCCTTTTCGATATAAATAGCGCTATCGGAAATATTTTCAGCTTGAATGGTAAACTGCTTCTTATTCTCTAAATTTAGGGTCGCTTTTTCAAACAAAGGACTTCCAATTATGTATTGGTTAGCACCCGGCGTTACCGGATAAAATCCTAAGGAACTTAATACATACCAGGCACTCATTTGCCCACAATCTTCATTTCCAGAAACTCCGTCTGGATCATTTTTATATAATTCTGTTAAAATCTGATAAACTTTTTCTTGTGTTTTTGCTGGCTTATTTACAAAGTTATATAAATATGCCATATGATGACTAGGCTCGTTGCCATGAGCATATTGACCAATTAATCCTGTTATATCTATCTGATCACGTCCAGAAGTTTCATTGTTAGCAGTAAACAAGTTATCTAAATGATTTTCCAATACTTTTTTTCCTCCCATTAAGTTCATTAATCCTGTAATGTCTTGAGGTACATACAAACTATACTGCCAAGCATTAGCTTCGGTATAATTAAAATTAACTTCGTAAGGATCAAAAGGAGTAAACCATGTATTTCTAAACCTTCCTCTCATAAATTGAGTTTCTGGGTCGTATACATTTTTATAAAACTGTGCTCTTTTTGAAAACAAAGCATAATCATCTTCTTTGTTCATAGCCTTTGCCATTTGCGCAATGGTCCAATCATCATAGGCATATTCTAACGTTTTTGACACAGATTCACTTTCTTCTTCCATAGGAACAAAACCAAATTCTTTATACGATTTTAAACCTAACTTATCCTGAAAAGCACTATGTTTCATTGCTTGAAAAGCTTTTTCAGTATCATAATCTCTTATCCCTTTTAAATAAGCATCTGCGATAACAGGAACCGCATGATAACCGATCATACAATCTGTATAATTAGAAGATAAATCCCAGATAGGCAGAATACCTCCTTCATCGTATTTCGCTAACAATGTCTTGATAAAATCATTGGTTCGTTCCTGTTCAATAATGGTATATAAAGGATGTGTTGCTCTATAAGTATCCCACAAAGAAAATACTGTATAATAATCAAAATCTTTAGTTGTATGGATTTCTAAATCCATACCTCGGTAACGCCCGTCTACATCTTGATATAGATTTGGAGCAATCATAGTATGGTATAATGAGGTATAAAAATTAGTTTTATAATCCGAATTTGAACTTTCAATTACGATTTTCTCTAATTGTTGTTCCCAAGTGTCTTGTGCCTCTTTTTTTATGTCTTCAAAAGATTTATCAGCAATTTCTTCCTCTAGATTTTTACGTGCACCTTCTTCATCAACTGCAGAAATTCCTATTTTAATATAAACAAGTTCATTATTTGGATTGTTAAATGTTAATGCTGTTTTTCTAGCGCCAGGCATCCCTTGTTCAGGTGGCGACTGTAAAATATCATTAAATGAATGGGATGTTTTTATATAGAAATATAAACGTTGGTCTGTTGCCCAGGCATCAGAAAATCGATAGCCTTGTATTTCAGTGTCAGAAATCTTATCAATGTTTGCATCCAATACTTTATCACGATGGATTAGATCTAAAATTACTATTTGATTTTCAGCAGATGGAAATTGGTATTTATGCATTCCACTACGTTTAGAAACAGTAAGCTCTACCTCTATATTTGTAGTGTCTAGTTTTACTTTATAATATCCAGGCGCTGCAATTTCATTGGCATGTGAAAAATGTGCGCGATATCCTTTTTTTCCATTTGCTCCATTATTAAAGTTAATGGTATTCGTTGGCATTAATAAAATATCTCCGTAGTCGGAAACACCAGTTCCGCTTAAATGCGTGTGAGAAAATCCATAGATATACTCATCAGAATAGTGATAGCCGCTACACCCATCCCAACCGTCCAAACGAGTATCGGGACTTAATTGCATCATTCCAAAAGGCATGGTAGCTCCTGGATAGGTATGGCCATGACCTCCAGTGCCAATAAATGGATTTACATAATCTATTAAAGGTAATTCTTTTTGAGCAGTTGAAACATTTGGTTCATTAGCACAACTAAAAAGCGATAGTACACTTATAATAAAAAGTGATCTTTTCATAGGTCTATATTATTTTATTAAATCGGTTACAGATTGTGGCTATTAATCATTTACTCACCTTTTTTTTATTGGAATACGTGAATCTTCAGTTTTCCTAGGTTTGAAAAAATTTAACAGGCTCGTTTCATATTGGTTTTTTAGAAAGTGAAAAGATACAAAAACTAAAAAAAAGTAAGAATTCTAATACTGTTAGAAAGATGCTCATAATTATTTAATTTTTATTAAAAACGAAAAAGGATTAAGTTGAGTTTTATGTAAATAATGTATTAACTTTAGTTGTTAATTATCGATATTTCTAACCTTGCTAATGCTACTTATATGTTAGTGATTGAAGGAATTCAAGAAATTTCTACCAAGCAATTGATAGTGAACAACTACTAATTAAATTTATAAACACAAAAAACCCCTCTTAAAAAGAGGGTTTTTTTAAATCTATTTTATTTAGATTGGAAGAATAAGTTTAGTAGCTTTATAAAATTAAATTAATACCCTATGTCCGATAAAAAACGCCTATTTCTTGTTGATGCTTATGCTTTAATATTTAGAGGTTATTATGCCTTTATTAAAAACCCAAGAATCAACTCCAAAGGTTTGGATACTTCAGCTATTATGGGCTTTATGAATTCTCTTTTAGATGTTATAAAACGTGAACGTCCCGACCATTTAGCAGTTTGTTTTGATAAAGGCGGAAGTAAAGACAGAAAGGAAGCCTTCCCAGAATACAAAGCCAATCGAGATGCAACACCAGATGCAATAAAAATTGCGATACCATATATCTACGATATTTTAAAAGCCATGCACATACCTATAATGGTTAAAGAAGGTTTTGAAGCGGATGATGTTATTGGAACGCTGTCAAAAAAAGCTGAAAAAGAAGGTTATCAAACCTTTATGGTTACTCCAGATAAGGATTTTGCCCAATTGGTTTCAGAAAATATTTTTATGTACCGTCCAATGTTTGGAGGAGGATATGAAACTTGGGGAATTCCAGAAATACAAAAAAAGTTTGAAGTAGATCGACCGGAACAAGTGATTGATTATTTAGGAATGATGGGTGATGCAAGTGATAACATCCCAGGATTACCCGGTGTTGGTGATAAAACTGCTAAAAAGTTTATTGCTGCTTATGGAAGTATGGAAGGTTTATTGGCCAATACCCACGAATTAAAAGGGAAAATGAAAGAGAAAGTAGAAGATGCTAAAGATTTAGGTATTCTTTCTAAAAAATTAGCAACGATCATGCTAGATGTTCCTGTAGAATTTCATGAAGAAGATTTTAAAATGTCCCAACCTGATATGGATGCGGTTACTGCTCTTTTTCAAGAATTAGAATTTAGGCGATTGATAGATAATTTTACTAAAACATTTACCAATGCAGCTCCTGCTGCTAGTAAAATCGCTACTGAAATAAAAGAAAAACCTGTCACAAAAAGCGAACCGAGTGCTGCGGGACAAGGGCAATTTTCACTTTTTGGTGGCGATGGAGAACCCTTAGAAAGCACCCTTCACAGCACTCGGAAAAGCATTGCAAATACTGAGCATTTTTATCAAACAGTTCAAGCCGGTATAGGAACCAAGTTATTTCTTCAAAACCTAATGAAACAAACTTCTGTATGTTTTGATACGGAAACTACTGGACTAAATCCAATAACAGCTGAGTTGATTGGGATTGCTTTTTCATGGGAAGTTAGTAAAGGGTTTTATCTGCCTTTTCCAGAAGATAAAAATGAAGCTCAAGATTTAATCGAACTACTTAGACCTTTCTTTGAAAATGAATCCATCCAAAAAATAGGTCAGAATTTAAAATACGACATCAAAGTACTCGCAAAATATAAGGTTTCCGTAAAAGGGAAGATATTTGACACCATGTTAGCTCATTATTTGATCAATCCTGATATGAGACATAATATGAATGTGCTTTCTGAGACTTACCTCAACTACACACCAGTTCCAATTACGGAACTTATTGGGAAAAAAGGAAAAAATCAACTTTCCATGCGGGAGGTTCCCATTGATAAACAAACGGAATATGCTGTTGAAGATGCAGATATCACCCTTCAATTAAAAGAGCATTTTGAAAAAGAATTAGGTGACGCTAACATTCAAAAATTATTTAACGAAATTGAAATTCCGTTAGTACGTGTTTTAGCAGCTATGGAATTAGAAGGTGTCAATTTAGATGTGCCATTTTTAAATGGATTGGCTTCCGATTTAGATAAAGATATCAAGAAGTTAGTTGCCGAAATTTATGAAGCTGCAGATGAAGAATTTAATATTGCTTCGCCAAAACAATTAGGCATTGTTCTTTTTGAAAAAATGAAATTGGTTAATAAACCTAAAAAAACCAAAACAGGTCAATATTCAACTGCAGAAGATGTCCTTTCCTATTTAGCTAAAGACCATGAAATAATAAGAAACATACTAGCGTATAGAGGTCTTGCAAAACTAAAAAGTACTTATGTAGATGCATTACCACTCCAAGTAGAACCTATAACAGGTAAAGTACATACCGAATATATGCAAACCGTTGCGGCAACAGGAAGACTAAGTAGCAACAACCCTAATTTACAAAATATCCCAATTCGTACCGAGCGTGGTCGTCAAGTTAGAAAGGCTTTTATACCAAGAAATAAAGACTATCTATTATTAGCAGCGGATTATTCACAAATAGAATTACGTATTATTGCGGCTTTAAGTAAAGAAACCAACATGATTGAAGCCTTTAAAAATGGTGAAGATATTCACGCCTCCACTGCTGCTAAAGTTTTTGATGTTCCTCTTGAAGAAGTAACCAAAGAACAACGTAGCAATGCAAAAACAGTTAATTTCGGAATTATATATGGTGTTTCTGCTTTTGGCTTAAGCAATCAAACAGATCTTTCCCGTTCTGAAGCAAAAGAATTAATTGAGACCTATTATGAAAGCTATCCTAAACTTAAAAAATTTATGAACGAACAAATCCATTTTGCTCGTGAAAATGGATACGTTCAGACCGTATTAGGAAGAAGAAGGTATTTAAATGCGATTAATGCATCCAATGCGATTGTACGTGGAGCTGCAGAACGAAATGCTATTAATGCTCCAATCCAAGGTAGTGCAGCCGATATTATAAAAAAAGCCATGATTAATATTTATAATAAACTGGAAGAAGGCAATTATAAAAGTAAGATGTTATTACAAGTTCATGATGAATTAGTTTTCGATATCTATCAACCAGAATTAGAAATATTAAAACCTTTAATTAAATATGAAATGGAAAATGCATTTAAACTTTCTGTTTCATTAGATGTTGATTTAGGACTAGGAGAAAATTGGCTAGAAGCACATTAAAATTAATATCAAATCGAGAATTTTAAATTGATTTTTTTAATTAAAAGTTACCCTAAAAAAATATTAGAACGATCCGCTTTTTTATCTTAAAAAGATAAAGACAAATAACTCTTTGTTAATATTAAGAAAATAACTGTAGAATAAATTAAAATTTGGTATTTTTAAAAAAAATGACGCTATTAAAACCCATATTATATTTTTCTCTATTTAAATACCCATTAACGGAAGAGGAAATTTATTCTTTTTCTGAAGCAAATTCTATAGATCAAATCAGAGAGGAATTAACACATTTAGTCAACAATAAAGTGATTTATAAAATCGATGAATTTTATTTGACAGAAAATGATGAAACGTTAATTAAAAGGAGATTATCTGGAAACCAAATGGCAAAGGATATTCATCAAAAAGCCACAAAAGTTTCCCGTTTCATTTCAAAATTTCCTTATGTAGAAGGGGTTGGAATATCAGGATCTTTATCCAAAGGTTATTTTGATGATGATGGAGATATCGATTTCTTTATCATTACAAGTCCTAAACGATTATGGATTGCAAGAACTTTATTAATTCTTTATAAAAAGATATTCTTATTTAATTCTAAAAAATATTTTTGTGTCAATTATTTTATAAGCTCAAATTCTTTAGAAATTGAAGAAAAAAACAGATTTACTGCTACCGAATTAACTACGATGCTTCCAATGTTTGGAAATGGGAGTTTTAATGATTTTTACAAACAAAATAAGTGGGTAGAAAACTATTTACCCAACAAAACGATTTCTGAGCATTTGTCAATATTAAATCAGTTGAAAAAACCACTACTCACAAAGCTTATAGAAAATATTCTAAATACCAAAATTGGTGATTGGCTAGATTCGTTTTTTCTTAAAATTACCTACAAGAAATGGAAAGTAAAATTTAATAAATTGGAAGAAAAGCATTTTAAAGTCGCTTTAAAATCTACTAAAAATGTTTCTAAACACCATCCTTTAAACTTTCAGCGTAAAGTAATTGAACGCCTTAATGATAAATATGATGAGTTAAAAGAAAAACATAACATTCATTTAACAAAAGAACATGCTTGATATTCTTTTCTCCCATTCTTATTATTACCCATTAGACAAAAAACAATGGGAAAATAAAACTCCATATCCACCTCTTGGTACTATATATGCCGCTTCTTTAATGCGCAAAAATGATTTTTCTGTTTCTCTTTTTGATACCAATTTGAGGAATAATCCCTTTGATATTGAAAAAGAAATTCAAGAAAAAAAGCCTTCCTTTTTGGTTATTTATGATGATGGTTTTAACTACCTCACAAAAATGTGTTTGACCAATATGCGGGAAGCAGCATTCGAGATGATTGCTATAGGAAAAAAATACAATTGTACGGTGATTGTAAACAGTTCAGACAGCACCGATCATTATAAAAAATATTTAGATGCTGGTGCCGACTATATTATTTTAGGGGAAGGAGAACTCACTTTAAAAGAATTGCTTAGCAAAATAAAAAATAAAGAACCAGTAAGCGATTTAAAGGGAATCGTTTTTAAAAATAATGAAGAGTTTATTGCCAATCCAAAAAGAGAGGCTTTAAAAAATTTAGATGAACTTCCAATGCCTGCCTGGGATTTAGTAGATGTAGATGCCTATAAAAAAGTGTGGGCGGAAAGAGGAAAAAAAATTTCATTAAACATTGCAACAACTAGAGGATGTCCTTATAAATGCAATTGGTGTGCAAAACCTATTTATGGTGTTCGTTATAATTCTCATTCCCCAGAATACATCACAAAACTTATCTCCTACTTAAAAGAAAATTATGACGTCACTAATTTTTGGATGTGTGATGATATTTTTGGTTTAAAACCACGATGGGTTCAAAATTTTAATATAGCATTAAAAAAAGTAGATTTAAAAATAGCCTATGTGATACAAAGTCGTGTCGATTTATTATTAAAAGAAGACACCATTGATGCCCTAGCGGAAAGTGGTTTAAAAGAAGTTTGGGTAGGTGCAGAAAGTGGCTCTCAAAAGATTTTGGATGCCATGGATAAAGGAACTCAACTTTCACAAATCTATGACGCAACACGTTTATTAAAATTAAAAAATGTGAAAGTCGCATTCTTTATTCAGTTTGGATATTTGGGAGAAACAAAAAAAGATATTGCAAAAACAATTGCAATGATTAAGGAGTTACAGCCGGATAATATTGGTGTTTCAGTATCCTATCCATTACCTGGAACCAAGTTTTATGAGATGGTTAAAGATGATCTAAATCTAAAATCCAATTGGACGGATTCCGATGATTTAGCGATGATGTTTCAAGGAACTTTTAATTCTAATTATTATAAAAGATTACATCGATATGTACATAAGGAATATAGGAAAAGTCAGGCTATTACTAATTTTAAACACATCATTAAAAAGCCATCATTAGTTTCTATAACTAAATTACGATCCATGCTTTTGTATTTTTATTATGTCCCTAGTGCTATACTCGATAAATTTGCATTAGACAAGATGGAAAATTCCAATAAGAATGAATAAGAGCAAACAAAATATCGAAAATGGTTTTTCTAAAATTTCAAGTCATTACGAACAACTTGATAAAACTTCCAGTCTAATTAATTGGATGAGAAAACGGGTGCGAAAACATTTATATAAAGAGTTAAAACCTGCTGCTAAAATTTTAGAAATAAATTGTGGTAGCGGAATAGACGCAGTTTATTTTGCAAAAAAAGGATACAATATTCATGCAACAGATATTGCCCCAGGAATGATAGATTTTGTTACATCCAAAATTAAATCGGAATCCTTAAAAAAAAACCTATCCTGTCAAAGATTATCCTTTAATGAGCTTAATAAGCTTAATCCTCAAAAATACAATCATATTTTCTCAAACTTTGGCGGTCTAAATTGCAGCTCTGAAGAAGAGTTACAAGAGGTTTTTGGTTTATTTAAGCAATTGCTGTCTCCCAATGGAAAAATAACATTGGTGCTAATGCCAAAAATATGTATATGGGAGTTTTTAAAAATTTTTAAAGGAAACAAAACAGCTTTTAGAAGATTAAAAAAAGACGGGGTTTTTGCAAATATAGAAGGAGAGCAAGTACATACTTTTTACCATAGTGCTAAAAGCACAAAAAAACTATTACTAAAAGATTTTAAAAACTTTAAAGTTGAAAATATTTGTTTTTTAGCTCCCACAGGGAATCATGTGGATTTTCCAGAAAAATATCCGGTATTATTTAATACTTTAAGTCTTTTTGATAAAATTTCTAATAAAATTTCTTTTTTTCGAGGGTATGGTGATTATTATATTTTAACAGCTTCAGTAAAATAAAATTAGGCCTTTTTTAATTTAGCTATATAAAATATATATCCAGCTAATAAAATATATTCTGATATCACAAAACCAATGGCAATTTGATATAAGTTATTATGAAAAATCATATAGAAAAGAAATAGTACTGCCAATTGTAAAATGGCAAAATTTAAAATAATATTCCATTTTTTTAATTCTAATAAGTAACTGAAAAGGGGAATAATTATAAAAAACATTGGTATAGATAAACTCAGAATTCTTAAAATATTTACTGCTATATTATTTTCTTGAAAATTATTTAACACAAATATTAAATAAGGGCTCCCTATATAAATTAGTGCCACAAATAATAGTAAACAACATAAAATAAGAACCCCTGTTTTCTTTCTAAAAACAGTTAAATCAAACCTTTCTTTATTATAAATAGGAAAAAAACTGGTAAACATAGCACCAGAAACACCTCTTACCATATTAATTATTTTATCTGCTAAAGTATAAATGGTTGCATAACTTGGTCCAAATAAATAGGTGGCTAAAGGCAATATGCTTGCGGACTTTAATAATGAAAAAAAATTAACTAAAAATAAATTAAACGTAATTTTTAAAAAGAGCGTAATTTTTTTTAATGACAATAATTGAAATTCAAAAAATGGTTGTTTACTTTGTTTTAAAAAAAACAATACTATTAATAATTCAGAAAGTCCCAAACAAAAATTAATATAATCTTTATTCGAAATCACTATTACAAATAACAAGAATAAAAGCTTACTTAAAAATCCTATTAAAAGAACATATTTGTTTTTTTCTAAGGCATTAAAAAAAAGTATGGGATTTGCAATTTTAAAAATAACAATCGGCAAACTTAATAACCATAAATTGAAATAATCTTTAAAGTAAATAAATACAAACAAAAGAGAAGCTAAGGTTAATAAAACAGAAATATAAGCTCTAATGTTGATACTTAAACTCCATGTTTCTTTAAAGGCATTTTCGTTGACACTTATAGCCTTAGATTGTGTTGGAATATAAAAAACAAGGCTATAATTAGCAATGGCAACCATTCCAAAAATAATAGCCTGCACGGTAAAGACCACTCCCATATCTTGATAACCAAATTTTGAAATTAATATAGGCAAGGTAATAATGGAAAATAAATACCCTAAATTATTAAGCGAAAACAACCAAAAAAAGTTGATTAAAAATCGAGTTCTATAGTTTTTAAATTTCATTAAGATTTTACTTTTTCTAATTGATTTATTTGATGTCTTTTAAAGACATTAATAATACAAAAAGAATACGTCCATCCTAATATGGTTATGGAAACTAAAAAATGCAATAGTATTCTTTTTTTAAAATTAAGATTATATTTTTTAGCTTTTTTAGCTAAAACAAGAATATTATCACAAAAAAAACTCCATATCTTTTTTTGATTTTTAATGTTTTCCCAATCTATATTTAAGAGAATCAAAAGATTTAAAGATGTGTTAATCTCACTTTCAATTAAAGATTGATTGATAAATTTATTTTTTAAAGGTTTTAAAATTTCCATTTGCTTATTATATGATTTACTAATGGCATTGATCATTTTTTCTGAAATGATTTGACGTGTAAGAGAATCTGGCCTACAATTAACAGTAAGAAGCGTTTTGTTTACAATCGAAACCGTTTTACTATTTAATAAATAAGCTAAAAAAAAAACATCGTCTTCTTTCCAAGATAGGTTTGGAAAACTACATTTTTTAGCAATTTTAGATTTGAAAAGCTTAGCCCAAGAAGTAGGTATTAGTTTTTCAGAAGCAACCAATGAAATAGCCATTTTATTATCGAAAGTTGCATTGTTATTCCAATTGGATTTTTTCAATACATTTTCATTTTTATCAAGCATTACATATTGACCGATACTCAGATCTGTATTGTTGCCAATAATATTTTTGTAAAATACTTCTATTGCATTATTATGAAAATAATCATCTGCATCTAAAAAAGCAATATAGGTTCCGGTTACATTTTCAATTCCAACATTTCTAGCATTTCCTGGCCCCGAATTTGGAATTATAATTAATTTAGAATTTGGATGATGTTCGCAAAATTCTTTGGCGTAAAGAGTAGATTTATCTGTAGAACCATCATCGACCAATATAATCTGAATGGATGAATACGTTTGATTTACAACAGAATTTATCGCTCTTTCAAGGAACTTTTCTTCGTTATAAAACGGAATAACAATGCTGATAACAGGCTTTTTCATTACAAAATTGCTATAAATTGATTAACAATATTTTTAGCTCTTTTGCGTAATAATTTAATGTTTTTAGGGGGTATCCAAGAAGATTCTATTAAATCTGAAGCAATTAAAACACAAGCAACTTCTGTATTATTTTGTTTGAAAAAAGCTAAAATAGATGCAGTTTCCATATCTATAAGAGTTGCCTTTTTTCTTTTGTAGAAATCTAAAACACTTAGGGTTTCCCTATATGGAGCATCGGTTGATAATATAATTTTTTCAGATAAATTTAATTCACTTTTTACTTTATCACTCAAATTATTAGAGTATGAAATAAAGGATTCATTATTATAAAAAAAAGAAGTTCCACAGAGAGAAAAAGCTTTGTTAACTATAAAACAAGCTGCTTCATTAATTGTAGTATTAAGTCTTCCTGCATAACCGATATATAAAAATTTTGTCACACCCAAAGCTGTTAATTCTTCTAATAATGCAATAATAGCAGGAGATCCAATTCCAAATTCGTAGCTAAAAAGCACTTGTTTGTTTAAAACATAATGTTTTCCGCTTAGTCCTTTTAGTTTTTTATTTATTAATCTTTTGGGTAAGGACAATTGGCTGACCATTGAAATAACTGCTACTTTGGGAAGTGTATCGAAATTATAAAGATTGTTTTTTCTTTTCCATTCAATTATATCTTTTATATTTAAAATAGATTTTTCTTTATAAAAACCAGGTTCAAAAGGGTTGATAAATGACATAAATTGTTGTTAGGAATTGTCAGTAAATTTAGCATTAAAATAAGTACTAAAGATATGTATAGTTAATTACATCAAAAAAAATCCAAACAAGTATAATTCTAAAACATAAAACGACAGGTTGTTTCTTAAGGGACTTCAATTTTGGGAAATTAATACAAGTACTTATTTTTAACTAAAAACTAGCGTAAAAAATTCATCTATAAAAAATTAAAACATGACCATTTGTAATTCAATTAAATAGTATTACATTTGCAGCCCTTTTTAAAGGGGAAAAACAATGATTTATTAACAATTAGACAAAGAACTAAATGGATACATTAAGTTACAAAACAGTATCTGCTAACAAAAACACTGTAAATAAAGAGTGGTTATTAGTAGATGCGGACGGGCAAGCATTGGGTCGTCTTGCTAGTGAAGTTGCAATATTACTTCGTGGCAAACACAAACCTAATTTCACCCCTCACGTAGATTGCGGTGATAACGTAATTATTATTAACTCCGCAAAAATTACTTTAAGCGGAAACAAATGGGAAGATAAGTCTTACATTAGACACACAGGTTATCCTGGTGGACAACGTAGTCTTACTGCTCAAGAATTGTTTGGAAAAGATCCTGCAAGACTTGTAGAAAAAGCTGTAAAAGGTATGTTACCTAAAAATAAATTAGGTGCTGCTTTGTTCAGAAATCTAAAAGTATATTCAGGTGCAGATCACGGACAAGAAGCACAAAAACCAAAAACCATTAACCTTAACAATAAAAAGTAATGGAAGTAATTCACAAAATAGGTAGAAGAAAAAACGCTGTTGCACGTGTTTATATTGCCAAAGGAAAAGGTAATATTACGATTAACAAGCGTGAGTTTGAAAATTACTTTACTACAGGAACTTTACAATATAAAGTAATGCAGCCTTTAACGTTAACAGATAACATTAAAAGCTTTGACATTACTGTAAATGTTCATGGTGGTGGTACAACAGGACAAGCAGAAGCGATTCGTTTAGCAATTTCTCGTGCAATGTGCGAGTTAAACCCAGAGCATCGTTTAGTTTTAAAACCAGAAGGTTTATTAACTAGAGATCCAAGAATGGTAGAACGTAAAAAATTCGGTCAGAAAAAAGCGCGTAAAAAATTCCAATTCTCTAAACGTTAGAAAACACACTACTTGGCTGGGTGTCTTAGGATGCCCAATTCAAGTTGTAAGTTCTTATATATTCGTCAAATTATATTTGACAAACAATTTTAATACCGCTGTTACTCCGAGAGCCGGAGAGTTAGTTTAGCATCTAAACCCTTTCATTAGAAGAGGTTGCTATCTATAATAACACAAGAACGTAAACTATTACAAAAATGGCAAACAACAACGAACAAGTAAAAGAGTTACTTGACGCAGGTGTACACTTTGGTCACCTAACCAGAAAATGGAATCCTAACATGGCCCCTTATATCTATATGGAGCGTAATGGAATCCACATTATCAATCTTTACAAAACTACTGCAAAACTAGCAGAAGCTAACGAAGCTCTTACAAAAATTGCAGCTAGCGGAAGAAAAATTCTTTTCGTAGCTACCAAAAAACAAGCTAAAGATATTGTTGCTGAAAAAGCAGGAAAAGCAAACATGCCTTACATTACTGAAAGATGGCCAGGCGGAATGCTTACCAATTTTGTAACAATTAGAAAAGCTGTTAAAAAAATGGATTCAATCGATCGTTCTAAAGAAGATGGAACATTTAATTCATTATCTAAAAAAGAGCGTTTAGCGGTAGATCGTTCTCGTGCTAAATTAGAGAAAAACTTAGGTTCTATTTCTGATATGACACGTCTTCCAGGTGCTTTATTTGTTGTAGATACAACTCGTGAGCATATTGCAGTTGCTGAAGCATTGAAATTAAAAATTCCAATTTTCGCAATGGTAGACACCAACTGTGATCCTAACATAATTGATTATGTGATCCCATCTAACGATGATGCTTCAAAATCAATCGATAAAATTATGACAAGTGTTTCTAATGCTGTTATTGAAGGTTTAAGTAACCGGAAAGGTGCCGATGAAAAAGCTGCTCCTGCTAAAGAAGAAAAGCTTGTAGCTCCAAAAGCTGAAAAGTCTGCTCCTGTAAAAGAAGAAAAGCCTGCAGCTAAAAAAACTGCTCGTAAAAGAGTAGCTGCTGTAGAGGTTAAAGCTGACGCTTCATCTGAAGAAGAATAATTTTATGAAGGTCGTTTTAGTTTTATTCTTTTTAGAAATAACTTAAACGACTTTTTTTTAATATAATAAATAACTAAAATTTCAATAAAATGGCAAATATAACAGCCGCAGAAGTAAAAAAATTAAGAGATGCAACCGGTGCTGGTATGATGGATTGTAAAAAAGCTTTAGTAGAAGCTGACGGCAACTTCGATGAAGCCGTATCTATCTTACGTAAAAAAGGACAAAAGGTTGCTGAAAAAAGAGCTGACAGAGCATCTAGTGAAGGTGCTGCAATAGCAGTTGTAAACGACGCTAAAACTGAAGGTGTTTTAATTGTATTAGGATGTGAAACTGATTTCGTTGGTAAAAACGATGATTTTGTTGCATTGGCAAAAAGCTTAGCTGAATTAGCAATTAACTGTAACGACCAAGAATCTTTCTTAAATACAGATTTTGGTGGTATGACTGTTGCAGAAAAAATGATTGAGCAAACTGGAGTTATTGGAGAAAAAGTTCAAATTAACGACTTTAAAAAATTGACTGCTCCTTTTGTAGGTGCTTATATTCACGGTTATAAAATTGCTGCTTTGGTTGGATTGGCTTCTGGTGAAAATAGTGCTGATGTTGTTGCTAAAGATATTGCAATGCAAGTTGCTTCTATGGGTGCTACTACCTTATCTTACAAAGATTTTGATCCTGCATTTGTTGCTTCGGAAACAGAGGCTAGAATTGCTGTAATTGAAAAAGACAATATAGAAAGAGGACGTTTAGGAAAACATCTAATTAATGTACCTGAATATATTTCTAGAGCTCAATTAACTGATGAAATAGTGGAAGCTGCTAAAACTAGCTTACAAGAAGAATTAAGAGCCGAAGGCAAACCAGAGCAAATTTGGGACAGAATCCTTCCTGGTAAATTAGAGCGCTTTATTTCTGATAACACTACGTTGGACCAAGAGAAGTGTTTATTAGATCAAAACTTTATTAAAGACGAAAAACAAAGTGTGGCTGATTACGTAACTTCTAAAGGAAATGAAGTTGTTTCTTTTGAAAGAGTTGCTTTAGGATAATTACATTTTTTTATTTATTTAAGAACCGATCTATTTTTTAGGTCGGTTTTTTTTATTCTTAATTTTCTTCTTAGGGTTGAACACTTTTTTTCTTTATTTTTACATCACAAAATTCTGCTATGCAATACAAAAGAATACTTTTAAAACTATCCGGTGAAGCATTAATGGGCAACCGCCAATACGGTATTGATCCTGACCGTCTAAAAGAATATGCCGAAGACATTAAACAATTAACCGAAAAAGGAGTAGAAATTGCCATTGTAATTGGTGGTGGCAACATTTTTAGAGGTTTAGCTGGAGCAAGCAAAGGTATGGATCGTGTTCAAGGAGACCATATGGGCATGCTAGCAACTGTTATAAACGGTTTAGCTTTGCAAGGTGCCTTAGAGGATGAAAAAATCCCAACTCGACTGCAAAGTGCTATAAAAATCAATGAAGTTGCAGAACCTTTTATTAGACGTAGAGCCTTAAGACATCTAGAAAAAGGAAGAGTTGTAATTTTTGGAGGAGGAACAGGCAACCCTTATTTCACTACCGATTCTGCTGCTGTATTAAGAGCAATTGAAATTAAAGCAGATGTAATTTTAAAAGGAACACGTGTAGATGGAATTTACTCTAGTGATCCAGAAAAAGATTCGAAAGCAACAAAATTCGATTTTATTAGCTTTGATGATGTTCTTAAAAAAGGACTAAAAGTAATGGATACTACTGCTTTTACCCTGAGTCAAGAAAATGAATTACCCATTGTAGTTTTTGATATGAATACCAGAGGAAATTTATTAAAAGTGGTTTCTGGAGAAAATATAGGAACCAAAGTAAATATGTAATTAGTAGAATATTAATTGCTTAAAAATTATTAAATTTGTTTTGTTAAATTATGTTAGGCAAAATTAAAGATGAACAGTAATGGACGAAGAAGTACAATTTATAATAGATAGCACTAAAGAGGGAATGGATAATGCTCTAATACATCTTACAAAAAAATTCATAAACATTAGAGCTGGAAAAGCAATGCCTTCCATGGTATCTGGTGTAATGGTTGATTATTATGGTACTCCAACACCTATTAGTCAAGTTGCCAATGTTTCGACTCCAGACGGTATGACAATTTCTATACAACCTTGGGAAAAATCTTTAATTCCTGAAATTGAAAAAGGAATTCATTTAGCCAATATTGGCTTTAACCCAATGAATAATGGAGAAAGTGTGATTATCAATGTTCCTCCTTTAACTGAAGAAAGAAGAGTAGAATTGGTAAAACAAGCAAAAGCGGAAGCAGAAGAATCAAAAGTCGGGGTACGAAATGATCGTAAACATGCAAATAACGAAATAAAAAAAGCAGATCTTTCTGAAGATTTAACAAAAAATCTTGAAATGGACATTCAAAAAATGACGGATAATCACATTATTAAAATTGACGCAGTGTTCTCTTTAAAAGAAAAAGAAATTATGACTGTTTAAAAAATACAGTACTAAAATAATTAAAGCGGCTCAAAAGCCGCTTTTTTATTACAAGTAATTATAAATCAGTTTTTAATTTAGCTTACATTTAAACTGCATAAGCCTATATAGTTGTAGCCTAATTCAATACATTTGTACCTTTCTAAAAACATATAGAAATCAATATTAAAAAATACGTTGAATAAACTTTTTAGCATAGGATTTTGGAGTGCACTTGCACGATTTATTTTAAGAAATAGAGCTTTTCTATTAATCTTAATTGCAGCAATTACGTTTGCATTGGCTACACAGTGGGGCAATATGCGTTTTTCAACAACAGAAGCTAATTTATTACCAGACGACCATTATATCAATGTTGAATACAATAAATTTTTAGAAGAATTTGGTGAAGAAGGCAATCTAGTTATTCTAGGAATAAAAGATTCAACACTGTTTACTCCTGAAAAATTTGTAGCCTGGAATAAATTATCAAAAGATTTAATGAAATATAAAGAAATAGATTTTACTATTTTTGTAGGTGACCTATTAAAACTTGAAAAAAGAAAAGACACTACTGCTTTTAAATTAGTTCCCTTTATTAAAGATTCTGTTTTTACAAACGAATCTCTTAAGCAATATAAATACGAACTTTTTAACAAACTTCCTTTTTACGAAGGATTAGTTTATAGTCCAAATAAGCAATCCATTAGAACCGCTATCTACATGGAAAAGTCTATTATAAATACTTCCATTCGAAAAGATTTTATAATAAATGACTTAATTCCCATCATAGAACAATTTGAAGAAGAGACAGGAATAAAAGTTCATACGTCTGGGATGCCCTATATTCGAACTCTTAACTCTCAAAACATCATAGATGAAATTGGATTATTTGTAGGAGCTGCTTTATTGGTCACCTCTTTACTGTTTTTCTTTTTCTTTAGATCATTTAGAGCTACTATCATTGCAATGTTTACGGTAATTATTGGAGTAATGTGGGCTTTCGGAATTCTAGGACTATTGCATTATGAGATTACAGTACTTACTGCATTAATCCCTCCTTTGATTATTGTTATTGGAATCCCAAATTGCATATTCCTAATCAATAAATACCAACAAGAAATCAAGCTTCATGGCAATAAGGCAAAATCGTTACAACGAGTAATTACCAAGGTTGGTAACGCAACCTTAATGACCAATTTAACAACTGCTTCTGGTTTTGCTACTTTTATACTTACCAATAGTAAATTATTAAAAGAGTTTGGTATTGTTGCCTCCATTAACATTATAACCATATTTTTACTAAGCCTCTTTATCATCCCAATAATGTATAGTTTTTTACCTCCTCCAAAGGATAAGCATTTAAAACATTTAGGTAAAAAATGGATCAATCAATTTGTAGATTGGACCGAACACATGGTTAGAAATCATCGCATTACTATTTATATTAGTTCCGTAACGATACTCTGTATAAGTATTATTGGAATTTTTAACATTGGAATTTCAGGTAGTATCATTGAAGATATGCCGAAAAAAACAAAATTCTTTAGTGACATTAGATTTTTTGAAAAAGAGTTTGAAGGTATTATGCCATTAGAGATATTAATAGACACCAAAAGAAAGAAAGGAGTAATGAGCCTTGCTTCATTAAAACGTATGGATCAACTTCAAAACTACATTGAAGAGGTTCCAGAGTTATCTAAACCTTTATCGGTAGTAGAATTAGTGAAATTCTCCAAACAAGCCTATTATAATAACAATCCGGAGTATTATCAATTACCTAATAGTCAAGAACGAACTTTTTTACTTTCTTATGCAAAAAGTAGTACTCAGAATACCCGATTTTTAGATAATTATGTAGATAGTACCGGTCAATATGCCCGCATCACTACCTTTATGAAAGATACTGAAACCAAAAGGTTTGACCGTATTATAGAAGATTTAAAAGCTGAAATTAAAAAAATATTTCCTGAAGAACGGTACAATGTCATCGTAACCGGAAAAGCACTAGTATTTCAAAAAGGGACAAAATACTTAGTCACTAATTTAATTTTATCATTATCACTAGCCATCCTATTAATTGCTCTATTTATGGCTTGGATGTTCCGGAGTTTTAAAATGATTTTAGTATCCCTAATCCCTAATTTACTGCCCTTAATTATTACCGCAGGACTTATGGGCTTTATAGGAGTTCCTATAAAACCTTCTACCATATTAGTTTTTAGTATTGCTTTTGGTATTTCAGTAGATGACACCATTCATTTTTTAGCAAAATACCGACAAGAATTGATTGCAAATCATTGGAAAATTAGAAAATCTGTTTACGCAGCATTAAGAGAAACCGGTGTAAGTATGTTATATACTTCAATTGTTTTGTTTTTCGGTTTTTCAGTATTTGCCATTTCAAGTTTTGGAGGAACCGTAGCATTGGGAATTTTAGTTTCCATCACCTTATTATTTGCTATGTTGTCCAACCTATTATTGCTTCCTTCCTTATTATTATCATTCGAAAGAGGTATAGCCAATAAAAAAACGCTTAAAAAACCAAGTATTCAAATATTATCTGATACTGAATTAGAAGAAGAAAACGAAAATCCCTAACTCATTTGTCTTTTTATATGTAAAAAGTATCTTTGTCAATCAAAATAAAAGTCATGCAACAAAAAAGAATTATTGATTTATTAGAAACAAAACCCTCTCCAATAGAAATAAGTATTAACGGATGGGTAAGAGCTTTTAGAAGCAACCGTTTTATTGCTCTAAATGATGGTTCTACCATAAAAAATTTACAATGTGTTGTTGATTTTGAAAATTTTGAAGAATCTTTATTAAAAAAAATTACTATAGGAGCAGCTGTTCGTATTTTTGGTACGATCGCAGAAAGTCAAGGGCAAGGACAAAAAGTTGAAATTCAGGTATCAAAGGTTAAAATTTTAGGTGAAGCTGATCCAGAAGACGTAAAAATGACTATTATTTCCCCAAAAAGACATTCTCTTGAAAAATTAAGAGAAGAAGCTCATTTACGTATTCGCACCAATACTTTTAGTGCAGTAATGAGAACTCGATCTAAACTGGCTTTTGCTGTTCATGAATACTTTCAAAAAAATGGTTTTAATTACATGAACACTCCTATTGTAACTGGAAGTGATGCTGAAGGTGCTGGAGAAATGTTTCGTGTTTCAGCCTTAGATCCTAAAAACCCTCCTTTAGATGAAAACGGGAATATAGATTACAAACAAGATTTCTTTGAAAAGGAAACAAACTTGACAGTAAGTGGCCAATTGGAAGCAGAAACGTATGCAATGGCACTAGGTAAAGTATATACTTTTGGACCTACTTTTAGAGCTGAAAATTCTAATACTTCTCGTCATTTAGCTGAATTTTGGATGATCGAACCAGAAGTTGCTTTTAACGATTTAGATCAGAATATGGATCTAGCAGAAAACTTTATTAAATATGTAGTAAACTATGCTATTGAAAATTGTAAAGACGATTTAGAATTTTTAGAACAACGTTTACTTCAAGAAGAAAAAAGCAAGCCTCAAGCAGAAAGAAGTGAAATGTCTTTAAGAGATAAATTAGCTTTTATTGGAGAAAACAATTTTAAACGTGTTAGTTATACAGAAGCTATAGATATTTTAAAAAATAGTAAGCCTAACAAAAAGAAAAAATTTAAATATATTATTGAAGAATGGGGTGCAGATTTACAGAGTGAACACGAACGTTTTTTAGTTGAAAAACACTTTAAATGTCCCGTAATTCTTTTTGATTATCCTGCAAACATAAAAGCTTTTTACATGCGTCTTAACGATGATGGAAAGACGGTAAGAGCTATGGATGTTCTGTTTCCAGGCATTGGAGAAATTGTTGGCGGATCTCAAAGAGAAGAGCGCTATGATGTGTTAAGGCAAAAAATGGCTGATTTAGATATCGATGAAAAAGAATTGTATTGGTATTTAGACTTACGTAAATTTGGAACAGCTGTTCATAGCGGTTTTGGACTAGGCTTCGAAAGACTGGTACAGTTTGTAACTGGTATGGGTAACATTAGAGATGTAATACCTTATCCTCGTACACCAGGCAACGCAAGTTTTTAATAAAACTATCGTTATGTATATTATAGATTAAAAACAATCTTCATCCTTAATATATAGATTGTTTTTTTTATTTTTATAAGATAGAAATAGGCATGCTAAAACAACAATTAAATTTTAAACTTTCTCAAAAGTTATCTCCTCAACAGATTCAGTTGATGAAACTTATTCAATTACCGACGCAGGCATTTGAACAACGAATATCGCAGGAAATTGAAGAAAATCCAGCCCTTGAAGGTGGAAAAGATGAAAAAGATGAATATGATGATGATTTTAGTAATGAAGAATATGACAGTGAAATAGATGATGGGAATGAGCTTATTGAAACTGATATAAATATTGACGAATATTTAAGTGATGATGAAACTCCAAATTATAAATTATCTGCCAATAATTATAGCCCAGATGATGAAGATAAACAAATTCCTTATGCTTCTGGAACTTCTTTTAATCAATATTTATTACAACAACTAAACACGTATCGATTTAATGATGAGGAAATAGAAATTGCTCGCTTTTTAGTAGGAAGTGTTGACGAAGGTGGCTATATACGAAGAGATTTAATTGATATTGTCGATGATTTAGCCTTTACTCAAAACATATTCACCACTGAAGATGATGTGATTAAAATCATAAAAATTGTACAAGATTTAGATCCCGCAGGTGTTGGAGCAAAAAATCTTCAAGAATGTTTATTGATACAATTAAAAAGGAAAAATACTTCCGAAGCAGTTTTCATAGCAATTTTGTTAATAGAAGAATCTTTTGAGCAATTTTCAAAAAAACATTATAAAAAACTACTTGTAAAATATTCCATTACAGAAGAACAATTACGTTCAGCTATTCATGAAATTGAAATTTTAAATCCAAGACCTGGAGGTTCTTATGCTGGAAATACTAAAATGGTAGAACATGTTGTTCCAGATTTTGCTATTAAAATAAGAGATGGAGAACTACAATTAACTCTTAACGGGCGTAATGCTCCCGACCTACATGTTTCGAGAGATTATAGCGAAATGCTAAAAGGTTTTAAAGTAACTAAACAAAAAACGAAATCTCAGAAAGATGCTGTTTTGTTTATTAAACAAAAGTTAGATGCTGCAAAATGGTTTATTGATGCTATTAAACAAAGACAACAAACCTTATTTATTACAATGAATGCAATTATGCATCATCAAAAAGAATATTTTTTAACTGGTGATGAGCAAAAACTCAAGCCTATGATTTTAAAAAATATTGCAGATGAAATAAATATGGATATTTCTACGGTTTCAAGGGTCGCAAATAGTAAATATGTAGATACTCCATATGGAACGAAATTAATCAAAGAATACTTTAGTGAATCTATGAAGAATGATCAAGGTGTAGATGTTTCTACTAGAGAAATAAAAAACATCCTTGAAAACATTATTTTAGAAGAAGATAAAAAAAAGCCCCTAACAGATGATAAACTTGCGATTGCACTTAAGTGCAAAGGATATCCAATTGCGCGTAGAACCATCGCTAAATATCGTGAGCAATTAGACGTTCCTGTTGCTCGATTGCGAAAAAAAATATAATGAATTATTTTTTACGTAGTGCAGCTTATATTTTTCACCCTTTATTAATGCCATTAATTGGAGCTAGATTATATTTTGGCTTAACGCCTCGATTTATTGAACCCCAGATAATTAATGCAAAGACTTATGCTATTATTATTATTACTATTTTAATCCCATTAATTTCTTATTTCTTGTTAAAAAACTTAGGCTTAGTTAAGAGTATTAACTTAAAAGAAGTCCAAGAAAGAAAATTTCCTTTAATGATACAGACACTTCTAGTTCTTATTATTATTAAAATGGTTTTTAGTTCCTACCAATCACCCGAAATGTATTATTTTTTTGTTGGTGTATTATTTACAACTATATCAGCATTAGTATTAGTTCTTTTTAACTTTAAAGTAAGCTTACATCAAATGGGAGTTGCTGGAGTCACTATGTTCTTAATTGCTTTGAGCATCCATTTTAATAAAAATTATTTATTAGAAATCGGTATTTTTTTCTTAATAAATGGTTGGGTTGCTTCTTCAAGATTAGATACAAAATCACATACCATCCCCGAATTGCTTACAGGATTTTTTATTGGGCTTATTCCGCAAATTGTGATGCTTAATTATTGGTTATAAAGAACTAATTATTCGCGATAAAATATTTTAGATCACTACGCTATAGCTTATCAAAATATAGACTGAAAGTAATTAGTTAATAAAAAAGACATTAATAGTAGCAATAAACTTGTTTGAATATGCTTTGATAAATTTAATCGGGAACTATTATTATAAAATATAAAAAATCAATCCTAATTTAATTCCATGAAAATTTATTTTTTGACCATCAGTAGTAACCGCATTTTCATTAAAGAAAGGGTTTAAACTATAATACGCGAAAAGATTAAATTTGTTATACCCTACACTTAAACTGGCTCCTAATCTTAATTTTTTATAATTAGAAATATCCGTTACACTTATCGTTTCCATGGTATCCTTATACGAAGATTGATTCCAAATAGTATAACCTACTCTAAATCCAGCATAAACTCTCCAAAATTTATATTCTGTAATTGTTGAACTTCTCCATCTTAATTGTATTGGAGCTTCTATTACAGAAACCCTAAATCTATTCCGCTTAAAATCTTGATTTGGATCTATTATAGAATAACTGGTATTTCCTAGATCATCTTCATTAATTTTTAGATTTTGACCATATTGATCAAATGAAAACCCTGCTCCAATGGCAAAGGCTAGATTACACCTCTTATTTACAGGAAAATCCCTAAGAAAACCAAATTGAAAACCTGCGGAGATACCTTCAGAATTCATCCCAGATGGAATAATTGCAAAGACGTTATAGGATACGCCAACATAAAACTGATCTTCTCGATAGAATGAATCGCCTTCAAATTTTGGTATAGAGTCCTGAGCTATGGTATAGATTGAAAATAAAAGAAAGAAGGTATATAGTAAGAATCGGATCATATCATAAAAAATATTTCAGTCCTTTAATTTTGCAATAAAGATAGTTGTAATTAATTATAAATAAAAAAAATGCCTTAACTCTGATATCAGAACAAAGGCATTAATAAATTTTAATGGTTATTTTACTGCTCGATTGGATCTCCGTTTGCAGTAATATAAATTATTTTCACCATATTAAGTTGTCTTAGTTTTTCTTTAATATCAGTAACTAAACCAGTATTGGTATCATCATCCACTTTTAAAGCAACAACTACTTTACTCTGTAATTCAGGGTTTAGTTTACCTCTTGCTTCTGTTAATGCTAATCCAATTTTTGAAATATCTGTAAATTTATCTCCAATTTGTATTCTACCTTCATCACCAAAATTCTTTCTATATTGAAGACTTGGTTTTCCAGCAAAAATAAAAACAGATCTATCTTTTTTAAGTTTTTCAATTTGGTTTGCTTTTGGTAGATTTTGTTCAACCTTTAACTCGGTATCCCTCATGACCGTAACCACCATAAAAAAGAATAGTAACATAAATACAATATCCGGTAAAGATGCAGTAGATACGGGAGGTAATTCGTTACCTTTTTTCTTTGTGAATTTTGACATTTTCTCCTTTTTTATTAATTTTTCTTAGGTTCTGCTTCAGATAGTTTTAAAGGAAATAATAATTGTACTTCTTTTAGTTTTGCACGTGCATCAGTTACATCACCTAAATAAGTCCCAGCATCTATGTCTTTTTTAACTTCTGAAAAATTCCACCCATATAGTCTGTTAGATTCTCTATCTCTTAAAAAATTATATGCAGCAACTAATTCGTTTTGAACAGATATGTACATTTTATAAGAAGTTAACCTATCACTTTGTACAGATATTACAGCTTTATCAGGATTATCTGAAGATGATTCAGAATGTTTTCCTTTACAATAATTACAATATTCAGGACTATTTGATAAAGCACCTCCATTATCCAGAAATTCAATGGCGCTTTCACGTAAATCTTTTAATTGCATTGGGTTTTCATTAACCAATAATTGGTCATTTTTATTTACCAATACGATAAAAAGATTCTTTTTCTTAATTTTTGGAGGTTCTATTTCAGATTTATCTATAGGCGGCAGTTGTCTAGCGATCCCATTATCTTTTTCTAAAGTAGTAGTTACTAAGAAAAAAATAAGTAATAGGAAAGCTATGTCTGCCATAGATCCTGCATTTACCTCTGGTGCTGATCTTCTTGCCATATTATTTTGTTTTTTTAAATCCGCTAACCACCATAGAACCAATCGCTATAATTGCTAAAATATAAAAGGTATAAAGTCCTGCACCAATCCATTTGGAATTAGATTTAGTCAATAACTCTCCATCTGGAAGTGGTAATTGATTGTTATCAGCAAGCCCGTAAGAAACTCCAATGATAACAATAAAAGCTCCTAAAATGATAAGCACATTTTTTATGTTTCCAGACATTAGACCCTTCAAACCAAAAAATACAACGGCAATTACTACCAAAGCTAACATTACAAATGCGGTGTTTATAAAAGCATCAACACCCCAACCAGTCTCCTTAATATCATTATCACCTTTCAAAATCATCATACCAAGTATCACTACTCCAATAAGACTTAGGATTAATCCTACAATTTTAATTATTTTATGTAAACCCATCGTGTTTGGATATTAAATTATTATTTATTTTTATATTCTACCAACATATCAATTAATGTGATAGAAGCATCTTCCATACTGTTTACAATGCTATCAATTTTTGCAATAATGTAATTATAAAACACTTGAAGTATAATTGCAACAATTAAACCAAATACAGTTGTTAGTAATGCAATTTTAATACCACCCGCTACTAATGAAGGGTTCATATCTCCTGCTGCTTGTATTTTATCAAATGCATCAATCATACCAATTACAGTACCCATGAATCCAAGCATTGGTGCAATTGCAATAAATAACGATATCCAAGATACGTTTTTCTCTAATTGACCCATTTGTACACCTCCATAAGCTACAACAGCTTTTTCGGCAGCGTCTATGCCTTCATTTGCGCGTTCTAATCCTTGATAGTAAATAGAAGCAACAGGCCCTTTTGTATTTCTACAAACTTCTTTTGCTGCATCAACTCCACCACTTTTTAGAGCGTCTTCTACGCTATCAGCTAATTTTTTAGTATTTGTAGTAGCTAGGTTTAAGTAGATAATTCTTTCAATAGCAAATGCTAAACCAAGAATTAAACATAAAAGTACAATCCCCATAAATGCAGGACCACCTTCTACAAAACGTTCTTTTAATTCTTGATGAAATCCTTTCTCTTCGGTGGAAGTTTCGCCTTCATTTTGAATTATTGAAACAGTTGCTGCTGCCATTACAGTTTGTACATTACTTGACATAATTTGAACATTTGCTGCGTTTGAGCTTAGTGTTCCTGCAAAAACCAATGCGGTAATTGCCAAAATAGAAAATAATTTTTTCATTGCTATTGACTTAAGATTTGTTTTTAATTTAAAGATTTAAAGGTATAAAAAAATAGTTAATCTCCAAGAATAAAATATATTAATGATATGTTTTGATTTACTTGGATATTCAAAACATCTTTTAGCAGAGAGGAAGGGATTCGAACCCTCGATACGCTTTTGGCGTATACACACTTTCCAGGCGTGCGCCTTCGACCACTCGGCCACCTCTCTAAAATTGTAATTTTCACAATAATTACACAACCAAATGAGTGCAAAAAAACAAAAAAAAATAGTCTTATAAAATATTTAGCCTGTTAATTTATTTCATTTCTCCTCGCAGCGAGGTTTCGAATTTGATTTTGAAGTCTTTAGCTGAAACATTTTGACCTAACATAAGCATTAATTTTGTAATAGCTGCTTCTGTTGTGATGTCTTTACCAGATATAATTCCAATAGTCCTATATTCTTTATTCGTATTATAAATACTCATATCTACACTCCCACCAAAACATTGTGTAACATTAATTACTGGTATATTTTTATTTGTAATTTTTTTTATAGCTTTTAAAAACCATGTTTTATTTGTTAAATTACCACTTCCATATGTTTCTAACACCAATCCTTTTAAGTTAGGATAAGAAAATAAATAGTTGATTGCTTCTTCATTAATTCCTGGAAACATTTTAACTAATAATATGTTTGACTCAAAATTTTTATGAACCACTAGCTTTTTATTCCAATTTGGTTTTAACAATACTGGAAAATGTACCGATAAATTAACTCCACTTATTATTAAGGGCGGGTAATTTAAAGAATCGAAAGCTTCAAAATGTTCGGCATTTACTTTTGTGGTCCGATTCGCTCTATAAAGTTTATATTCAAAATACAAGCCTACTTCTGTTATTACTGGTTTATTATCTTTATGCAGTGAAGCTATTTGAATAGAGGTTATTAAGTTTTCTTTTGCATCTGTTCGTAAATCACCAATTGGAAGCTGTGATCCGGTGAAAATTACTGGCTTGGTTAAATTTTCTAACATAAAACTTAATGCCGAAGCAGTATAAGACATCGTATCGCTTCCATGCAGGACTACAAAACCATCATATATATTGTAGTTATCTTCTATAATGGTTCCAATTTCCACCCAAAAAGTAGGATTCATATTGGAACTATCAATAGGCTTTAAAAAACTATGTGAAGCGATGTTGCATTCTAAAAGGTTGAGTTCAGGAATGAATTTTAATAATTCATCAAAATTAAAGTTTTGCAAAGCACCTGTTTCTGAATCCTTAATCATACCAATAGTCCCGCCGGTATAAATAAGTAGTATGTTTGGTTTTGTGTTCATTTAATTTTTTTAAATTCCAAAAACATCAATAGTGTTTTGGTTTGTGACTCTTGCAACTTCCTCTTTACTAATATCATAAACTTCTGCGACTTTTTCACAAATTAAAGACAAGTAACTACTTTCATTTCTTTTCCCCCTGTAAGGTACAGGAGAAAGATAAGGTGAGTCAGTCTCTAAAACAATATATTTTAAATCAAATTTATTTAAAAAGGTATCAATTTTTCCATTTTTAAAAGTTACAACTCCTCCTATTCCTAATTTCATATTAAAAGATATTGCTTTATGTGCTTGTGCTTCAGTTCCAGTAAAACAATGAAAAATACCATATAAATCATCTCCTTTTTCGGTTTCTAATACCTCAAAAACTTCATCAAAAGCATCTCTACAATGTATTACTATTGGCAATTGATATTTTTTAGCTAATTGAATTTGAGTTTTAAAGGCTTTTTTTTGAATTTCTAATGTGCTTTTATCCCAATATAAATCTATACCGATTTCACCAACTGCAAAAAACGATCTTTTTAAAAATTGATCCTCAACATGTTTCAATTCTTCTTTATAATTTTCTTTAACGGAAGTTGGATGTAAACCCATCATTAAAAAAATATTCTCCGGATATTTCTTTTCAAGTTGATACATTGCTTCTGTAGTTTCTGAATCTATAGCTGGAATAAACAATCTTTTTACTCCAGCATCAAAAGCACGTTGCATCATAGTTCCTCTATCCTCATTAAAAGAGTCACTATATAAATGTGTATGAGTGTCTGTTAACATAATTTACAAAGCTACAAGTTTGAGACAAATCTTAATTATTATGTTCATTATATTTACAAAAAAAAATTGAGACAATTAAGAAATCTTCTTCAGGAAAGTGGTTTTTACAGAATTCCACTAAAAAAAATAAAATCAGGGCACTATACTTTTTCAGCAAAGATAAACACTATTCCAGGTATTTTTATTATTGACACTGGCGCTTCCAGCAGTTGTGTTGGGTTTAATAACAATTCTTATTTTAATCTAAAAAATGAAAAAAGTTTAGTAAAAGCTGCTGGTGCCGGCGCAATTAATATGAAAACTGAAATTGCAAAAAACAATTCAATAGCGATTGGTTCATGGAAGATTAGTCATTTTGATTTTGTAATTTTTGATCTTTCCCATGTTAATGAAGCACTTCATCAGGTGGGCGAAACTCCTATACATGGTATAATTGGTGCAGATTTTTTAAAGAAAAACAGAGCTGTTATTGATTATGGAAGGAATTGTTTTTACCTAAAGTGAATAAGTTTAATATATCTCTACCTGATCCAAGCAACCCTAAATAAAAAAATACTCGTTCAATTCACTTATAATTCAAGTGCATTTTTAACCTCATTATTCATTAAAAATTCTATTGGATTTTCTAGCGCTTCTTTAACTGCAACTAAAAACCCTACTGATTCTCTGCCATCAATAATTCTATGATCATATGAAAGAGCCACATACATAATAGGTCGAATTTCAACTTTGCCATTAATAGCTACAGGTCTTTCAACAATATTATGCATTCCTAAAATACCACTTTGTGGTGGATTGATAATAGGCGTAGACAACATGGATCCAAAAACCCCTCCATTTGTTATGGTAAATGTTCCTCCAGTCATTTCATCAACTGTAATTTGACCATCTCTTGCTAAAATAGCCAATCGTTTTACCTCAGATTCAACACCTCTAAAAGATAAATTTTCTGCATTTCTTATTACAGGAACCATTAATCCTTTGGGTCCAGATACTGCTATTGAAATGTCTTTAAAATCATGTTTGATTTGGAAATCTCCATCTATCATTGAGTTAACATCAGGAAATAGCTCCAATGCTCTTACCACTGCTAGCGTAAAAAAAGACATAAACCCTAGGCCTACACTATGTTTTTCTTTAAATTCTTCTTTATATTTTTTTCTTAATTCAAAAATTGGCGACATATCTACTTCATTAAAAGTAGTAAGCATTGCTGTATCGTTTTTAACCGAAACTAACCGCTCTGCAACCTTGCGACGTAACATTGATAGTTTTTTACGACTCGTACCTCTTTTACCACCTCCTATAGTACCCATAGAAGGTACCGCTTTTAAAGCGTCATCTTTTGTAATTCTTCCATCTTTTCCAGTTCCTTTTAAAGTAGAAGTATCCATGTTTTTTTCAGCTAAAATCTTTTTAGCAGCAGGGGAAGCTGATCCAGTAGCATAGCTTTCTTTATGTAAAGTAGCTGCTTGTTCAACTACTAGTTCTGATTTGTTTTCAGAAGAATTTGACATTTTTTGCGGTACCGGTTTACCATCAGGTCTTTTAGCTTTGGTATCTATAAAACATACTACAGCGCCTACAGCAACAGCATCTCCTTCTTCTGCCTTAAGGGAAATAATTCCACTTGCTTCTGCTGGTAATTCTAAAGTTGCTTTGTCACTATCTACCTCAGCTATTGCTTGATCTTTTTCTACCCAATCACCATCTGCAACTAACCATTCTGCAATTTCAACTTCGGTGATTGATTCTCCAGGTGAAGGAACTTTCATTTCTAATGCCATAATCTTTATATTTTCTTTTAAAAAGTACTTGGTAAACTATTTATTAGGTTTAAAAAAAACACTATCAATAACTTTTTTATGTCTTGATTTAAATCGTGCTGGACTTCCAGCTGCAGGAGTTGCATAAATTTTTCGACTGCAAACTCTAAAGAATTTTGCGTCTTCAAAATGCAATAAAATATGTGTATATGCACCCATATTTTTAGGTTCTTCCTGAGCCCAAACTAAATCCTCTGCATTTTTATATTTTTTAATAATTGATTTTAATTCAACAACTGGTAAAGGGAATAGTTGCTCAATTCTAATCAAAGCTACATCATCCCGATTTAATTTCTCTTGTTCTTCTAATAAATCATAATAAAACTTACCACTTACAAAAACTAACGTTTTAATATTATCGTGAATAGCTTGTTTATCATCAATGATCATCTGGAAACTTCCGTTTGCAAATTCTTCTTTAGTTGAAACTACTTTAGGATGTCGCAATAAACTTTTAGGAGTAAATACGATTAATGGCTTTCGGTAATTTACTTTCATTTGTCTTCTTAGCAAGTGAAATAAATTTGCAGGAGTTGTACAATTAGCTATAAACATATTGTCTCTAGCGCATAATTGAAGGTAACGTTCCATTCTAGCTGAAGAATGCTCCGCTCCTTGACCTTCATATCCATGAGGTAATAACATCACCAACCCATTTTGTAATTCCCATTTATCTTCAGCTGCAGATAAGTATTGATCGATCATTATTTGAGCGCCATTACTAAAATCACCAAATTGAGCTTCCCAAATGGTTAAGGTATTTGGACTCGCCATTGCATAGCCATAATCAAAACCAACCACACCATATTCTGAAAGCAAAGAGTTGTAAATGAAAAAATCTCCTTGTTCTCCATTAAGTTGATTAAGTAATACTATTTCTTCTTCACTATCTTCCACTTTAACAACCGCATGCCGATGTGAAAAAGTTCCTCTCTCCACATCTTGACCACTCATTCTTACATTGTATCCTTCTTTTAGAAGCGAACCATAAGCTAGTGTTTCTGCCATGGACCAATCTAACGCGTTTGTTTCAAAATACATTTTATTACGGGCTTCAATGAGTCTTTCAATTTTTCGTAAAAACTTTTTATCAGTAGGTAATTTTGAAATGACTTCAGTAATTTCACTGAGTTCCTCTAAAGAAAAAGTAGTGTCTACGCTAAGCATCATCGCATCTTCTTGAGCATATTTAAATCCTTCCCATTCGTCTTGCATAATTGCAGTAATAACTGCTTTATTTTCTTTACGAGAATCTTCTAAATTTTCATTTAATTTATTCTTATAATCCGCTTCTAAATTTTTAATATGCCCTTCTTCAATAACTCCTTCTTTCAATAATTTATCTGCATAAATATCTCTAGAATTGCGATGTTTTGCTATGGCTTTATATAATTTTGGTTGGGTAAAACGAGGTTCATCTCCTTCATTATGTCCATATTTTCTATATCCTAGAAGATCTACAAAAACATCTTTACCAAATTCCATCCTATATTCTAGAGCAAATAGCATCGCATGTACAACAGCTTCTGCATCATCAGCATTTACATGTAAAACAGGAGATAATGTTACTTTTGCAACATCTGTACAATAGGTAGATGAACGTGCATCTAAGTAATTAGTGGTAAATCCTATTTGGTTATTTACAACAATGTGTATGGTTCCTCCTGTTTTATAGCCATCAAGAGCTGCCATTTGCACAATTTCATATACGATTCCTTGCCCTGCAATTGCTGCATCACCATGCACTATAATCGGAAGTACTTTTTCAATATTATTTTTATAACTCTTATCTTGTTTAGCTCTAACAATACCCTCAACTATTGCTCCTACTGTTTCTAAATGCGAAGGGTTTGGAGCAATATTTAAATTAATTTCTTTACCGCCTGCTAATTTTCTTTTAGAAGTCCAACCCAAATGATATTTTACATCACCATCAAAAATATCTTGCTCATAATCCTTGCCATCAAATTCACTAAATATATCTTTTGCGCTTTTTCCAAAAATATTTGTTAGGGTATTTAATCGGCCTCTATGTGCCATTCCCATAACAAATTCTTTTACTCCTCTTTCTGCAGCGGCTTTAATTAAGCTATCTAATGCTGGAATTAAACTCTCTCCACCTTCTAATGAAAACCTTTTTTGACCTACATATTTAGTATGCAAGAAGCTTTCAAAAGAAACTGCTTCATTAAGCTTCCTTAAAATGAGTTTTTTTTGGAGGTTATTATATTTTGGTTGATTAGAGTTGTTGTGTAATTTTTCTTGAATCCACTTCCGTTCTTCAGGTTTTCGAATATACATATATTCAACCCCTATAGATTCACAATAAATAGAATGTAAGTTTTTTATAATATTTTCTAGTGAAGCCTCCCCAATTCCAACTATTTCACCAGCTTTAAAAACTGTTTTTAAATCATGAACCGTAAGACCGAAGTTTTCTATATCCAATGTTGGACTATAAATTCTTCTATTTCTTACCGGATTTGTTTTTGTAAATAAATGACCTCTTGTTCGATAACCATCAATTAACTTAATTACCTGAAATTCTTTGTAAACATTTTCGTTAACAAGACTTTCATTTAATTCGACACCCAAGGCTTCAGCAGAACCATTTTCAATACCAAAATCAAATCCCTGAAAAAATGCTCTCCAACTTGGTTCTACCTCATCTGGAGATTTTAAATACGTATCGTAAAGTGCTGCGATAAATGAAGGATGTACCGCATTGAGAAATGAATATTTATCCATAGTAGGACTTTAAGAGTCTAATTTGTTTAAAACAGTACAAAAATACAATAATTACAATTAATTTATTCTTAATTTTTATATATTTAGAAGGCAATAAACCTAATTTATTAAAAGATGAAAAATCTTATTATACTCTTTGCATTAATAATATGTTTTTCCTGTTTTCAAAGCTATTCACAAGAACAAGTAAGTGCACAAAAACAGAAATCTGATTTTTGGAAATATGTTCAGTTTGGTGGAGGTATTAGCTTAAGTTTTGGAAATGATTTTTTTAGCGGAACATTAGCTCCAAGTGCTATTTATAGATTTAATGAAATATTTGCAACCGGAATAGGTATTAACACGACCTATAACAAACAAAAATATATTTATAAATCTTATGTTTTAGGTACTAGTATTTTAGGATTATTTAACGTGATACCCCAATTGCAATTATCAGCTGAATTTGAGCAACTTTATGTAAATAGAGATTTTGAAGATACTATTATAGTTGTGGGATGTAACACTTTTGATTGTGATCAAAGTTATTGGTACCCAGGATTATATTTAGGAGCTGGTTTTAGCACAGGACCGGTTACTATGGGAATTCGTTTTGATATACTCTACGATAGCGAAAAAAGTATTTACGGAAATCCCTATAATCCCTTTGTGAGATTTTATTTTTAATAATTATTTTTAAACCAAACCTTTTGCAATTCTCTAAGTAAAATATGTTATTTTTTTTGAAATTTCATGAGTGTTATTTACTTCTGTTTTTTTTATTTTTTCTTCCGAAACATCAATTATATATAATAAGTTTAAATATTTAGAATAGTTATTCAAAATAAGATCAAGAATAGCATTATTCAATTTTAATGTTAAATCTGAAGGAGAAATATCCTTTATAAACTCTATATTAATATTGGCCCGTTTAAAATCTTTATTTAACTGAAGCACTAAACTTTCATATAATAGCAATTCTTCAGATTGAATAATAATTTCTTCAGAAGTCAATACTGATTTTGTTTTATTCATTAAACTTTTCGATTCATTAATTGATCGCTAAACGATTTTAAAACTGCTTTATTTTTATCTGAAATATTAAGTTCTTGTATGATGCTATTTGCATTTTGAGTATACTTTATAATTTCTTGTAAAGATTCTTTAGCGGCTCCAGATTTCACATATAACTCTTTAACTTGTTGAACCTTTTCAGAAGGATCTTCAGGAAAACTTGAAAACAATTGCTTTAAAACTCTCGCATCTGATTCATTAGTCTTTTGAAGCGTTTTTAAATATAAAAAAGTTTTTTTATTAGTAATAATATCACCTCCCACCTTTTTACCAAAGGTTTTTGGGTTTCCAAAACAATCTAAGTAATCGTCTTGTAATTGAAATGCAATTCCTAGATTCCTGCCAAATTCATAGGTATTTACTTTACAGTTTTCAGATGCTTCTGCTACTATGGCTCCCATTTTCATAGCTGCCCCTATAAGTACTGCTGTCTTATATTCAATCATTTTCAAGTATTCTGGAATTGTAACATCATTTCTTGTTTCAAAATCTACATCGTATTGTTGTCCTTCACAAACCTGTAATGCTGTCGTACTAAAAAGTTTAGCTAATTCACTAAATTTTTTAGGTTCATAATTTTCAAATAATTGATAGGCTAAAATTAACAAGGCATCTCCAGAAAGTATTCCTGTATTTAAATCCCATTTATGATGTACGGTTTCTTTTCCTCTTCGCAATGGAGCTTCATCCATAATATCATCATGAATTAAAGAAAAATTATGAAATAATTCTAAAGCTAAAGCAGCTGGAAGGGCTTCTTTAAAATCTTTATCAAAGAAATCACACGTCATTAAAGTTAAAACAGGTCTTAATCTTTTACCACCTAAGGAAACAATATACTTTATCGGCTCATAAAGTTTTTTTGGTTCTTTTATAGTTACAATTTCATTAAGATAGTTTTGAAGTGATTCTGCGTAATTTTCTATTCCTTCCATTCAAAAAGTTTTTACAAAAATACCATTCAAAAACCAATTATCAATCATAAAAATAAGTTTCCAATATTAACTGCTAAACTTATGTTAATACTTTAGAAACTTATTTTGTTTTTAAAGTTTCCTTGTTATATTTGCAAACACAAATTTTAAGATTTGAAAGAAAAAATATTAATAAAAGCAATCGATTTATTTATTAACTATGGGTTTAAAAGCGTGACTATGGACGATATTGCATCTGAAATGCATATCTCTAAAAAAACAATTTATTCTCATTTTAATAATAAGACAGAATTAGTGGAAGCCTCAACTTATCAGGTATTTGATACAATTTCAAAGGGTATTACTTGTATTTGTGCTCTGCATAAAAATCCAATAGAGGAACTTTATGAAATAAAAAAATATGTGATGGTACATTTAAAAAATGAAAAAACATCACCCCATTATCAACTTTGTAAATACTATCCAGAGATCAACGATGCGCTTAAGAAAAAACAGTTTGAATTAATCCAAGATTGTGTAGTTGATAATTTTAAAAGAGGGCTAAAGCTAGGATTATACAGAATCAATATTAATGTTGATTTTGTTTCAAGAATTTATTTTATAGGCATTACAGGTACAAAAGATGAAAATATTTTTCCAACTGAATTATTTTCCAAAAAAGAATTAATGAATAGTTTTTTAGAATATCACTTGAGAGGAATAATTACAAGAGAAGGATTAAACGCCCTCAATCAAATTATAAAAAAGAACAATAATGAATAAAATATTCATCTTATTAGGTTTCGCAATGCTATCCTCTGTTGGTATGGCACAGCAAAACCAAAAATATAATTTCACATTAGAACAAGCTATAGATTTTGCTTTAGATAGTAACTATACTGCTATTAATGCTCGAAGAGATATTGCTATTGCAATTAAGAAAAAATGGGAAACTACAGCTGGTGGTTTACCTCAATTAGATGCAAATATTTCTTATCAAAACAATTTAAAACAACCAACAACTCTTCTACCAGGTGAAATTGCTGGGGGGGAAGCTGGATCTTTTGTCCCTATAGTTTTTGGAACTAAACAAAATACAACGCTAGGTGCAACTTTAACACAATTAATTTTTGATGGTAGTTATTTAGTAGGCTTACAAGCGGCAAAAACATTTTTAGATTATTCAGAAAACGCAGAAGAAAAAACGCAACTTGAAGTTAGAAGAGGTGTTATAAATGCTTATGGAAGTGTATTGCTTTCAAAAGAATTAATTGAAATTTTTGAGCTTAACAAAACTAATCTTGAAAAAAATATTTTTGAAACTAGGGCTTTTTATGAAAATGGATTCACAGAAGAAGAAAGTGTGGAGCAACTGGAAATTACGCTAATTAATTTGGAAACTCAATTAAAAAATTCAGAGAGGACATTAATAATCGCAAAACAAATGTTCAACCTAGCTCTAGGAATAGATGTGGAGAACGAAGTAGTTTTACTTGATAACTTAACATCTTTAACACAACAAAATATTAGCCTTGAATTTTTAGAAGAAAACATAAAAATTGAAAACAATATCGATTATAAAATAGCAAATAACTTTACTGAACAACAGATTTTAAAATTGAAATTAGAAAAATCTTACTCCATTCCAAATCTTATAGCATTTGTAAATTATGGAACACAAGCTAATAGTGACGACTTTAATTTCTTTAATAATGATCAAAAATGGTATCAATCATCAATAGTAGGTATTAGCATGAATATACCAATCCTAAGTAGTGGATTAAGGAATGCAAAAACTCAACAAGCAAGAATAGCTTTAGAACAATCAGAAACTAATCTGACGGAAGCTTATCAAAAAGTTTTATTAGAAATAAATACTGCAAAAAATAATTATCGCTTTGCAGTTGAAATATATAATAACAACAAAAAGAATTTGGATTTATCGGAACGTGTTGAGAGAAAAAATGAAATAAAATTTTTAGAAGGACTTGCAACAAGTTTCGACTTGCGAACAGCACAAATACAATTATACACTGCTCAACAAAATTATTTCGAAGCCATGCTAAGAGTCATTACAACAAAAGCTGACCTTGAAACCGTATTAAACACACCGCAATTAAAAGCAACGAATTAATCATCACTATAATTTATTTTAAAATGAAAAATATATTTTTACTATTAACCTTAGCAATACTAGCTATTTCTTGTGCTAATGATTCAAAATCTATAACATCTATTATAGAAAGTAAAGACCTCAAAAAAATAAGAAAACAACGCAATGAATTAGTTAGCGAACAAACTGCAATTATTAAAAAATTAAAAATTATTGATGAAGCAATATCTAGTTTAGATACGATTAAAAAATACCCTCTTGTAACTGCATTTCAGGTTAAAGTAACTGATTTTAATCACTTTTTAGAGTTACAAGGTAGTGTTGCAACCAAGCAAAATTTAATTTTATACCCAGAGTTTTCAGGACTTCTTAAAAAATTATTTGTCAAAGAAGGACAAAAAGTAGTGAAAGGTCAGTTATTAGCGACGATCGATGACGCTGGTTTATCCCAACAATTAGCACAAATGGAAGTGCAATTAAGTTTAGCAAAAACTACTTTTGATAGACAAGAACGCCTTTGGAAACAAAAAATAGGTAGTGAGATCGAATTTTTACAAGCTAAGGCAGCTTATGAAGGTCAAGAAAATGCTGTAACCCAAATGAAATCTCAATTAGAAAAAACTTCGGTTCGTGCACCATTCTCAGGTGTTATAGATGATATCATTACAGAACAAGGAACTGTTGTTGGAGCAGGGGCTTCCCAATTATTAAGAATTGTAAACTTGGACAACATGTATATTGAAGTTGAAGTTCCAGAAGTTTATTTAAGCAGTATTGTACCGGGAAAAAACGTTGAAGTTTATTTTCCAGTTTTAGGTGAAACCTTAAATACAAAAGTAGATCAAGCTAGTAATTTTATAAACCCAAGCAATCGAACTTTTAAAATTACAATTCCAATCAAAAACAAAGAAAAACTCATTAAGCCCAATCTTACCGCTAAAATTAAGATAAATGATTACACTAGTGAGCGAGCAATATTAATACCTCAGAGTATTATTTCAGAAAATTCATTAGGAGAGCAATACATTTTTATTGCTGATAACATCAATAAAGATAACGAAGCTATTGTTAAAAAAATGATTGTGAAAACTGGAAAAAATCAAGGAGGTTTTGTAGAAATTTTACAAGGTTTAGCAAGTAACAACATCATTATTAATGAAGGTGCTAGAAATGTGAAAGACGGTCAAAGTGTGAGAATTTTAAACGTGGAAAATAATGAGTAAAAAGAAAAAAAATATCAACAAAGAATTTGGTTTATCTTCTTGGGCAATCAACAACAAAACCACCATCTATGTGATGATGGTAATTATATTGTTTTTAGGAATATCCGCTTATTTTAGTATGCCTCGAGAAAGTTTTCCAGAAATTAAAGAAACTAAAATTTATGTCAGTTCTGTTTTTCCAGGCAATACAGCTGAAGATATTGAAAAATTAATAACAACACCCTTAGAAGACAAACTAAAAACATTGAGTAATGTTGTTAAAATTAACTCAACATCACAAGAAGATGTCTCTTCGATTGTAGTAGAATTTGATGAAGATATAGATGTTGAATTCGCCAAACAAAAAGTAAAAGACGAAATAGAAACTGAAACATCTGGAGAGGATTGGCCAATATTTAATGGTGCTAAGGTTGAACCCAATGTGTTCGCTTTAAGTATGTCTGAAGAAATGCCCATATTAAATATTAATATTTCTGGAGATTATCCCATTGGAAAATTAAAAGAATATGGCGAATATTTAGAAGATGAAATAGAAAACTTACCTGAAATAAAAAAAGTTGACATCCGAGGAGCTCAAATAAGAGAAGTAGAAGTTGCAGTAGATATCTACAAAATGATGGCTGCCAAAGTAAGTTTTAACGATGTTATTGGAGCCATAAATAATGGAAATGTAACTATGTCTGCTGGGAATCTTATAGCTAGTGGTCAAAGAAGAACTATTCGCGTAATTGGAGAAATTACAGATCCTTCAGATTTAGAGAATTTTGTTGTGAAATCTGATAATGGCAGTCCAATTTATTTAAAAAACATTGCAGCTGTTTATTTTAAAGAAAAGGAGAGAACCACTTATGCAAGAGAGTTTGGTAATCCTGTAGTAATGCTTGATGTTAAAAAGAGAGTAGGAAAAAACATGGTTGCAGCTGCTGAAAAAATAAAAGTTATTGTTGAAAAAGCTAAAAAAGATATTTTTCCTAGTAATTTAAAAGTAACTATTGCTAACGATCAGTCTTCAAAAACTATTGGACAGGTAGATGATTTGGTAAATAATATTTTATTTGGAATTATTTTAGTAGTGACGGTTTTAATGTTCTTTTTAGGATTTAAAAATGCATTATTTGTAGGTTTTGCGATTCCTATGTCCATGTTTATGTCTTTAATGATATTAAACTATCTTGGTTATACCATGAACACTATGATTCTTTTTGGATTAATTATGGGGCTTGGTATGTTGGTCGATAACGGTATTGTAGTAGTAGAAAACGTATACCGTTTGATGGATGAAGAAGAAATCCCTAGAATTGAAGCCGCAAAACAAGGAATTAGTGAAATTGCTATTCCTATTATAATCTCTACAGCAACAACAATTGCAGCTTTTATACCTCTAGGACTTTGGCCGGGTGTTATGGGTGAATTTATGATATACCTTCCAATAACACTTTCTGTAGTATTAGGGTCCTCCTTATTTGTCGCCATCTTTTTTAATTCAGTAA
The DNA here is from genome assembly GCA_018669795.1 of Flavobacteriaceae bacterium. Taxonomy (GTDB): domain Bacteria; phylum Bacteroidota; class Bacteroidia; order Flavobacteriales; family Flavobacteriaceae; genus Marifrigoribacter. The sequence goes on along the minus strand of JABHSQ010000006.1, from coordinate 28,603 downwards.
TGGTTTCTCAGTTTATGACCATAGAGGATAATGATATGCCCCTTAAAAAGATTATTACTTTGTCGATTTTTATTACTGGCATTGGATTACTAATTTTATTATTTGGTGGAGTTTATAAAGCATTAGGAAGTGTTATGATTTTCACCGCTATTATGCTTTGGGTTTACCGCTTTGGATTGCGTAAAATCGCCAATCGTTTTCAAACAAGAACCATCCCTAAATGGGAAAGAATGTATGAAAAGATATTACGAGGAGCCTTAAAAGGTTATATGCCTTATGTGTTGACCATTGGTACTATAATTTTATTAATAATTTCCTTTGCTGGTTTTGGTTACTCTATCGGAACCCAAAGGACCAAAATAGAGTTTTTTCCAGACAATACTCCCAATCAAATAATTGTGTATATAGAGTATCCTCAAGGTACCGATATTGAAAAAACAAATATTATTACCAAAGAAATTGAAGATCGTGTTTATGGAATTTTAGATGACGCTGAGTACACCGACGGTGCCTATAATTTTTTAATAGAAAGTGTAGTTTCTCAGGTTGGAGAAGGAGCTGGTAATCCTCAAACCGATGGGGGATCTACTGCAGAAATGCCAAATCGTGGTAAAATTACTGCTTCTATGCGAGAATATAAATATAGAAGAGGAGCTGATAGTGAGTTGCTTCGTCAAAAGGTACAAGAAGCCCTGGTAGGAATCTTTCCTGGAGTATTAATTTCTGTAGAAAAAGATGCAAATGGACCACCAGCTGGAGCACCAATTAACATTGAAATTGAAGGCCCAGATTATGCAGAGTTAATATTGGTTGCAGAAAAGATGAGGGAATTTATCAATACAAAAAACATTGCAGGAATTGATGAACTGAAAATTGATGTAAATAAATCTAAACCTTCTATGCAAGTTGAAATTGACCGTCAAAAAGCAGGAGAATTAGGAGTGAGTGCTGGACAGGTGGGTCAAATTTTACGAAATTCAATTTTTGGATCTAAAGCAGGGATTTATAAAGAAAATGGAGATGATTATGATATTTATGTTCGATTTAATAAAGAAGACAGGTATAGTACCAGTGCTTTATTTGATCAAAATATAATTTTTAGAGATGCTGCTTCTGGGAAAATTAAAGAAATTCCTATTTCTGTTATAGCTACACAAAAAAATAGTTCTGGGTTTAGTGCTATAAAGCATAAAGATTCAAAACGTGTAGTAACCATTTATTCTGCTCTAGCTCCAGGTTATACAGATGCAGGAGTGATAGTCTCAAACATTAGAAATGAAATGAAAAATTTTGAAGAATTGCCAAGTGATATTAAAATTGATTATACGGGTCAGATAGAGGAGCAAGAAAAACAAATGTCATTTTTATTAGGAGCTTTTTTTACTGGATTAGGGCTCATCTTTTTAATCTTAATTTTCCAATTTAACTCTGTTTCAAAACCAGCTATTATTATGCTTGCAATTTTTTTAAGTTTAATTGGAGTTTTTGGTGGAATTGTAATTACCGGTAGTGCATTTGTTATTATGATGACCATGATGGGTATTATTTCATTAGCGGGAATCGTAGTAAATAATGGTGTCGTATTACTTGATTATACTCAGTTATTGATTGACAGAAAAATGATTGCGAAAGGAATGGATGATACTGATTTATTAACTGCTGATAATATAAAAGAATCTATTATTGAAGGAGGTAGAGCAAGGTTACGTCCAGTATTATTAACCGCAATAACGACCATATTAGGTTTAATACCGTTGGCAATCGGTTTTAACATAAATTTCTTTACTTTATTTAGTGAATTTAATCCAAATATATATTTTGGAGGAGATAATGTTATGTTTTGGGGACCTTTGGCTTGGACTGTAATTTATGGTTTAATAGTTGCAACATTTTTGACACTAGTTATTGTTCCAATATTATTTTTTATTACCCATAAAATTAAATTAAAAACTCAATTCTGGAGAGGATTAACCAATACCGTTAATGGATAAAAACAAAACCCCTTTCAAATGAAAAGGGGTTTTTAAAATTAATAGAATTAGTTATTTATAAGAAACTATTTCTTGCATTTTAGTTCTATTGTATTATATACCTAAAAGTATTTAAAATGATCTTCAAAGACCATTACAAAATCACCTATTAATTCCCATTTTAATCTTTTTTTAAAAAGAAGGTAAAATGCTCTTTTATCTTATTAAATTTGTAATCCTTAAAAGTGCTAAGGAAACTAATACTAAATAAATATTTTAGAATGTATAGAAGTCATACTTGTGGTGAATTAAGAGAAAGTGACATTAATAGTTCGGTAACTTTAGCAGGGTGGGTACAAAAATCAAGAGATAAAGGATTTATGATTTGGGTAGATCTGCGAGATCGTTATGGGATTACACAACTAATTTTTGATGAAGAACGCACTTCTAAAGAGCTTATTGAAAAAACTAGATTATTAGGTAGAGAGTTTGTAATTCAAGTGCAAGGAACTGTAATTGAAAGAGCCTCTAAAAACCCTAAACTTCCAACAGGTAATATTGAAATTTTAGTTTCTAATTTTAAAATTTTAAACAGTTCTCTTACACCACCTTTTACCATTGAAGATGAAACAGATGGTGGTGATGATATTAGAATGAAATATCGCTATTTAGATATAAGAAGAAAACCTGTAAGAGAAAATCTTATTTTTCGCCATCAAGTAACTATGGCGGTTCGAAACTATCTTTCTGGAAAGGAATTTATTGAAGTTGAAACTCCATACCTTATAAAATCTACTCCTGAAGGAGCTCGTGATTTTGTGGTTCCTTCACGAATGAATGAAGGTCAATTTTACGCTTTACCCCAATCCCCTCAAACCTTTAAACAATTGTTGATGGTGGGTGGAATGGACAAGTACTTTCAAATTGTAAAATGTTTTAGAGACGAAGATTTAAGAGCAGATAGACAACCAGAGTTTACACAAATTGATTGTGAAATGGCTTTTGTAGAACAAGAAGACATTTTAAATACTTTTGAAGGATTAACACGTTATTTATTAAAAGAAATTAAAGGAATTGAAATTGACAAATTCCCAAGAATGACCTATGACGATGCAATGCAACGGTATGGAAATGACAAACCAGACATTCGGTTTGGAATGGAATTTGGGGAATTAAACGAAGTTACAAAACATAAAGATTTTGCAATTTTTAATACTGCAGAATTAGTAGTTGGTATCGCAATTCCAGGTGGGAATAGTTATTCCCGAAAAGAAATTGACAAACTTATAGATTGGCTTAGAAGACCCCAAGTTGGTGCTTTAGGAATGGTTTATTCTCGTTGTAACGATGACGGCACTTTTAAATCTTCTGTAGATAAATTTTACGATCAAGAAGATTTAGCAAAATGGGCAGAAGTTACAGGAGCTAAAACGGGTGATTTAATTTGTGTGCTTTCTGGTGAAACCAACAAAGTTAGAGCACAATTAAGTGCCTTGCGTATGGAACTTGCGGAGCGATTAGGACTTAGAAAAACAAATGAATTTGCACCATTGTGGGTGCTTGATTTTCCTCTATTAGAATTAGATGAAGAAACTGGACATTATCATGCAATGCATCATCCATTTACAGCTCCAAAACCAGGGCAAATAGATTTATTAGATACAGATCCTGGAGCGGTAAAAGCAAATGCATACGATTTGGTTTTAAACGGAAATGAAATTGGTGGAGGTTCTATTAGAATTCATGATAAGCAAATGCAAGCAACAATGTTGCGTCACTTAGGATTTTCAGAAGAAGATGCCAAAGCACAATTTGGGTTTTTAATGGATGCGTTTGAATACGGTGCACCACCACATGGAGGTTTGGCATTTGGGCTAGATAGATTGGTCGCAATTCTGGGTGGTCAAGAGACTATTAGAGATTTCATTGCATTCCCAAAAAATAATTCAGGGCGTGATGTAATGATAGATGCGCCTGCATTTATAGACAATGAGCAACTAAAAGAGTTGAGTATTAAATTAGACATACAAAAATAAATCTCAGGATAATGCCAATTAAGATGTGGTCTTTATTTATTGAGAATTAATCATAAAACAATTCATTATTGGAGTGAATTTGATGAAGATAATATACTATTTTCGGTATATTATGTTTAAAATTGAGGTTATTTATTTCTCAAATGAATAAATTATGAAATATTTTTTACAACTTCTTATATTGGCATCTATAATAGGAATCTGCTATGGATTATATTTAAAACCTATAAACCCAAAAAATGGAGATCTGTTTGTTGGATTATCATTGGTTTTATTAATCTTTATTACAATGCCTATTTTTATTTTTAGAAGATGGAAAAATAAAGATGTTAAGGATTATATGTTAACCAAAGAAAACATAGAAAAGATGCGTGATTTTAACGATTCTAAGTGATACTATTTTGATGATATTATTAATTATTTTTTAACGCATCAAAAAGTTTCAGGTTTATCACAAATGAATTATAGATTACCCGATTTTTTTTAATTTAAATTTCTTTTTTCAATAAAAAAATTTTTAAGTATTTGAGAAGATTCCTCTTCTAAAACACCCCCACTTATCGTTGTTTTTGGATGTAACTTTGTATTTAAATTTATACAACCACGTTGTTGATCTCTTGCTCCATAAACAATAGTTGATATTTTGCTCCAAAATAATGCACCTGCGCACATTTGGCAAGGCTCTATGGTCACATATAAAGTACAATCCAACAAATACTTGCCTCCTAAAAAATTTGCAGCAGATGTAATAGCTTGCATTTCAGCATGAGCAGTTACATCATTTAAGGTTTCTGTTAAATTATGTCCCCGAGCAATTATTTGATTTTCACAAACTATAACTGCTCCAATCGGAACTTCCCCTTTTTTATAGGCTTCTTTAGCTTCAATTAAAGCTTGTTTCATGAAGTAGGTATCGTCGTAAGGTGGTATCAATTTTCTTGTTATTTATCTATTATTGGACATGGAGTGATTAAAAATAAAAATATTTAATAGATGAATTCCATATGAACAACATTTATTCGCAACGAAAATACAAATTAACCAAATAACAAATCTCTAATAACTGTATCTTTGCAAAGTGCCAAATTCAATTTTAGATACCATCCAATTTCCTAAAGATCTTCGAAGAGTTTCGCAGCAAGATTTACCAAAACTTGCTAAAGAAATTAGAGAAATGATAATTGCCATGGTAGCAACCAAAGAAGGCCATTTAGGCGCTAGTCTTGGAGTTGTTGAATTAACTATAGCGCTACATTACGTGTTTAATACTCCCAATGACATTATCGTTTGGGATGTTGGGCATCAAGCTTATGGCCATAAAATATTAACAGGTAGAAAATCTAATTTTAATACCAATCGTCAATTAAACGGAATTAGTGGTTTTCCAAAAATAGGTGAAAGTAAATATGATGCTTTTGGTACTGGTCATAGTAGCACTTCTATTTCTGCAGTTTTAGGAATGGCAATAGCCTCTCGATTAAAAAAAGATTTTCAAAAACAACATATTGCTGTAATTGGTGATGCCTCTATTGCAAGTGGAATGGCATTTGAAGCTTTAAATCATGCAGGGGTAACTAATACCAATTTATTGGTTATTTTAAATGACAATGCTATTGGTATTGATCCAAGTGTAGGTGCTTTAAAACAATACTTGTTAAAAGTAACTTTAGATAAAACTCCTAATTCTGATAATATATTTGAGGCATTAAATTTTAATTATTCTGGTCCAATAGATGGTCATAATTTAAGTGGTTTAATTTCAGAATTAAAGCATTTGAAAAATATTGAAGGCCCCAAATTATTGCACATTATCACAAAAAAAGGAAAAGGATTACAACAAGCTGAAGAAAATCAAGTGCTGTATCATGCTCCCGGTAAATTCAACGCAATTACAGGAGAATTACATCCAAAAAAAGAAATCAAACAGGCTCCAAAATATCAAGATGTTTTCGGAAAAACATTAGTTGAACTTGCTATATTAAATGAAAAAATAATAGGCATAACTCCTGCCATGCCAACCGGGAGTTCTCTTAAGTATATGATGGACAAACTTCCAGAACGTGCTTTTGATGTTGGTATTGCAGAACAACATGCAGTTACCTTTTCTGCAGGAATGGCTACACAAGGATGTATCGTATTTTGTAATATCTATTCTACTTTTCTGCAAAGAGCCTATGACCAAGTAATTCATGATGTCTGTTTACAAAACTTACCTGTAGTGTTTTGTTTAGATCGAGCTGGTATGGTTGGAGAAGACGGAGCAACACATCACGGAATATTTGATATCAACTATTTACGGTGTATTCCAAACCTCATTGTTTTTGCTCCTAGAAATGAAGTAGAACTTCGAAATATAATGTATACTGCTCAATTAGGTTTAAAAAGTCCTATTGCAATTAGATATCCACGAGGGAGAGGAATGTTAATAGATTGGAAAGAACCTTTTTCAAAAATTGAAATAGGAAAAGCCATTTCTATAAAACAAGGTAAAAATATAGCCATTTTAACTATTGGTACAATAATAACTAATGTCATTAAAGCAATTGAAGATTGTTTAATGCCTTTTGAAGTTTCTTGTTATGACATGCGTTTTATAAAACCATTAGACGAAAACCTTTTACATTCTATATTTACAAAATACAATTCCATTATTACTGTTGAAGATGGAATCCTTTTAGGGGGTTTTGGAAGTGCTATTTTAGAATTTGCAGCCAAATATAATTATAATACTCCTGTTGAAAGCCTTGGGATTTCAGATGAATTTCCAAGTCAAGGAACCATTGATGAGCTACATGAAATCGCCGGAATTTCCTCTAATAAAATGACTCAAACTTTAAATTCTTACCTTTAAAAAAAGCTGTCTTAATTAAAAGACAGCTTTTTAAAATCATTTATTTTCTTATTATTTAATTGATAATAAGTTTTGCTGTATGACTGTAATCAGCACCTTCGATTTGCATGATATACATTCCTGCGCTTAAGTTTTGAATATTTATAGAAACAGTATTTTGTAAATTAACATCTGTATTATATACTTTTCTGCCATTGATATCATAAATAGAAACTTTAGCATCTCCAAAATCTAATAATGGTTTGATATTGATATTTCCATTTGATGGATTAGGATAAATAATAAAGTTATTGTCAAAATTATTATCATTAATACCTAAATTTTCGCAATCTTCAGGAATATCAAAAGCTACAATACCATCTGAAACATTACCTGTAGCACCTTGAGAAGCACTAAACCCTAGTCCTCTTCTTGCAAAAGCATCCCATATAATACATTGATTTGCTCCTCCATAGGCAAGTTCATCAGCTTCTAGGATAGCATCCCTACCATCAACGAATCCAGGAGAACAAGGTTGTAATTTCAAACCATCAATAATTAATTGCATCGCAATATTATTTCCTCCTGTACCATTATACATGTCTGGATCATATCCATATTCATCAATTAAATCCCAGTTTAAATCCCATATCATTGTTGCCCAGATTGTTCCAACTGCATGAACTTGACCTCCTGTAGCTGGTAAATCTGCATAGGTAAGTGGATTAACAGTCATGTCTCTACAATACTTATATTGACGAATTCCATTACCATCTAAACCTTGTCCAGCTGAATAAGTAGCCATACCCCTTCCTTCATCTGCTTGGTCACCAACCTTCATAGTTATCATTAAACCAAACCAGTCACTCCAACCTTCTCCCATTTGTTCAGCATTGTTTAAACATGCTGAGGTATTTGCACCTCCTGTTAAACGGATTGAAATTCCATGACCATATTCATGAGCAATAATTTCATTATCAAGATCTGCATCAAGCATTTCTCCTATAATAATGTCATTTATAGTGCCATTAACAGTCGCTTCCATCAATTCTGCAATAATAGGTTCTCCATCTATATTACTTATCATAAATAACGGAATAGTCACTTGATCTCCAAATTCTCCACCTGCCATTGTAATAGCATCTCCATCTACATTATTTACCATAATTACAGCAATAGCACCTTCATTTTGAGCCGCTAATGCTTTGAAACCAAATTCACAATCACCTCTTCTAATTACAACGATTTTTCCATTTAAGTCTACTCCATTAGTAATAGGGTCACAAGCGTCATGAGAGTCTCCTGTAGAATCATCAACTAAAACTAAATCTTCTGTCAAGCCATTTGGGATAGGTCCTCCAAAATCTGCTGGTATTCCAAAGTAGCTGCCTGCTAAAGGTCCATCATTAATGGTTAATATATCACCAGTAGGAGCTCCGTCCCACAAAAACATTTGCATTCTTGGATTCTGCCCATCTGGTGGAGTAGAAAAGTTTGCATTATTAGTACCACTTCCATCTTGCGCATCTGCATTTACATAATCAGTACCTATTCCACCGTTGTCATAGTTATTTTGTTGAAAATTTCCACTAGCCTCATTAAAACCATATTGATAAAATATATCATGCATTATGTTGTTCACATAAAATAAATTAACGATAGAAGCATCAATAGAAAGATTTGGATTTTCATTAAAATCAAAGACAAAATCAAAAAGTAAATCAGGGCCACCATCTGCAGAAGCTCCACCACTATTAGTTCCACTGATATCTTCTTTTGCCCAAACATTGTTTCCTCTAGTAATTTCAAATTCTGGTCCAGTAGCACCATCGATATCATGCCATCCATATGGAGATCCTGCTCCTTCTTGTGAAGGGTCAGCTATTAATGCAGCTGAACCAGAACTTGGGCTTTGAAACGGTAAAGGAAATACTCTGTATTGTGCTCCTCCTGAAGAAACCATCGTCGCTTCTTCTTTAGAAAACAAAATACTATTTTCTGTATGCGCTAAGTCAGAATGATCTTTAAGTTCTGAAAAATTACAACTAATAACCCAGTCTCCCATATTTAATATAGTCCCAGTTATAGCATCTAAACGTAAACTATAATAATGACTTGCGTCTAATACATAAATACTAAGGTCCCATGCTAATTGTAATGAACCATCCTCCATTTTTTGGAAAACTAATTTTACTGGAATATTTTCTAAAGAAATACTCCCATTAGAATATACAAAAGAATTTACAGAAGTTGTTTCTAATAATTCTAAATTTGTAGGGTTGTTTAAACCTAATTCTAGAGCTGCTCTTGAAATTGCAGTTGATGCATTAATTGCTGGACTTGTAGTGTTTATTTTTTGTGAAACATCTTCAGAAAAAGATAAATTTGCATTTTTTACTTGTCCATCTTTTATAGCAAAAGAAGAGTTAGAATTAAATATTTCAATTCCTTGGTATTGTTGAACAACATAAACGTTTTCAACATCCATACTTTTAGAATAACTATGTCTGTCAATAGCAATATCCTCAATGTCTTGAGTCTGTAAACCTAATTGTGATTTGTTTGAATTTAAATATGTATTTATAGAGCTACTAAAGTCCTGTCCAAAAACAGAGCCAGCTACCATAAATACAAACATGTAAAGTAATTTTTTCATAGGGCTTTTTATATTAATTATATTTCTGTAAATATAAAACATCTAAAATTAATAATACCCTACTTAATTAACATAAAAAACTTAAAGTCAATTAGTTTCATAAAAAAACTAATTTGCTGTCAAAAATTACTTTCATCTTATAAGTATCTTTTCTATTAAAAAAAATTAAAGGTTTCCATTAATTTTTTGGAATATTAACATGGCATTCCCATCTGTAAGTCTAGATAGGTAATTACAGCTTTCAATTAGGTATTGGTAGGTGGTATATTTTTCATTGGTATTAAATGAAAAATCGTTTAATACTAGTGAATCAAATGGTGTTAAAGAATCATTAAATACGTTTTCAACAGCAGTCGTATAAACATCCAATAAAGTATTAAGAATCTTATATCCTGCGATTTCTTTATCGATTACTTCGGTGCTTTTATATATTTTTTGAACACTTATTTTTATAATATCAACTACTTGTGCTTTATACCTACTCTTATCTAATAATGATGTTGTGAATTCTCCATTTAATATGTTTTCTTCGTTTTCTATAAAAACAGCGGCAGCTTCAGCAACCAAAGTATTGATCGCTAAGGAACGTAAATATGCTAGTCTATCTGAAGATTTTATTAAACTAGTGTATTTTTTTGTGTTGATATTCTCTTTTACTAAGTTGATAAGATATTCTAGTGCAAATTCTTCTTCAATTAACCCTAAATTGATACCATCTTCAAAATCGATAATTGTATAACAAATGTCATCTGCTGCTTCCACTAAAAAAGCTAAAGGATGGCGATGATAACTTAGATCTTTTTGTTCACCTCTTTTCTGCAATCCTAATTCCTGAGCTACTGCTCCAAAAAAATATTTTTCAGATTGAAATACCCCATATTTTTTATCGGCAATATGATTTGTTGGATTTTTGGGCAGCGATTCTTTGGGATATTTCACAAAAGCACCAAGGGTTGCAAAGGATAAGCGCAAACCTCCTTCTACTCCATTTTTTGATTCTGAAAGTATTTTAAATCCATTGGCATTCCCTTCGAAGTCTATTAAATCTTGGTATTCTTTATTTGTTAATTGTGTTTTGAATCGTTTACCATTTCCATTTAAAAAATAATTACCAATTGCTTTTTCACCGCTATGTCCAAATGGAGGATTTCCAATATCGTGAGCTAATGATGCTGCTGCCACTATCGCTCCAAAATCATTGCTTTGATAACCATGAACTTTGTATAATTGGGGATGTTTTTCTAATACTGCTTTTCCAATAGCTCTGCCTAAAGAACGACCCACCACAGATACTTCTAAACTATGAGTAAGGCGAGTATGAACAAAAGATGTTTTTGACAAAGGTATTACTTGAGTTTTATCTTGAAGACTTCTAAAAGCTGAAGAGAAAATAATCCGATCATAATCTACATCAAAACCCAAACGGGTCTCATCCTGTTCTATTCGTAATCTTATCGAAGTATCACCTTGCCTTCTAAGTGATAATAGCTGTTCCCAATTCATTGTGATTTAATTTTAAAATGCAATATACTATTTATAAGTTCTTTTTCAATAAGTTTTATAAGTAACGTTAATTTAACCTAAAGATCACCTATTGTTAATTTTTAGATAACACAAACTTTACAAAGTGAATGTTTATTTGCAGTAATAAAATTAATAAAAAACTAAAAACTAACAAAAATGAATAAAGCTTCTATTAAAATATCTTTATTTTTCTTCCTAATTTCATTTACTATCCACTCTCAAGTTTATAAGGAAAAAGGGTTTGGAAAAGGAATGGTAAACTATATTGCAAAAGACAGTTCTTGGAGTGTTAAATTTGCTCCTAGAATTCAAATACTTTCCTCGACCAATTGGAAATATGAAGACAATGAATTTGGTACGGCAAACACTAACTTTCTAATTCGAAGAGCTCGCTTAAAGTTTAGTGGATTTGTATTATCTCCAAAGTTAAAATATAAAGTTGAATTGGGATTATCCAATAGAGATATTGCTGGCGCTTCTATATATACAGGAAATGCACCAAGAATTATTTTAGACGCTGTGGTAAAATGGAATTTTTATCAAAATTTTGTGTTGTGGGCAGGACAAACAAAATTACCTGGAAATAGAGAACGAGTAATCTCATCAGCTAATTTACAATTAGTAGACAGATCACTATTAAATGCAAGCTTTAATATTGATAGAGATTTAGGTATTCAATTGAGGCATCACATTAACATTACAGATAAATTTATTGTCCGAGAAATTATTTCTATTTCCCAAGGAGAAGGAAGAAATGTCGTAACCGGAAATATAGGAGGATACCAATATACAGGGCGTATTGAGTTTTTACCTTTTGGTAAATTTAAAAATAATGGAGATTACATAGGAAGCTCATTAGAAAGAGAGTCTAAGCCTAAATTAGCAGTGGGTATTTCTTACGATTTTAATAATAATGCAGTTAGAAACAAGAGTAATAGAGGTACTTATATGATAAATGATGTTGGGTTTTTCGAAACGAATATTAATACTTTATTTGTTGATGCTATGTTAAAATACAAAGGGTTTTCATTAATGACAGAATATTCAAACAGAAATGCTAATGACCCAATTGCTAAAAATAGTGATGGTAGTGAAACAGGTGTTACTGTATCTGAAGGATATGGTGTTAATTTACAGGCGGGTTATTTATTTTCTAAAAACTGGGAACTTACAGGACGTTTTTCAACTATTGATATGAAAGAGAAAGAAGTTTCTAATCAATACACTTTAGGTTTTTCTAAATATATATTTGGTCAAAAACTAAAAGTTCAATCGGACATTAGTTATTTAACAATCGCAGACATTACTAATGAATTATTGTTTCGTTTACAATTAGAAGTTCATTTTTAAAATAACATTTAGGTAACATTAAATACTTCAAACTATAAGATATTTACAATTTAAAACTAATTTATAATGGATAACATTTACATTTTAATGATTGCTGCTTTAGCTATTTTAGCTATTGCAGATTTAGTAGTTGGAGTTAGCAACGATGCTGTAAACTTCTTAAACTCTGCTATTGGATCTAAAGCCGTTTCTTTTAAAACCATTATGATTGTCGCCAGTTTAGGGGTTGCTTTTGGAGCTTTATCTTCCAGTGGTATGATGGAAGTTGCTCGAAAAGGTATTTTTATGCCAAGTGAATTTTACTTTAATGAAATTATGATCATTTTTATGGCGGTAATGATCACAGACATTCTGCTGTTAGACTTCTTTAATACCTTAGGAATGCCTACATCTACGACGGTATCGATTGTTTTTGAATTATTAGGTGCTGCAGTAATAATGTCTTTAATAAAAATCAGCACCTCAGACTCACAAACAATAGCTGATCTGGGGCAATACATAAATACTGCAAAGGCCACCGAGATCATATTAGGTATTCTGCTGTCTGTTGTCGTCGCATTCTCGATAGGGGCATTTGTACAATATAATACTAGGCTCTTATTAACTTTTAATTTTGAGCAGAAAGCAAAATGGGTTTCGGCGTTGTTTGGTGGAATAGCTGCAACAGCAATTACTTATTTTATTTTAATAAAAGGGTTAAAGGGAGCAAGCTTTGTCTCCGGTGATTTTAAGTTGTTTATTTCTGAAAACGCCATGATAATTGTTGCCTTAAGCTTTATCTTCTGGACTGCTTTATGTTCACTGATTACTGCCGTTTTTAAAATGAGTGTTTATAAGTTCATTATTATTATTGGAACCTTTGCTATTGCCATGGCATTTGCTGGTAATGATTTAGTCAACTTTATTGGAGTGCCAATAGCAGCTTGGCAATCTTATGAAGCATGGGTTGCTTCTGGAGTACCTGCAACTGAATTTAGTATGGAAGTAATGTCGAAAAAAGTTCCGACACCTAGCCTGCTTTTATTTCTAGCAGGATTTGTTATGGTCTTGACACTTTGGTTTTCTAAAAAAGCAAAAACAGTTTTAAAAACATCGCTAGATTTATCAAATCAAGATTCTATAAAAGAAAGATTCGATTCCAACTTTTTATCTCGAGGTATTGTGCGATTTTCTACATTAATTTCAAAATATCATGGCACCATTTTACCTAAGAAATTACAAGATAAAATTGAGAAACAATTTGAGAAGCCAAAAGTGTTAAAGTTAGTAGATAAACATCAAGAATTACCAGCATTTGATATGGTTCGAGCTTCAGTAAATTTGATGGTTGCCAGTATATTAATTTCTATAGCGACCTCTATGAAACTTCCTTTATCTACAACCTATGTTACATTTATGGTAGCCATGGGAACCTCACTAGCCGATAGAGCTTGGGGAAGAGAAAGCGCAGTGTATAGAATAGCTGGTGTATTAAATGTGATTGGGGGATGGTTTTTTACCGCTTTTAGCGCCTTTGCAGCATCAGGTATCATTGCCTACCTTATCTACTTAGGAGAGACTCCAATGATTGCTATTTTATTATTAATCACTATTTTATTATTGGCAAGAAATTATTTAAGTTACAAGAAAAAAAGTAACAACACTCATTTAAAAGATGGGTTAATAAAAGCCGAAAGTAAAACCGTTCAAGGAATCATACAGGAAAGTGCAAACCATATTTCTAATGTGGTTTCGAGAACCAACAAGATTTACTCTAATATGCTAAATGGTTTGGCAACGGAAGATTTGTCTAAACTTAAAAAGAGTAGAAAGGGAGTTGAAAAATTAAATAAAGAAGTAGATGAGCTAAGAGATGACATCTTCTATTTTATCAAAAATCTAGATGAAACTAGTGTCCTTGGATCTAATTTTTATATTATTATTTTAGGTTATTTACAAGATGTAGCGCAATCGCTAGATTTCTTAGCTAAAACTAGTTATAAACATGTAAATAACAATCACAAATCCTTGAAATTTAGTCAAATTAAAGATTTACAAGACATTGATAACTTATTTGAAAGTTTATTAAATGAAATTGAAGCTATATTTAACAATCGTGAGTTTGAAAAATTAGGCGATATCATTAATAGAAAACAAAAAACGCAACATGATTTAGCGCTAAAAATTACAAGTCAAATAAATAGAACCCGTACAGAAGACGATGTTAGTCCTAAAAACACTGCATTGCATTTTAGTTTGTTATTAGAGACTAAAGATTTAGTATCTGCAATTATGAATTTAATTGAAGAATATTACAATAGTTATAATACCAAAAACTAACAAAACTATAACTATAATGAAGCCTCACAATTAAAAATTGTGGGGCTTTTTGTTTTTAACTACTTTTAAATAAATTCTAAATAAAAACTATATAGTTAATAAAAAAAGGAAAGCTTTCGCATTCCTTTTTTTATTAACACACTTGATTTAAATTTTAAAGTATTTATCCTTCACAACTATCACAAGATTTTTTTTGTTTGAATTTTTGAGCTGCATTCATACTGTGCTGATAGTACATAGATTTTACGCCTAATTTCCAAGCGGTGATATAAATATTATTTACATCTTTAACTGGCATATCTGGGTGAACCATCACATTAATAGATTGTCCTTGATCTATATGGTTTTGTCTGTTAGCGGCTTGATATACAATTACATTTTGGTCTATTTCTGGATATGTTTTAAATACATCTTTTTCATTTTCAGATAAAAAGTCTAAATGCTGGACAGAGCCATCAAAATCTCTAATACTTCTCCAAACTTCGGTAGTATTTTGCCCTTTTTCTTCTAAAAGATCTACTAAAAATGGATTTTTAATCGTCGTTTTTATTTTAGCAATATCTTTTACATAACTATTAGACCAAATTGGCTCAATACCTTGTGATACCTGTCCTAATATAAAAGCGGAAGAAGTGGTAGGGGCAATTGCATTAAGCGTTGTATTCCGTCTACCATATCCTTTTAATACAGCAGGCTCTCCAAATAATTTTGCCAATTCCTTTGAAGCTTTGTAGGATTTATCTTTTATTGTTTTAAATATTTCAGAATTTAATTTAAAAGCTTCTTCACTATCAAATGATAACATTCTAGATTGCAATAAAGAATGCCAACCTAAAGCTCCTAATCCTAATGCTCTATTTTCTTTTGCGAAATTATAAGCTTTCTCCATAAAGGTAAAAGTAAGTTGGTCGTCACGGTCTGTTGAGTTTTTATATACTTCTAATTTTGTAATAAACTCTTCCATAACCGCATCTAAGAAATAAGTAAGTGTTTCTACAGCGTCGGTATCTTTCCATTTATCATAATGCAACAAATTCATGGATGACAAGCAACATACAAAAGACCAATCCTCATTAGAGGGCAACATAATTTCAGTACAAAGATTACTCCCGTGAATTTCTAATTTTTTATCTTTATAAACATCTACAGTTCCGTTATTAGCATGATCTCTAAAGAAAATATATGGGTATCCTATTTCACCTCTACGTTGTAAAACTTTCGCCCAAAGGGTTCTTTTTTCAACATCACCATCAATCATTTCTTGCATCCATTGATCTCCTACTGTAACTCCATGAGTTAATTCCTGTATTGGGTTACCTTCAGTTCCAATTTCTAAAAATTCATGGATATCTTGATGATCTATTGGTAAATAAGGAGCAAATCGACCTCGACGAACAGAACCTTGGCTAACAATGTCTACCATTTTTTCGAACAACTGCATAATATGAACAGATCCTGATGAGCTTCCATTATTTTTAACCTCAGCACCTCTATGTCTAATTTTCCCAAAATAACCAGATGTACCACCCCCTAGTTTAGACATCATACCCACTTCAGATTGTGTGTATAAAATATCACCCATATCATCTGCAATACAAGAACCAAAACAACTAATTGGTAAACCGCGTTTTTTTCCAAAATTTGACCAAACTGGTGATGCTAATGAATAAAATCCTTCAGACATGTATTTATAAAACTTTTCGGCATATCCGTCAATTCCAAGAATTTTTTCTGCGTGTTGAGCAATTTCTAAAATTCTTTCTTCGGGAGTTGTATCTCCAGTTAAATATCCAGATTCTAAAAATTTGCGGCTATTTTCTGTTAACCATTTAATTTCAGGCAAGTCCATTTTACTTTTTGCATTTTGCATCGCTTCTTTTCTTGCTTGAAGTAATCGATCTTGCTCAGAGAGGGATTCTTTGATGTTCGCTTGTTGGTTTGTTGTAAGGTTATTCATAGTTTAAAAAAGGTCATCACTGGTTATACTTTTTGTTCTTTTACTGTAGTTAATGGATCGTTTTACGAAGAAATCCCCATGTTTGGTCCCAATTATTTCATCATCAAACCACTCTGTTTGTTTAACTAAAGCTTCATCTACTTCAAATATTTTTGTTATTCCAATACTTTCTAAAGAGTTATTGAAACGTTGTTTTATAAATTCATTAATAACATCTTTTGGTAAGAAATCTAATTCTCCTTCTTCAAAAATCCAATCGACAACTTTGCTTTCAGAGATAAAAGCTTCATGGCATATATCTTGAATCATTTTATTATAGTCATCATCAAACCAATCTGGGTTTTCTTTCTTGATAATGTTAATCAGATCAATTCCAAAATCTCCATGGATTTGTTCTTCTTTTGAGGTCGCTTCTACTACATTAGAAATTCCTTTAAAAAGGTTTTTTTCCTTATTAAATGCCATAATAATTAAAAATTGAGAAAAAAGCGAAACATGTTCAATAAATAAAGAGAACAATAAAATAGCCTCAGTATATTCTTTGTTGTCTTCTGATTTAGAATTTTTTAAAGCGGTTTCTAAATAGTTAACCCGCCTCATGATTACGGGTTTCTTTTTTAGTTGATTAAATTCCGCATTTAAACCTAATATTTCCAATAAGTGTGAATATGCATCTTGATGCCGTACTTCACTTTCAGAAAAAGTGGCTCCAACAGATCCTATTTCTGGTTTTGGCATTCTTTGAAAGATGTTTCCCCAAAAGGATTTTACAGCTACTTCAATTTGTGAAATGGCAAGCATTGAATTTTTTAAGGCATTACGCTCTACGTCGTTTAATGCTGTTTTATAATCTTGAATATCACTGGTAAAATTAAACTCTGTATGAATCCAATAAGAATGACGAATTGCATCTACATATTCGTTTAACTCAGGGTATTCATAAGGCTTTAAATTAATTCTTTTTTCAAAAATATTGGTTGTTCTGCTTCGATTTTGCTCATCTCTATATAAAATATAGGCTTTTGCGACATCATGAAATGGACTGTCCATTAATTTATATTCAACAATATCTTGCACTTGCTCAACATTTGGAATATATTTTGGATCCTTTAGCTTTCTTTCTAACAAAGTACCAATTACAATTTTTGAAATAGCAATAGCATCTTCTCTAGTACCATGATTTACAGAAAGCATTGCTTTTTCAATGGCATTTACTATTTTCTCTAATTCAAAAGTATTGGTTTCGTAATCTCGCTTAATTATATGTTTAATTTGCATATCCATCCTTGACTGTTGTAATGTTATATTATTGCTAAAATCACAATTTTACATGGTAGATAGTACCCGTTTTTTTGCTGTGATTTCTATATATTTTTAATTTTGATAATTACTTCTTTATATCTAGAAGTTTTGACTCTTACAAATATGGAAAAAATTAGGTATGTTTTTTTAGAAAAATATTTAGGTTTTAAACAAGTTTTCAACAGTAATTTTTTTTTTAGTCTTGCAAATGTTTTGTTAATACCGTATCTTATGTATATGTATTACAACCTCTTACGTTAAGTGTATTTATTTACAAACAATCTAAATTTTAGCCGTTAAAAACCTTGACAAGTTGCTGTTTTAAAGGTAATAAGCAACAAAAATAGCTGTATTCGTTGCGGCATTTTTCAACACAAAGAAGCTTGATTTTTTATTAACAACCTCTTATAAAATTGCAGAAACAGAATAATAAAACGAAAAATATTCGTAAAAAATATTCAAAAAATCAATCTTGATAATCAGCGGCAATTTTTTCTAATTCCAAATACCAATTCTCTCCAAATTTTCGGATCAAAGCTTCTTTTACAAATTTGTAAACAGGAACTTTTAACTCTTTTCCTAAAGTACAGGCGTCATTACAAATAGGCCATTTATGGTAATTAACAGCAGCGAATTCACTGTAATCATGAACTCTTACTGGATATAAATGGCAAGAAATGGGTTTTTTATAACCAATTTTCCCGTCGTTATAAGCATTTTCAATACCACAGCCCGCTTTTCCATTCTCTGAAATGGTAATATAAGCACATTCTTTACCATTAACTAGAGGAGTTTCTAATTCTGATAAATCAGTTATAATATGGGTCCCTAATTTCTCAATAACTTTTATGCCTCCTGGACGTAAATAGGGTTTTACTTTTGGATAAATATCTTTTAGAATACCAACCTCCTCTTTTGTAACTGGCGCACCAGCTTCCCCCTCAATACAGCAAGCACCTTTGCATGCACCAAGATTACAAACAAATTCTTTTTCGATAATATCCTCAGATACGATGGTTTTTCCTAATTGAAACATTTTGCAAAAATAATAAAATTATCAGGGTAATATGCCTAATTTTGCTGTATTAAAAATTAAAAAAATGAGTTTCAACTTTAAAGAAATATTGACCGCAACCATGATCTTGTTTGCTGTTATAGATATAGTAGGGAGCCTTCCCATTATTATATCATTACGTGAAAAAGCTGGACATATCCAATCTGGTATGGCCTCAATTATTGCTGCTGTTTTAATGATTTCATTCCTTTTTGTTGGAAAACAAATATTAAGTTTAATTGGAATTAATGTTAATGAATTTGCGGTTGCTGGTTCTCTAATCTTATTCTTTCTAGCCTTGGAAATGATATTAGGAATTACACTATTTAGAGAAGATGAAGACAGCAGCCCTAAATTAGCTTCTGTTTTTCCTTTAGCTTTTCCATTGTTAGCTGGACCTGGAAGCTTAACAACACTTCTTTCACTTCGTTCAGAATACGATATTCAAAATATAATTATCGCTGTAATTATAAATATAATTTTTATCTATATTGTTTTAAAAACCTCTGGTAAAATTCAACGAGCAATTGGTAAAAACGGAATTATAATTATTCGAAAAATATTTGGAGTGGTGCTATTAGCTATTGCTGTAAAATTGTTTACTACAAACATTCAATTATTATTTAATTAATTATAAAACATTTATTTTTAAGCTTTATATACAAGGAGATAAATACATAGATGTTCCACTGACCAATAAAAAAAATAAATTATGAAATATTTCTACTATATATTTATAGGTATCGCAATTATTTTAATTGCTTATAATGTTACTTTTTTAGATTTTTCAAATCTTATAGAAGGCCAAAGTAGAGTTGCTCTAATCGGAATAGCTACTGGAGCTTGTGCTATTTTATTAATGCTTATTTTACGTACTTCAAAAAAGATTGCTAAGAAAAAAAGACACTAGTCACCTTTTGCCGGACTTGTTTCTAATTTAGATTCTAGATCTAGTACTTTTTGAATCATTTTATCGTCATTATTAAGTATCAACTCAAAGGTGTTGGTGTCAAATATTTGCTGTGCAATACTCGCTTTAATAATTGTTTTAATATGTTCTAAATGATTTCTAAATTCTGAATGATCCTTATCAATTATAGAATAATCTATAAATTGATTCAGTAAATCTTCATCCACATCATAATTTGCTACAAAATCTTTAAGGGTAATATCTGAAAATTGAGTTCTATTTTTTTCCAAATATTCAAATACAAAATAACTTGCAAAACCACTTCTAGAAATATATTCCAACGTTTCGTTTTCTAAACTGGTATCTTTTGGAACAAATACATCTGGGATAATGCCTCCCCCTCCATAAACAACTTTGCCTTTTGGAGTTACAAATCGCAAGGAATCTGCTACTTTTATACTGTCTACACTTAGCATTTCTCCATTTTTATAACGGCTTTCATAATCGTTGTAATAAGCATTATTTCCGTTGCTATAAGGACGTTGTATAGAACGACCTGTTGGCGTATAATACCTAGCAATAGTGAGTCTTACCGAACTTCCATCCCCTAAAGACATTTCTCTTTGCACCAATCCTTTTCCAAAAGACCTTCTCCCTACTATAGTTCCTCGATCGTTATCTTGTAAAGCGCCTGCTACAATTTCACTTGCTGAAGCAGAATTTTGATTTATTAAAACATACAGCCTTCCATTTTCAAAACTCCCTTTACTAGTTGCAAAGATTAGGTCTTCTTCCCCGCTTTTATTTTTAGTAATTAAAATCAATTGATCATCTTCTAAAAATTCATCAATAACTTGTTGAGTGGTTGAAATATAGCCTCCGGGATTATCTCGTAAATCCAATATTAGAGCTGTAATCCCTTTATCAATTAGTATTTCAAGTGCCGATTTAAATTCTTTATGCGTAGTTTCAGAAAATCGATTTACCTTAATATAACCTACCTCATTAGTAAGTTTATAAGAAGCATCTACACTTAGCAAAGGAACTTCATTGCGTTTTACGTTAAACTTCAATAACTCCTCTTCTCCTTTTCTAGCTATTTTCAATAATACTTTGCTATTAATTTCACCTTTTAATCGTGCAGTAATATTATCTCTAGGGATAGCATCTCCAAATATTTTATATTCATCTGCATATAAAATTCGATCTCCAGCTTTAATTCCTGCTTTTTCTGCAGGACCCCCTTCAATTGTTTTAATGACTGCAATGGTATCTTTATACACATAAAAACTAACTCCAATTCCCACAAAATGACCGCGCATATCATCGGCATTATCTTGGTATTGATTTGCAGGAATATAGACGGAGTGTGGATCTAAATTTTCTAGAATTCCATTTACAGTAACGTCTACAATACTATCGGTATTTACATGGTCAACATACTCATAATCTATATAATCTATCAGACGGTTGAGTTTGTCTTTTTTAGCATTTGTTGCAAATATTTTATCTGAAGTATCACTAAAATTAAGTTTAGAGCCTAAAAAAATACCTACTGCAATTGCAAGACCTAGTAATAAAGGCAGGTATTTTTTTTGAATTCCCATAGCTTATGACAAGTCAGTTATATGTGAAATACTTACACCCGCTTTCTCTAAAAACCTAACTCCCGAAGTGTCTTTATATTCCTTTATATAAACCAATCGTTTAATCCCTGCTTGATGAATCAATTTACTACATCCTTGGCAAGGTGACATGGTAATATATAAGGTTGCGCCTTGACAAGTTTGATTGGAAGAAGCTACTTTCAAAATAGCATTTGCTTCGGCGTGTAATACATACCATTTGGTATACCCTTTGTCATCTTCACAAATATTTTCGAAACCCGATGGTGTACCATTATAGCCATCGCTAATGATCATTTTGTCTTTAACGATTAATGCACCTACTTGCCTTCTATCGCAATAGGAAAGTTGACTCCATTCCAATGCCATTTTAAGATATGCCTTGTCGTATTTAAGTTGTTTTTCTGGTTTCATTAGATTAATACCTAAAGGTTAATTATTAAGATAAAAAGCAAATTTAAAAGGAAATACATACAATCAAACCTTGAAGGCGTTAAATATTGTATAAATTATTTTATCGGGAAATTAAAAGACCCAATTATTTTGAAGCATTGGGATCACAACTCCAATTACTATAGACGACACTACCAATACCCAATCTCGCTTATTAAATCGGAAAATAGATTGAAAGATAAAACTCGAAATTAAAACAATAGTAACTATTATTAGTTGAGCAAATTCAATTCCTAGCGCAAATTCGAATAATGGTAAAATCTCATTACCTCCAGTTATCATTTTATAATAAGTAGCAAAGCCAAATCCATGAATCAATCCAAAAAAGACGGTAATTACATAAAACAACCCTACTTTTTCGCTGCGATTGATTTTCCCTGAAGTAAACAAATTATACATGGCCGCTACTAAAATAGTAACAGGTATTAAAAACTCTATCCATTTACTTGAAACAGTAACCACGCTATAATTAGCTAATAATAAGGAAGCGGTATGCCCAATAGTAAATAAAGAAACTAATATAAAAATTCGCTTCCAGTTGCTAAAATTATAAGCTGCAACCAATACAATTAAAAATACTATATGATCGTATGCTTGCCAATTGAGCACATGCGTTAATCCTAATTTTAAATAAAGCCAAAAATCTGACATACTTAGGGAATTTAGTAGGTTTAAATCCAAAGGTAAGGAATATGATCTAACTATTAACCTCTATTTCTTCAACTTTTACAGCATCTGAGTTGGGTTTTATTTCAACTCCTAAATAGTCACTGTACACTTTTACAAAGGAGGCTCCTAAAAAAATGCTTTGTGCAATATAAAATACCCAAACCATAAATAAAGCTAGTACACTGGCAGAGCCAAAAGCAGAATCAAAGTTAGTATCGCCTATATATATAGAAATTCCAGCTTTTCCAAATAAAAATAAAATTGAAGTAAATAACCCGCCTAACAATGCAGCCTTCCAATACACTTTTGCATCAGCAAAAAAAGCATACATAATAGCATACATAATACTTATCGATAAATAAGTGATCAGATGCTCATAAACAAAAGAGATTTTTTTTATATAATAAATATCTTCTGTAAACTTATGGATAAAACTAGTAGTTGAAGTGCTTATAAAAATTAAAAAAAACAACACTATAATGAGAAGTATCGAGGAAACGTTTTTAATTACAAAATAAAGTATCCCGTTTTTAGGTTTTGATTTTATATCCCAAATACTATTCAATGAATTATGAATTTGATTAAACATGCGAGAGGCAGTAAAAAATAAAACCACAAACCCCACTATGGTAGTTAAAACACTATCATGATTAATATGTTGAACTTTAATTAATTTTTGAACTTGTAAAGAAGCTTCACTTCCTAAAAAACCTTTTAATTTTAAATAAACCTCTCCAGAAATAGCATCTTCACCAAAAAACATTCCCAACAATGAAATAATTATTACAATCATAGGAATAAAAGAGAATACAGCAAAATAGGCTAATGCTGCTCCTTTTTGAAAAGTATTACTTTTAAAAAAATGGATAAAAACGTCTTTTAATAACTTTAAAAAATTGATCATAAACTGAACCATTAGTTAGTTTTTATTTATGCCTCAATTTATAAAAGTATTTTGTTTCTTTTGTATTATTCGTCTAATAAATTAAAAAATTGCTTAATATTTGATTACGTTTGTAGCAAATTAATATTAAACCTTTACCCTATGGACGAGCTACTAAGTCAATTTTCTATTTCTACAGATAATACGTTTTCAATTTCAAATTATGTAATAAATATTATACTCTGCGCTAGTTTGCTTTTTTTGTTATCCTTAGTTTATAGAAAGTTTGGGAACTCAATTTCTAACAGAGGTCAATTGGCTAAGGTTCTTATTCTTGTTGGGCTTACAACTTTTATAATAATATCTATAGTTAAGTCATCATTAGCATTATCACTGGGTCTGGTTGGAGCTTTGTCAATTGTTAGATTTAGAACCGCGATTAAAGAACCCGAAGAGTTAGGCTATTTTTTTATTGCTATTGCTACAGGTTTAGGGATGGGAGCTAACCAATTACTACCTACTATTATTGGACTAGCTATGGTGATTTTAACTATTATACTATTTAGAAAAAATATATTTAAAGATACCTTGACGCAAAATTTATTAATTACTACTCATATCAAACAAGAAAATCAAACCAACGCTACAGAGAAAATTGCTGAAATAATAAACCAACATGCTTCACAAGTTGAAGTAAAGCGAATTAATTACGGAAAAGAGGAAATGGATTTAAACTTTTTGGTAAAAGTAAAATCATTAGAGAAATTAAATACCATACAACATAGCTTAAAAGAAATTGACAGGTCTATGTCTATTACCTTTTTAGACAATACTATCTAAAAAAATAGCTCTAATATTGCAACTATGCAAATTCAAACATCGTCGAATACAAAAACATTTTTAATCCTTGCTTTTTCCTTAGCAGTAGTTTTAATAGTGAGCCTTTTTTTTTCTATTGAAGATCAACCTAAAAAAATTAAATCAGCAAAACAAGACGATCCTACAATTATAAGAACAATACCTTCAGTTATTGCAAACCTTATTAAATACAATAATTCTTATTTATACAAGGATGAAAACCTATTTGTTTTTGCCACACAAGATGGGATTGTACCTAATATAACCTTTGCCTATAAAGCTCCGCTTTCGGTACGTGAAATCAATGATCGTGTATTCATCGACATATTTTTAAATGACCCTGAAGCCATAAATACTCCGTTTTACGGTTTGACCTTTAAGGCACCCAAATTCACGGATACAATAATAGCGAATGGTCAAGAATATTTATTATTCACGAAACCCCTGGTGCCAAGGCAGAAATTGGATTGGGCTGTTGTAAAACCTTTTAAAGATGATGTGATTTCATTTAAAGAGATAAAACACATTAATTTGGGGAGGCATAATCGAACAAAAGGAAAAAGCCTAAATCTAAAACAACTTTTTATAACAGATGATAAAACTGAGAAAAGTTTTACGAAAATATTAACTGCTAAAAATACTACTAAAAAGGAAGCCCTAGGATTCAAAACTATTATTGCATATACTCAAGAATCAAAATTTAAAAAAATTAGATCAAAGAGAAAGGATGCATTAGAGAAAGGAATATTATTATCTGAGGATGGAGATTTCATAAAAGGGGAAATACAATTAGATTCACAAGATAAATTAAAAACAATTTTTAGACTTAAAGGGGATTGGCTAGACCATCTTTACAGAGAAAAACAATGGTCATACAGGTTTATAATTCAAGATGATAAAACTCTTATGGGAATGAGAAAGTTTTCCATACAGCATCCTAAAACAAGAAAATACCAATGGGAATGGCTTTTCAACAAAGTGGTTAAAGATGAAGGAATCATAGGCTTGCGCTATGATTTTGTTTATTTCAAGCAATACATTGAAAACAAAAATGGGCTCTCATATATTGACAATAAAATTATGGCTCTAGAAGAATCTTTTGATAAAATATTAATTGAGAATAATAAAAAAAGGGAGGGTGTTATTATTGCATTTGATGAGTCTATGTTATGGAAAGACACGCAGCTAAATACCTCTTTAGGACTAGAAAAACCTTTTGCATCTTTTGGGATTCGTTCATTCATAGGGGCTGCAAAAATTAAAGTATTTAATGAAAATAAGGTTTTAGCTAATCCAGCATTAAAAAAACAATTTATTGTTGCTAAAGCATTACTTGAAGGATTAAAGCATGGAACCTATAAAATTTCTGAAGTGTTTGATGTTGACAAACTAACCACCTATGTTGCTTTATGTAATTTGTTTGGGGGAAAACACGGTTTAGTATGGCATAACCTAAGAATTTATTACAACCCTATTACTAACAAATTAGAACCCATCTCTTTCGATTCGGGAGCTGGAAATAAAATAGGTAAAATCTTAAACTATCCCTTTTCTAAAAATGATTCTATTTACAAAATAAAACTAGCAGAAAAACTTAAATTGATATCTAGTCAAGCTTATATTGATAAAATAATTCAATCTCATGGCAATCGTTTAAATGAAATCACTGAAATTTTACAAGACACATATACTCAGTTTACTTTTGATATTAAAACACTAGAATACAATAGTAATGTTATTAAAAAAATAATTTTCCCTAGAGATTTTGTGCTTGTTGATTTTATTGAATTAAAAAATGATAAAATTTTCTTAGAGGTTAACAATCTAAATAACTTTTATGCTAAAATAAATAGTCTTGAACATCTCAACGGAAAAAAACTGGACATTTTAGAAAAAAATTCAATTTGGCTGAAACCAAAAGAGAAAAAAATTATAAAAATTGATTTAAATAAATATTTCAACAATGCTTTTGTTTCAAAAAAAAATAAAAAAGGAGGCTTTACATATCCTAAAGACATTGACAAACTAATTATTGCAGGTGAGATAGATGGTGTTGGTCTTAAATACAAGAACACTGTTGGTAAGGTAGCTACAAGCCAAAACCTAGATAAAAGCATCTCTATGTATCGAAAAAAACACAGTATTAATTATTCCGAATTTGATTTTATCAAAGTAAAAGAAAACAGCAATATAATAGTGTTTGAAAAAGGAAGCTATACTATTTCTAAAAGCATCAAAATTCCTAAAGACAAAGTGGTGTTGATAGAGCCAGGTTTTAATTTAAACCTTATTGACAATGCTTCTTTTATTTCTCAAAGTACTCTGGTAGCAAAAGGAACTAAAGAAGAGCCTATTACTTTTTTTTCTAATAACAATACTGGAGGCGGTCTTTTTATAAATGATGCGGAAACCCAATCTGAATTAGAATATTGCACTTTTAATAATTTATCTAATCCAAACAATGAAATTTGGAGCGTCTCAGGAGCTGTCAACTTTAACGAAAGTAATGTTGTTATTTCGAATTGTGTATTTAAAAATAACCGTTGTGAAGATGCACTAAATATTATTAGATCTAACTTCACCATGGTATCCACAGAGTTTCACGATACATACTCAGATTCTTTTGATGGAGATTTTGTGAAAGGAACCATAGAGAAATGTCAATTTTACAACTCTGGAAACGATGCTATTGATGTTTCTGGCTCTCAATTAATGTTGCGTGATATACTAATAAGTAACCCTTTAGACAAAGGTATAAGTGCAGGAGAAGCAAGCTTAATTAATGGGGAATCAATTCAAGTGATTGATGGTGAAATAGGTATTGTAAGTAAAGACTTATCTAAGGTTATTTTAGAAAATGTTCTTATAAAAAATACTAGATTAGGTTTTTCCTCTTTTCAAAAAAAATATGAATATGGAAAAGCGTCCATAGATATTTCTAAATTGTCTCAAATAAACAATGAAACTAATTTTTTAATTGAGACCGGCTGTAGACTTACAATTAATAAGAAAGAAATGTCTACAATTTCAAGCAAAGTAATTGAACAAATGTATGGAGCAGAATATGGAAAAAGCAGTAAATAATCAACCAGATACTTCTACACAAGATACTCATAGATTTGAGAGAAAATTTATTTACAAGAATATAAAACCTACAGATCTAATTGAGACTGAAATACTTTCAAATCCTTTTTGTTTTAAAGAAGTATATCACCGAAGAACTATAAATAATATTTATTTTGACGATCACGATCTAACTTTTTACAAACAAAATGTTTCTGGTGACGGAGAGAGAGAAAAATATAGATTGAGATGGTATAACGATGTTTTTAGTGAAATAAATAGCCCAACTTTTGAAATTAAAAAGAAAATGGGAGAAGTAGGTGATAAATATTCCTTCAAAATGAAGGATACTCATTTTTCGCTTAACAATAGCAGTCTAAAAGAGATTCAAAAAGGGCTCCAGCAAAACATGGAAGATAAAAATAATTTTCTTTTAGCAACAAAATTAAATAGAACACAGCCGGCTATTTTTAACAGCTATGACCGTAGATATTTTTTTTCTAACTGTAAAAAGTTCAGAATAACTATAGACTATAACATGTGTTTTTACAATCCAAATACTTCATATTTTATTACTAGTAAAATGTGTACAGATGATGTTGTTTTAGAGTTTAAATATGCACTGCCTCAAGACACAGAAAGCAGAGAAGTAAGTCAACATTTTAGTGCTCGATTATCAAAAAATTCTAAATATGTTACAGGTATTGAGACCGTGTATAATTAATACTGCCTATTTATGTTCAAAGCCAAGACAATAATTTTTTAATTAGCTACTAAATGAATAAATATATTAGGTTTGAAGGTATTTATATGACTCCGTTAAAAAAAATAGTAGCGATCAAATAAACATTGTGACTTTTGTCAATTTTTAATAAAGGCATAAGTATAATCCAGACTTACCATAACTCTAGTATATTGTATAAATAAATTATATTTTTATGAAATTAAACTTATTATCTTGTGATGCTCAGAGGCCAGATAGAAGAGCGACAGCCCAATTTAATTTGTCATTTAATATAAAAACAACCAATGCCGATAGCGTATAGATACATACAACAGCGACTTTGGTAGCATTAGCTCTCACTAAGGACATATGATTAAAGAAGTGCAGGAATAAAATGATAATAAAGCCCAGTCCGGCATT
>JABHSQ010000020.1 GCA_018669795.1 Flavobacteriaceae bacterium | reverse complement strand
TTTAGCTCAATGCTTGAAAAATCGTCATTACCTAGAACTGTAATTGTAAATGCTTGTTGCACTCCCTGACTTGCAGTACCTCCACTACCACTCGCCTGTATATAATCTACCTGTCCTATGGTATAACTTAAAGATCCTCCATCTCCAACAGCTTCGCCGCCAGAAGCAGTTAATGCTGCTTGTGCAAATGTGAATTCTACCGTAAATAGTAAGAAAAATACGATTGCTTTTAATAAAAGAGGTTGGTGTGTAGTGCTGTTTTTTGTTGTCATTAGTACTTTATGTTTTTGTTAAAATTAAATCTCATGAAACACCTAATAGAAGGACGTGACAAGTAATTTTTTTTTGGGCTTTGGGCTTTAAAAAATGGGTTTGAAAAAAAATAAAAAGAAAGAAGGATACAATAAAATATTTTTGATGCAGCTATTGTCAATTTTAACAAAACTACAAACTCAATTTTAATTTAAAATCAATTTTTTTATATTTCTAATGTATGAGTAAGTCTTTTAAAAAAGTAGTAAGTCTTTTTTATCAATTTTAAAAAAGTAGTAACTTTTAAAATCTTGTTATTATTCAAAATATTATATTATTTTTGCATTAAATAAATTTCTTACTAATTACATCTAATGATTGAATATTTTGTAAATCTTTCTCTTATAGCTATTGGTTTTTTAGGGGTTCTTGTTATATTTTTATTGCTTTTTTCTTACAAATCGAATACCTTAGTAAATATATATTTAGTAATTATTTTCACGATATCCTCCTTTCGTTTTATACACAAAGGCATTTATGAGCTTTACCACCCCAATTTATTTGAAACTACTTTTAATTGGCTTATCCCCATTTATTTGTTTGCTGTACCATGCTTTTATTTGTATTATAAATCACTCGTAAATGATAACAGGCAATATAATTATAAAGACCTCCTTCATTTTACATATCCTATTTTTAATGTTTTATATATAGTCCTCCAAAAAAAGTATGTGCTGTTTACACAAGATAGTTCCCATCTAATACAAATTGGCGCCTTAACCTTCTTTATATTATTTTATTTAATTTTATCTTTTCAATTGCTAAATCGAAAATTATGGAACAACAAGAATTCAGAGTTAATTGTCAACAAGCACTACCTTTTAATTAAGAATTGGACACAGTTTTTTTATTTTATATTTTTATTATTAGCCTTTAGATTATTATTTTCCGTTTATTTAGGAAGCAACTCAACCTTCAACTCACCAGGTTTCTCTTATGTGCTATTTGCTGTTGTACTCTGGTTAATTATTTATATTAAAATTTTAATTCATCCAGAAATTCTTTATGGGTACCCTAAACTAGAAGAAAAATTAGCTATACAAAACAATACAATACTTAATTTAGGTGTATGGGAATTAGCCTCCCCTGAAGTCACAAATCTTCAAGATCAAAAATTAACCATCGGTATAGAAACCAAAATTACACCTTACATACAAGAGATGGAAGATTTTATAAACACCAATCACCCATTTAGAGATCCTAATTTTTCCATTAAAGACTTATCAATAACTTTAAATATTCCAACGAGTCATTTAGTTTATATTTTTAAATACCATTGTAACAAGCCTTATGTAGAATATAAAAAATATTGTAAAATAGAAGATGCAAAAATACTAATAAAAGATAATTACTTAGAAAAAAACACTTTGGAGTCTCTTTCTAATGAAATAGGATTTATTTCATATAATACATTTTATAGTTCTTTTAAAAAACACAATAATGTTTCGCCGAAAGCATACTTAGATTCAATTAGTAGGGCTTAAAAAAAGTAATTTTATATTTTTATTTTTTAATTAACATTCCACCAAGATATAATAGTTTTAATACCTGCTACTTGGTTTGAAGTTGAAGGTATGTTTAGCCAAGCACTTCCATTTCAATAGTTAATATCTCCAGCATATGCTGTAGTTGAAAGCTCTGTTGCATCATCTACATAAGCAGTTATTACAATTGATGTTGAATTATTACAAGCGAATTTAAAAAAAATTAAACCTCCAACACTGTAAATTGGTGACAAAGCGGATCCAATTGTTTTTTTAATTGCGGTATTAACTGATCTCCATGTTCCAGATAAAACTCAGAGAAATTAACCAGACGTTCTTGTAGGCTTTTCTTAGGGAATAATTGTTTTTGGATAGAAGTTAAGCGTTGTATTTGGTCTTTTAGTTTCCGTTTTTCTGCTTTTAACAATCTTTTTTCTAAATGATTCAAACCGTTAAGTTGCTTTTTTTCTTGGGCACTAACGGCTCCTAAAAAAGAGGCATCGGTTTGTTTTGCCAATGCATACAAGTCTATAAATTGTTTTTTTAAATGTTCTCGTTGGGGAGTAAAATTAATTTTTAATGTAGATAACTGCTGTGTATGCTTTTTCTCTAAATCATCAGTATTTAAAAACAACGCCTCGATAGTTTCATTTAGTTTTTCTAATTTCTTAGTAAGTTTTTTCGGAACTAACAAAACTGAATTTCGCAATAATAAAATAGGAAAAGTTACTGCTACACTTTTAAAATAATCTTTTAGTTGGAACCAGTAAGCCAATTCTCCACCCCCACCTACATAACACAAATTAGGCAATACCACTTCTTGAAAAAGAGGTCTTAATAAAGCATTGGGTGAAAATCGTTCTGGGAATTCTTCGAGCTCATTTAATAGTTCTTTCTTGTTAAAAAAAATGTCCGTATTATTAATTTTAAAACTTCCTTCTTCCTCTATAATCCGTTCTCGGATTCCTTTAATAATATAAAATAAATTGATTTCTCTAGGCTGTACTTGCTTGTTATAACCGATGACTTCTAATTGCTCAGTCGTTTTATTAATGATTGAAAATGAAGCTTTATCTAACAGTTCTTTTTTTGCAAAAGGAGTAAATTCTTTTTTCAGTTCGGTATGATTCCCATCAACAATAACGAGTCCATATTCCGCAAACAATTGATTGGACAAATAACGGGTAGCATCACTTAGGTTCTTGTGTTGTAAATAAGCTTCATAAAACAAGTCAATGAGTTTTTTAGCATTTTCACTTGTTCCTATTTTAGTTTTTAAATTTACCAATAACTGTTCCAGTCCATCGGTTTTTAAAGCTCCAACGGCTCCACCACTTTCGTGATCCCAAGCTACTTTTTTGCCATAGAGGTTAAAATAATTAATCTCCTCAAAATCATGGTCTTCGGTTGCCATCCAATAAACGGGTACAAAATGATGATTGGAATATTTTTTATTTAATTGTTCCGATAAATTAATCACCGAAACTATTTTATATAAAAAATATAAAGGTCCCGTAAATAAATTAAGTTGATGACCTGTAGTAATGGTATAGGTATGCTTACTTAAAAGTGAATTGATATTGCTTTTTGTTGCTTCAGAAATGTCAAAATCTTGGTATTGCTTATTTAAACTAGCTACCAATACCTTCCTGTTTTCCTTTTTAAAAGACCTACTCTTTTCTACTAATTGGGCTTTAAAATTATTAATCATAGGAAAACGGTGGTAAAAAGGTGCTAACGCTTCTTTTTCAGCTATATAATCAACCATTAACGATGAAAAGTATCCCGTGTTTTTATAAGGTATGTGTGTTATCGACATAAAATAGTTTGCAATATCTGTCGTAAAAAT
Organism: Flavobacteriaceae bacterium; assembly: GCA_018669795.1. Classification (GTDB taxonomy): domain Bacteria; phylum Bacteroidota; class Bacteroidia; order Flavobacteriales; family Flavobacteriaceae; genus Marifrigoribacter. Next base: position 176,300 of record JABHSQ010000020.1, on the reverse strand, counting down.
ACAAAATCCTTAATAGTGTTTTGCAAGAGAATGTTAATTAAAAAATATATAGGGTGAAATGTAAAACATTTTATAAATTGCAGTCACTTAATAAAAAACAAACCATGATTCGTTACTTGACTCTTTTATTTCTTTTTATTTCAACATCCATCAACGCTCAAATTAAATCGCCCTCCGAGTTTTTAGGATATGAGTTAGGAACTCAATTTACGCGTCACGCAGAGGTAGTTAATTATTTTGAGTACCTAGCTGCTAACAGTAAGCTAGTTATTTATGATACCTATGGAAAAACAAATGAACGAAGACAATTAACCTATGCGATTGTTTCTTCCAAGGATAATTTGAATAACTTAGAAACGATTAGAACCAATCATCTTAAAAATGCAGGAATCATAGATGGAGATGTCAATCCTGAAAAATCGATTGTTTGGTTAAGCTATAACGTACACGGTAATGAGGCTTCTAGTTCAGAAGCTGCCATGCAAACACTATATATACTTATTACCAAGAAACAAGTATGGTTAGAAAATACGCTAGTAATTATCGACCCTTGTATCAATCCAGATGGTCGCGATCGTTACGTAAATTGGTACAACCAAGTAAAAGCGACTCCTTACGATGTAAAACAAGTAGCTACTGAGCATAACGAACCTTGGCCTGGAGGGAGAGCCAACCATTATTTGTTCGATTTAAATAGAGATTGGGTTTGGGCAACACAAATAGAAACTACACAACGATTAAAGCTATACAACCAATGGATGCCTCACGTTCATGTAGATTTTCACGAACAAGGAATTAACGAACCTTATTATTTTGCTCCAGCAGCAGAGCCTTACCATGAGGTTATTTCAGATTGGCAACGAGATTTCCAAGATCAAATAGGTAAAAACCATGCAAAGTATTTTGATCGCGAAGGATGGTTGTTTTTTACAAGAGAACGATTCGATTTATTATATCCAAGTTATGGAGACACCTACCCGATGTTTATGGGAGCTATCGGGATGACCTATGAGCAAGCTGGACACGGGAGGGCTGGACTGGGAGTTAATACTGACGAAGATACGGTATTGACTTTAGTAGACCGAATGCAACATCATACAACTGCAGGCCTATCTACCGTTGAAGTAGCTTCAAAAAATACTGAAAAACTAAATAAAGAATTTAAAACCTATTTTAATAACGACAAGTTAAGGTATAAGAGTTACGTATTAAATGGCAATTCAGATAAATTAAAAAAACTCACTAATTTATTAGACAAACATGAAATAAAGTGGGGATATTCTATTGATAAAAATGTTTCAGGATATCATTATGGAACTCAAAAAAACGGTTCTATTAACGCTGAAAATGGAATTATTGTAAGTACTGATCAAGCAAAAGGAAAAATGGTAAAAGTCTTGTTCGAACCAGATGCTAAATTAAGCAATCCTTTAACCTATGACATTACTTCTTGGAGTTTACCCTATGCTTACGGCCTAGAAACTGTTGCAAGCAAGCGTTTATTAGAAGCTAATGAGATTAAAATTAGCACTGCAGTATACAACAAACCATCCCCAAAATCTGTGGGTTATATTAGTAAATGGAACAGTATAAACGATGCTGCTTTTTTAATAGAACTGTTACAGAACGATATCAAAGTGCGTTTTTCTGAAAAAGAATTGAGTTTTAATAGTATTCCTTTTGATAGAGGCAGTCTAATTATAACGAAAAGCGATAATAAAAAAAAGGTAGATTTTGATAAAATAGTGACCGATATTGCTAATAAGCAACACCGTAAATTAGTGGCTACACCATCTAGTTTTTCAGATAATGGAACAGATTTTGGTTCGCCAGATATTAAATTAGTAAACAAACAACGAATTGCCTTATTAAAAGGGGAAGGTGTTTCTTCACTTAGCTATGGAGCTATTTGGCACTTTTTTGAAACAGAATTAAAATACCCTCTTACATCGATTGATACGGATGATTTTAGAACTAGCTCTTTAGATCAATTCGATGTATTAATTCTTCCTGAAACTTATTATTGGGAAGCCCTTGATGAAGATAGTATTAAAACACTTAAAAGTTGGATTCAAAAAGGAGGAAAATTAATCGCTATGGGAAGCTCTGTTAGTTTATTTAATGATAAAGAAGGTTTTGGAATTTCAATAAATAATGAAGTAGAAAAAGAGAAAACAGAAGATGATTTAGATTCAAAACTGCAACCTTATGATCAACGAGAAATTAATAATGTAAAAAACTTTATTACTGGAAGTGTCTATAAAATAACAATAGATAATTCACATCCGATGGCTTTTGGTTATAATAACATTTATTATAGTTTAAAACAAGGCAAGGAATCATATAAATTCTTAGATTCAGGGTATAACGTAGGTTATATTAAAGGAGATGCTGTGAGTGTTTCAGGTTTTTCTGGTAAAGAAGCTAAAAAAGGACTTAAAAACTCGATTGTTTTTGCTGAAAAAAGAATGGGTCGTGGAAGTGTTATTTATTTAGTGGACGATGTTTTATTTAGATCATTCTGGGAAAATGGAAAGCTATTCCTGGTGAACTCTATTTTCTTTGTCAATAACAATAAAATTATTATTTAATCTATTTTTATTAAATGTGGTATCAAATTAAATCATACCTCAATTTTTTATTAAAATCTTCAAATCAGCATGGGGTTCACTCCCCTTTTGTGTACGATTTAGTGACAACTTGTTTTTATGATAAAAAATATTATTCCGAATATCAAAAAATAAAAGCGTTTAGAAACGAACTTTTACAGAATTCAGATACTGTAGAAATAACAGATTTTGGAGCGGAATCACGTGTTTTTAAATCCAATACTAGGAAAATATCCTCCATTGCAAAAAACGCAGGTATTTCTTTTAAAAGGCAGAAATTACTTTTTAGAATCACTAATTATTTTAAGTCAAAAACAGTCTTAGAATTAGGAACTTTTTTAGGTTTAGGAACAGCATCAATGGCTTTTGTAAATGATTCCAATAAAATTACTGCGGTAGAAGGTTGCAAGAATACCGCTAAAGTTTCTGAAGCGATTTTCAACAAATACCATTTATCAACTATTCAATTACAGAATGCTCCTTTTGAATATTTTTTTAATAAGAATTTATCAGATTCTTATGACTTAGTTTATATCGATGGGAATCATAATAAAAAGAATACGCTTCAGTATTTCGAATATTTATTAAATCGAATTAACAATGATTCTCTTTTAATATTTAATCATATTTATTGGGATGTTGATATGACAGAAGCTTGGAATCAAATAAAAGAACATCCGAAAGTTACCGTTAGTATAGACACCTTTTATTGGGGGATTGTCTTTTTCAGGAAAGAACAACAAAAACAACATTTTACAATTAGAGTGTAACAAGCAACTAGCATCTGCGTCTTATGTAGAAAACTAGTATCTTGCAAACGTTAAAATTCACTATAAAAAAATGAGTTTAGTTATAAAAATTAGAGGAATTATAAGAAATTTCCCATTAGGAAATGAACTTGTAAAAGTTTTAAAAGGAATCGATTTAGAAATCGAACGTGGTGAATATGTAGCATTAATGGGACCTTCTGGCTCTGGAAAATCTACTTTAATGAACCTTTTAGGATGCTTAGATACTCCAACTGACGGAACCTACGAATTAAACGGAAAAGATGTAAGTAATATGTCACAAGATGAACTTGCTGAAATTAGAAACAAAGAAATAGGTTTTGTTTTTCAAACTTTTAATTTATTACCAAGGACCACAGCATTGGACAATGTAGCATTGCCAATGGTTTATGCAGGAGCTACAAAAGAAGAACGAAAAAATCGTGCTGAAAAAGTATTAACAAATGTTGGCTTGGCTGACAGAATGGACCACAAGCCGAGTCAATTGTCTGGAGGACAAAGACAACGTGTTGCTATTGGTAGAGCATTAGTAAATAAACCCTCCATTATTTTAGCAGATGAACCTACAGGAAATTTAGATTCTAAAACATCCCTAGAAATTATGGTGCTTTTTGATGATATTCATAAAAAAGGGAACACCGTTATTATTGTAACACACGAAGAAGATATCGCAAAATACGCACACCGAGTAATTAGATTAGTTGATGGGATGGTTTCAAGCGATATAAGAAACCAATAAGCTTATAATATTCTATATTTGTATGATTATTTTTATTAAATTTAAAACAACCATTATTGCTAACTTTAACTATTTTGAAATTGCTTCCTAAATTTAGTGAATTCAACAAATTTTTATTTAAAATAATCAAGATCTAATATCTAACAGCGTAGCGGTCTAAAGTCTTATATTGAACAACAGTATTTTTAAGTTAATTACTCTTTATGGATTCTTTCAATCTTTCAAATCCTATTCTTTTAATCGGTAGCGGTTTTGGATTACTAGCCTTACTCTATTTTTGGAACAGGCACAACACAAAAAAAAATCGCACTAGAAACAGAAAGAGTTTCCGAAAAAGTTATTACGACAAGAAAAAAGACCAACCATCATGAAAATATACACAAAAACTGGAGATAAAGGTACCACTGCATTATATGGAGGAACAAGAGTACCTAAACATCATATTCGCATTGAAAGTTATGGAACGGTAGATGAATTAAACTCCTATATTGGATTGGTTCGAGATCAAGAAATGGATACTCACACTAAAGAGATATTAACTCATCTACAAGAGCGATTATTTACATTGGGAGCTATATTAGCAACCGATCCAGAAAAGGAAAAACTAAAAAATGGAAAGGAACGGTTAAATATTCCAAGAATTGATGAAGATGATATTCAACTTCTAGAATCTGAAATGGATCGAATGAATGAAATCCTCCCTCCCATGACGAATTTTATTCTTCCCGGAGGACATCCTACCGTGTCACATTGTCACGTAGCACGTTGTATTTGCCGTCGCGCAGAACGTTTAGCTACTTTTTTAAACGAGCAAGAACCTATAGATAGCCTTGTTTTAAAGTATTTAAATAGGTTATCTGATTATTTATTTGTGCTGGCACGAAAATTGACTAATGATCTACAAGTCGATGAAATTAAGTGGGTTCCTAAGAAACTATAAATTTCAAAAAAACTTAAATTATAATTACCTGAACAACAGTAAGTTATAAACGTTCTTAAAAATAAAGCAGAAATAATTACGATTTTACTTGACTTTGTGATCAAAAAAATTATTTTTGCAAAAATTAAAAAACATAAAGTCTATGTACTGGACACTAGAATTAGCATCATTTTTAAGTGATGCACCCTGGCCGGCAACGAAAGATGAATTGATAGATTACTCTATTAGAACTGGAGCACCTCTAGAGGTTGTTGAAAACCTTCAGGCTATAGAAGACGAAGGAGACTCATACGATTCGATTGAAGAAATTTGGCCAGATTATCCAACAGATGAAGATTATCTGTGGAATGAAGATGAATATTAAAAAACTAATAACAAAAAAAGTCTCTAACTAGAGGCTTTTTTTTTGCTTAATACTTTAAAACTAAAAACACCTTATCCTTTGGCTATGTTGTTTTTTTACAGTTTTTTTGTAAAACATTGAAAAGTATATTTACTTTTTAATTTGTTAAAAAACACAGAATACAAAATGGGAATATTAGATAATGTTTTAAAATTGTTTGTTGGAGATAAATCCAAGAAAGATCTTGGTGATTTACAGCCAATGGTTGAACAAATAAAAAAGCAAGAAGCAGCTACAGAGAAACTTACCCTAGATGAGTTAAGAGCTAAAACTACTGAGTTTAAGAATAAAATAAAAGCAGATCAAAAAGAAATTCAAGATCAAATTGATGCTCTAGAAAAAGAATCTTCAGAGATTGAAGATATCAATAAAAAAGAAGATCTATATAAAGAAATTGATCAGTTAAAAGACGATCGATATGCTGCCGAAGTAATAACATTAGAAGAATTATTACCTGAAGCTTTTGCAGTGATGAAAGAAACTGCAAAACGATTTAAGGATAATAAGACACTTACCGTAAATGCAACTCCTTTTGATAGAGAAATTTCTGCTACTAAGGATTATGTAAGTTTAGATGGAGAAAAGGCAATATGGCAAAACTCTTGGGATGCTGCTGGTAAGGAAATCACTTGGGACATGATTCATTATGATGTTCAATTAATTGGGGGTATTGCTTTGCATCAAGGAAAAGCAGCTGAAATGCAAACGGGTGAAGGAAAAACATTAGTTGCAACGCTTCCAATGTACTTAAATGGTTTAGCTGGAAATGGTGTGCATTTAGTTACTGTAAATGATTATTTAGCAAAACGTGATAGTGCGTGGATGGCTCCTTTATTTCAATTTCACGGCTTAACAGTAGATTGTATTGATTATCATCAACCAAATTCTGAAGAACGTAGAAAAGCTTATAATGCAGATATTACTTATGGAACCAACAATGAGTTTGGTTTTGATTACCTAAGAGATAATATGGCAAATGCTCCTGAAGATTTAGTTCAGCGCCCACATCATTATGCAATTGTCGATGAGGTGGATTCGGTATTAATTGATGATGCTCGTACGCCTTTAATTATTTCGGGACCTGTACCAGAGGGAGATCGTCATGAGTTCAATGAACTAAAACCAAAAATTGCTGATATCGTTGCGGTACAGAAAAAATATTTAACGGGTGTTTTAGCAGATGCTAAAAAACTAATAAAAGATGGAGACGAAAAAGAAGGTGGTTTCCAGTTATTAAGAGTTTATAGAGGTATTCCTAAAAACAAGGCCTTAATAAAATATTTATCAGAAGAAGGAGTTCGTCAAATACTTCAGAAAACTGAAAATCAATATATGTCAGATAATAACCGTGAAATGCCAAAGATAGATGCGGAATTGTATTATGTAATTGATGAAAAAAACAATCAGATTGAACTATCCGATAAAGGGGTTGATTATCTTTCCGGTACAGACGATCCAGATTTCTTTGTAATGCCAGAAATTGGTGTTAAAATAGCTCAAATTGAAGCGAAAGGTCTTTCTTCAGAAGAAGAAGCACATCAAAAAGAAATATTGTTTCGTGAATTCGGAGTAAAAAGTGAACGGATCCATACCATGAGTCAATTATTGAAAGCCTATTCACTTTTTGAAAAGGATACTCAATATGTAGTAATGGACAACAAAGTAATGATTGTTGATGAGTCTACGGGTCGTATTATGGATGGTAGACGTTATAGCGATGGTTTACACCAAGCTATTGAAGCCAAAGAAAATGTAAAAATTGAAGCAGCTACGCAAACTTTTGCTACAGTAACACTGCAAAATTACTTTAGAATGTACCGCAAGCTATCTGGTATGACGGGTACAGCTGTAACTGAAGCTGGTGAGCTTTGGGAAATCTATAAATTAGATGTTGTTGAAATTCCGACCAATAGACCGATGCAAAGGGATGATCGTGAGGATAAAATTTACAAAACCAAACGTGAAAAATACAATGCAGTAATTGAAGAAGTGACCTTACTTACAGAAGCTGGAAGGCCAGTTTTAATCGGTACTACTTCGGTAGAAATTTCAGAGTTATTAAGTAGAATGTTGAGTATTCGTAGTGTAAGACATAATGTTTTAAATGCAAAACTTCATAAAAAAGAAGCTGATATTGTAGAAGAAGCTGGAAAATCCGGTATGGTAACCATAGCAACAAATATGGCTGGTCGTGGTACCGATATTAAATTAACGGAAGAAGTTAAAAAAGCGGGAGGTTTAGCTATTGTTGGTACAGAGCGTCATGATTCTCGTCGTGTTGACAGACAGTTAAGAGGTCGTAGTGGACGTCAAGGAGATACAGGAAGCTCTCAGTTTTATGTAGCGCTAGATGATAATTTAATGCGTTTATTTGGTAGTGAAAGAATTGCCAAAATGATGGATAAAATGGGATTAAAAGAAGGTGAAGTAATTCAACATTCTATGATTTCAAAATCTATTGAACGTGCTCAGAAAAAAGTAGAAGAAAACAACTTTGGTATTCGTAAGCGTCTATTAGAATATGATGATGTAATGAATGCTCAAAGAGAAGTAGTTTACAAAAGACGTTTTCATGCATTGTTTGGAGATCGCCTAAGTGTAGATATTGCAAATATGATTTTTGATACTGCAGAGGTGATATCTCAAGATAATAAAGGAGCTCAAGATTATAAAAACTTTGAGTTTGAATTAATTCGTTATTTCTCTATCAGTTCTCCAGTAAACGAAAAAGAATTTGAGAAGATGGATTCTCAAGAGATTGCTGGTATTATTTATAAAGCTGCATTGGAGCATTATCAAAAGAAAATGATCCGCAATGCAGAAACAGCATTCCCGGTTATTAAAAATGTTTACGAAACACAAAAAGATCAATACAAACGAATTTTAGTGCCATTCACGGATGGAGTTAAAACCTTAAACGTTGCCACTGATCTTGAAAAAGCTTATGAATCGAAAGGGAAACAATTGATTCAAGATTTTGAAAAAAATATTTCATTAGCTATTATTGATGATGCGTGGAAAACTCATTTACGTAAAATGGATGAGTTAAAACAATCGGTACAATTAGCAGTTCACGAACAAAAAGATCCATTATTAATTTACAAGTTTGAAGCTTTTGAATTGTTTAAAGAAATGATTGTTCAGGTAAATAAAGATGTGATCTCATTCTTGTTTAAAGGAGAATTACCTCAAGAAAATCAACAACAAATTAGAGAAGCTCGTCAAGAAAAAACAAATAAAAATCTAAAAGAACAAAAGGACGAAATTCAAAATTTAGATGAACGTTCATCTGTATCAAGAGCAGCAGGACAAACACAAGGTCAACAGCGACAGGTAACAGAAACCATCGTTAGAGAACAACCAAAAATTGGTCGTAACGATAAAGTTACCATTAAACATGTAATGAACGGCGAAAACAAAACCTTAAAATACAAACAAGCCATTCCATTAATAAACAAAGGGGAATGGGTTTTAGTTGAATAAAAGAATAGTTAAAAAAGGAATTCAATAAATTGAGTTCCTTTTTCTTTTTAAATAATTTGATTAGCTCAGATTAATACATTTATTGTTTAAGACTTCCATTGTGTTATTATCATTAAACCTTTCCATAATAAATAAGCAACAAATCCAACGGTTAAACCTACTATCAATTCAGAAATGATATTGGGTAAGAAATGAAAAAAATCGTGAATACTTGGTATATTATGCACAAACAAACCACCTCCAACTAAAAGCATAGCAAGCGTACCAATAATTGCAATTAATTTAATTAGTTTAGGTAAAACCCATACTAAACCAGTTCCTGTTTTATAAAAAATTGTTTTAACCAAACCTTTTTTATTTTCTGAAATCTTTATCAATCGAAATCCTATATCGTCAATTCTCACCATTAAAGCTACGATTCCATAAACGCCAATAGTAGCGATAATAGAAACTAAAGACACAACTGCAACCTGAATTAATAAACTATAATTTGTAACGGTCCCAAGAGCAATCATTATAATTTCTAAAGAAAGAATAAAGTCGGTTATAATAGCAGATTTAATCTTAGACTTCTCCAAAATTAATAATGCTTCTTCAGTTTCTATTTCGTTAAAATCAACCGCACGATGCTCTTTTTGAAAAAAAGTGTAAATTATTTTTTCGACTCCCTCAAAACTTAAATAAATTCCTCCTATTAATAAAATAGGTACAATAAATTGAGGGGAAAATGCACTTAATAAGAATACGAAAGGAAGTATGATCAACTTGTTTATAAAAGACCCTTTTGTAATGGCCCAAATCACCGGTAGTTCTCTTGATGCTCTAAAACTAGATGCTTTTTCTGCACCCACGGCCAAGTCGTCTCCTAAAATTCCTGCTGTCTTTTTAGTAGCCACTTTAGTCATCATAGCTACATCGTCCATTAATGCTGCTATATCATCTAAGAGCGCAAAAAATCCTGACATTTATTTTAATTTTGTCTTGAAAAAAAAACTAATTATTGGATGCTCTTTTCTTATAGTTCTTTAAAAATTCCCCTTTTGGGCTACCATCATCAAAAGAGCTTCCTTTTAATAATAACCTAGTTTTTCCTCTGGCCTCCTCATTAGGCAAATCTTCATATTCCATTCTATAAACAGCACCAAACAAAGGAGCTCTACCAGCTCCGTGATAACAATGGATTAAAACTGGGTAATTATCTGGATTGTCCATAATTTCTAAGAAAGAATCTACTGTTTCTTGGCTAGGTACTTGGTGAGAACCCACATTAAAGTAGCTTACGCCTTCTATATTTTCTACCGCCTCTTTTTCAGCAATTAACTCTTTAGGAACTTCAGGGTTGTTTATAGTGTCTTTAGTTCCAGGAAATCTTAAATCTACAATGCTTTTAATATGATACTTTTTGGTATAACTTTCTATTTCGTCTGGAGGTATTACCCCAGACTTATAGACTTTTCCTTTAGTAATTTCTTTAAAATTATAATTTATGTTTACATCATAAACATATTTCCCTACTCCTACTAAAACTATGATTAAAATAATTCCAATTATTTTCTTTTTCATACGTTGATATTATTTTTTTGGTTTGCCTAATTTTTTATCTACAATCCTATCAAAAAAATCTTTTATAAAAGCTTTAGTCACTATTTCTAAAGTGTCCATTTGACTATTAGACTGCTCAATTAAATTTATTTTTAAATCTTTATCATTGATATCGTAAAATCCAGTTGTTTTTTCACCATCAAAAAAACAAATATAGTTATCTCTTTGCAAAACATAACCAGATGCACAATAATTAAAGGTAAAAGGATGAATCAAAGAGTCGTTTATTAAACTTCTCCCCCAACTTCTAAAAGGTTTTTTATAACCAATAAGATCAATAATAGTTGGATAAATATCTATTTGTTGAGCTAAGTCATTTTTTACTTCCCTTAAACTATTATCAGGTTTGTATATTAAAATTGGTATTCCGGTTCTATTAACTGTTTTTCTGTATTCATCAAAACCTGGTTGACTTCCATGATCTGCAGTAATTATAAAAATGGTATTATTAAACCATTCTTCATTTTTAGAAGCTTCAAAAAAAGTTTTAAGAGAATAATCGGTATAAGAAATAGATTGGTTCATTTGCACATTTCCTGTTGGAAATTTTCCTTTGTATTCTTTTGGAATTTTAAAAGGTTCATGAGAACTTAAAGTGAAAATGGTACTGAAAAATGGTTCTTTTTTTTCATTCAATACTTCTTTTGTGAAATCTAAAAATTTTTCATCCCAAATACCCCAAGTTCCGTCAAAATCATCATCATTATTATATTCAGTTCTCCCATAATAATTATCAAACCCTAAAATATTACTAAACCCTAAAAAACCCATAGAACCATTAGCCGCACCATGAAAAAATGAGGTATCATAATCCAATTCATTTAAAATAGAAACTACCGATTCTATTTCTTGTTTAGAATAGGGTGATGAGGTAAATGCATCTTTAAACGATGGAATACCTGCTAATACAGAAGACATTCCATGAATAGATTTATTGCCATTGGCAAATGCATTTGGAAAAATTAAACTGTGTGCTGCTAAAGAATCTATAAAAGGTGTATAACTAACATAATTTTCGATATTCCTATCTTTATTAAAGGCACCTGAATATTCTCTTGAAAAGGATTCTGTAATAACTAACACGATATTTGGACTTGATTTTTCGTTGCTAGTATATTGCTTAATAGGACTGATAAAATGATCTATTTGATCTGAACTTATATCATAACTCACCCTTTTAAAAGTATTTGCAGATAACGTTCTTATTAATGCAAAAGGTGTATTTAACACAAAATCTGCTTGTTTAATTTCTTTTACATGACGATTAGCATCCACTAAATTAATGGGTCTAGTACTTTCTTTAAAATCTCCACCTCTAATTCCGCCCACAGATAAAACGGTTATGATAATAATGGCTAATACAGAAGTTGAATAATAATACTTAACGTTAATATTTTCATTGGAAGCGGTTACTTTATATTTTTTATAAAGATAAATCCATAAATAAGCTACTAGTATAAATAATACTAGTACATGCCAATAGGTAAATAAAAATCTAAATAACATTCCCGAAACATTAGATTCATCTTTTAAAACATCGATAACAGTAACGGTGGTCCTACTATAGTTGTATTTGTAGTATATAAAGTCAATAAAATTTAATGAATAAGCAATTAAATTGGTGACAAAATAGAAGTACAAGAGAAATTTTTGATATTTTTTTGATGTAGTGCCCCTTACAGGAGTTATGGAAAGTAAAATAAAGAGAGAATTCACATATAAAATAGCGGTGGTATCAAAAGCCAATCCGTAATAATACAATCTAAAGAATTCTGAAATTGAATCAACTCCTAAAAGTGAAAAATTATAAAAAAGAAAAAGTGCTCTCGCAACAAAATAAAATACATAAACTAAAAATATTCTATAAAGTAATACTTTGTACTCCTGTACTCTAAAATTAGTATTCATTGACTCAGAATTAATCTTTATTTTTTAAATTTATTTCAATAAAAATAATCCTACAAAATAACATAAAAAATCAATATAATTCAATAGTAAATATTATTTATACATACGATGTTTTTGATTTTTTTAAATAAATACTAAGGTCAAATAAAATACTGTCAACAGCAGTAGTTCATAGCAGAAGGCATCTCAAAACTTACCACCTATGAATTTCAAAATAAATAGGACTAAAATTCCTCTCTTTTTATTAAATACCATACAACACACCTTCTTAGGTATATTTCATGGCTACTATTCAATTTAAATACCACATAAAAATACGAATGTTGCAAAATTCAGTATTTTTATTTCAGTACCTTTAACACTTCTAAATATGAAGCGATGACTAAGTTTAAAAAAAGATTTTTTTGGATATTTGGCACCTTATTAGTAATTATACTACTTTTTAGGTTTGTAATAGGTCCTGTTATAAAAACACAAACTAAAAAATACAGCCCTGAACAACACATAACTTATCATCAGGGAGGTCTTGAACTTAACGTATTTTATTGCAGTCCAATTAAAAAAGGCAGAGTTATTTTTGGTGAATTGATTCCATACGGCGAAGTTTGGCGAACGGGTGCAAACGAAGCATCTACTTTTACCACCAATAAAGATCTGATGATCGATGGAAAAGAACTAGCAAAAGGAATATATAGTTTGTGGACCATTCCTGGTGAAAATTCATGGCAAATTATTTTTAATTCTGAAATGTATGAATGGGGAGTTAAATATACAGATCAAACAGCATCTCGTGATCCAGAAACTGACGCTTTAACAGTAAGGGTTCCCGTTTCAAAAAGTTTAACAGTTACCGAAAGCTTTACTATTTCATTTTCTGAAACTGAAGCAGGTACTTTAATGATATTAGCCTGGGACACTACTGTAGTACCGGTTTTATTACAAAAAAAATAAAATGAACAAAAAAGAAGCTAATAAATCGGCTTTAAATGAAAAAAAAGGAGTAGCACAACCTAAATCCATAAGTGTAAAGGTTGCTTCTACTCTGAAAACAAAACGGATAAAGATACCTGCTACCAAAGAATTAATAAAAGGAATATTAAAAAAAGACAAAACTGCTTTAAGTCGATCCATTACTTTAGTAGAAAGCACGGTTCAAAAGCATCAGGATCAAGCAAGGGAAATCATTGAGACTTGCTTAACCCATGCAAATAATTCAATACGTATAGGCATAACAGGAGTTCCAGGAGTGGGTAAAAGTACTTTTATAGAACAGTTTGGAACACTTCTTGCTCAAAAAAATTATAAAGTAGCAGTATTGGCTGTAGACCCTAGTAGTTCTATTAGTGGAGGAAGTATTTTAGGAGATAAAACACGAATGGAGGATTTAGTAAGAGAGCCCAATGCTTTTATACGTCCTTCGGCATCAAGAAATTCGTTAGGTGGTGTAGCAAGAAACACTAGAGAAGCAATTATTTTATGTGAAGCAGCTGGTTATAATATAATTCTAATTGAAACAGTGGGTGTTGGCCAAAGTGAAACCGTTGTACATTCGATGACAGATTTCTTTTTATTATTAAAACTTGCTGGAGCTGGAGATGAATTACAAGGTATTAAAAGAGGTATTATTGAGATGGCTGATAGCATTGTTATAAATAAGGCTGATGGAAATAATATAACTGCAGCACAACTAGCTAAAACCGAATTTAACAGAGCGCTTCATTTATATCCAGATAAAGGAAATGATTGGACTCCAAAAACACTAACTTGTAGTGCGCTCCATAATGAAGGGGTATCTGAAATTTGGGAGCTGATTCAAAAGTATAATTCCATTACTAAAGAAAATGGATATTTTCAGCAAAAAAGAAACGACCAAAACAGATATTGGTTGCTTCAAACGATTGAAAGTACTTTAAAAAGTGACTTTTACAATCACCAAAAAATTAAAGAAGAATTAAAAAAACAATTAATTTTAATTAGTGAGAATAAAACAAGTCCTTTTGAAGCTGCCAATTATTTATTAACTATAAGATGACTAAACAATGTCTGAGTTTACCATTATAGTTCCTGTTTACAATGAAGAATTAAACTTGGAACGGGTTGAAAAGGAATTGATTTCTTATTTAAAAATCGCGAAAAAAGAAACTTCAATTCTATTTATTAATGATGGTTCTACCGACACGAGTCAGCAATCAATTGAAGGTATTTGTCTTAGAAATAAAAAATTTAATTATATAACTTTTAAAGAAAACAAAGGATTAAGTGCTGCTTTAAAAGCTGGTTTTGATACTGTTGAAACTCCTTTATTGGGATATATAGATTCCGACCTACAAACGTCTCCAAATGATTTTAATATTCTTTTAGACCAAATTGACAATTATGATTTGGTTACAGGTATTCGCACACATAGAAAAGATTCATTTATTAAAAATAGTTCTTCTAAGGTCTCTAATAATATCCGAAATGTTTTCACTCGTGACGGTATGGAAGACACCTGTTGTCCTTTAAAAGTCATTAAAACGGAATGTGCTAAAAATATCCCTATGTTTAGAGGATTACACCGGTTTTTACCTGCGATGATTTTATTGCAAAAAGGGACCGTTTTACAAGTGCCTATTCAACATTTTCCAAGAATCGCAGGAGAAACAAAGTTTGGAATTAGAAATCGATTATTAGGACCCATTACAGATTGTTTTGCGTTTTTATGGATGAAAAAAAAATATATAAATTATGAAGTAATCAAAAAAGGGTGAACGATTACTTTATATATACCATAGGTTTAATAGCACAAATCCTTTTTTCAATTAGGCTATTGGTTCAATGGATCTCTTCAGAAAAAGAAAAAAAAGTGGTCGCTCCTACCTTATTTTGGAATATCAGTTTAATTGCTTCTTTACTTTTATTTATTTATGGATATTTAAGAAATGATTTTGCAATTATGCTGGGTCAATTTATAACCTATTATATCTATATTCGAAATTTACAATTACAACATCAATGGGGAAAAATACAGAAGGAAATTCGCATCTTTTTTATTTGTTTTCCAATAACTACATTTTTAATTACATTCCTACAAGGAACATATGACATTACCCAACTTTTTAATAAAGATCATATTTCTAGTTGGTTATTGGTTTTAGGAATTGTTTCACAACTAGTATTTACGTTTCGATTTATTTACCAGTGGATTTATTCAGAAAGGATTAAAGCTTCAGTACTTCCAGCTGATTTTTGGATCATAAGTTTATTGGGAGCTATATTAATTCTAATATATGCGATTTTCAGAAAAGACCCCATTTTGTTTATGGGTCAAATTTTTGGGTTGGTAGTTTATATTAGAAATCTAATGATTTTGAAAAGACATTAATTACAAATTTTTCTGAGCAATTAATTGTAATTTGTAAAATCCCCATCCAATAACACTTCCAAAGAAAAAGCCTGTAAGCACATCTAAAGGATAATGAACACCTACATAAATCCTACTATAGCCTACTAAAAATGCCCAAAGCAATAAGATAAAAGGTAAGTAATAATATTTATGACGCAACAATAAGCCCATATAAACCGCTAAGCCCATAGAGTTGATAGCATGCCCTGAGAAAAAACTATATACACCTCTTTTATCAACAACCATTCTCATTAAGCCATCTAAATCTTCATGAGCCCAAGGACGTAATCTTTGAAAACCATTTTTAAATAAATTAGCCAATTGATCTGAAGTAGTGATCATTAAAGCAGCACCAACTAAAATAATTAATGTTCCTTTTAAACCATAATTTTTATAAACTAAAAATAAAAGAAATACGTATAAAGGAATAAATGTAAGCTTGTTAGTAATAACTCTCCACAGATTATCCCAAGGTTCACTTCCTAGATTATTAAGGAAAAGAAAAAGATCAGTATCATATTTTATTAATTCCTCAATCATTTTCGTAATTAGCTACTTCGCTATCATAAAACTTACTAGCTTCTTCAATGGCAGTTTCGGTTTCTTCCTCTAATTCCTTTTGATCTTCTTTATCAAATTCCTCTAACCAAGTTACCTCATCATTTTTAAGATTGATGATAAAACGAGGAAATTCTGTATGTATAACAAAAATAGCTTCAGGAAATTCGCTATTATCACCTAATATAAATTTTGGAAGTGTCATGATTGTTGATTTAATTTAAGCACAAATCTACAAATTAAATATTGAGCTAAAACATAAGTCATCATTATTAATAATGGATAAAACGATTGCTTTTTATAAAATAAATTTAATGCTAATATTGTATCTGAAGTAATAAAGGTTAAAACTCCAACCAATAAAAGCATTGAAATTTTTGTTTTGGCTTGTAGATATAGAATTAATGAAACGATTCCAAAAAACGAAATAGTTATTGCATAAATAATTACAGGAATTTTTATAGCACCTAATCCAGCATATAAAACATTCATTAATACTAGAAATAATAATAGGAATGGAACACTTGCAATTATAAACTCTTTTGGTTTGGTTATTTGAATAATTTTAAGAACAATAATTATATAAAATACATGGGCAATTAAAAAGAAAAGCAATCCGAAAACAAAGTACATCTCTCCAGTACCTAATAATAAAATATCTCCCAGAAAACTAAAAAAGAGTCCTAACACAAAATATTTATTGAGTTTTTTAGCATTTGAATAATAGTACCAAAACAAGGTGATCATCAACATGGGTTTGGCAAAATTTACCATCATTTGCTTATCTAAATAGATTCCAAAAAAATCTATCAAGCAGAATAACATAAAAGCTATTAAAGGTAGTATTTTATTCATTTTGTAATACTGAGTTTTGGATGATTAATTTATTGGAAAGGTAATTAAATCTAATAAACAGTAGTATCCCAGAAGAGCTTAAGCCTGCTAATAATCCAATCCAAATTCCAGCACTTTTATAATCGGTATATAAACTTAAATAATAAGAAATAGGAAAACCGATAAGCCAATAGGAAACAAAAGTTATAAACGTTGGAATTTTAACGTCCTGCATACCTCTTAAAGCTCCTAAAGCAACCACTTGTATGGTGTCTGTAATTTGAAAAACGGCAGCGATCAATAATAATTTAGATGCTATGGTAATTACTTCATAATTATCAACCATTTTTGTTGGGTCATTTAAATCTAAATACATTTTTGGAAGAATTCCGCTAAAAAGGAAAAATAAAATTGCAAAAACAACAGCAAATAGGGTTGCAATCATAAAAATTGAAAAAGCAATTCTTCGCAAGTCTATATACCGTTTTAATCCTTTTTGATTTCCAACCCGTATCATTGCAGTTACACTTAATCCCATAGCAACCATAAAAGTCATTGAAGACAGGTTTAAAGCAATTTGATTAGCAGCCTGAGGGTTTTTACCCAAAATCCCTGAAAGCCAAATAGCAGCGGTAAAAATAGCAACCTCAAAAAACATTTGCATCGCTGAAGGAAAACCTATGCTATACAATTTCTTAATCATTTTTTTAGAAAGTTTGAAAATCTTAATGTTTAAAACAAATGCTCTTGATTTATGATGTTGAGATAATAAATACCATAAGAAAATAACTATGATAAGCCTCGAAACCAAGGTGCCAATAGCAGCTCCTACAATCCCTAGTTCTGGGAATCCAAATTTTCCAAATATGAATAAATAATTTAATACCACGTTGATAACATTACCAATTAAAATAGCATACATCGGGTATTTAGTCATCGACATTCCATCACTAAATTGTTTAAATGCCTGAAAAATGACTAATGGAATCAGAGATACTGCCACTAAATTTAAATAGGGTATTGCTAATTCAACTACTTCAGGAGGTTGTTTCATTAAATATAGCATCGGTTCTGCAAAAAATACTCCTAAAAACAATAGGATACTTAGTACCGTACATAGAAAAAGACCGTGTTTAAAAGTAGATTTTCCAACTTCAAAGCTTCCTTCCCCATCTGCTTCCGCTATTAAGGGAGTTATTGCCGTAGAAAAACCGATACCTAAAGACATGGCAATAAACATAAAACTATTTGCAAGTGATATTGCTGCAAGCTCTGCTGTGCCAATTTGGCCTACCATTATATTATCAACAAATGCAACCATGGTATGGCCTAACATTCCTAATATTACAGGGTATGAAAGTTTTAAATTATAATTAAATTCTTTTGTATAATCGGCTAATATCAATTAATTTTATTTTGATAACAAAGGTAAAAAACGCATTTAATAAAAAATAAAATGTTTTCTATATTTAGAAAATAAAAA
This sequence comes from Flavobacteriaceae bacterium, assembly GCA_018669795.1. Taxonomy (GTDB): domain Bacteria; phylum Bacteroidota; class Bacteroidia; order Flavobacteriales; family Flavobacteriaceae; genus Marifrigoribacter. Next base: position 157,568 of record JABHSQ010000020.1, on the reverse strand, counting down.
TCATAAAGTACGGTACAACTAACATTGAAGAATAGATAGCTCAATTACCTACCATAAAACAAGTATGTAAATAAACGATGACATTAATTGGGTAAAAACTATTTTAGAGCATACTTATCCATCAAATAAATAATACTTGTCATAGCCGCAGCTCCTAATTCTAATTCACGTTTATTTACTTTATCAAAGGTATCATTAGCTGCATGATGATAATCAAAATAACGCTGTGAGTCAGGGCTTAAACCTGCTAAAACAGTAACCATTCCTTCATTTTTTAACGGACCTATATCTGCTCCACTTCCTCCTTTTACGAACCTATCAATTAAATAAGGTTCAAATAAAACATCCCAAGGTTTAATTTGAGCAAAATTAGTATCGCTTGCATCAAAAGAAAATCCTCTTGGAGTAAATCCACCAGAATCACTTTCCAAAGCAAATAAATGATGTTCGTTTTTTCTTTTTGCTTCAGCGGCATATTTAGTTCCTCCTCTTAATCCATTTTCTTCATTCATAAACATAACTGCTCTTATTGTATGTTTTGGTTGATAGCCAATTTTCTTCAAAATACGTAATACTTCCATTGACTGTACACAACCTGCACCGTCATCGTGTGATCCATCTCCTAAGTCCCATGAATCTAAATGACCTCCAACAACAATAAATTTGTTTGAATTTTCGCTTCCTGTAATTTCACCAATCACATTATAGGATTGTACATCTGGATACGTTTTACAATTTTGATTAAAATAAAATAATAAATCGGGTTGCAATTTTAGGGTTATACTTAAATAATTAGCTCCGTTTGTACTAATTGCACAAGCAGGAATGAGAAGATGTTCTGGAGTATCACCATAACTCATAGCTCCGGTATGAGGAAAATCATCTTGACTAAAATTCATAGATCTAACAATAACACCTGCAGCTCCATATTTTGCAGCTTCTGCAGCACCCGAATACCGTTGATCAACAGCGCCTCCATAAGCATTCATTGTTTGAATTAAATTATCCTGCATTGGTCGGTTATAAAAAACAATTTTTCCTTCAATTTTTTCTCTTCCTAAACCCCTTAGTTCTTCAAAGTTTTTAACCTCAACAACTGCTGCTTTTAAACCCCCATAAGGAGTAGGTACCGACCCTCCTAATGCACAAATATCGACTAACGAAGTTACTCCTGGAGAAGTTTCTATATAAGAATACTCTTTTACTCCTCTTGTCCATTTAGGAACCATTACGGGTTGCAACCAAACTTTGTCAATACCCAATTCTTCCATTTGTTCCTTTGTGTAGTTAACTGCTAACTCTGCTCCTAAGGAGCCTGAAAGTCTACTTCCAATATTATTAGACATATAATCTAGCCATTCATAACTAGCACCATCAGTTAAAGAAGTATCAAATATTTGCTTTATCACAGTTGAATCTTTCTTATTTACTTTTTGAGAAATCCCTGTTGTAGCAATAGAAAACAAGAAAATGGATATAAATATTTTTTTCATAGGGTGTTTATTAACTGGTTATTCATTTTATAGTTATTTTATTATTCTGATATAGTAGCTTCAATTTTAGGAGTTAATTCAGGTTCCTTAATTTCTTCAATGCTTGAAGCAATATGGAAGTAACAATAAATCTAGTTGCAGGAAAGCTCATTTTATAAGAATTTATTTACTAGCAAATAAATTTACATCATTTTCTGAAACCTCATCTCCACCTAATATAATTAATCGCTCAATTACATTTCTAAGTTCTCTAATATTCCCAGTCCAATCATATTCTTGTAACAATAAAATTGCTTTTTTTGAGAAATTTTTACAAGCAACACCTTGTTCTTCTGTGATTTTATCACTAAAATATTTAATCAGTAAAGGAATATCATCTCTTCGATCGTTTAAAGCTGGAACTTTAATTAATATCACAGCCAATCTATGGTATAAATCTTCTCTAAAATTTCCGTCAGCAATTTCCTGTTTTAAATTTTTATTAGTTGCTGCTAATACCCTAACATTTACGTTAATATCATGATCACTACCTACCCTACTTATTTTATTTTCCTGCAAAGCCCTTAACACTTTAGCTTGTGCAGATAGGCTCATATCACCAATTTCATCTAAAAAAATAGTCCCGTTATTAGCTGCTTCAAATTTCCCAGCTCTATCTTTTACCGCTCCTGTAAAACTTCCTTTTTTATGACCAAACAACTCGCTTTCAATTAATTCACTTGGTATTGCCGCGCAATTAACCTCTATTAAAGGACCTTTAGAACGATCACTTTTTTCATAGAGCCAATGAGCCACCAACTCTTTCCCAGTACCATTTGCTCCTGTAATTAATACTCTTGCTTCGCTTGGAGCTACTTTCTCTATCATTTCTTTAACATGAATAATAGAAGGAGACGCTCCTATCATTTCATATTTCTTACTGACTTTTTTCTTTAGTAGCGTGTTTTCAACAACCAATTTTTTACGATCTAAAGCAATGCGAACGGTATTCAATAACCTATTTAAATCTGGTGGTTTTGATATATAATCAAATGCATCTAAACGCATAGCATTTACAGCAGTGTCTAAATCACCATGACCAGATATCATAACAATAGGGATTTCAGGTTTTATTTTTTTAGATGCCATTAAAACTTCAATACCATCCATTTTAGGCATTTTTATGTCACATAAAATAAGATCAAAATCTTCTTTTTTAATTAACTCTATTCCTTGGAGTCCATCTTCAGCTTCCGAAACTTTATAATTAGTGTTTTCTTCAGAAAGTATTTTCACTAACACTCTTCGTATCGCAGCTTCATCTTCTATGATTAATATCTTTGACATATTTTTTATATAGAACTATTTGCAATAATTACAATGAAAATATAAACAATAATAAAACCAATAATGTAATACCAATTTTTTAAACATTTTTTTAACATAAATTTTATTTTTATAAAATAATTCAAAAATTCAATTACCTCATTAGCTATTTTCAACTACCTTTTCTGTATAATTAATATTTAAGCCATTTTATGATCTCCCGATAGCTTGCTTTTTTACCATACATCAATATCCCTACCCTATATATCTTTGAGGCAAACCAAACCGTTCCCATAAAAGTAGCAAATAAAATTACTAACGATAAAATTTGTTGCCATAAAGGTACTCCAAATGGTATACGCATTAGCATAACAACTGGTGATGTTAAAGGAATATATGAAAAAACCTGTGATACGATACCGTGTGGATTATCCATAACAGTGAAAAAACCAACATATATTCCCAATATTAATGGCATTAAAATAGGCAACATAAATTGCTGCGTATCAGTTTCATTATCAACTGCTGCACCGATTGCTGCATATAATGAACTATAAAGTAAATACCCGCCTATAAAAAAGAATATAAACATGATTATTAGATTAGAAATTGGTAAATTATTTATTTCTACTAATACATCTTTAATAATTTGTTGCGAATTAGAAGTTTCGCCTAAAATTTCTTGTGGCTGAGATTGTATGGCGGAAGGGTCAATTCCAAAAATGGAAGAAATTGCCGTACTCAAAAACATTATAATAACGATCCAAACAGCAAATTGTGTTACTCCTGCAAGGGTAGTCCCAAATATTTTTCCCAATAATAATTTAATAGGTTTCACAGAAGAAATAATAATCTCAATAATTCTGCTTGTCTTTTCTTCAATGACACTCCTCATGATCATATTGCCATAAATAATAATAAACATAAAAAGCAAATAACCTGCAATACCTCCAAATATTAATTTTAAACCAGCGCCTAATTTTGATGTTTTTTTACCCTTAAAGGTTTCAATTTTTGCGTCTATATTAATTCTTAATTCCTCAATCTGTTTAGCATCAATTCCAGATTCTTCCAATTTTAAGACATTTACCCTACCCTCAATTTTATTTTCAATACTTCTCATCATACTTATGGAGGGAGAACCTTCTGAATAAAAGGTAATAGATTCTGAAAGGTTATCTAATACTGGTGCTTTTGGAATATATAAGAGTCCGTATGCTTCAGAAGTTTCGGTTGCTAATTTTGCTTCATTTATTGAAATATTTTCTAAAGTAGTGTAATTTACAGATTCAGAATCTTTAAAAGAATTAGTAAACAAACCACTTTCATCAAGAATGTTTATGGTAGTTACAGCTTCGTTATTTAATTGGGATAAATAAGCCACTAGGGTAAAAATAAGAACCATAATAAGAGGGCTTAAAAAAGTCATTATTATAAAAGACTTATTGCGAACCTTATTTAAATATTCTCTTTTTATAATTAATTGTAGATGATTCATGAGGCTTCGTAATTATTTTGAATAGTTTCAATGAATATATCGTTAACTGAAGGTATTAGTTCTTCAAAATGGGACAGTTGCCCAATTGACGTGAGATAAGTCACTAAATCATTTGTAGATGAGGCTTCTGGTAATTTTATTTTATACTGTTTCTCATTATTGATACTCTTAAAACAGATGGGTACTGCATCAAATTTTTCTTTTAATATTGCGTGAATGGTATCTGGATTATTTGGTGCAATCCCCACCTTAAACGTATTGGATTTATATGCTCTTTTAATATCTATTAATTTTCCATCTAATATTTTATTTGACTTATCTATTAATGCGATATGATCACACATTTCCTCAACCGATTCCATACGGTGTGTAGAAAAAATTACCGTTGCTCCTTCCTTCTTTAATCGCAATATTTCATCTTTTATTAAATTGGCATTTATAGGATCAAAACCACTAAAAGGTTCATCAAATATCAACAGTTTTGGCTGGTGTAAAACCGTAACCACAAACTGTATTTTTTGGGCCATTCCTTTAGATAATTCTTGAATTTTTTTATTCCACCAATCATCAATTCCCAATCTATCAAACCAATAGTTAAGTCTTTCTTTAGCTTCTGTTTTAGAAAGTCCTTTTAATTGAGCTAAATACATTACTTGTTCACCAACTTTCATAGATTTATACAAACCTCTTTCTTCGGGTAAGTAACCTATATTTTTAATATCATTTGGATGCAATGGCTTTCCATCTAACAATATAGAACCTGAGTCTGGCATTGTAATTTGATTAATGATTCTAATTAATGTAGTTTTTCCTGCGCCGTTAGGACCTAACAATCCAAACACAGAACCTTTTGGCACTTCAAGACTTACATTATTTAATGCCTTAAAGGATCCGAATGATTTAGATACATTATTAGCTACTAATAGATTATTCATAGTTTAATTTTCAAGAGCGTAAATGTATTGATTTGTAAATGAAGCTTTATAGGTTTATTTAAATAGTTTGTTGTTAAGCCAACTGGATTATTACATAAATTTAATAAACAAAAATAGGCATAAAAACAAAACCCACCCTTTAACTTAATAAAGGATGGGAAAAAATTGCTATGAAAAAGAAAAAATTATCACCATAAATAATAGTGATTCTCAAATGTAATAAAAATTATTTAATAAACGTAACTTTATGAAAACATATCTTTCACTTTTTCAAAAAATGATTTATCTTCTTTCTCAGGTTTAGGTTCAAAATTATCATCACCAGTCATTTTCTTAAAAAACTCTTTTTGTTCTTTATTCAATATCTTTGGTGTCCATACATTTATATGAACTAATAAATCTCCAGTACCATAATTGTTTATACTTGGAATTCCTTTATTACGAAGACGTAGTATTTTTCCACTTTGCACACCTTGCTCTATTTTAATTCTTACTTTTCCATTAACGGTATCAATTTCTTTGGATGTTCCTAGAACAGCATCAGAAATACTAATATATAAATCATAATGAAGGTTGTCACCTTCTCTTTGTAATTTATCGTGCGGTTTTTCTTCTATTGCCACCAATAAATCTCCTGAAATTCCATTTCCTGGAGCTTCATTTCCTTTTCCAGAAACTTTTAATTGCATACCTTCTACAACTCCAGCAGGTATTTTAATAGAAACAGTTTCTTCAGTTTGAAGCATTCCGTTTTCATCTGCATTTGCAGGTTTCTTATCTATTGATTGTCCTGAACCACCACAAATATTACAAGGAGCAGATGTTTGCATTCTACCCAAAATAGTGTTTTGAATGCGAGTTACTTGACCGCTACCTCCACAAGTAACACAGGTTTTATAGCTTGTACCTTTAGCAACTTTTTTACGTTTTACTTTAATTTTTTTCTCTATTCCATTAGCAATCTCTTCTAGGGTTAACCTAACTCTAATCCTTAAATTACTACCTTTTACTTGAGCTCTTCGACCGCCACCACTAAAACCACTAAAGCCACCGCCACCGCCACCGCCAAAAATATCACCAAATTGACTGAAAATATCATCCATATTCATACCGCCACCACCAAAACCTCCACCGCCAAAACCTCCGCCACCACCTTCAAAAGCTTGGTGACCAAAACGATCGTACTTGGCTTTTTTATCTGCATCGCTTAATATTTCATAAGCTTCTGCTGCCTGTTTAAATTTTTCTTCAGCTTTTGCATCTCCAGGGTTTTTATCTGGATGAAATTCAATAGCTTTTTTACGATATGCTTTTTTAATTTCTGTAGCAGATGCTTCTTTAGAAACTCCTAATATTTTGTAAAAATCTTCCTTCACGTGATTTTGTTATTTGTTTTAATAATTTTAGACTATTGTCCAATAACTACTTTTGGGAAACGTATTATTTTTTCACCCAAAATATATCCTTTTTCAATTACATCAATCACTTTCCCTTTCAAATTGTCACTTGGGGAAGGAATTTGGGTAATTGCTTCGTGAATATCTGCATTAAAAAGATCACCCTTATTTGTGTCAATAATAGTTAGTCCTTTAGCTTTTAAATTTTCACGTAGCTTGTTATTTATTAAAACAATTCCCTCCAAGTGTCCAGCAACATCAGATTTTTCAATTTCTGAAAGCGCCCTGTCAAAATCATCCAATACAGGGAGTAAAGAGACCATAACACCTTCACTAGCCGTTGAAAATAATTCTATGCGTTCTTTACTAGTACGTTTTTTAAAATTTTCAAATTCTGCAAAAAGACGAAGATTTCTATCTTTTTCTTTTTCTAAATTAGATTTCAATTCCTCTATAGGATCAATATCAGCAGTTGTTTCCTCTGCAGTTGTTTCTTTTTCGGTAGTAAACACTTCCTCTTCAACAACTTCATTTTCTTCTTTATTTTTTTTGCTCATGAATGAGAATATTTAATTTTTATAGTATTCTAAAAATAATGTTTGCAAAAGTACTGCCAATTATAATAAAATGTCATAATGTCATTTAAAAAATAAAATGATTTTAGACTTCTTTTTAAGTTTAAAAAAAGATTTAAACTTAGAAAAGATTAAGTTTTACGAGCCCTCAACATTTCCCTTTTACCAGGAGGCCCAGGGAGTCTTTCGACAACAAAACCAACAGTTTGCATTGCTATTCTAACACTCCCCTTTGCAGAATAAGTAACTAAAACACCGCCTTTTTTTAAGGCAATGTACATTTTTTTAAAAATTTGTTCGGTCCACAATTCGGGTTGAACTCTAGCTCCAAAGGCGTCAAAATAAATTAAATGAAAATTATTTTTATCATTAATTTCTGAAAAGAACTGCATTCTTTTTAAAATTGAAAAATGATCTGATATGCTAATCTGTTGTTCCCATTTACCTTGATGTAATTTTTTAAAATATTCATCAGAACTATTTAATTGCAATGGGTAATTGAGTTTTTCAATTTCTGAAGATGATATTGGATACGCTTCAACTCCAGTAAAATTTATTGGAATTTTATTTTTATCGGCTTCTAATAAGGTAATAAATGCATTAAGCCCTGTGCCAAATCCAATTTCTAATATTTTTAAAGGCTTAGGCTGTAATTGTGTCAAAAAATATTCCAATCCCGCATTAATAAAAACATGATAAGCCTCTTGAATGGCACCATGCTTTGAATGGTATTGCTCATTCCAATCAGGAATATAAATGGTTGTAGAACCATCATCGGTGATAATTATTTCACGTTTCAAGAAATCTAGTTAATTAAAATATATCGCATCATTACTCAATTAACAAGACTCCATCTGCTTCAAATGATAATGTTTTCTCAACTTCAATTATTGCAATAAGCGCTTCTTTACTTTTTCCAGCATCTTCTGCATAATGACGTTGATCTTCAATAGATACTTCTGCTACAAACGCTTTTCCATGAACGATTACTTCTTTATTAGCAATGTTTTTTGGCATAAAAAAACCATAATCTTTAAATTTTACCATTGCTTCATGATCCCCAATATCTAAACGCATCCAACACCCTTTAGATTGACAAACTTCATTTACTGTTGCTGCAAATTTCACAATTGCAGTATCACCAGCTTTTAAATTTTTATAAGTCTCTATTATTTCTTTTTTAGATAATAAATTTTTATCGGAAAAATTTTCTCCAAATGACATATAAGACACTTCTACTTTAGGTTTTATATCACTGGTATCAGAAACTTTAGTTTCTTTATTTTCAGATTTACAAGCGAATAATAATGTAAAAATACTCAAAAGCACGATTAGTTTTTTCATGATATTATGGTTTTAATTATAAACAAAATTAATACTTTTTAAAAGAAAATAGCTTGATTTTAGTTACTTTTGTACACTTGTAAAATCAAATTCATGAGCACAAAAACTAACCACTCTATTTCAGTAAAACATATTGAAAAATCACGCATAAATGAGATAGATTTCAATAATCTAATATTTGGCAATGATTTTACCGATTATATGTTTGAGTGTGATTTTAAAAATGGCTCATGGAACAACCCTACTATTAAACCTTTTGGCAATTTATCAATTTCACCAGTTGCAAAAGTATTTCATTATGGACAAGCTGTATTTGAAGGAATGAAGGCATATAAAGATGACCAAGATAAAATATGGTTATTTAGACCAGAGGATAATTTTAATAGAATTAATAAATCCTCCAAGAGATTAGCTATTCCCGAATTTCCAAAAGAACTTTTTTTTAAAGCATTAGAATCAATGCTCCAACTAGATAAAGATTGGATTAAACCTGGGTTTGGCAACTCACTATATATTCGCCCTTTTGTAATTGCTACAGAATCTGGCATCTCTGCATCTCCTTCTAGTGAATATAAGTTCATGATAGTATGTTCTCCAGCTCATGCATATTATACTGGAGATATTAAAGTGGTTATTGCTGAGTATTATAGCCGATCTGCTGATGGAGGAGTTGGTGCTGCAAAAGCTGCCGGAAATTATGCTGCTCAATTTTACCCTACTAATCTTGCAAAAGAAAAAGGATTTCATCAAGTAATTTGGACAGATGCTAACGAACATAAATATTTAGAGGAAGCTGGAACCATGAATGTGTTTTTCAGAATAAATGACACCCTAGTTACTGCTCCAATTAGTGATCGCATATTAGACGGAATCACCAGAAAGAGTATTATTGCTCTTGCAACAAGAGATGGTATAGCAGTGGAAGAGCGTCGCATCACAATTCAAGAATTAATTGAGGCATCTAAAAATGATAGCCTAAAAGAAATATTTGGTGCGGGTACCGCAGCAGTAATAAGCGCTATAAGTAATTTTAGTCATCAACAAGTAGTGTATTATTTACCAAAAATAACCACTAGTTTTGCCAAGATGTTTAAAAATAAACTAATGGAAATTCAATATAATAAATCTGAAGACACATTTGGATGGAGATATGAAGTAAGCAGTAAATAAAAATTTAATTAGTACGCTAATTATTTATCTAAAATAGTTTTAATATCCGGTTTAAAGTAAGTAGGCCCTTTTAACACTTTCCCGTCTTCTCTGTAAATAGGATTACCATCTGCACCTAGCTTACTCATGTTACTTTTTTGAATTTCATTAAAAACTTCTTCAATTTTGTGTTGCATTCCGTGTTCTATGATTGTCCCACATAAAATATAAAGCATATCACCTAAAGCATCGGCTACTTCAACTAGATCTTTATTATTTGCAGCGTCTAAATATTCCTCATTCTCTTCACGCATTAATTTATAACGCAATAGGTTTTTATGAGTATCTAAATTTGCGGTTGGCGAATCTTTCATTCCTAATCCAAAGGCTTTATGAAAAGTTTGTACTGCAGTAATTTTATTTTTCATTTTTATAATTTTAATTTTATACTATTCAGTTTTATTTTTAAAAAGAGAAACACAAAATAATTAAATAACTAAATTTAATGATTATTTTTACGCTTATAAATCTACACAATTATGTTTAGTTCTGGACAATGGACTTTTGTTATTTTTTTTATCATTGCATTTGTAATAGCGTTGTTTTTTAGCTACCGAAAAGATAAAGCTTTACATAAAAAATATTACAAAGGAAGTATTTGGGTATTAGTCAGTTTTATTGCTTTTGTGTTTTTGCTTGTCATATTCAAAAATTGGTTAAAACAATAAAAAAAGCTTTTTGAATTAACAAAAAGCTTTTTTGAAATTAGTCTATTCACAGCCTTAATTTACTTCTGGCAAGAAATTGTAATTTTTAGAATAATTAATCATTTGCTCTTTAAATGTAGTTGGTTGTTCGATCGTAAAACTTCCTATTTCTCCAGCTTCATTCATTTCAGGTACTATCACAGGATTTACAAAACCACTATAAGGTGCCGATGTAAATTGAGCATTTCGTTCTAAAACTTCTTTGTGTAAATCTTGATCTACTTTTACACCGTATCCTTCAACCAAAGCTTCCACTGCTTCATAATCACCTTCAGATTTTATACGTTGTGTTTCTTTCAATAATTGACCAAATAAGTCATGTAGTTTTTCATAATCATTAATCTCATAATATGTTTTTCCATCACGAGTTAATTTTTCAATTACATTTTCAGACATGCCTTTTTCAAAAACCCATGCAGATACCCATTGTCTATTTCGCATATGTGATTCTTCTACATCATCTCCTAATTGTAATCTAATTAGTTGAGTCATTAAACCATTTCTGATATAACCATCATAGGCAGTTTTTCCAACAGCATTCCAATCATCTACTAATCCTAATTCCTGTAGTTTTGGATTATATAAATAGTACAATCCAACTAAATCTGCTCTTCCTTCTTCTAATGTAGAAGCATAATTCTTAAGTGTTTCTTTCGTTTCACCAACACCAGGGTTTAGTTGTCCTGAAGCATGTCCAATTACTTCGTGCAATGCAGTATGCAATTTATCTCCTAATTGTCCATGTTTTTTTTCTAATTCATATTCTTCATCGTCATAAACATATTCTTTTAAACGTCCTGAACTTCCTGCATTGTTATAGGCATGAATGATATTTCCTAAAGAAACTGATTTAGACCCAACTTCTGCACGAATCCAGTTTGCATTTGGCAAATTTACTCCTATGGGAGTACTAGGAGATGCGTCTCCTGCTTCACCAGCAACATTTACAACTTTATAAGTAACACCTACTACATTTTTCTTCTTATGTTCGTCCATTAATGGAGAATTATCTTCAAACCACTGCGCGTTTTCAGATAATACTGCCATTTTTTTTGACATATCAAAATCTTTAATTTGGACTACTGTCTCATAAGAACCTTTATAACCTAGCGGATCATTATATACTTCAATAAAACTGTTAATATAATCGATATTTCCCTCTGTTGCTCCTGTCCACGCCACATTATAATCGTCCCAAGTTTGAAGATCTCCTGTTTTGTAATATTCAATTAATAGACCCAAGGCTTTACCTTGTGCTTCGTTTTCAGCAACACCTTGAGCTAATTCTAACCATTTTACAACTTCATCTATAGCCGGTCCATACAATCCGCCAGATTTATACACTCGTTCTTTTAATACTCCATTTTCTTTAACTAACTGTGAATTTAACCCATAAGACAAAGGTTTTCCAGGATCTGGAGATTTCATTTTGCCATAGAAAGATTCAACATCTGCGTTCGTTACACCTGGTCCATAGAAATTAACTGCACTCATTAAAACATTGTCCACTCCTTTTGCTTGATTTACTTTTTTAGCATCCGTATCGCTAAAAATAACATTAAAAGACTCTCCTTCTAATTTAGTATTAGTAGCTGCTAATAATTCATTTAAATATTCTGAGGAAAAATTAGCAGGAAGTTTAGCATTTGAATAATGATGATGGATACCATTTGAAAACCAAACTCTTTTTAGATAGGTTTCAAAGCTTTTCCAATTTTCAGAAGTTTTATCTCCTTCATAGGTATTATAAACATTTTCCAATGCTTTACGAATTGTAAGGTTATGTCGGTAATTTTGATCCCATATTATATCGCGACCAGATAATCCTGCTTGTGTTAAATAATAAACTAACTTTTGTTCTTTTAAGGTTAAATTTTCCCAACCTGATATTTGATACCTTAACACTTTTATATCTGCAAATTGCTCTACATTATAGTCAAAATTAGTAGATTTTTCAATTCCAATTTGTACCTTAGAAGAATTCGATGTCTTTTTTTTATCTGCACATGACATTACAATCATAGCTGTTAGGAGTATACCTATTAAATACTTTTTTTTCATTTTGATAGTTTTTATTTATTTGAAGAAAACAAAAATAACAAATAATACTTTAGAAATGGGACTATTAGAATAGGAGTTATTTATAAATAGCAACATCAAACTATAAATGAAGCAATACAAACGGTAATTTTTTAAATAAAATAATTAATATAAACCATATATTGAATCTCCTTAAGTAATATACTCAAGGGGATTTTTTATATTCGCTTTATAAAACTAGTATGTTAAAACTTTTAAAACTAAATGGAATGACTAATAGCGAACAGCATTTGACCTATTTAATAAAATAACATAGACATATGAAACAATTATTATTAGTTTTTATTGGTGGTGGATTAGGGAGTTCACTTCGTTATTGGATTAGCACATATCTAAACAGTTACAAATCTGGTATTCCATACGGAACATTTGCAGCTAATATTATTGGTAGTTTAATAATTGGTATGGTTCTCGGACTATCTTTAAAAAACAATTACGTATCAAATAATACTATTTTATTTATAGCAACAGGATTTTGTGGAGGCTTCACTACTTTTTCAGCTTTTGCTTATGAAAATCACTTATTTTTAAAATCTGGAGATTTTATGAGCTTTGCTATTTATACCATTCTAAGTTTTATTATTGGTTTCGCCGCAGTATTTTTCGGAATCTGGGTAGTTAAATTTCTTTAGTGCTTTCCATAATCCATCACTCCAGCTTCAATTCTAACTAGCAAATCATTTTCTTCAGGAGGTACAGGACAAGAGTATCTGTGACTATAAGCGCAATAGGGATTATACGTTTTATTAAAATCTATAATTATAGTATTTCCTTCTGGGATTTTTAAATCTAAATATTTGCCTCCTCCATAAGATCCATCTCCGCTTGTTAAATCGGTATAAGGTAAAAATAAAGAATCTTCATATCCCTCCTCTTTTTCATGATTCGTACTTTGGTAAATACTAAGTTTTAATTCTTTTTCATCTAGGGTAAAATAAGCCTCACCATATTTTACATATTCAGGTAGACGATCCGTAGAAGTCTTCATTAAAAAAGGTTTTTCATTAGCTGTTCTTAAAAATTTAGCCTCAATACGATATTTAATATTGATAGGATAAAATGAGAGGCCTTTAAAAGTAATTTGATCTAAAGAATCTAAAATAGAAGTTTCAGAATTAAGAAATTCTTTATTTAATTCCGATTGAGCTTTTTTAATCTCTTTAATTATTTCTCTATTGGATTGGGCTGTTGCTATAAAAGAAATAAATAACAAGAAAATTAAAAGGTTAGATTTCATGTGATTTTGGTTTTGTAATTGCAGTATTTTCAATGATATTAGAGAGTACAATTTGTGTTTTTGTTTCTCCATAGCTTATTAATTGATCTATAAATTGTTCCAAATGCTTTTGATTTTTAAGCATTACTTCCAATACAAAATTTTCATTTCCTGTAATTCGATAACAATTAAGTACTTCGTCAAATGATTTAACTTTGGTTAAAAAGGGTTTTAATTTACCCATAAAAGCTCTTATCGTAATTATTGCTTTTAATTGATAACCTACCTCATAGGAAGAAACAATTGTTTTATAACCATTTATAACCCCTACATCTTCCATTTTTTTAATTCTTTCTGAAACTGCAGGAGAACTTATACCCACAACCCTACCAATTTCAGCATTAGATTGTCTAGCATTTTCTTGCAAGCATTTTAAAATTTTCCAATTTAAAGCATCCATTAACATATTAAGGCATATTTAATAGAATAACATCTATTTTAAAGCAAATATACATAATTACCTTAATTACCATGGCGTTTGGTCATAAAAAGCTGCTAATTTTGTATAAAAAATTGCTAAAATAAATTAAAAATGAACTATTTCACCTCAAATAATAAACATATTTCGCCTATCCATAAAAAGGCTATAGAAATTTTGACGCTTTCCAGGCAAATCTCTAAATATTTAGTGCCAGATTTAGCTAGGTTACAATCTGATGGATTTGAAGATCCGAACATTTATTTTACAGGTGATATCATTCAACAATCTAATTCATTAGTTCCAGAAATAGTTCAAGCAGAGAGTAAAACCTTTTCTGAAGAAAGACATGAACACCTATTATCCATTTCACATTTAACAAATGTATTAGATAAAAATTGTGACCGTTTGGAACGCATTAATAGCAACGGAAAAGAATTTCTTCCTCTGTTGCGAAATGAATTAAAAAAGTTTCGAAAACTACAGCATATTTGGATGTTAACTTTGTAATTAATTACACATTTTACAATCTTCCTTTCTTTTAACTTCACCAACTAAAAACCCTTTTTCATTTACTTTGTAGTCACAACATAAAACATAAGCCTGTTTAATTAAGTTTCTAGCTCGTTGAATCCTTGATTTAGTAGTCGCTAATTTTAGGTTAAGAGTATTTGCAATGTCTTTCTGTTTTAATCCTTTTATATCAGACAAGAAAAGTGGATATCTATATTTTTTAGGAAGTGTTTTTAAAATCCCTCGCAAACAATTATTTTCAGTATGTTCTTCAGATTCTTCAACAATAATATTTTTATTATCAATAAACGCTACAGTTAAATTATTTTCTCGGAAAAAATCAATAACCTTATGTCTAGCTATAGAAAACATTCAAGATTTGAGTTTAGTATCGTCTTTAAGAGTATATAATTTAGTATGAACCTTAATAAAGGTTTCTTGCAACAAATCATTAGTTATTTGATCATCCTTAATTTTAGAAAAAATAAAAGATTTAACATCATTATGAAATCTTGTCTAAATTAGATTCGTTGTCATAAGTGAAGATTTAAGTACAAATGAAAATAAAATTTCCATTTGTACTGTTTTTTTCTTGAATTAATTAACAATTACAACCGGTACAGTTACAGTTTTCACAAGTGCAATTTTCACATTGACCCTTACTACATTTACACAATTACAAGTACATTCTTTATTTTTCATAATATTAAATTTATATATACTTAATAGACGAATATAGTTAGTAAAAGATGCAAATTATTTTACATATTTCTTCGATACTGTCCACCTACTTCAAATAATGCTTTTGTAATTTGACCTAAAGTACACGTTTTACAAACCTCCATTAAAGCTTCAAATATATTTTCATTATTAATTGCCTTACTTTGTAATTCAGTCAATAATAAAGAAGATTGATTTTTGGTTGACTTATGAACCCTTTCTATTAAATTAATTTGATATTGTTTTTCTTCTTCAGTAGCTCTAATAACTTCTCCTGGAATAACTGTTGGAGAGCCCTTACTACTTAAAAAGGTATTGACACCAATTATAGGAAACTCCCCATTGTGTTTTAACGTTTCATAATACAAACTTTCTTCTTGTATCATACTTCTTTGGTACATGGTTTCCATAGCCCCTAAAACACCACCTCTTTCAGTAATTCTATCAAATTCTTGTAGAACTGCATCTTCAACAAGATCGGTAAGCTCTTCAATAATAAAGGAACCTTGTATTGAATTTTCATTTTTCGCCAATCCTAATTCCTTATTGATAATAAGTTGAATTGCCATTGCTCTACGCACACTTTCTTCGGTTGGAGTCGTAATAGCTTCATCATAAGCATTGGTATGTAACGAGTTACAATTATCGTTAATTGCATATAGTGCTTGAAGTGTAGTTCTAATATCATTAAAGTCTATTTCTTGAGCGTGCAAGGATCTTCCTGAAGTTTGAATGTGATATTTTAACATTTGCGCTCTTGGATTTGCACCATATTTATGCTTTAATGCTTTTGCCCAAATTTTACGAGCCACTCGTCCAATTACTGAATATTCTGGATCGACACCATTGCTAAAAAAGAAAGATAAGTTAGGTCCAAATTTATTTATATCCATACCCCTTGAAAGATAATACTCCACATAAGTGAAACCGTTGGCTAAGGTAAATGCTAACTGAGTTATGGGATTGGCTCCAGCTTCTGCAATATGATACCCAGAAATTGAAACCGAATAAAAATTACGCACTTGTTTTTCAATAAAATATTCTTGAACATCACCCATTAATCGCAAAGCAAATTCAGTAGAAAAAATACAGGTATTTTGAGCTTGATCTTCTTTTAAAATATCTGCTTGTACCGTTCCTCTAACTTGTTTAAGCGTATCGTATTTAATTTGAGTATACACATTTTTAGGCAATACTAAATCACCTGTAACACCCAATAACATCAATCCTAAACCATCATTTCCTGCAGGAATATCACCTTGATATTTAGAGCGTTCAACACCTTTTTGTTTATAAATTTCCGATATTTTATTTTCAACCGCTATTTCAAGATTGTTTTTTTTAATATATTTTTCACAATTTTGATCGATTGCTGCATTCATAAAGAAACCTAAAAGCATCGGTGCTGGACCATTAATCGTCATACTTACCGAGGTCATGGCATGACTTAAATCGAATCCAGAATAAAGCTTTTTCGCATCGTCTAAACAACAAATAGAAACTCCAGCATTCCCTATTTTTCCATAAATATCAGGTCGTTTACCAGGGTCATTCCCATATAGAGTTACACTATCAAATGCGGTAGATAATCGTTTGGCTGGCATCCCCAAACTTACATAATGGAAGCGTCTATTGGTTCTTTCTGGCCCACCTTCTCCAGCAAACATTCTTGTTGGATCTTCCCCAGTACGTTTAAAAGGATATAATCCTGAAGTATATGGAAATTCACCCGGTACATTTTCTTGTAACACCCAACGCAATATATCACCCCAAGCTTCGTATTTTGGCAGAGCAACTTTTGGTATTTGTGAATGGGATAATGATTGGGTATGTGTCTCAATATTAATTTCCTTATCTCTTACTTTAAATGAATAAACAGCTTCTTTATAACGATTAACCTTATCTGACCAACCTAAAACTACTTCCCAGTTATAAGGATCGAAATCCATTTTTATGCGATCAAATTCTTTAAGAAGCAATTCTAAAAAGCTTTTATCATTCAGAGCTAAGTGAAGAATTTCATCATGATCCAATCCAAACTTATTTAAATGAGATGTCTCACTTTCTTTCGAAATAGCAGCAACAGCGCAAATGGTTTTATAAATACCATATAATTTTTGAGCTACTTCAACTTGACTTATTACTCTAGCATCATAACTTCTATTATTTTCTGAAATCTCAGACAAATAACGAACTCTAGCAGGTGGAATTATAAATATTTTTTCAGACATTACTTCCGAAATCTGATATTTTGAAATCAAGTCACTCCCAGTTTTATTAACCAACTTATCCATTATGGCCTTATAGAGTTGATTCATTCCTGGATCATTAAATTGTGAAGCTATAGTGCCATAAACGGGTAGTTGATCTTGTGGGGTATCCCATAAATTATTATTACGCATGTACTGTTTCTTAACATCACGCAAGGCATCTAAAGATCCTCTTTTGTCAAATTTATTAATAGCAACCAAGTCGGCAAAATCTAACATATCGATTTTCTCTAATTGAGTTGCAGCACCAAATTCTGGAGTCATCACATACAATGAAATATCACTATGCTCTAATATTTCTGTATCACTTTGACCAATTCCAGAAGTTTCCAAAATGATAATATCATATGCTGCAGCTTTTAAAACTTCAATCGCTTCAGAAACATATTTAGATAAAGCTAAATTACTTTGACGAGTTGCTAATGAACGCATATAAACCCTATCGGAATTAATTGCATTCATACGTATGCGATCTCCTAACAAAGCGCCTCCCGTTTTTCTTTTGGAAGGATCAACAGAAATTAAACCAATCGTTTTCTCAGGGAAATCAATTAAAAAACGTCTTACCAATTCATCCACTAAAGATGATTTTCCAGCACCACCAGTACCCGTTATCCCTAATACTGGAGTTGTAGATTTTTTGTTTTTTTTATGAATGATTGCTAGTGCTTCCTTAGCAATATCAGGAAAATTTTCAGCAGCAGAAATTACTCTTGCTATTGCCCCTGGTTTCTTTTTTGAAAGTAAGGACACTTCATTTGTTAATGAGTCACCAATCGGATAATCAGATCTTTCAACTAAATCGTTAATCATTCCTTGCAATCCCATTTCTCTACCATCATCTGGTGAATAAATTTTTTCAATACCATAATCTTGCAATTCTTTTATTTCAGAGGGAAGAATTACACCACCACCACCACCAAATATTTTTATTTGAGATGCACCTTTTTCCTTTAACAAATCATACATATACTTAAAATACTCGTTGTGTCCTCCTTGATAAGAGGTTAACGCAATCGCATTGGCATCTTCTTGTATAGCGGTACTTACAACCTCTTCGACACTTCTATCGTGACCTAAATGAATAACCTCAACACCTGTAGATTGAATGATACGTCGCATGATATTAATAGAAGCGTCATGCCCATCAAATAAGGAAGCTGCTGTAACTATTCGCACTTTATTTTTAGGTTGATATATAGGAATTGGTTCCATAAATGATTGTTTTGTTTTCAGGTTGTAAATTTACAAAAAAGGGCTTATATATTTTTATTTATTATTCGTTTAGAAGTTCAATGAAATTGTAGCGTCAATTGTATATTGTTTCAGTTATTTAAACAACAAGTATTGCAGCATTATTAAACTGATATCCATTAAAAAAATTGTGAAGACATTTTTACGTTCTTTGTGCAGAATCAAAAGACATAAATAACGCTCATACCAATGAAAATAAAGGTTATAGAAAACTCATTTCAAAAGGTAGCGCTACTATTTTTTATCTAAAATAGCTTTCATTTGTTTTTGTAAAGCTTCTGCTTCACAGGCAGCAGCTTCCGCAAAATCCAATTGATTAGAAGCATAAATAACGGCTCTTGAAGAATTGATAAGTAAACCTACATCTTTATTCATTCCATATTTACAAACATCCTGCAAATTACCTCCTTGCGCCCCTACTCCAGGAACTAATAAAAAACTAGTTGGAACGATCTTTCTTATTTCTTTAAAATATTCAGCTTTTGTAGCACCAACCACATACATTAATCGATCACTATGTTCCCAGGATTTTGAAGTTTTTAACACCTTTTTATACAATTCTTCATCATCAATTAGTTGAGTTTGAAAATCAAACGCCCCTTTATTTGAGGTTAAGGCTAGCAATATAATATGCTTATCTTTAATAGATAAAAAAGGCTCTACAGAATCTTTACCCATATAAGGAGCAACCGTAACAGCATCGAATCCTAAATCTTCTAGAAAAGCTTTAGCATACATGGTAGACGTATTACCAATATCTCCGCGTTTTGCATCGGCTATGGTAAAAATTTCTGGATGATTGGTATTTAGATAATCAATCGTTTTTTCTAAAGCCTTCCATCCTTTAATTCCATAGGCTTCATAAAATGCCGTATTCGGTTTATAAGCAACCGCTAAATGATGAGTAGCATCAATTATTGCTTTATTAAAAGCAAAAATTGGATCTTCCTCTGCTAGTAAATGTTTTGGGATCTTATTTAAATCTACATCCAAACCTATACAAAGGAAAGAATCTTTTTTTCTGATTTCGGAAATTAGCTGGTCATTCGTCATTGCTTAGATTAAAAAGTTTCTCCTGATTCCTTTAATTTCTCAGTATTATTCACCAATTGCAATTCATCAATGATTTTTTGAATATCACCATTTATGATATTACCCAAATCATATAAGGTTAGATTAATCCTATGATCAGTAACTCTACCTTGAGAATAATTATAGGTTCTAATTTTGGCACTACGGTCTCCACTTGTTACCATAGAACCTCTTTTTATAGCATCTTCTGCTTGTTTTTTAGCTAATTCTAAATCATACAACCTAGAGCGAAGTACTTTAAAAGCTTTCTCTTTATTTTTATGTTGCGATTTTTGATCTTGACACTGTGCTACTAATCCAGTTGGTGTGTGTGTTAACCGTACCGCCGAATAAGTAGTATTTACCGATTGTCCTCCTGGTCCTGATGAACAGAAATAATCAACTCTTACATCTTTCATTTCAATCTGTACGTCAAACTCTTCTGCTTCTGGGAACACCATAACAGTTGCAGCACTTGTATGAACTCTACCTTGTGTTTCAGTTTGCGGAACTCTTTGAACACGGTGCACACCAGCTTCAAATTTTAATACCCCATAAACATCATCTCCATTAATTTCCAATTGAATTTCTTTAAAACCACCATTAGTTCCTTCACTAAAATCTACTACACTGGTTTTCCAACCCTTACCTTCACAATACCTGGTGTACATTCTAAAAAGGTCTCCAGCAAAAATACTAGCTTCATCTCCTCCAGCTCCTGCACGAATTTCCATCACTGCATTTTTAGCATCTTCCGGATCCTTAGGTATCAATAAAAATTTTATTTCTTCTTCTAATGGAGGAATTCTATTTTTAGCCTCGTCCATCTCCATTTTTGCCATTTCAACCATTTCGGCATCACTGCCATCAGAAATAATTTCTTCAGCTTCATTAATGTTATCAGTCAAGGTAATATACTCCTCACGCTTATCCATTAATAACCTTAAATCCTTATATTCTTTATTTAATTGGACATAGCGTGGTTGGTCTGAAATTATATCTGGTTGAATGATTAAATCACTTACCTCATCAAAGCGTTGTTTTACTATTTGAAGTTTTTCTAACATAAAATTTTATTGTCTTACAAATTTACAATCTTTCTAATTACTTAAGTAAACAGAATAGAAAAAACTAGGTCTTCTTTATAAAAGATGTTATTTAATAAAGAAACTCTCCAAATTCACTTTTAATAGTCAACTTTTTTGTTTCTGAAGCTGCTACCCTTCCAATAATCTTTGCATCTACATTAAAAGATTTAGAAATTTCAATGATATCACCTGCTATTTCCTTAGGAACATATAATTCCATGCGATGTCCCATATTAAATACTTGGTACATTTCTTTCCAATCCGTCTTACTTTCCTCTTGTATTAATTTAAATAAAGGGGGTACTTCAAATAAATTATCTTTTATAATATGAAGATTTTTTACAAAATAAAGAATCTTAGTTTGAGCTCCACCACTGCAATGAACCATTCCGTGAATGTCTTTATTGGTATATTTTGAAAGGATATTTTTAATAATTGGAGCATAGGTTCTGGTTGGAGATAGCACTAACTTTCCAACATCCAAATCGGTATCATTAACTGAATCTGTTAATCTTTTAGATCCTGTATACACCAAGACTTCTGGAACTTCTTGATCAAAACTCTCCGGGTATTTTTTAGCTAAATTTTTGTCAAAAACATCATGGCGTGCCGAAGTAAGTCCGTTACTTCCCATACCTCCATTATATGCTGTTTCGTAAGTAGCTTGACCAAATGACGCTAATCCAACGATTACATCTCCAGCTTTAATAGTTGCATTATCAATAACATCACTGCGTTTTATTCGAGCTGTTACGGTAGAATCTACAATGATGGTTCTTACCAAGTCTCCTACATCTGCAGTTTCTCCTCCCGTGGAATGAATAGTTACTCCAAATTCTTTTAAGTCATTTAGCAATTCTTCTGAGCCATTTATAATCGCAGAAATTACCTCACCTGGGATTTTATTTTTATTACGACCTATGGTAGAAGACAACATAATATTGTCTGTTGCGCCCACACATAATAAATCGTCAATATTCATAATTAACGCATCTTGCGCTATGCCTTTCCAAACAGATAAATCTCCTGTTTCCTTCCAATACATATAAGCTAAAGAAGATTTTGTTCCTGCACCATCCGCATGCATCACTAAACAATAATCATTATCACCCGTTAAATGATCGGGTACAATCTTACAAAATGCTTGAGGAAATAAACCTTTATCTATATTTTTAATAGCATTATGCACATCCTCTTTTGATGCAGAGACCCCTCTTTGTGCATATCTCTTTGAAATTTCTTGGTCCATAATATTTAAATATTATTGCAAAAATAGTTAAAAAAAAGTCGCTCAATAATTATTAAGCGACTTATATAGATTCTTATTAAAGTTTATTTGAACATGAGCATTTCTCGATACTTAGATAATGGCCAAAGCTCATCATCGACCAATAATTCTAATTTATCACAATGATATCTAATTTCATCAAAATAAGGCTTAACTTTATTACAATAAGCTTCTGCACATTTTTCTGTAGAATCAATTTTATTAGCTTTTTTGCGTTCTTCAATCATATCGGTAATACCTATATTGATTTTTTCGATGTGCTCAGAAATTTTTTCTATCAGTTTTAATTGCTCCACCGACAACCTCTTAAAGTCACTACCATAAATATCTTTTAACCCTTGGACATTTTTAATTAAAATATTTTGATATTTAATTGCTGTAGGAATTACATGGTTTCTTGCAATATCTCCAAGTACCCTTCCTTCAATTTGAATACGCATGGAGTACTCTTCTACTTTAATTTCATAACGAGCTTCAATTTCTACTCTGCTCATAATGTTAAGTTCTTCGTATAAAGCAATTGTTTTTTCGGCGACTTTTGCTTTTAGGGCTTCTGGAGTACTTCTATGATTACTAAGCCCTCTCTTTTTCGCTTCTATTTCCCATGCTTTTCCATAACCATCTCCTTCAAATCTGATACGCTTAGAATCTTTAACATACTCTCTAAGTACATTAAATATCGCATCGTCTTTTTTCATTTTCTTTTCTTCAATAAGAAGGTCCACACTTTTCTTAAATTCAATTAATTGTTTTGCAACAATAGCATTTAAGACCGTCATAGGAGTCGCACAGTTCGCAGTTGAACCAACAGCTCTAAACTCAAATTTATTACCCGTAAAGGCAAATGGAGATGTTCTATTGCGATCTGTATTATCTAATAATATTTCCGGTATTTTTCCTACTACATTTAATTTAAGATCTGTTTTTTCTTCTGGAGATAATTTACCATTAGTAACTTTCTCTAATTCATCTAATGCTCTTGTAAGCTGAGTTCCAATAAATACAGAAATAATAGCTGGTGGTGCTTCATTAGCACCTAAACGATGATCGTTATTAGCACTTGCAATAGAAGAACGCATTAACTCTTCATAATCATTTACAGCCTTAATCGTATTTATAAAGAACGTTAGAAACTGAAGATTGCGTTTTGGAGTTTTACTAGGACTCAATAAATTAATCCCTGTATTAGTACTTAAAGACCAATTATTATGTTTTCCACTTCCATTGATTCCTTTAAATGGTTTTTCATGGAACAATACTTTAAAGTGATGTCTTTCCGCAACTTTTTCCATAATATCCATTAATAAGGAATTATGATCTACTGCAAGGTTGGCTTCTTCAAAAATAGGAGCTAATTCAAATTGATTTGGAGCAACTTCATTATGACGTGTTTTAACAGGAATACCTAATAACATACATTCTGTTTCTAAGTCCCGCATATAATCTAATGCTCTAGTAGGAATAGATCCAAAATAATGATCGTCCAATTGCTGACCTTTTGCAACTTCATGACCTAACAAGGTTCTACCCGTTAATGTTATATCTGGCCTAGAAGATGCCATCGCTTTATCTATTAGAAAATATTCTTGCTCCCAACCTAAGGTTGCTATCGTTTTGGTTACATTTTTATCAAAATACTTAGCTACTGAAGTAGCAGCAGTATCCAATACTTGTAATGACCTTAACAAAGGTGTTTTATTATCTAATGCTTCTCCTGTATAAGAAACAAAAACTGTCGGCACACAAAGTGTTGTGCCGTATATAAATGCAGGTGACGTCGGATCCCAAGCAGTATAACCTCTTGCTTCAAAAGTATTTCTAATGCCACCATTTGGAAAACTAGAGGCATCAGGTTCTTGTTGCACTAGTTGTCCGCCTCCAAATTTTTCAATTGCCTGACCGTCTTCTGTAGTCTCAAAAAAAGCATCGTGTTTTTCTGCAGTAGAACCTGTTAAAGGTTGAAACCAGTGTGTGTAATGTGTTGCACCTTTTGTAATTGCCCATTCTTTCATCCCTGTTGAAATATGATCGGCAATATTTCGATTAATTTTTGAACCGTTAACAGTAGCATCAATAACACTATTATAAGAATCTTTCGATAAAAACTGACGCATAGCCAATTCATTAAAAACATTTTTTCCAAAAATTGCAGAACGTCTTGCTGGTTCTTCTACTGGAATAGGTTTTCTATTTAATGCTTCATTGATTGCTCGAAATCTAAGAGTTGCCATATTAATACAATTTTAATTATTAGTAATAAATTACAAAAATACGACTTTTACCAAAAGACCCCCTATTTTTTTAAATAGTTTTCTAATAATATTAGTGTTTTTTATCAACATCCCCTATTTTTTTGTTGATATGTTGATTATATTTTAAATAAAAAAATATTAATTGAACTTCAGAAAGACTAAGCACATAAAAATAGCATAGCCAACAAATAGAATAATTCCTTTATATCTTGTTAGAATAAAGCGCTTAGGAAGATGCGCTAATAGATATATGACAGCAGAAAAACATATCATCCAAATAACATCTGTTAATACTAAAGACATACTGGATTCTAAAACAATAATTGGCTGTATGATAGCGGTAATTCCTAAAACAGATGCAATGTTAAAAATATTTGAACCAATAATGTTACCTATTAATAATGCCTTTTCATGTTTTAAGGCTGCCATTACAGATGCTGCTAATTCAGGCACACTAGTTCCAATTGCAATCATAGTTACTGCAATTACACGGTTACTAACTTCGAAGTAACGAGCAACATTAACCGATCCTTTAACTAACAGTTCACTTCCAGCCCATAATGCAGCTCCTCCTATTAATATCCAAATAAATATTTTAAAATTAGAGACTACTTCTACATTGGTTTCAATAGGATTTTTCGCTATTTTAATCTTTCTATTTTTTTGAGCTTTTCTAATTAACATCCATAAATAAATAGCTAAGGCAAGTATTAATAAAATTCCTTCAGTCCTTCCTATACCATTTCCAAATTTTAAAATAAAATACAAGGCCACAGAAAACAACATCATTACGGGCCAATTAAATTTATAAAAATCTCTATCTAAAAATAATGGAGAGATTACAGCAGTTACCCCTAAAACCAAACCAATATTTGCAATATTGGATCCAACTACATTCCCTAAGGCTATAAAAGGATAACCATCTAAGGCAGCTTGAACACTTACAAATAATTCTGGTGCAGAAGTAGCAAATGAAACTACTGTTAATCCAATTACCATCCTTGATAAATGAAATTTCAATGAAATTGCTACCGACGAACGAACCAAAAACTCACCTCCTATCACCAACAAAGTCAATCCTAACAGGATAAAAACAATATTCATACACATTAGTATTAAGTCGCGAAGATACTATTTAAAACACATTTTAAGAATTCAGTAAATACTAATCACTACTAAAAAGAATTAAATCCAAACAAATTCTGAAAAGTCCCATTTTACACTATTAGAATAGGACTTTTTTTATTTGTATTTTTAAAGCATGAAAAAAACTTTTTTTAAATCACTTGCTAAAATTAATAAAATGCTATTACCAAGTTTTACTAAAAAACGATTGGATTTAGCTAAAGTAAAAAAATGGCAATTGGCATTATTTGGTTATCGCCTTTGGGTAACTAAAAGAGCCTTGGGAGATTAATTTATATTATAAATATAAAAAAAGCAAGCTAAATAGCTTGCTTTTTTTATAAATTGTGACCACGGCAAGATTCAAACTTGCAACCTCCTGAGCCGTAATCAGGTGCGCTATTCAGTTGCGCCACGTGGCCGTTAATGGGCTGCAAATATAAAAATATATTGTTGATAATCTAATTAAAAAACTGAAAATCTTCTACTGAATTTTAAATGATTTCTGCACTTAAATCTGCCTGAAGTAATTTGGAAAAACGAGGCTCTAAATCCTTAAACGACCCTGTCTTAACAGTACACTTCCCTTTATAATGAACAATAATTGAACATTGCTCTGCCTGCTCTAAAGTATGATCACATACGCCTATTAAAGTTTCTACCACATGATCAAATGTATTTACATCATCATTAAACAAAACAATTTGATGTTCATTAGCTTCCTTTTCTGCTACATCAGTTTCTTCTTGTATTTTTTCTTTTGTTCCCATTAAAAAAATTCCTTTTTTACTTTCTAAATTTAGCAGCAATCCAATTATTGCGTTCTTTATTTTCACCGAAAGTTAATCCTAAATTATTACAAGTTTCAGTGATTAATTCTAAATCTTCTTTATAAAAGCCACTTAAATATAAAGTTCCATTCTCCTCCAGGCTTTTAGAATATATTTCCATATCCTGTAACAAAATATTCCTATTGATATTTGCAATGATTACTTCATACTTTTTTTCTTTAAAAAAAGAAGCATCACCTTGATAAACAGAAATGTTTTTACAATGGTTTCGTTCTATATTTTCGACAGAATTTTCATAGCACCATTCATCTATATCGACAGCATCTATTTTGGCTGCCCCTTTCATTTCTGCTAGAATTGCTAAAACAGCAGTGCCACAACCCATATCCATCACTGATTTCTCTTTAAAGTCATTTTCCAAAACAAATTGAAGCATCATAAAGGTAGTCTCATGGTGCCCCGTGCCAAAAGACATTTTGGGCTCGATTATGATTTCATATTTTACATTAAATGGCGGATGAAATGGAGCTCTCAATGCACATTCTCCATTTACTTCAATTGGACTAAAGTTCTTTTCCCATTCAGCATTCCAATTTACTGGTGGTATTTCAGTAAGCTTATAACTTATTTCAAATTCTGAAGAATTTAAAATCTGAACTTTGTCAATCAAGGCTGTATCTAATTCTTTCTTTTGAATATATGCTTTTATACCTGTTTCTGTTTCTGTAAAACTTTCAAAATTTAGCGCTCCTAATTGAGCTACTAAAATTTCAGAAGCTGGCTGTAAAGGAGCCATTGTAAAATGGTATTCTATATATATTTGAGACATCTTAAAATGCGTTTACTATTGCCATAAAATTATCAGCATTTAAAGCTGCTCCACCTATCAATCCACCATCAACATCATTCTTACCAAAAATCTCTTTGGCATTTTCAGGCTTTACACTCCCACCATAAAGAATAGATACTTCTTCAGAAATTGTTGAATTGTAATGTTTTTTAACTAGATTACGTATAAAAGCGTGCATTTCTTGTGCTTGTTCAGGGCTAGCAGTTTGCCCTGTACCAATCGCCCAAACAGGTTCATATGCTAATACGATGGATTCCCAATTTTCATTTTCTAAATGAAATAAAGCATTTTTAATTTGGTTTTCAACAACTATAAAGTGATTATCAACACTTCTATCTTCCCATTTTTCGCCAAAACAAAAAATAATTTTCATGTGCTCGTCTAATGCTTTATCAATTTTTTGTTTTAATAAATTATCATCTTCACTAAAATATTCTCTACGCTCACTATGTCCGAGTATAACAGTATTTACACCAATACTTTTAAGCATTGCTGCTGATATTTCACCCGTATAGGCTCCATTTTCTGCAAAATGCATGTTTTGTGCTGCAACTATAATACTCGAATATTTTAATAATTTAGATGCTTCCAACAAGTTTACAAAAGCGGGTGCAATCATCACCTCTGCATTAGTGGTTTTCTCTTTTTTAATTAATTCAGATATCAATGTATTTGTTGCTACCAAATCATTGTTCATTTTCCAATTTCCTGCTACTATTTTTTTTCTCATATTTATTTTCCCAAGCTAATCGGGGGATCTCTTTAATTAAAATTTAATTATTCAATGCTTTACTTATTCTTTCATCATCAGCTTTTATAGCCTTATATAAAACTATTTTCCCTTCGGGGTTTACCACCATATATCTTGGAATCCAATCCAACGCTAAACTCGAACAAAAATCACCTTTCCAACCAGATGCAATATAATAATGCTCTCCTTCAATATTTAATGTTTTTATTGCTTTTTGCCATTTTTCAGTCGATTTATCTAAAGAAAGGAACAAAAACACAGCATTTTTGTTCTTTTTTTGTATTTTTTTAACTTTTGGCATTCCTTTTACACAGTCACTACACCATCCTGCCCAAATATCGATTAATATAGTTTTACCTTTATATAAATCTAATATTTCAAAAAAAGTAATTTCCACTTCTTCATTAGTTAACAATACATCATTTAATGCTTTTGTACTAAATGAATTTTCTTGTGCTTTTACTGAATATACAGCAAAAAATAAGATGATTAAAAATAAAAGTTTCTTCATAGATTTTATTTTTTATATTATATTTCAATATGTATGAGCTCATTTTTAATTTCCATAAGCTTTTCAATTTCTAATTTTCGGATCCAACCATCCATAAATAACATCTACAAAAATATTAATTAGTATAAATAAAGATGCAATAACAATAACTGATCCCGTGATAACGGGTAAATCTAAGGTATTTAATGCATCGACAATTTCTTTTCCTAAACCATTCCATCCAAAAATATACTCTACAAAAACTGCTCCTGCTAACATAGAAGCAAACCACCCAGAAATAGCTGTTACAACAGGATTCATAGCGTTTTTCAAAGCATGCTTTCTAATTATTGTATACTCACTTAATCCTTTCGCTTTTGCCGTTCGAATGTAATCGGCACTCAAAACTTCTAATAATGAATTTCGCATTAACTGACTCACTACTGCCAATGGTCTTATTCCTAAAACTAACGCTGGTAATATTAAATTCTTCCATTGAATCTTCGTTCCATTTCCAAAATCATCTACTTCATATAAACTCCCTGTCATATTTAATCCTGTATAGTTATGAAGTAAAAAACCAAAAAACCAAGCAAATAAAATAGCGCTAAAAAAAGAAGGAACACTCATTCCGAAAGTGCTTACCAACTGTATTAATTTATCTGTCCAACTGTCTTTAAATTTAGCCGAAACAATTCCTAAGAACACTCCTAAAATCATCGCAATAGTAATTGATGATAGTGCTAAAACAATCGTATTGGGTAAGGTTTCTGCAATTACAGCACTTACTTTCTTTCCATTTTTCTGAAATGATTCTCTTAAATAAGGTGTTTTTATAACAACATTGCTTTCTCCTACATTAAATAATTTTAAACCCGTATATTTTTTATCAGAGAAATAGGTATAGTCCTTTTTGTTTGCACTATGAAGTGATATAGGTGAAAGATCATTTATATAATACGCATATTGTTTACTAAGAGGTTGATCAAAACCATATTTCTTTTTTACAATTGCAACTTGTTCAGCTGTTTCATTTTGCCCTAACATCATTCTAGCTGGATCACCAGGAAGAATATTAAATAATAAAAAAATAACCGTCACAACCCCAAAAAGAGTAAAAAATGCATAAGCTATTTTTTGTAGTAAATAACCAATCATTATATTTTTATATTATATTAATCATTAATTATCAGTAAGTTATATGTTATATATAAAATAGTTAGCCGATATATAATCGATTTATAGGTTTAATTAGACAATGTCCAAATGCAAATATCAGGAAATAATTTCATTTCTCATTATAAAGTTTAATCTCATAATTAACCACATCTTTAAGTTGCTATCTAATAAACTTGAATTTTATAATCTAATTGTAAATGTTTTTTTCATTGTGTTGATTATTAGTTATTAAGTAAAAGTAGTTAAATTTATTTGAAACTATTAAGTGTATTATATTTCACCTAATATTAGATAATAAAAAAGGCTATCAACTTAATGATAACCTTTGCTTAAATTGGGAGTTACTATATTTTAAAAAGTAAAGATAGCTTTTATTTCTATTCTACTCAAGTTATTAGATTGCTTAAAAAAGTAGGTTAGGAACATAAAAAAACCACCCTAAATTAATAGAATGGCTTGTAATCTATTAAATGAGTTAGATTATTTAGTTACATACAGCTTCAATAAAAGCAGAAGCATCAAATCCTAATTCTTGTGCCTTACGAGCATCTTTTAATATAGGTGTAATCCAACAGCTTCGCCGCCAGAAGCAGTTAATGCTGTTTGTGCAAATGTGAATTCTACCGTAATTAGCAGGCAAAATAAGATTGCTTTTAGTAGGATGGGTTGGTGTATAGTTCTGTTTTTTGACGCCATTAGTTATTTATTCTTTGTTGATTGTTATTTATTATTTGATAGTTTTAATTTTGAAGCATCATTCCAGTGCAATTTTTGCACAATAGTTCCTTTTTGCAATTCAATTAAAGAAGGATTACTACGAATTATTGTTTTTAAAGCAGTTTCATCACAAAAATAGAAATCAAAGTTTAATTGGTATTTTTTAGTTAATGCCTCCGTTAATTCTGGACTAGAAGCAGAAAGTCCAATAACTTTATAACCATTTTTTATAGCTTTATCGGTTACTTCTTTAATATTAACAAAACCTTCTGCTTCAGAATTACTAATACTATAAGAAATAACAACAATTAAATTATCTTTTTCTAAAAGGTCAGTAGAAAAATCTTCTCCATCACGCTCCATGGTAAAATCATGAATAGGAGGCTCGTAACCTTCCTGAATCATGATGGTTTCTACGGTATACTCCCCTTCTTCTTTTGGAAAATTTCCATTAGTAACAATTACTTTTTCAGCTCCATTATGAGTAAAAGTCCATCGGTATTCAAAAATTGGCTGAGCAGCATTTGGAGGATAAGACATACCTTCCGTTATATTCGCTCCAATTTTATAGGGTCTAAAATCTATTACCGGCAAATGTTGCAACACATAATAACCAAAAACCATACAAGCAATAAAAGAAATATAAACTATTATTTTGCGAAGATTTGCAGTAAATATTGGTTGAATAAAGTTTCTTCCAAAATATATAATTAGCAATAAAATTAACAATACAATATCTTTAGAGAAAGACTCCCAAGGTGTTAATTTAATCGCATCTCCAAAACAACCACAATCGGTAACCTTATTATAATAGGCCGAATAAAAAGTTAGGAATGTAAAAAAGATAATCATTAATAATGAACTCCAAATCGTGAATCTTTTAGCGTATCCCAAAAGAAGCATTATTCCCAACATCACTTCAAAAATTACAACAAAAATGGCAATAAATAAAGCAAATGGAATAAAAAGCTCCAAATTAAGTACCTCTGGAGCAAAATATTCTTTTAACTTAAATGAGAACCCAACTGGGTCGTTCAACTTAATTAATCCGCTAATAATAAATAAAACACCAACTAATATTCTGGAAAGGTTTACAATTTGTTTCATAAGTCTATATTATTTTATTAAATCGAATATATAAAACATCCATTTATTAATTTTTTGAGCGACTAAATTTATAGCCTTTGATGTTTTATATTATATTCTAAAAATATTATTCTTCCTCTAAAAGTATTAGCGCAAAAATCGCATAATTAATCATGTCTTGGTAATTGGCAACAATACCTTCAGATACTAATGTTTTTCCTTTATTGTCTTCTATCTGCTTTACCCTAAGCAATTTTTGTAATATTAAATCGGTAAGAGAACTCACTCTCATATCTCTCCAAGCTTCTCCATAATCATGGTTTTTATCCATCATTAATTGCTTGGTGATTTTTACATGTTTATCGTATTCACTAACAGCGTCCTCTATATCTAAATCAGGTTGTTCAACAGTACCTAATTCCAATTGCACTAATGCCATTATGGAATAGTTAATAATACCAATAAATTCACTTACTTGATCCTCATCTACTTTTTGTACTTCATTTTGTTGCAATCCTCGTATACGCTGCGTTTTAATAAATATTTGATCGGTTAAAGAAGGCAATCGGAGTATTCGCCAAGCACTTCCGTAATCTTTCATTTTATTGATAAACAAGTTTTTACAAGTTTCTATAATTTTATTGTATTGTTTTGAAGTATCTGCCATTAGGTCTGTAATATTTTCCGTAAATTTCGCTTAAATAAATCAATTTAAAAAATTGAGAACAATTAATTGTAAAGGAAACCTTATCGATTTATCAACACCCAAAGTAATGGGCATTATAAATTTAACACCAGATTCGTTTTATGATGGAGGAAAATTAACCTCTGAAAAAGAAATTCTTCTTAAAGCTGAGCAAATGCTAAAAGAAGGAGCAACATTTTTAGATCTAGGAGCTTACAGCTCTAGACCTGGAGCCCAATTTGTTTCAGAAAAGGAGGAAATAGATCGAGTACTACCCGTGATTAAAATTCTTTTAAATGAATTTCCTGAAACCCTTTTGTCAATAGACACCTTTAGAAGCAACGTTGCAGATGAAAGTATTTCTGCTGGCGCTTCTTTGATCAATGATATTTCTGCAGGAAAATTAGACGATCATATGTTTAAAATTATTGCTCAACATCAAGTTCCTTATGTGATGATGCATATGCGGGGAACACCAGAATTAATGATGAAAAACACCGATTATACTGACCTAACAAAAGAAGTTCTTTATTATTTTTCTGAAAGAATTGCTAAAGCACGATCTTTTGGAATTAATGATTTAATAGCAGATCCTGGTTTTGGATTTTCTAAAACATTGGATCAAAACTATGAACTTTTCAATGATCTGGAACTATTTAGGAATTTAAATGTTCCTTTGTTGCTTGGCATTTCAAGGAAATCAATGATTCAGAAAAAAATTAAAACAACAGCAGCCAATTCATTAAATGGAACTACTGCACTACACGCTATAGCAATTCAAAAAGGCGCTTCCATACTTCGGGTGCATGACGTAAAAGAAGCTTTTGAAACGATTAATCTATTACAAAATTTGAAGTTTCATTAATAAAAAACTACATTTACAAAAAGCTGAATTTCATTGGAATTATTAGACATAAGAATCATAGATATTATAGACATTGTCCTTGTTGCATTTCTATTATACTATATCTATAAATTAATAAAAGGTACTGTTGCAATCAATATTTTTATTGGTATCGTAATCATTTATGCTATTTGGAAAGTAACTGAACTTTTAGAAATGGAAATGCTTAGTAAAATCCTTGGAGGGTTTTTAGGAGTAGGTATGGTTGCTTTAGTTGTTGTTTTTCAACAAGAAATCAGACGTTTTTTATTAATGTTAGGATCTACCAATTTCAGTGCTCGTAAAAAGCTTTTAAAACAATTTCGATCTACTTCAGATTCAAAATTAATCTCAACAATCGATGCAGTTACTCAAGCTTGCAAAAAAATGAGTAAATCGAAAACAGGAGCATTAATTGTTTTTAAACGAAATAACAGCTTGGATTTTGTTAAAAGCACCGGTGATAAAATGTTTATTGAAATAAATCAACCCATTATTGAAAGTGTTTTTTATAAAAACAGTCCTTTGCATGATGGAGCTACTTTGATCGAAGACAATGTTATTACTGCTACAAGAGTTATTCTGCCGGTTACTAATGAAAATGAGATTCCCGAACGTTTTGGATTGCGACATAGAGCCGCAGTTAGTATTACTGAAAAAACAGATGCTGTTTGTATTACCGTTTCTGAAGAAAGTGGTCTAATATCCTACATTATGGATGGTAATTTTGTGCTTTTTGATGATATTGAAGAATTAAATGAATTGCTTGAAAAGGATTTATCATCTTAACAAGGATCTATTTAAAATCTTTCTAGCTAGCTTCTTTTTTTTAAAAACTGAACCTCATATAAGTTTTTATAATACCCATTTTCTTTCCTAATCAATTCTTTATGAGTTCCAATTTCTACAATTTTTCCAGCATCCATTACAATAATTTTATCTGCTTTTTTAATGGTAGCCAAACGATGGGCAATTATTATTGAAGTTCTTCCTTTAGTGATTTTCTCTGTTGCAATTTGTATCATTTCTTCTGAATAAGAATCTACAGAAGAAGTAGCTTCATCTAATATTAAAATACTTGGATTACTCACATACGCTCTTAAGAAAGCTAATAACTGGCGTTGACCAGAAGATAACATTAAGCCCCTTTCTTTAACATTATAATGATAACCATTAGGCAGAGAACTAATAAATTTATGAACCCCAATTTTTTTTGCTGCATTCATCACTTCTTCTTCTGAAACAGCTGTATCGTTTAAAGTAATATTATTTAAAACGGAATCTGAAAATAAGAAAACATCTTGTAATACCACTGCGATATGGCTTCTCAATGATTTTAGAGTATACTCGTTAATAGATTTATTATCTACTAATATTACACCGCTATTGATTTCATAAAAACGAGATAATAAATTAATAATAGTCGATTTCCCAGCTCCAGTTGCTCCAACGATTGCAACAGTTTCTCCAGGAGCTACTTTAAATGAAATGTCTTTTATTATTTCCTCTTCTTCAATATAACTAAACCGAACGTTTTTAAATTCAATAGAGCCTTTTGTATTTTCTAATAATAGAGTTCCCGAATCGTCTATATGAGACTTGGTATCCAAAACATCAAATACTCTACGAGCAGCAACCATACCCATTTGCAGGGTATTAAACTTATCTGCTATTAGACGTAATGGCCTAAATAACATCTGAGACAACTCGATAAATGCCACAATAGCACCAAGTGTTATGATGCCACCTTCAGCAGCATTAAGTCCACCATACCAAACAACTAACCCAATCGCTACAGAGGATGCCATTTCTGCAATTGGAAAAAATATAGAATTGTGCCATACTGTTTTAATCCAAGCTTTTTTATGCTTTTCATTTATTTCTTTAAACTCTTTATATTCCGTTTTTTCACGCGTAAAAATCTGAACTATTTTCATACCTGTTATACGTTCTTGAACAAAAGAATTTAAATTCGCAACCTGAGCTCGAACTTCTTCAAAAGCAACTTTCATTGCTCTCTGGAAAACTCTTGTTGCATATAATATTATTGGCAAAATAGACATTACAATTAATGTTAATTGCCAACTTTTATAAAGCATAACACCTAATATTACAACCATTTTAAGCAAGTCAGCTATCATCATAAATAACCCTTGACTAAAAATACTCGAAATGGTTTCTATATCATTAACTGCTCTTGTTGTCAATCTTCCTACCGCACTAGTATCGTAATATTTTAACTTAAAACTTAACATTAATTTAAAAAGCTTTACCCGTATATCCCTAATAACACTTTGCCCTAACCAATTGGTGAAATAGATAAAAGTTAACATAAATATGACCTCTAACATTAATACTCCAATCATTAACGAAATATAGAAAACAAGGTTTTCTATATCCTTAGGAACAATAGACTCATCAATCGCCTTTTGCATTATCAATGGACGCAACACTCCTAAAACTGACATTACCAAAGCAGCAAAAGCAACATATATAAATGTGCCTCGATAATAATTAGTGTGCCCTAATAATCTTTTAAAGAGTTTTAAATCGAATGCTTTCCCCGAATCTGCCATACTAGCTCCCTGCTAAGACAGGAGTTTTATTTAAATTAATTTTTTAGTTGTTCTGGATATACAATTTTAGTTAAATAAAGTCCTTTTGCAGGTGCAGAAGAACCTGCTTTACCCCTATCCTTACTTTTTAGTATTTCATGAAATTGTAACATAGATGTTTTTTCAAATCCTATATCTAATAAGGTTCCTACAATTGCCCTCACCATATTTCTTAAAAAACGATCTGCTTTAATTGTAAAAATCAATTGTGAATTTTCAACTTTCCAATACGCCTCTTTCACATCACAATTATACGTTTTTACATCGGTATTAGAACGAGAAAAACATTGAAAATCCTTATAGCTCAACAACACATTAGCAGCCGAATTCATTAAGTCTATATTGGGTTTATGATGAATAAAATATGTGAAATCATTTGAAAAAGGATTTTTTTGCAATGAAATAAAATATTCATATTCTCTTTCTAAAGCATCAAAACGAGCATGCGCATCTTCCTTAACAGGAAAAATGTTTTGTATAGAAATATCTTTTGGTAGAAAAGAATTTAATTTGAATATTAAATCTGATATTGACTCAATCATTTCCATATCAAAATGAGCAAACAACTGTTTTGCATGTACTCCAGCATCAGTTCTTCCAGCTCCCATTACTTGAATTTTCTTTCGTAATAGTATTGACAAAGCATTCTCTAAAACTTCTTGTACGGTAATAGCATCAGGCTGAATTTGCCAACCATGATAGTTTTTTCCATTATATGCTAGTTCTATAAAATATCGCAATGAATCTTGTATTTTTGAAAAATCAAAGATACAAAGTGAATTCTTTCCAACTTAAGTTTAGGTTCTCTTAATAAATTATTTTTAAATTAAATATGAAAAAAATCCTATTACTTTCAGATACTCATAGTTATTTAGACGATACTATAATAAAGTATGTGAATCTGGCAGATGAAGTATGGCATGCTGGAGACATTGGAGATTTAAAAGTTACAGATGCTATTAAAAAATTAAAGCCTTTAAAAGCAGTTTACGGAAACATTGATAACGCAGAAGCTCGCAGTGAATTTCCATTACACAATCGTTTTTTATGTGAAGAAGTAACTGTTTGGATCACACACATAGGAGGATATCCCGGAAGATACAATCCCAGTTTAAGAGAAGAAATTAAAACCAATCCTCCAAAACTGTTTATAACTGGACATTCCCATATTTTAAGAGTAATGAATGATAAAAAGATTGGATTACTACATATGAATCCTGGGGCTATTGGCACACACGGATTTCATAAAGTAAGAACCATGTTGCGATTTGAAATTGATAAAGATAAAATACAAAACTTAGAGGTAATTGAAACAAAACGCAATGTCTCGTCCTAAATAATCAAACTTTATTATTATAAGACAACAATAAAATATAAAACCCTTCCAAAACAAAAACCCTAAAAGATGGCATTCTTTTAGGGTTTTGCACTAATATACTAAGATATGCGGTTTAGCGCAACCGATCCACAGATTTTACGAGGTCTTCATCCTTTTTTATGGCCTTATTGGCCATGACTAAAAAAACGATAGAAATGATAGGAAGTAAAACCCCAATACCCTTCTCTGAAACTAATGTCTCTCCGGATAGCGTTAGTGATCTGTAAACGAAAACTCCCAGTAGTAAAAAATTTAATATGATATTTAAACGGTTAATTACAAATTGTAATTGTCGTTTTTTAAAGTTTAATATAGATAGTAAAGTCAATAAAATTGACCCAAAAATAAGGCCTAAAATTAATGGTTCGTTGTTACTGATAATGGCCAAACCGTTTTCAGATTTAATTATTGGAAACCACAAATACAACCCTCCTATTATTAAAGCAGAAATTAATAAATAAACAGTTTGTATTCTTTGTAACATTTATTTCTTCTAATTCTTAACGCAAAAATACACTATCTTTTTATAAAAATTAAATGCATTTAAAAATTATTGTTGTATAATTGTACCATCAATATGTAACCAATTCAACAGAGGTTACTTAGTCTTCGATAAAATTTTCAAAAAAAATTACATTCAGTAATACTCAATAGTATCAAATAAATCATATATATATTTAAATGTTTGAAATTTCAGAATTAAAAGCAAAGTTATTACCTGAGCTTCAGGAAATTGCTAAAGCTTCAGGAGTACCAAAATTCCGTAGCTTAAAAAAATTAGATTTGGTGTATAAAATATTGGACCACCAAGCCGCAAATCCTTCCGCAGTAAAAGCTGTTATAAAAGAAGTAAAAACAGAGGTTGTTGTTACACAACAAGAAACTTCAGAAAAAAAGGAAGCTTCTGTAAATACCAGAGAACAAACGCAAAGAACAGCTCCAAAAAGAGTAATTCGACCTCGCACTCCTAGAGATGATAATCGCAATCAAAAAAATCATACTCAAAAACAAAATCATCCACAGCAAAATAAACCTGCTGAAGATGATAATAGCGAAAAAAATCAAACTCAAAAACAGAATCAACCACAGCAGCATAAAACTACTGATGATGATAAGCGTCAAAAAACTCAAGTTCAAAAAGCCAAGCAACCTCAGCAGCATAAAACTACTGATGATGATAAGCGTCAAAAAACAGAGCAAAAACCTAGACACAACAATCAGAATAATAAAAGAGAAAACAACAATCCCAATCAACATAGAGGTAAGGATGGCAATAAAGACAACCGAAATAGGTATCGCCAACCCGACTTTGAATTTGATGGTATTATAGAAAGTGAAGGTGTTTTAGATATCATGCAAGATGGCTATGGTTTTTTACGTTCTAGTGATTATAATTATTTATCATCTCCAGATGATATTTATGTTTCACAATCTCAAATACGTTTATTTGGATTAAAAACTGGAGATACTGTTTTAGGACAAGTAAGACCTCCAAAAGAAGGTGAAAAATATTTTCCACTTATTAAAGTGAATAAAATTAATGGACAAAGTCCTGATGTAGTTCGTGATCGAGTTGCATTTGAGCATTTAACGCCGTTATTCCCACAAGAAAAATTTAATTTAGCAGATAGACAATCAAGTATTTCTACTCGTATAATTGATATGTTTGCTCCTATCGGAAAAGGGCAACGTGGTATGATTGTTTCTCAGCCAAAGACAGGAAAAACAATGTTATTAAAGGATGTTGCCAATGCAATTGCTGCAAATCATCCTGAGGTATACCAAATTATACTTTTAATTGACGAACGACCTGAAGAGGTTACCGATATGCAACGTAATGTTCGTGGCGAAGTAGTTGCTTCAACTTTTGACAAAGAAGCGACAGAACACGTTAGGATAGCGAATCTTGTTTTAGAAAAAGCAAAACGCTTGGTAGAATGTGGTCATGATGTAGTTATTCTATTAGATTCAATTACCCGTTTAGCAAGAGCATATAATACCGTACAACCTGCAAGTGGAAAAATATTAAGTGGTGGTGTTGATTCTAATGCATTGCACAAACCAAAACGTTTCTTTGGAGCTGCACGAAATATTGAAGATGGTGGATCATTAAGTATTATTGCAACAGCTCTTACAGAAACAGGTTCTAAAATGGATGAAGTGATTTTCGAAGAATTTAAAGGAACTGGTAATATGGAATTACAATTGGATAGAAAAATATCTAATCGTAGAATTTTCCCAGCAATTGATCTTACTTCTTCAAGTACTCGTAGAGACGATTTACTGTTAGGTGAAAATGTAATTCAACGTATGTGGGTATTGCGTAAATATCTTGCTGATATGAACCCTGTTGAAGCTATGGAGTTTATCAACGATAGAATTAAAAACACTAGAAACAACGAAGAGTTTTTAATTTCTATGAATAGTTAAAGAATACGTATTCTAAAATAGTTAAAAATCCTGTTATAATTTATAACAGGATTTTTAACTATTTTAAGCATAAACTATTCTAGTAATCCCTAACACATAAGGCCTTATTTATACGTATCAATAACTTTATTAATAAAATCTCAGTATCTGCATCGTTAATGATTGAAGTGCGCTATAGAAGCTCTTAATAAATACAATCATTTTTCTTCTCTAACATAGGATGCATTTATAGATTTATCCATTTACAAAATGCTTTTTTCACACTAGCAATACTCAAAATGACTATTCCATGTCTTTTAAATTACAACTTGTTCAATAAATTGGGTGAAGATGTCTTACAAAAATAGACGACCATATTATTCAAATTATATGTTGAAACCAAATCAAATAAACAAAAAAAATAAAACAACAGTGAGCACCTATAAAAGAAAAAACACTTCCAAAATTTTTTTGGAAGTGTTTAATTATTTTTTCTAATAATCTGTATCGATTATTTAGGACGAGTTAGGTCAAAGAAGTCAATTATTTTACTTCTTCTTCTTCTTCTTTTTTATCTGATAAATCGATTCCTTTTTTCTTAACTGAATCAAAGAATACAGGAGTTGCTATAAATAAGGATGAATAAGTACCAACTAAAACACCAACTATTAATGCAAAAATCAATCCTCTAATAGATTCTGCTCCAAATATAAAGATAGAAAGCAATACTATTAAGGTAGTTAATGAAGTATTTAATGTACGACTTAACGTACTATTTAAGGCACTATCAATTACTTTAGACATTTTCCAAGATGGATGTTCATTAAAGTATTCACGAATTCTATCGAATACTACCACGGTATCATTCAACGAATAACCAATTACAGTAAGTATCGCAGCGAT
The DNA here is from genome assembly GCA_018669795.1 of Flavobacteriaceae bacterium. Lineage (GTDB taxonomy): Bacteria > Bacteroidota > Bacteroidia > Flavobacteriales > Flavobacteriaceae > Marifrigoribacter. The sequence goes on along the minus strand of JABHSQ010000020.1, from coordinate 116,993 downwards.
AAATGATTGTCCAATCTCCATATTAAAAGGCATAAACCTATAGGTTAATGAAAAAATTCCCAACACAATTAATACATCATGGAAAACCGCAACTACGGCACCTAAACTAAATTGCCATCTTCTAAAACGCAATAATATATAAAGGAATACAACTACTAAAGATCCTAATACTACCCAGAAAGATGCTTTTTTAATATCATCGGCAATAGTTGGACTTACTTTATAAGATTCCATTCTACCAGCAAGTTTATTATCAGCATCACCAATATATTGATCATAGGTAAATCCATCAGGAAGGTTAGGTTTTAAACCTTCGAACAACATTTGTTCAATTTCTTCATCAACGGCAGACCCTGCTTCATCTACTTTATATTTAGTAGTAATCTTTAATTGATTACTACCCCCATATGTTTTTGCTTCTGCAGAACCAAATACTTGAATTAAATCCGCTTCAACTTGTGTTGAATTTACATCTCTATCAAAACGTACTGTATAAGTTCTACCACCTACAAAATCGACACCTTGATTTAAACCAACTGTTAATAATGAAACTAAACTAATAGCAATTAACAAGCCTGAAAATACATAAGAAATTTTTCTTCTTCTTAAAAAATCAAAATTGTTTTTTGTTAGAATATTTTTAGTTAATGACGTTGTAAAAGTTAATGGCTTTCCATTTCTCATATAACTATCAATAAATAATCTTGTGATAAAAATTGCAGTAAATAATGACGTTGCAATACCTATTAACAAAGTAGTTGCGAAACCTTGGATGGGTCCTGTTCCAAACATTAACAATATAAAACCAGTTAAACCTGTTGTAATATTCGCATCTAAAATTGATGACAATGCATTATTAAATCCATCGCTAATCGCATCTTTTTGAGCTTTCCCTTTTGCAAGTTCTTCTTTAATACGCTCGAAAATAAGAACGTTCGCATCAACCGAAATACCAATCGTTAATATAATACCCGCAATTCCAGGAAGTGTTAATACCGCTCCTAATCCAGCTAGGATTCCAAAAATAAATATAATATTAACTACTAAGGCAACATCTGCAAAAGCACCTGCTTTACCATAATATAATACCATCCAAATCAATACAAAGATTAGTGCTAACACAAATGAGAAGACCCCACTATCAATAGCTTCTTGACCTAATGTTGGTCCAACTATCTCTCCTTGAATAATCTCAGCAGAAGCTGGTAATTTACCAGCTCTTAAAACATTGGCTAAATCTTGACCTTCAGTAATATTAAAATCACCAGAAATCTGACTTCTACCACCTGCAATTGGCCCACTTGTTACCCCTGGTGCAGAATAAACAATATCATCTAATACAATAGCGATTTGCGTTTGATTGTTAAAAGCTTCCCCCGTCATTTGTTCCCAAACTCTTGATCCTCTTGCATTCATTTGCATACTAACAACAACTCTACCTAATTGATCGTATGTTTGAATTGCATCTACCACAACTCCTCCAGCCAATGGCGGTGTTTTATCTCTATTCGATTTTATAGCGTAAAGCGTAATAACTTCTTCTCCTAATTCTTTGTTATCAGTTGCAATTCCCCATACAAATTTTGCATAACGTTGATCTTCGCTAAGTAATGATCTTACTTGAGGTATTTTTAAATAGCCATTTATTGCAGCAGTATCTCTAAGCATAAAGGTTCCTAATTCTGGTCTTCCAGTTTGTCCAGGATACAGCATTTTACTTAATAATGGTCTTTCTTTTAATGCATCAGCAATAGAATCATTTACATCTTCTCCTCCAATTAAATCATCAACAACACTAGCTTCTGTGTCTGTAGAACCTTTAACATCTTCTTCTATTTCTGGCTCATCAGTTTTATAAATTTCAGCTAATTTCGAATCTGCTGTAACTAAAAAACCTTGTAATTCGTCAATTTTATAAACTCCCCAAAACTCTAACTGAGCAGTACTTTGTAATAATTTTTTTACACGCTCTACGTCTTTAGCTCCTGGTAGTTCTACTAAAATACGTGCAGATTTTCCAATTCGCTGAATGTTTGGCTGAGCAACACCAAACTTATCGATACGTTTTCTTAATACTTCAAAAGCAGCTGTAATAGATTCGTCAATTTTACGTTCGATTACAGGATAAACATCACTGTTTGTCATTGATGCATTGATATCATCTTCTAAATTTTTGTTAAAGAAAATATCTGGAGAAGCTAATAAATTTTCTCCTGGAAGTGCATCAAAAGCAATAAAGAAAGACTCTAAATAAGTATCTTGAGATTCTTTTTGAAGAATAAATGCATTATCTAAAGCTTGATTAAAAGCAGTATCCTTTGTATTGTTTGCTAATCCTTTTAAGATATCTTTTACCGATACTTGAAGAATTACATTAATACCTCCTTTTAAATCTAAACCTTTATTAAGTTCTTTTCCTTTAGCCGTGTTATAATCTATTATAATTGGACCTACGGAAACCACTGGAATAGTTCCAAGAGAATCTAAATAACTAGCTTCCGCTAAATTTCTTTTTTCTGGCTCATTAGCAGGAAACTTTTCGTTAGCAAACGTTTTTGCTTCATCCTCTACACTATTTGCGATATAGGTAAATGATAGTTGGTATAAACTTACCAAACCAAACACTATTGCAAATACTTTAATTAGTCCTTTGTTTTGCATTCTTTTATTTTTTTGTGTCAAATTTTTTAAAACGAGCAAATATAGAATTTACCGCATAATCTGACAATTATTTTTAATGATATTAAATCTGATTATTTTTTAAGCTTTATAAAAGCTCTTCGAGTTATTAAATAAGAACTGGACCCGCTCTAACTTCTGGAGTGTTATAGGAAGAATTATCAATTTCAATGAATCTATTGCTATATATAATATAGGCTACTTTTTCAATTTTGTTTTTAAACCGAAGCTCATACACTAGAGTAGAATAATAAACATCAGGATTAAAATAGCGATCATGCTCAGGTAATAACTCTACGACTAAACCATTTGAATCTCCTTCATTTCCATTACTCTTTTGAATTTCAAATACATCAAGTTGATAGGTATTTGATTTATTTTTAGAAGGCATTTTGGTAGATCCTTCTTCAAAATCTAATAAGGAATAACTCAGCTTTAAAGCCTTTTCTTTTGAAAATATTTTTTTTATAGAAACAACATCAATTTCACTAAAATAAGAAATCTTTAAAACTCCGTTAGCTCCTTTATAAACTTGTATCTTTTTAACTCCAATGTCCTGCAGTTGTTTTTTTATATTCGCAATTGCATTTTCAGTTTTAACTAAAGAAATCTCTTTATCTTCAAACTGCAATACAATTTCTTGATTAGGTGCAGAAAACTGTTGAAGACCAGCTCCTAAAAAAGCGACAATTAATACAAATATACTTAAGTACCATTTTGGTTTCATTTGCCAAATATAAAAAATAAAGACTGCATCTCTGCAGTCTTTATTAATAATCTTATTTAAGAGTTGAATATTAGAACGCTAATAAACCATTCGTTTTTCTAACTCCTTCTGCGCTTCTTGACATATGTTCTTTTTCGGCATCGGTTAAATCTAATTCAACAACACTATCAATACCATTACGTCCAAGAATAACAGGTACACCAATACAAATATCATTTAATCCATATTCTCCTTCTAGCAAAATAGAACAGGGAAACATTTTCTTTTGGTCACAAGCAATGGCTTGCACCAATGCTGAAACTGCAGCTCCTGGAGCATACCAAGCCGAAGTTCCTAATAGTTTAGTTAAGGTACCACCACCAACTTTAGTATCCTCCATAACCTGATTTAATCTTTCTTCAGAAATAAATTTTGATACTGGTACACTGTTTCTAGTTGCCATTCTAGTTAAAGGCACCATACCCAAATCACTATGACCGCCAATTACCATACCATCTACATCACTAATAGGCGCTTCTAAAGCTTCAGCCAATCTGTATTTAAATCGTGCACTATCTAAAGCTCCACCCATTCCGATAATTCGATGCTTTGGCAAACCTGAAGTTTTATGAACTAAATACGTCATTGTATCCATAGGATTACTAACTACTATAATAATTGTATTTGGTGAATGTTCAATTAAATTTGAAGAAACTGACTTTACAATACCGGCATTAATACCTATTAATTCTTCACGTGTCATTCCTGGTTTTCTAGGAATACCACTTGTAATAACTACGATATCACTTCCTGCAGTTTTCGAATAATCGTTAGAAACACCAACAATTTTTGTATCAAATTTATTTAATGATGCTGTTTGCATCAAATCCATAGCTTTTCCTTCCGCAAATCCTTCTTTGATATCTAAAATAACAACTTCGCTTGCAAAATCTTTGATAGCAATATACTCAGCACAACTTGCACCAACCGCACCTGCTCCTACAATAGTAATTTTCATAGTTTTATATATTTTTTTTATATTTATTAATCAAATTCTACCTTATTGATAGAAGGGTGCAAAAATACAATTATATAGCTTAAATTTTGTTATGAAAACAGTAAAAACATAAAGTCCTTCTTTTAAAAAATAAAAGAAGGACTTTATAAAGATATTAAAGTAAAAAAAATACTTTAACAATATTGATTCTTTTTAAGCATCAATATTTGCGTATTTTGCATTTTTCTCAATAAATTCTCTACGAGGCGGCACCTCATCTCCCATTAACATAGAAAATACACGATCTGCTTCTGCACCATTTTCAATAACTATTTGGCGGAGTGTTCTAGATTCTGGTTTCATAGTAGTATCCCAAAGTTGAATAGCATTCATTTCTCCAAGACCTTTATAACGTTGTATTTTACAACCATCTCCAAAATCTTTTTGTATTTCTTCTCGTTCTTCATCACTCCAAGCATACTTTTTCTTTGCTCCTTTTCTTACTAAGTATAAAGGAGGAGTTGCTATATAAACATGACCATTTTCAATTAATTCTTTCATATACCTAAAGAAAAAAGTAAGAATTAAAGTTTCAATATGACTACCATCTACATCGGCATCACACATAATAACTACTTTATGATATCGTAATTTCTCTATATTTAACGCTTTACTATCTTCTTCTGTTCCAATTGTTACTCCTAAGGCTGTGAATATATTTCGAATCTCCTCATTTTCAAAAACCTTATGTTGCATTGCTTTTTCAACATTTAAAATCTTACCTCTTAAAGGTAAAATAGCTTGGAATTTTCTATCTCGACCTTGTTTAGCTGTACCACCCGCCGAATCTCCCTCAACAAGAAACACTTCACAAATAGCTGGATCTTGCTCAGAACAATCAGATAATTTTCCTGGCAAACCTCCAATACTCATAACGGTTTTACGCTGTACCATGTCTCGAGCTTTATTGGCGGCATGTCTAGCCTGTGCTGCAAGAATTACTTTCTGTACTATAGTTTTAGCATCGTTAGGGTTTTCTTCGAGGTAATTTTCTAACATTTCAGAAACCGATTGACTTACCGCAGCAGAAACCTCTCTATTTCCTAACTTAGTTTTTGTTTGTCCTTCAAATTGAGGTTCCCCAACTTTTACTGAAATAATTGCTGTTAAGCCTTCTCTAAAATCATCACCGGCAATATCAAACTTTAACTTAGTTAACATTCCTGAAGCATCGGCATACTTTTTAAGCGTATGAGTTAGCCCTCGTCTAAATCCAGAAAGATGTGTCCCTCCTTCATGAGTATTAATGTTATTTACATAAGAATGTAAATTTTCGCTGTAAGAAGTGTTGTATATCATAGCAACCTCAACAGGGATCCCATTTTTTTCTCCTTCCATATGAATTACGTTACCAATTACTGGTTCACGTGTTTCGTCTAAAAAGCGAATAAACTCTTTAAGTCCTTCTTCACTTTTAAATGTATCTGCAACAAATTCTCCTTGTTCATCTTTCTCTCTTTTATCGATTATCGTAAGCGTAACCCCCTTATTAAGAAATGATAATTCTCGCAATCTATTAGACAAAGTTTCATAACTATATTCTGTAGTTTGCTTAAATATTTCTGGATCTGCACTAAAAGTAACAACCGTTCCTCTAAAATCTGTTTCACCAACATGTTTAACAGGATACATCGTTTTTCCACGTTCATATTCCTGCTCATAAATTTTACCTTCCCGATGGACAACTGCTTTTAAATTTACAGAAAGTGCATTTACCACCGAAACACCTACTCCATGAAGACCACCAGAAACTTTATACGAATCTTTATCAAACTTTCCACCAGCACCAATTTTTGTCATTACTACCTCTAAGGCAGAAACTCCCTCTTTTTTATGCAAATCAACAGGGATACCACGACCGTTATCTTTTACTGAAATAGAATTATCTTCATTAATAATAACATCTATTTCATCACAATAACCTCCCATAGCTTCATCAATGGAGTTATCTACTACTTCATACACCAAATGATGCAAACCTCTTACTCCAACATCACCAATATACATGGAGGGACGCATACGTACATGCTCCATTCCTTCTAGGGCTTGAATGCTATCAGCACCATAGCTATCTTTTTTCTGTTCTTCGCTCATAAATTATAATTAAATAATGTTAATTTTAAAATCAACTAGGACAATAAAACCCTTTTTGATTACAAACAAATATACTCTTTACAATTCTTTATTTAAAGCTTATAGAGCCATTTTATAGGTACTTATTAACTTTTTGTTAATTTCCTGAAACATGCTTAAAAAGCTTAAAAAACACCTTAAAATACATTTCATGTTTTTTAAAAGTGTTGTGATTTCAGAAAGAAAACAAAAAGTGCTCAAAAACGAAATTTCAATCTTAAACTTTTACGTTTACTCTTTAAAAAAATATAAGTTTTAATTTTATTCAAGGCCTAGTAACCATCATTTTAACAAATATTTTTCATAATTTAAAAAAAAGGAAAGTATTTTTAACGTCATTAATAAAAACAAACAACATGAAAAAAAGTAACACTATCTCAACACTATTATTTGCATTATTAATAACAATAGTAAGTTCAGTAAACGCACAAAAATTTAGTAAATTAGACAAAAGCCCTATGGATACAGCTGCTTTTCCAACTAGTTACAAAGAAGCTAACAAACAAATGAAAGTAATATACAGTAGACCTCAACTAAAAGGCAGAGAGTTAAGTAAATTAGCGCCAAATGGAGAAGTTTGGAGAACTGGCGCCAACGAAGCTCCTGAATTAGTTTTATATAAAGATTTTAACTTAAACGGAACAAAAATAAAAGCAGGTAGCTATTCTTTATTAACAATACCAGGCGAAAAAGAATGGACAATTATTTTAAATTCTGACCTAAACATCTGGGGATCTTATTATTATAATGAAAAAAATGATGTAGCTCGCATTTCTGTTCCAACGACTTACGCTAGTGATTCTTTAGAAGCTTTCTCGATAGTTCTTGATGGCGAAGATGGCAATATTATCATGCATATAGGATGGGACACCCTTAGAGTTTCTGTACCATTCACAAAATAAATTTATCTTTTTTGAACTAAAAAAAGCCTTGATTTTCCAAGGCTTTTTTTTATGGTATATTTAGATATTTATGAGTTTGCAAGGAAACTTTCCATTTAGGGTTTTTCATTACGTAGTCAACAATTACAGGAATCATCTGATCTCTCTTACTCCACTCTGGCTGCAAATACAAAATACAATGATCATTTACTTTAGCTGCTTGTTCTTCGGCAAACTTAAAATCCGCCTTATTATAAATAATCATTTTAAGCTCATTAGCAACTTGATATATTTTTTCTTTTGGAAGTTTTATTTTTTTAGGAGACAAGCAAATCCAATCCCAAGTGCCTGATAACTTATAGGCTCCAGAAGTTTCAATATGCACTTGCATTTCTTTTTCTTTAAACAAAGAAGTTAAGTGATTCATATCCCAAGTTAAAGGCTCACCTCCAGTTACCACCACTGTATTAGAATAAGTAGCGGCATTATCTGCAATAAGTTGTGTATTTGTTGGGGGATGCAGATCTGCATTCCAGCTTTCTTTAACATCACACCAATGACAACCCACATCGCAACCACCAATTCTTACAAAATAAGCGGCTGTGCCTTTATGATAACCTTCTCCTTGTATGGTATAAAACTCTTCCATTAAAGGAAGCATTTCACCTTTACGAACTAACTCTTTAATTTCTTTTTGCATTGCAGCAAAGGTAGAAATTAAAAGCTAGATTTTTAATGGTATTTTTTTTATTACTCTTGCAATTGCAATAAGAAATAATTAAAAAAAAATTGAAAAAATTAGCATCCTAATAATTTAATCATAATTGATAAAATACAAATTCGATTTTAGTAGTTTTGGTATCTAAATCAAATAATAGAATAAAATGATTAAAAAAATATTTTTTATAGGACTAGTGGTTTTTTTGTTTGTTCAATGCGCTAAAGAAAAAGATCCATTTTTAATTTCAAATAACGCGGTGGGTAATTTAACCATCGGAATGAAAATAAAACAAGTAGATTCTATTTTCGCCATGCATTCTATTGTTAGACTAAGCCCTAGACAAAATCAATCATCGTCTTTTGGTGAATTAGAAATTTATGAAAAAAGCGGCAAAAAGTTATTGCTTATATCCCCAAGGAATAATTATGATCCAGATGCATTAATAGAAAATTTTCAGTTTTTTGATGATCGATACAAAACTGTTAAAGGATTAAATATTAATAGTACTTTTAAAGACATAAAAGAGAATTATGAAATCGCTAGTATTGAAACTACATTAAGCACCGTGGTTATTTTCTTAAAAGACAGTGATATTTTTATCAATATTGATAAAAAAGAGCTTCCTGAAAATTTTCGTTACAATCCAAACCTAGTAATTGACGTAACGAATATTCCAGATGAAGCAAAAATTAAATATTTTATGTTATCCTGGGACATTGATGATCTTGAAGAAAAAGAGTAACAACGAGAATAAATAGGTTGACATCAACCTTATGTTTTGAAGGTTTTGTTTTTAATTTAAGTTTTATTATTGCTATTAGTTTTTTCTCTACATTTACGAGGGCTCTTTAAAATTATTTAAATTAATGCTTAATAAGGAAGAAAAAAACAAATACCGCGAAGAGTTATTTAGACATTTAGATGGTATTGCAGTTGCTCCAATCGCTTTTTCATTAAGAGAAAAAGGAGTCTTGGATTTTATTTTAAAAAAACAACATTTTCTTCTTTCTGAAATCACTAAAAAATTCAACGCAAACGAAGGATACCTTAACGTAGGTCTTAGAATGTTAGCCTCTCAAGGTTGGCTTAATTATGATGTAGACAATTTAAAAAACACAGTCACTATATCTCAAAATAATAAAAGTAAAATAGCTTTTAAGCATTTTATTTTATACGATGATGTAGTCCATTTTTTAAAAACCTCTAAAGAATTTCATCCAAGAAGTTTAGATAAGGATCAAGTTTCAATCATTAATAGAATCTTTGTAAATTATAAAAATAAAAAATACGAACCAACTTCAAATAACCCAATAGAACTAGAAATACAAAAACAAATTGAAAGTCATATTGAAGGTATTTTAGTTGGACCTTTAATTGTATTTTTAGGTATGGACGGAATGTTCCATAAATATTTTATGGAAGCTTCCTTCAGCGCAGAAGAGTTTCATGAAGACCCAGAAAGCTTTTCCAAAATATTAAATTTCTTATATTATTTAGGTTGGTTTACTAAAAGTAAAGAGCATTATAAATTCACCAATAAAGGATTCTTTTTTGCTAGAAGATCTTCAGCATATGGAGTAACTGTTTCTTATATTCCAACATTTAGAAGAGCAGAAGAGTTGATGTTTGGTAATGCAAATATGTTAGGTAGTACTATTCCAAGTTCAGGAGAAACTCATGTGGATAGAGAGATGAATGTTTGGGGAAGTGGAGGAGCACATTCTGCCTATTTTAAAAAAATAGATGAAATTATTATTACTTTATTTAACAAACCAATTGAAGAACAACCTAAAGGTATTTTAGATATGGGTTGTGGTAATGGTGCTTTTCTAATTCATTTATTTGAAGTAATAGAGCAAAGAACAAAACGTGGAGGTTTATTAGAAGAGTATCCCCTGTTTTTAGTCGGTGCAGATTATAACAAAGCTGCCTTAAAAGCAACTCGTTCAAATCTTGTAAAAGCAGATATTTGGGCAAAAGTGATTTGGGGAGATATTGGAAATCCAAAACTACTACAAGAAGACATTTATTCCAATTATAATATTAAATTAAGTGATTTATTAAACGTAAGAACCTTTTTAGATCACAATCGCCCTTGGTCACAACCAAATCAACCAGAAGCATACAGAATTAGTAAATCACAAGGTGCTTTTGCACATGCTGGAAAAAGATTAAACAATTCTGTAGTGGAACAAAATTTAAAGGAGCATTTTGAAAAATGGGCACCTTATATAAAGAAATTTGGCTTATTATTAATCGAACTACACACTATCAATCCAAGTATTACATCAGCAAACCTAGGCTTAACAGCAGCTACTGCATATGATGCCACTCATGGTTTTTCAGATCAGTATATATTAGAATTAGATGTGTTTCAAGAAGTAATAAGTGAAATTGGAATGAATATCGATCAAAAGCACTTTTCTAAGTTTCCAAATAACGAACTAGCAACAGTAAGTATCAATTATTTAAAAATATAATATGGAAGCAGTCCCTTCAAGAATTATTAGACAAATTATTATAATTGTAGTACTAGGTATAGTGGGCTCTTTAATATTTTATGAATTATTACCCTACTTCTCTGGTTTTTTAGGAGCAATAACGCTATACATATTATTAAAAAAACCTATGAAAACGCTTAAGGATAAAGGCTGGAAAACTTATTTAGCGGCATCTTTATTAATGTTTCTTTCCTTTATAGGAATATTATTTCCAATATTGGGCATCACCTTGATGTTAAGTAATAAACTCGATAATGCAGTTTCTAATGCAGAGAAATTATTTTCAGCTTTACAAAAGCATATCATAAAACTTGAAAATACTTTTGGTCATGATTTTTATAAAGATTTAGATGTTGCAGGAGGAACCTCTTGGGTAGGTGAAAATGCAAAAGTATTAATTGGAAGTACTTTTGAACTTTTTGTCGCTATTGCCATCATGTATTTTCTGCTATATTTCATGCTTACAAAACCAAAGCAGGTGAAAGAAAGCATTTATAATTATGCACCTTTTTCAGAGAAACATTTAAAAATTCTAGTAAAAGAAAGCAGTAAAATGATTCGCTCAAATGCACTTGGAATACCAATTGTAGCCTTATCACAAGGAATAGTTGCACTCATAGGTTTTTTGATTTTTGGAATTGAAAACCCATTATTTTGGTTTGTAATTGTTGTTATAGGATCAATGATACCCTTTGTAGGTACTCTTGTTGGTATTATACCCCTATTTTTAATAACATTAGCTAGCGGAAATGATTATGCTGCTTATGGAATTCTAATTTATGGTTTGGTAGTTGTTGGCTCTACCGATAATATAATTAGACTTTATGTCCTTAAAAAAATGGATAACGTTCACCCATTAATAACTTTAATTGGGGTCATTATTGGAATTCCTCTTTTTGGATTTATTGGACTTGTTTTTGGTCCAATAATAATTTCTTTATTCTTTATTATACTTAAAATGTATAAAATAGAATATGTAGATAAAAGATTTTAAGTATTTCGCTTTCGCGCTATCAAGGTATTTTTTAGCAACATAGCAATAGTCATTGGCCCAACGCCTCCTGGAACAGGTGTGATAAATGAAGACTTTTTACTTACCTCATCAAATGCTACATCTCCTTTTATAGTATAACCTCTTGGTTTAGTATCATCAGGAACACGACTTATTCCAACATCAACAATTACAACACCATCTTTCACCATGCTTGCTTTTAAAAATTCAGGAACACCTAGGGCAACAATAATAATGTCCGCTTGTTTTGTAATTTCTGAAAGGTTTTTAGTATGACTATGCGTTAAGGTTACGGTACTGTTTCCCGCTGGTCCTTTCTGACTCATTAGAATACTCATCGGACGACCTACTATATGACTTCTACCTATGACAACGGTATGTTTCCCTTTAGTTATTACTTGATAACGTTCTAGCAATTGTAATATACCATAAGGGGTTGCAGGAATAAAAGATTCCATCTCTAATGCCATTCGACCAAAATTTTCAGGATGAAACCCATCAACATCTTTAGCTGGATTTACAGCATTTAATACTTTTTGCTCATCTATGTGTTTAGGTAAGGGTAACTGAACAATAAATCCATCAATATCATTATTTCCATTTAAGTCTTGAATGACTTTTAATAACTTTTCCTCAGAGGTTGTTTCTGGTAATTCTATTAAAGTAGAATTAAACCCAACACGTTCACAGGCTCTAACTTTAGATCCAACATAGGTCAAACTAGCTCCATCAGACCCCACTAAAACTGCTGCCAAATGAGGAACTTTCTCACCAAGATCTATCATTTCGTTTACCGAAATAGTAATTTCATCTTTAATATCGTTAGCAGTTTTTTTACCATCTAATAGAACCATGTTCTTTCAATTTTTTAATTATTTAATTGCTTAGTATTATTGCATTCCTTTCATCGCTTGCATCATCTTGCGGCCACCACCACCTTGCATCATCTTCATCATTTTACTCATTTGCTCGAATTGTTTCATTAATTGGTTAACTTCTTGGACAGAAGTACCACTACCTTTACCAATTCTTTTTTTACGGCTTGCATTTATTAATGTTGGCTGACTTCTTTCTTCTGGAGTCATTGAATGAATAATTGCTTCTATTCCCTTAAAAGCGTCATCATCTATATCTACATCTTTCATAGCTTTTCCGGCTCCTGGAATCATTCCGATTAGATCCTTCATATTACCCATTTTCTTTACTTGCTGAATTTGTTTCAAAAAATCATCAAATCCAAATTGATTTTTTGCGATTTTTTTCTGAAGTTTTCTTGCTTCTACTTCATCAAATTGTTCTTGTGCTCTCTCAACTAAAGAAACCACATCTCCCATCCCAAGGATGCGTTCTGCCATTCTAGATGGATGAAAAACATCGATGGCCTCCATTTTTTCTCCAGTACCAATAAACTTGATTGGTTTATTTACAATACTTTTAATTGAAATTGCAGCTCCACCACGAGTATCACCGTCTAATTTGGTTAAAATAACACCATCAAAGTTTAGTCGGTCATTAAATGTTTTTGCAGTATTAACCGCATCTTGACCTGTCATAGAATCCACTACAAACAATGTTTCTTCAGGCTGGATGGCTTTATAGATATTTTCAATTTCTGTCATCATCACTTCGTCTACAGCTAAACGACCAGCGGTATCCACAATAACAACATTAAATCCATTTTGCTTTGCATGAGCAATTGCTTTTTGGGCAATATCTACAGGATTATTATTTCCTCGATCACTAAATACCTCGATCCCTATTTGATCCCCAACCACGTGCAACTGATCAATAGCAGCAGGGCGATATACATCACAAGCTACTAATAATGGATTTTTTGATTTTTTAGTTTTTAGGTAATTTGCTAATTTCCCTGAAAAAGTAGTTTTACCACTACCTTGCAAACCAGACATTAAAATTACCGATGGATCACCACTTAAATTAATACCTGCAGTATCACCACCCATAAGTTGAGTAAGCTCATCTTTAACCAACTTGACCATTAATTGGCCTGGTTGAAGAGAGGTAAGTACATTTTGACCTAAGGCATCCTGTTTTACTTTGTTGGTAAACTCTTTTGCGATTTTAAAATTAACATCGGCATCTAACAATGCACGCCTAACTTCCTTTAAAGTTTCAGCAACATTAACTTCTGTTATACTTCCTTGACCCTTAAGTACATGAAGGGCTTTGTCTAGTTTTTCGCTTAAATTATTGAACATGATCTTGCAAAATTTTATATGATACTACCTTTTTTGGTAAAGGATTTACAAAGATAACAATTGAGCAAGTAGTTACAAACTATTTTAATGCTCATGTAAACTTAAAAGGAACTTATTTAATTTTATAAAATATAAAAACCATTCATTTTAAAATTTCTGCATAGAATGGCTTATTTTTAACATTGATATTATGAGAAATAGATCAGAAAAAAAAAATTTAAACAAAAAAAAACCCTTATTCTTGTCACCGCTAGAAGCTTTTTTATACTGGGAAAAAGAAATTCCCAATCACCTCTTTTTACAACAACCAATTAATGGTAAACTTATAAAATACACCTATGAAGAAGCTGGTGCAGAACTAAGGAAAGTAGCTTTAAAATTACAAAGTCTAGGATTAGAAAAGAAAAGCCACATTGCACTGCTATCTAAAAATTGTGCTCATTGGATGATGTCAGATTTAGCAATAATGATGGCAGGATTTATTTCTGTTCCTATTTACACTTCTTTAACTGCAAAAGCGATTCGTCAAGTACTAACTCATAGTGAGTCTAAAGCTATTATTATTGGCAAACTAGACGACTACTCTTCCTTAAAGAAAGGAATTACAGCGATTCCAAAAATAGGAATTGAATTGTATGGAATTCAAGAAGAATACAGTTGGGAAAACATTATACAATCGAAAAGTTCAGAAATTACAATTAAATTTCCAAAACTCTCAGACATACATACCATTATCTATACTTCAGGAACGTCTGGAAATCCTAAAGGAGTACTGCATAGTGTAGGGAATTTCGTGAACAGTCTACATACCATTCAAAAAATTATTAAGCTACCTAGTCATCCTAGATTATTCTCTTATTTACCTTTGGTTCATGTCGCAGAAAGAATTATTTGGACCTATGGTCTAACTATAGGTGCACAGTTTAGTTATCCAGAATCATTAAAAACCTTTGCAAAAGATTTAGAAAAATCGCAGCCCCACGCGTTTTTTGGAGTCCCAAGAATTTGGGTGAAGTTTCAAGAAATTATCACAACAAAAATACCTCAAAAAAAGTTAGATTGGCTTTTAAAAACTCCTATAATTAAAGATATAGTAATAGCTAAGCTCAAACAAAAATTAGGATTAAAAAACAGCGAAATTATTATTTCAGGAGCAGCTCCAATATCCAAAGATGTGCTTTATTGGTTTAAGACTATTGATATAGAAATTTCTCAAATTTACGGAATGACTGAAGATTGTTGTGTCTCACATTTTAATACACCTCCTCACAACAAAATAGGAACTGTAGGAAAGGCTTTACCTGGAGTAAAAACAAAAATAACTAGTGAAGGGGAAATTTGCATCAAAAACAATTGTCTAATGAAAGGCTATTTTAAAAATCCTGAATTAACTGCCAAAATATTTGATAAAGATGGTTATTTAAAAACCGGTGATAAAGGGATATATGATTCAGAAGGTAATTTAACAATCACAGGAAGAATAAAAGATCAATTTAAAACGGATAAGGGAAAATATATAGATCCATCACCTATCGAATTAGAACTATCTAAAAACACCAATATAGAACAAGTTTGCATTGTAGGCAGTGGATTACCTCATCCTATAGCGTTAGTAACAATTTCAGAAATTGGAAATTCTAATTCTTCATTTAAAATATCTAATAGTATAATGAACACTATTAATCAATTAAATAATCAATTAGAAAATCACGAAAAAATTAAAAAAGCAGTTGTCTTTAAAACTCATTGGACTATAGAGAACAATTTCTTAACTCCTACTTTAAAGCTAAAAAGGAATTTAATTGAACTTGATAATAATGATAATTATTTGACCTGGTATAATAATAAAGAAATGGTCATTTTTAAATAATTCAATTATATTTAGAGAATAATTAAACAACGAATAGAATGTCCATAGCAATTATCACAGCAATAGCAGCAGGATCAGCAGTGGCAATTGTAGTAGCCCTTTGGTTAATTTTAGGTAAGAAGAAAAAGTAAATTAACCTTATTTTTTTATTACATCCTTTCAGGAACTTCAATTCCCAATAAACCAAAAGCAGTTTTAATTACATCTGAAACCGCTTGAGAAAGCTGTATCCTAAAACTTTTTTCTTCATTATTATCAGTTCCTAATATGGACACGTTTTGATAAAAAGAATTAAAAGACTTTACCAATTCATAGGTGTAATTTGCAATTAATGCTGGACTGTATTGAACCCCAGCTTGCTGAATAGCTTCAGGAAATAACTGTAATTGTTTTATCAATTCCTTTTCCTTTGGATGCAATTCTAATAAATTACTTAATTCAGTTAGTGTGCCTGATTTTCGCAGAATTGATTGAATGCGGGCATAGGTATATTGTATAAACGGACCTGTATTCCCTTGAAAATCTACACTTTCTTCTGGATTAAATAAAATTCGTTTTTTAGGGTCTACTTTTAAGATGTAATATTTTAAAGCTCCTAATCCGATGGTCTTGTACAAACCTTCTTTTTCTTCTTCCGAGAAATCATCGATCTTCCCTAACTCTTCACTAATTTTTTTAGCCGTTTGAGCCATATCAAAAATTAAGTCATCCGCATCTACCACCGTTCCTTCACGGGATTTCATTTTTCCAGAAGGCAAATCAACCATTCCATAACTTAAATGAAATAAATTTTCTGCCCATTGATAGCCTAATTTCTTCAAGATTAAAAACAATACCTTAAAATGGTAATCTTGTTCATTACCCACGGTGTAAATCATACCCGTAATTTCAGGATAATCTTTTACCCGTTGGATCGCTGTACCAATATCTTGCGTCATATACACTGCCGTTCCATCACTACGCTGTACAATCTTTTCGTCCAATCCATCTTCGGTTAAATCGCACCATATAGAACCATCCTCTTTTTGAAAAAACACATCCTTAGACAGCCCTTCTTTTATAACTTCCTTTCCTAAAAGGTAGGTATTACTTTCATAATATAACCTGTCAAAATCTACTCCAAGAGATGCATAGGTTTTATCAAATCCTGCATATACCCATCCGTTCATCGTTTTCCAAAGCGCAACCGTTTCTTCATCTCCAGCCTCCCATTTAATAAGCATCTCCTGTGCTTTTATTAATGAAGGTGCTTTTAATTTTGCTTCCTTTTCAGAAACACCTTCCGCAATCAGTTGAGCGATTTCCTTCTTATATTCTTGATTAAATTTTACATAATAATTACCAACTAATTTGTCTCCTTTTAAACGCGTGCTTTCTGGAGTCTCTCCAGTTCCGAAGATTTTCCATGCCAACATACTTTTACAAATATGAATACCACGATCGTTAATAATTTGAGTTTTATATGCTTTTTTACCAGAAGCTTTTAATATTTCAGCTACTGAATATCCTAATAAAATATTGCGAATATGACCTAAATGCAAAGGCTTATTAGTATTGGGTGAAGAGTATTCCACCATTATGGTTTCTGCTTCTCCAGTTACTTTTCCAAATTTTGAATAATCGGAAGTCTCCTTAAAAAAGTTTAAAAAGTAGGTGTCACTAAATACTACATTTAAAAACCCTTTTATCACATTAAAACGGATTACTTCTTCCAGGTTTTCTATCAAATATTCTCCAATAGATTGACCAATTTGTTCAGGGTTTCCTTTTACAACTCTTAACATTGGAAAAACCACTACTGTAATATCACCTTCAAACTCTTTGCGAGTAGCCTGAAATTCTACACTTTCTAAATTAGCTTGGTATAGCTGACTTACTGCTTTTTTAATTTGTATTTCAAGCTTTTCTTGAAGCGTCATGGTCTTAAATTTAAGATTGTAAAGATACATTTTTGTAATGCGATACCACATAGATGCATAGGGAAATCAAAAAGCATCCAATAATTATTTAGGCCTCTTAACCTTTAGATAAAAACACTTCTGCCATCATACAACGAGCACTTCCGCCTCCACAGGTTTCAATAGTTTTTAAATCACTATGAATAATGGTGCTATTTTTTTCAATACTCCTAATTTGTTCTGGAATTAAACTATAATAAGCAGCTGAACTCATCACCATGTATTTTTGATTGTTTGCTCCTTTTACTTGTAACATGTTTCCAGCAAACTGTTGCATTTGGGTTTCGGAGATTTTTACAACTTCTTTGCCGTCTTCTTTAAAGTTTTGAATAAGCATTTTCTTTTCAGATTTACTATCGATGGCATCTAAACAGATCACTGCGATGTCTTCACCAAGAGCCATTAATACATTGGTGTGATAAATAGGTAATCGTTGTCCTTTTATCATTTGGTTAGCCCTAAAAATAATAGGGTCATATTCAAAATCTTCGCAAAACTCAATCACTAAATCTTCATCTGCTCGAGGCGATAAAGCACAATATGCTTTTTGGTTCACACGATCTAGGATTAAACTTCCAGTGCCTTCCAGAAAAATTCCTTCGTCTTCTGCGCTTGTATAATCTATTAAATTATTAATCACAAAACCTTCTTTTTCCAATCTAAGAAGAATATCTTCTCTTCGTTCTCTACGCCTATTTTCTGCAAACATAGGATACAAACCAACATCACCATTTTCATGAAAACTCACCCAATTATTCGGGAAAATAGAATCTGGCGTTTCCATTTCTAAGATATCATCTTCTACAATAACCGTTACTCCAACTTCGCGCAGTTTTACAACAAAAACATCAAACTCTTTTTGAGCTTTGGCATTAATTACAACATCACTTAAATTCAAATTCTCTTGAAAATAGTTATTTACAGCAGTTTGTTCATTCATTCGATACGCTACCGGACGAATCATTAAAAGAGTATTTGTAATTTGTTTCATTATAATATAATTAAAAAAATTAATCTCTCACCAGGGGTATTGTAGAACAACGTAACAGTCCTTCTTGTTTTGCTATTTCTGAATAGGGTACTTCTTCTACAGTAAACCCTTCATTACGAAGCCAAATATTAAGACGTGTAAAGTTTTTTTCTGAAATAATTATTTCTGGAGATATAGAAAATATATTACTATTCATATGGTACATTTCATCTTTACTGATATGAAAACAGTTTTCTTTACCAAAAAAATTAATCAACCATTCATATTCCTCTTGCTCTAAAAAAGCTTCTTTGTGAATAATGCATTTACCTTTTCCTAGTGGTTGAAAACAACAATCTAAATGAAGTGCGTTATCCCTAGCTATGGTATTAGATTTTCGTAAATTAAATGAAACTATTTTTTTTGTTGGAAATAAATCTTCTAAACATTTTACAGCAACCATATTTGTTCTTGCGGTTATAAAATCTTCATAATCGTTACCTCTATAAGTGCCTACAAAAATATAATCGTTCCATGGCATTACATCTCCCCCTTCTATATGAGCTTCTTTTGGTAAAAAAATAATTTTATTTTTATCTATTTGTGAACATAGATATTGTATGGCTTCAATTTCTTTGTCTCTATCTGGCAGAATATTTGAGACAATCATTTTATCATCAATTATAAATGCAATATCTCTAGAAAAAATCTGATTATAACCTATTATTTTTTCAGGTCGATAAACCTTTACATCGTACTTTTTAAAAACTTGATAAACAGATTCTATTTCCTTTACCATATCAATTTCTTTTGGATAGGTTCCGGATTTAATATGCTCAGCAGATTTCGGATCATAGGTGTCTTCCAACTTAGGAATAGGACCATTTGAATTAGCGATTCCAAGTACTACAGATCTTAACCTAGAAGTTTCGTTAGTAATATTTAAGTTTATCATATAACAAATATAAAAAAAGCACTTTCTATTGAAAGTGCTTTTTTAAAAAACATAGAATTTATCTATCTTTTTTTTAAAGGTATAAAATTACGATGAGTTTCTCCAATATAAATTTGTCTTGGTCTCCCAATAGGTTCTTTACCTAAACGCATTTCTCTCCATTGTGAAATCCAACCTGGTAATCTTCCCAATGCAAACATAGGGGTAAACATGTCTGTTGGTATACCCAGAGCCCTGTATATAATTCCTGAATAAAAATCTACGTTTGGATATAATTTTCTATCTACAAAATAGGGATCTTCTAACGCCTCTTTTTCTAATCCTTTAGCAATATCTAAAATAGGATCTTCGATTCCTAATTCATTTAAAACTTCATCTGCTGCAACTTTTATAATCTTTGCGCGGGGGTCAAAGTTTTTATATACACGATGCCCAAAGCCCATTAAACGGAATGAATCTTCTTTGTCCTTAGCTTTTGCCATGTACTTTTTAGTATCTCCACCATCACCTTTAATAGCCTCTAACATTTCTATTACTGCTTGATTGGCTCCTCCGTGAAGCGGTCCCCATAAGGCATTAATACCAGCAGAAATCGAAACAAATAGACCTGCATTTGAAGAACCTACAATTCGCACCGTCGAAGTTGAACAGTTTTGCTCGTGATCAGCATGCAGAATTAATAATTTATTTAATGCACTAACCACAATTTCATTTGATTCATAATCCGCAGCAGGCTTTTTAAACATCATTTTAAAAAAATTATCGACATAGCCTAATGAATTATCTCCATAGTCCAAGGGCAAACCAGCATGCTTTCGATAAGTCCAAGCCGCTAAAACCGGAAATTTCCCTAAAATCCTAACAATTGCATTGTACATTTCTTCTTCAGAATCTACATTAACTGAATCTGGGTTAAAAGCAACCAATGCACTGGTCAATGAAGACAATACACCCATTGGATGCGCAGTTTTTGGAAAACCATCTAAAATCTTCTTTACATCTTCATCAACATGAGCTTGATCTTTAATATCATTATGAAATTTTGTCAATTCTTCAGCAGTAGGTAATTCTCCAAAAATTAATAAGTAAGCAACTTCTAAAAACTCAGCTTTTTCAGCTAATTCTTCTATAGAATATCCTCTGTAACGAAGAATTCCTTTTTCACCATCTAAAAATGTAATAGCACTTTCACAAGAACCGGTATTCTTAAATCCAGGATCAATGGTAGTTACACCACCAGTAATACTCCTAAGAGTTTTGATATCGATTGCTAATTCATTTTCAGTTCCTTCAATAATAGGAAATTCATACTTTTTACCGTCTATTTCGATGGTTGCGTTTCTTGACATTTACAGTGTTTTTAAAAATTCTGAGAGTACGCGAAGTTACAAAAAACGTTGGTTTTTGAGTGTCATTTTCTCAATAAATTAACACACAATACAAACTTTTAAGTCTTTATTATATAAAAAATATTAGCTCCATAAAAAAAGCCCGAGTTAATTAAAACTCGGACTTCATATAAATATTGAAATAATTCCAATTAAAATTTAAAAGCATTCCTTTGAGGATAATAAGCAATATCTCCTAATTGCTCTTCTATACGTAATAACTGATTGTATTTTGACATGCGGTCACTACGAGACATCGATCCTGTTTTAATTTGCCCGCAATTAAGTGCTACTGCTAAATCTGCGATGGTAGTGTCTTCCGTTTCACCAGACCTATGTGACATTACGGTAGTATAACCAGCATTATGAGCCATATTAACGGCTGCAATGGTTTCTGATAAAGTCCCTATTTGATTTACTTTTATCAAGATTGAATTTGAAATTCCTTCCTTAATTCCTCTTGATAAACGCGCTACATTGGTTACAAAAAGGTCATCTCCTACCAACTGAGTGGTATCTCCAATAAGCGCTGTTAAATACTTCCAACCATCCCAATCATCTTCATCCATTCCGTCTTCGATTGAAATTATAGGGTAATTTTTAGCCAATTCGGCAAGGTATTCTGCTTGTTCTTTTGAAGTTCTTATTTTACCAGAATCTCCTTCAAATTTGCTGTAATCGTAATTACCATCCACATAAAACTCTGCCGCAGCACAATCTAAAGCAATCATAATTTCATCCCCAAATTTATAACCTGCATTGGTGACTGCTTGAGCGATAGTATCTAATGCATCTTCTGTTCCGCCTAAAGTTGGAGCAAAACCCCCTTCATCGCCAACAGCTGTACTTAAATTTCTATCGTGCAATACCATTTTTAAATGATGAAATATTTCACTTCCCATTTTAATTGCTTCTAAAAAACTTGTTGCTTTTACCGGTATGATCATAAACTCCTGAAATGCAATAGGTGCATCACTATGAGAACCTCCATTAATAATATTCATCATGGGTACAGGCAATATTTTAGCACTAACTCCACCTACATAACGATATAATGGCATTCCTAATTCTAAAGCTGCTGCATGAGCAGCTGCTAATGACACTCCTAAAATAGCATTTGCACCTAAATTAGATTTATTAGGTGTGCCATCTAAATCTATCATCATTTTATCGATAGTTTCTTGCTCAAAAACAGAAACTCCTAATAGCGTACTAGCAATTTTATCATTTACATTTTCAACTGCTTTTAAAACTCCTTTACCCAAATAGTCTTTTCCTCCATCACGCAATTCTACAGCTTCATGAACTCCTGTTGAAGCTCCTGAAGGTACCGCAGCTCTTCCTAAAAAACCATTTTCAGTAATTACATCTACTTCAACTGTTGGATTTCCTCTTGAATCAAAAATTTGCCTAGCATGTATATCTATTATTATGCTCATACCAATTGTTATTTATGTTTTTTAATATTATTTATAAACTCATCAAAAAGATACCTAGAATCATGTGGTCCTGGGCTTGCTTCTGGATGATATTGAACAGAAAATACTTGTTTATTTTTCATTTTTATTCCTGCTACCGTATGATCATTTAAATGAACATGGGTTATTTCAATTTCTGTGTTCTTTTCAGTTTCTTCTCTATTAATAGCGAATCCATGATTTTGGGAAGTAATTTCACCTTTGCCTGTTTGAAGGTTTTTAATAGGGTGGTTAATACCACGATGTCCGTTATGCATTTTATAGGTAGAAATACCATTTGCTAAAGCCAATACTTGATGTCCTAAGCAAATTCCAAAAATTGGTTTTCCAGTTTCAATAGCATCTTGAGCTGTTTTAATGGCTTGAGTTAAGGGTTCTGGATCTCCAGGGCCATTTGAAAAGAAGTATCCATCTGGATTAAAAGAATTTAAGTCTTCTAATGTAGCATCGTATGGATACACCTTTATATAACAATCTCTTTGAGATAAGTTTCTTAATATGTTCTTTTTAATACCGATATCTAATGCAGCAATTTTAAAAGTAGCATTTTCATCTCCAAAATAATAAGGCTCTTTTGTAGATACTTTAGAAGCTAATTCCATCCCTTTCATATTTGGAATTTCTGCTAATTTCTTTTTTAAGTTATCTATATTTTCAACATCGGTAGTAATCACCGCATTCATTGCGCCATTATCACGGATATAAGCCACTAACGATCTTGTATCAACATCAGCAATAGCTAAGAGATTGTTTTTATCTAAAAAAGTCGCTAACGAATCGTTTGCGCGGTCTCTAGAATAATGATAACTAAAATTTCTGCAAATTAAACCTGATATTTTTATGGAATCAGATTCAATTTCATTTTCAGCGACTCCATAATTTCCAATATGAGCATTGGTGGTAACCATTAGTTGCCCAAAATAAGAAGGATCGGTGAATATTTCTTGATAACCGGTCATACCAGTGTTAAAACATGCTTCTCCATAAGCGGTGCCTTCTTTTCCTCCTACAGCTTTACCATAAAATATGGTTCCATCTGCCAATAGTATTAAAGCTTTTTTTCTATTTTTATATTTCATACTTTAAAAATATTCTACAAAAATACTTTAAATGATATTCTTATAATAATTTCGTTTTTAGAATTTGTAAACAACTAATTTTTTAATCAAAAAAAAAAAAAGGATAAACTATTATAGTTTATCCTTTTTTTTATTTAAAAATAAAATTTCATTTATTCTTCTTCTTTCTTAGCTTCAGTTGGAACAACAACAGGAGCTACAACATTTGAAACACCTCGACGGCTACGACGAGTAGTTTTCTTTTTAACTGCTTTACCTGCATTATAAATTTCGTTATAATCTACTAATTCGATCATTGCCATATCAGCATTATCTCCTAAACGATTACCTAATTTAATAATACGTGTATAACCTCCTGGACGATCACCAACTTTAACAGAAACATCTTTAAAAAGTTCAGTTACTGCTTCTTTTTGACGAAGTCTTGCCATTACAATACGACGACTATGTGTAGTATCAAGTTTAGACTTGGTTATTATAGGTTCTACAAATTGTTTTAAAGCTTTTGCTTTAGCAACTGTAGTATTTATTCTTTTATGCTCAATTAAGGAACATGCCATATTAGCCAACATTGACTTTCTATGTGCTGTTTTTCTACCTAAATGATTTACTTTTTTTCCGTGTCTCATGACATTTTATTTTAATCATCATCTTGCATCTACTCATTTTGAGGAGCAAAATATGATGTATTAATCTTTATCTAATTTGTATTTTGAAAGGTCCATTCCGAAGTTTAAACCTTTTACATCTACTAGTTCATCTAGTTCAGTAAGAGATTTCTTTCCGAAATTTCTAAATTTCATTAAATCGTTTTTGTTAAATGAAACTAAATCTCCAAGAGTATCTACTTCAGCAGCTTTTAAACAATTTAAAGCTCTTACTGAAAGATCCATATCAATTAATTTAGTTTTTAACAACTGTCTCATGTGAAGTGATTCTTCATCATAAGTTTCTGTTTGCGCTATTTCATCAGCTTCTAACGTAATTCTTTCATCACTAAATAACATAAAGTGGTGAATTAATGTTTTAGCTGCTTCAGTTAAAGCATCTTTAGGATTAATAGATCCATCAGTAATAATTTCAAATACTAATTTTTCGTAATCTGTTTTTTGCTCTACACGGAAATTTTCAATGCTATACTTAACATTTTTAATTGGTGTGTAAATTGAATCTATAAAGATAGTTCCAAAAGGAACTCCTCCTTTTTTATTTTCTTCAGCTGGAACATATCCCCTACCTTTTTCGATAGTGATTTCCATATTGAAATTAACTTTAGGATCCATATTACAAATTACCATATCTGGATTTAATACTTGAAAACCAGAGATATGTTTTTGAAAATCTCCTGCCGTTAATTGTTCAGCTCCTGAAATAGAAATAGTAACGGTTTCGTTATCTACTTCATCAATTTGCCTTTTAAAACATACTTGTTTTAAGTTCAAGATTATCTCTGTAACATCCTCAACAACTCCTGCAATAGTAGAAAACTCGTGATCTACTCCTTCAATTCTAATTGAAGTAATTGCAAAACCTTCTAACGATGAAAGTAGTACTCTCCTTAAAGCGTTACCGACTGTTAATCCATAACCAGGCTCTAAAGGACGGAATTCGAATTTACCTTCGAAATCTGTCGAGTTGATCATAATAACTTTATCGGGCTTTTGAAAACTAAATACTGCCATAATGTAACTTTGTGTTTTAATTATTTTGAATATAATTCAACAATAAACTGTTCGTTTATGTTTTCTGGTATTTGAATACGCTCAGGTTTAGAAACAAAAGTTCCTCTTTTTATTGCATTATCCCAAGTGATCCACTCGTAAACGTGACTTGCATTTGCTAACGAGTTTTCAATTGCTTCTAGTGATTTAGATTTTTCTCTTACACCTACAGTATCACCAGGTTTTAATTGGTAAGAAGCAATGTTTACTTTTTCCCCGTTTACTAATATGTGCCGGTGAGAAACTAATTGTCTTGCTGCGCTGCGACTAGGAGCGATTCCCATACGGAAAACTACATTATCTAGACGCGATTCACATAATTGTAATAATATTTGTCCAGTAATTCCTTTTAAAGCAGTTGCTCTTTTAAACATGTTTCTAAATTGACGCTCTAAAATACCATAAGTATATTTAGCCTTTTGCTTTTCAGCTAATTGAATTGCGTATTCAGATTTTTTTCCTCTACGACGATTATTACCGTGTTGCCCAGGAGGGTAATTTCTTTTTTCGAAGTTTTTATCATCTCCGAAAATAGCTTCACCAAACTTACGGGCTATTTTAGTTTTTGGACCAGTATATCTTGCCATTTCTAATTTTTTTTGAAGGGATTCTCAAATTAAGGTCTTATACTTATCCTTT
Source organism: Flavobacteriaceae bacterium (assembly GCA_018669795.1). Lineage (GTDB taxonomy): Bacteria > Bacteroidota > Bacteroidia > Flavobacteriales > Flavobacteriaceae > Marifrigoribacter. The sequence continues at coordinate 91,026 of JABHSQ010000020.1, read as the reverse complement.
GAATATCTTAATCCTTCAGTTTATACTTATTAATTAATTTATATAAAAGTTTCTGAATATTTTCAGAATTATACTCTTCTTCTTTTTGGAGGTCTACATCCATTATGTGGCATTGGAGTAACATCGATAATTTCAGTTACTTCAATTCCTGCGTTATGTATCGATCTAATAGCAGATTCTCTACCATTACCTGGACCTTTTACATATACTTTTACTTTACGTAAACCTTCTGCATGTGCAGTTGCTGCACAATCTTCTGCTGCTAATTGAGCTGCGTAAGGAGTGTTCTTTTTAGAACCTCTAAAGCCCATTTTTCCAGCTGATGACCAAGAGATTACATCTCCTTTTTTGTTTGTCAACGAAATGATAATATTGTTAAATGAAGCGGTCACGTGAGCTTGACCCACTGCTTCCACATTAACTTTACGTTTTTTCGTACTAGTTTTTGCCTTTGCCATATCTCTAGTGTTTATTTAGTTGCTTTTTTCTTGTTAGCAACGGTTTTACGTTTTCCTTTTCTAGTCCTTGAGTTATTCTTAGTACGTTGTCCTCTTAAAGGAAGACCCGTTCTATGACGAATACCTCTATAACATCCAATGTCCATTAATCGCTTAATATTTAATTGAATTTCACTACGTAATTCACCTTCGATGGTAATTGCTCCAACAGTATCACGAATTTTTCCGATTTCATCATCAGACCATTCGTTTACTTTTTTGTTTTCGTCTACACCAGCATTTTTTAGTATTTCTTTAGCACGGCTATCACCAATACCAAAGATATACGTTAACGCGATTACACCCCTTTTTTGTTTTGGGATATCTACACCTGCGATTCTTGCCATAACTTATCCTTGTCTTTGTTTGAACCTAGGGTTCTTTTTGTTAATAACATATAATCTGCCTTTTCTGCGAACTATTTTGCATTCGGCACTTCTTTTTTTAATAGATGCTCTTACTTTCATAATAACTTAATATCTATAAGTGATTCGAGCCTTTGATAAATCATAAGGACTCATTTCTAATTTAACTTTATCTCCTGGTAATAATTTTATATAGTGCATACGCATTTTACCAGATATATGCGCTGTAACAATATGTGCGTTTTCTAACTCTACACGAAACATTGCATTTGACAATGCTTCCGTAATTGTTCCATCTTGTTCTATTGCGGTTTGCTTTGCCATTATGCTACTGCTTTTCTATTTTTTCCTGTTTTCATTAAACCATCATAATGACGATTTAATAAATATGAATTAATTTGCTGCATGGTATCGATGGCAACACCCACCATAATTAATAGTGAAGTTCCTCCATAAAACAATGCCCAACCTTGCTGAATACCAAATACTTTAACGGCGATTGCAGGGAATATTGCAATACCAGCTAAAAATATAGATCCAGGCAGTGTTATTTGTGACATAATATTATCCAACAATTCTGCAGTATCTGTACCGGGCTTTATTCCAGGAATAAACCCTCCACTACGTTTTAAATCATCAGCCATTTTATTAGTTGGAACAGTAATAGCTGTATAGAAATAGGTAAAAATAATAATTAATACCGCAAACAATACATTGTACCAAAGTCCAAACATATCACTAAAATTAACTTGCATCCATTGTCCAACATTTGAGTCTTTCATAAATGATGCTCCTCCAATTAATCCAGGAACAAACATAATTGCTTGTGCAAAAATAATAGGCATTACACCAGATGCGTTTAATTTTAATGGAATAAATTGTCTTGCTCCAAATATATTTTTCTCATAACCACCGCTTGCAGTTCTTCTTGCATATTGCACAGGAATTTTACGAACAGCCATTACTAACATAATAGAAGCTAAAATAATAACAAACCATATTACTAACTCAATAAGTATCATAATCATACCACCATTTGATTCCATTACTCTAGAAGCAAATTCTTGAGCAAAAGATTGTGGCAATCTAGCGATAATACCTACCATAATTAGTATAGAGATACCGTTTCCAATACCTTTATCTGTAATTTTTTCTCCTAACCACATTGCAAATACACAACCGGTTACAAGTATAATTGTAGATGAAACATAGAACATTGTTGTTTGTCCTATAATAAATGCTTCAACTGGAACTCCTAATGCAGGTAAGCCAATTAAGTAAGTAGGCGCTTGAAGTAAACAAATACCAATGGTTAACCATCTAGTAATTTGATTGATCTTTTTTCTACCACTTTCTCCTTCTTTTTGTAATTTTTGTAAATATGGAATTGCTATTTGCATTAACTGAACTACAATCGATGCAGAGATATAAGGCATAATACCCAATGCAAAAACTGAAGCATTGGAAAAAGCTCCACCTGTAAAAGCATTTAAAAGTCCAAAAATACCTTGACCATCTCCACCAACAACAGCTGTTAGTTTAGATGCATCAATACCTGGCAACACAACTTGTGCTCCAAAACGATACACTAACAAAAGTCCTAGTGTGAGAAGGATACGGTTACGTAGCTCTTCAATTTTCCAAACATTTTTTAAGGTTTCAATAAATTTCATCCTTATAATAAATTATAATGTTATTACTTCACCTCCAGCTTTTTCAATTGCTTCTTTAGCAGAAGCTGAAAATTTATTTGCTGTAACTGTTAATTTTGATTTTAACTCTCCTCTTCCTAAGATTTTAAGTAGTTCGTTTTTACCAACTAAACCTAAATCTACAAAAGTATCAAAATCGATAGCATCTTTTATTTTTTTATCGTCAACTAGTTCTTGAAGTTTATCAATATTTACTGCTTGGTATTCTTTTCGGTTTATATTCGTAAAACCAAATTTAGGAACACGACGTTGTAACGGCATTTGCCCACCTTCAAATCCTAATTTCTTAGAATATCCAGAACGAGATTTTGCTCCATTATGTCCACGTGTTGCAGTCCCCCCTTTTCCTGAACCTTGTCCGCGACCTACTCGCTTGCCTTGATTTTTTACCGAACCAGCTGCCGGTTGTAAGTTACTTAAATTCATAATTTTTAATTTCTTAGTTAGCTTCTACTGAAACTAAGTGATTAACTTTTCTTATCATACCTAAAATACTTAAGGTATCTTCATGTTCAACAGTCTGACCCATTTTATGAAGACCTAAAGATTCAAGTACTCTTTTTTGGTTTTGAGTACGATTAATCGCACTACGAACCTTGGTTACTTTGATTTTTGCCATCTTGCTTAATGTTTATCCTTTAAATAATTTCTCTAAAGAAATTCCTCTTTGTTTTGCAATAGTTTGAGCGCTTCTCATTTGTAAAAGAGCATCAAAAGTAGCTTTTACTACATTATGTGGATTCGAAGATCCTTGAGACTTCGAAAGCACATCATGTACACCAACTGCTTCTAATACCGCACGAACAGCTCCACCAGCAATAACTCCTGTACCAGCAGAAGCTGGTAATAAGTTAACTCTAGCTCCGCCGTATTTACCTTTTTGTTCATGAGGTAATGTAGCCTTGTTTAAAGGTATGCGAACTAAGTTTTTCTTAGCGTCTTCAATTGCTTTAGCAATTGCACTTGCAACATCTTTCGATTTTCCAAGTCCTTGACCTACTATTCCGTTTTCATCACCTACTACTACAATAGCTGAAAATCCAAAGGTTCTACCCCCTTTTGTTACTTTAGTTACACGTTGAACCCCTACTAAACGGTCTTTTAAATCTAGACCTCCTGGTTTAACTAACTCTACGTTTTTATAATCTTGATACATATTTCTTAGAATTTTAGTCCGCCTTCGCGAGCTCCTTCAGCTAATGATTTAACTCTTCCATGGTAAAGGTAACCGCCTCTATCGAAAGTAATACTTTCTAAACCAGCTTTAATTGCTCTATCAGCAATTGTTTTACCTACTAATTTAGCAGCATCTACTTTGTTTGCTTTAGATGCGTCTATATCTTTATCTCTTGAAGATGCAGCAGTAATAGTTACTCCATTTACATCGTCAATAAGTTGAGCATATATTTCTTTATTACTTCTGAAAACTGCCAAACGAGGACGTTGTGTTGTTCCAGAAACTGTTTTTCTAATTCTAAAACGTAAACGTTCTCTTCTATCTGTTTTTGATAATGCCATAACTTTATTTGTTATGCAGATTTACCTGCTTTTCTTCTTATTATTTCTCCTACAAATCTAATCCCTTTTCCTTTGTATGGTTCTGGTTTACGCATAGAACGAATCTTTGCGGCAACTTGACCAACCAATTGTTTGTCGTGAGAAGTTAATTTTATTTTTGGATTTTTTCCTTTATCAGAAACCGTTTCAACTTTAACTTCTGGGGCTATACTAATCACTATATTGTGAGAAAACCCAAGAGCTAAATCTAATTTCTGACCTTGATTAGAAGCACGGTAACCCACACCAACTAATTCTAGTTCTTTTGTCCATCCTTTGCTTACACCTTCAATCATATTATTGATTAAAGATCTATATAAACCATGTTTAGACCTATCTTCTTTTGATTCTGATGTGCGCTCTACAATAACGTTCCCTTCATCAATCTTTACTGTAACTCCTGAAAATTCTTGTGTTAATTCACCTAATTTTCCTTTTACAGTAACTACATTATCGCTAATATCGACTGTAATTCCTTCTGGGATTGCTACCGGGCTTTTACCTATTCTTGACATTTCTTTTTGTCTTTATTTTAGTATACGTAACATAATACTTCACCACCTACATTCTGAGCTTGAGCTTGCCTTCCTGTCATTACTCCGTGAGAAGTAGAAACTATTGCAATTCCCAATCCGTTTAGAATTCTTGGTAGTTCTGAAGAACTAGAATACTTACGTAAACCTGGTTTACTAATTCGTTGTATTTTCTTAATTACAGGATCTTTAGTAAGTTTATCATATTTTAAAGCGATTTTAATAGTTCCCTGAGGCCCTTTATCGTCTTCAAACTTATAACTTAAAACAAATCCTTGATCAAATAAGATCTTTGTAATTTCTTTCTTAACATTTGATGCAGGAATATCTACTACTCTATGCCCTGCGTTTACTGCATTTCTAACTCTAGTTAGATAATCTGCTATTGGATCTATATTCATATTTTAATTTTGCGGATGTGGTTTTTACTTATCGTTTCCAAAGTAAACCTACAACCAATTAATAGTATATTACCAAGATGCTTTTCTAACACCTGGGATTAAACCTTGATTTGCCATTTCACGAAATGTTACACGTGAAACACCAAACGTTCTCATATACCCTTTCGGTCTACCGGTTAGTTTACAACGGTTGTGCAAACGAACTGGTGAAGCGTCTTTTGGTAATTTTTGTAATGCTTGATAATCTCCAGCTTCTTTTAAAGCCTTACGTTTAGTTGCATACTTTGCTACCAATTTACGTCTCTTAACCTCACGGGCTTTCATTGATTCTTTAGCCATATTAGTTCTTTTTAAAAGGTAAACCTAATTCAGTTAATAATGATTTTGCTTCTTTATCAGTACCAGCTGAAGTAACAAAAGTGATGTTCATACCATCAATTTTCTTAATCTTATCGATATTGATTTCAGGAAAAATAATTTGTTCGGTAACACCTAATGAGTAATTACCTCTTCCATCAAACCCTGTTGCTTTAATACCATTAAAATCTCTTACTCGAGGCAATGCACTAGTAACAAGTCTATCTAAAAACTCATACATGCGCTCACCACGCAAAGTAACTTTAGCGCCAATTGGCACTCCTTTACGCAATTTAAAATTTGCAACATCCTTCTTAGAAATAGTTGCAACAGCTTTTTGCCCTGTTATGTTTGTAAGCTCATCAACAGCATACTCTAATAGTTTCTTGTCTGCTACTGCAGCTCCAACACCACGAGACACAACGATGCGCTCTAATTTTGGAACTTCCATTACATTCGAGTAACCAAATTCTTCTTTAAGAGCTTCAATTACTCTGCCCTTATATTCCTCTTTAAGTCTTGGTAAATATGCCATAACTATAATACTTGATTCGATTTTTTTGTAAAACGTACTTTTTTCTCTTCTTCCATTCTATAACCAACTCTTGTTGCAGTTCCTGTTTTAGGGTCTACTAGAGAAAGATTTGAGATATGTAGAGCAGCTTCCTTTTTTACAATTCCACCTTGAGGATTATTTGCACTAGGCTTCTCATGTTTAGAAACCATATTTACTCCTTCTACTATTGCTTTGTTCTTTTCAAAAATTACTTTCATCACCTTACCTTCAGATCCTTTATGATCTCCGGCGGTAACAATTACTGTATCTCCTGATTTTATTTTAAGCTTTGCCATCTTTGTTTTCAATTTAAAGCACCTCAGGCGCCAATGATACAATTTTCATAAATTGCTTGTCACGAAGTTCTCTTGCAACCGGTCCAAATACACGTGTTCCAATCATTTCTCCCTGTGGGTTTAAAAGCACACAAGCATTATCATCGAAACGAATATATGATCCGTCTGGTCTTCTCACTTCTTTCTTAGTACGTATAACTACCGCAGTAGCAACATCTCCTTTTTTAATGGTTCCATTAGGTGTAGCAGCTTTTACAGCAACGACAATTTTATCCCCTATGGAAGCATATCTTTTTTTGGTTCCACCTAACACGCGAATTGTTAGCACTTCTTTAGCTCCAGTATTATCTGCAACTTTTAGTCTTGACTCTTGTTGTAACATACCTACTTAGCTCTATCAATTATTTCTACTAGTCTCCAACATTTGGTTTTACTTAAAGGACGTGTTTCCATGATCCTTACTTTATCTCCTTCGTTGCAGTCATTGGTCTCATCGTGCGCAACATATTTCTTAGTTTTTAACACGAACTTACCATACATTGGGTGCTTTACTTTTTTTACTTCAGCAACCACAATAGACTTATCCATTTTATTGCTAGTAACTACACCTATACGTTCTTTTCTTAAATTTCTTTTTTCCATCTTTCAGCTTGGTACTATTGTACTTCTCTTTTAGTTAGTTCAGTCACAATTCTCGCTATAGACCTTCTTTGATCTCTTAGTTGAATTGGATTTTCCAACGGTGTTATGGCATGAGCCATTTTAAGATCAGAAAATGCTTTTCTTGAATCAGATAGCTTTTCTTGTAATTCCGCTGTTGATGCTTCTTTTATTTCAGGTTGTTTCATAATAAATTAAGCTTGAAATGTTCTAGATACAATGAATTTTGTTTTTACTGGTAACTTTTGAGCCGCAAGACGTAATGCCTCTTTTGCAGTTTCAATAGGAACTCCAGATACTTCAAACAACATTCTTCCTGGTTTAACAACAGCTGCCCAATATTCTACAGCACCTTTACCTTTACCCATACGTACTTCAAGAGGTTTTTTAGTTATTGGTTTATCTGGAAATATCATTATCCAGATAGAACCTTCTCTCTTCATAAAACGAGTAGCAGCAATACGTGCAGCTTCTATTTGACGTGATGTCAAGAAATTTGAATCTAAAGATTTTATACCAAAAGTTCCAAACGCAAGTTGGTTTCCACGTCCGGCATTACCTTTCATTCTACCTTTTTGCTGTTTACGAAACTTTGTTCTTTTTGGTTGTAACATTTTATTCTATTTAATAATTACTGTCTACGACGGGGTTTATTAGCACCACCTCGTTTGTTGTTACCGCTTTTTCCACCTTTTTTGGCTAAGCCAACTAGTGGAGAAAGCTCTCTTTTTCCGTACACTTCACCTTTCATAATCCATACTTTAATCCCCAACCTACCATAAGTAGTGTGCGCCTCAACTAAAGCATAGTCAATATCGGCTCTAAATGTTGATAAAGGAATACGTCCATCCTTATAAGATTCAGAACGTGCCATTTCAGCACCGTTCAAACGACCTGAAATTTGCACTTTTATACCTTCTGCATTCATACGCATTGCAGCAGTTATAGCCATTTTAATTGCACGACGGTATGAAATTCTGTTTTCAATTTGTCTTGCAATACTAGCTCCTACTAAATACGCATCCATTTCTGGTCTCTTAATTTCGTGGATGTTTATTTGTACATCTTTACCAGTAATTTTCTTAAGTTCTTCTTTTAGCTTGTCTACCTCTTGTCCACCTTTTCCGATAATGATACCAGGTCTAGCAGTAGTGATAGTAACGGTTACAAGCTTAAGTGTACGCTCAATAATTACCCTAGACACACTAGCTTTTTGTAAACGAGCATGAACATACTTTCTAATCTTGTCGTCCTCAGCTAATCTATCGCCGTAGTCGTTGCCTCCATACCAGTTGGATTCCCATCCTCTAATGATACCTAAGCGATTTCCGATTGGATTTGTTTTTTGTCCCATTTATTAATTGCTTTGTGTGTTATCGTTAGCTGCAAGCACGAGTGTTACGTGATTGGAGCGTTTTCTAATTCTGTGTGCACGTCCTTGTGGCGCAGGTCTAAGTCTTTTTAACATAGCTCCACCATCCACACGGATTTCTTTAACAAAAAGATCTGCATCTTCTACAGAAGCTTCTTCATTTTTTGCTTGCCAATTTGCAATAGCAGACAATAATAACGTCTCTAAACGACGTGAAGCTTCTTTAGGGCTAAACTTTAAAATATTAAGCGCTTTATTTATTTTTTCACCACGAACTAAATCTGCAACTAATCGCATTTTTCTTGGTGATGTTGGGCAATTGTTCAATTTAGCAAAGTACATTGTTTTCTTTGATTCCTTGATTTGCTCCGCTCTTTCTCTTTTACGAACTCCCATGGCTTATTTTTTACCTTTGTTTTTTGCACCTTGATGACCACGAAATGATCTTGTCGGTGAAAATTCCCCTAATTTATGTCCTACCATATTCTCAGTAACATATACAGGAATAAATTGTTTCCCATTATGTACTGCAATGGTTTGTCCAACAAAATCTGGAGTAATCATAGACGCTCTTGACCAAGTTTTGATCACCGTCTTTTTACTCGAATCAACATTTAATTGAACTTTCTTATCTAATTTATAATGAACGTAAGGTCCCTTTTTTAATGATCGTGCCATATCTTATTTCTTTCTACGTTCGATTATATATTTATTACTTGCTTTTATTTTAGAACGGGTTCTAAATCCTTTTGCAGGAATACCGTTTCTAGAACGTGGATGTCCACCAGAAGATTTACCTTCACCACCACCCATTGGGTGATCTACAGGATTCATCACTACTGGTCTTGTACGAGGTCTTCTACCTAACCATCTTGATCTACCCGCCTTACCTGACACTAATAACTGATGGTCACTGTTAGAAACAGCACCAATAGTTGCAGCACAAGTAATTAATATTAAACGAGTTTCGCCAGAAGGTAATTTAACAGTAGCGAACTTACCATCACGTGCCATTAGTTGAGCAAATGCTCCAGCACTACGCGCTAAAACAGCTCCTTGACCAGGATGTAATTCAATACAAGATATTATAGTTCCTAAAGGAATATTTTCTAGTAACATACAGTTTCCAATTTCTGGAGCAACTTTATCTCCTGAAACAATGTTCTGTCCTACTTTTAATCCACTTTGAGCTACTACATAACGCTTTTCACCATCTTGATAGTTTAATAAAGCGATAAATGCAGTACGATTTGGGTCATACTCTATGGACGCAACTGTTGCAGGGACTCCTTCTTTGGTACGTTTAAAATCGATAATTCGATAACGTCTTTTATGACCACCACCTTTGTAGCGCATAGTCATTTTTCCTTGACTGTTTCTTCCCCCAGTTCTTTTAATCGGAGATAATAAACTTTTCTCCGGCTTATCAGTTGTAATGGCGTCAAATCCATTTACAACTCTAAATCGCTGTCCTGGGGTGATTGGTTTTAATTTTCTTACTGACATTTTTTGTCTAATTAATCTAAGCTAAACTTAGATGTTACTGTAAAAATCTATTGCATCACCTTCCGCCAATTGTACTATTGCTTTTTTAACCGCATTAGTTTTACCAATTTGAATACCCGTTTTTGTATTACGAGTTTTTCTATCTGGGCGAACATTTATAGTACGAACTTTAGTAACCGAAACTTCATAAGCAGCTTCCACTGCCTTTTTAATTTCTACCTTATTCGCCTTTGGATTTACTACAAAAGTATATCTGTTGAAATTTTCAACATCAGCTGTAGCTTTTTCTGTTATAATAGGTTTAATTAAGATATTCATTATTTCTAATTACTTAAGTTTGACTCAATTCCTTCCAATGAACCTTCAAACAACACTAAGCTGTTTGCATTCATAATTTTATAAGTACTTAAGTGAGAGTTAGTTACCACTTCAGTGCTTTTCAAATTACGAGACGACAAATATAGATTATTATTTGACTCTCCCAACACAAATAAAGATTTTTTAGCATCTAAGCCTAAAGACTTTAATACTGATGTGAATTCTTTAGTTTTTGGAGTATCAAAATTAAGATCTTCAATTACAACTATTGCTTTTTCATTTGCCTTGATACTCAATGCAGAACGACGCGCTAATCTTTTTAAATTCTTATTTAATTTAAAAGAATAATTTCTTGGTCTTGGACCAAACATTCTTCCACCACCTCTAAAAACACCAGACTTAATACTACCCGCACGGGCTGTACCAGTTCCTTTTTGTTTCTTTATTTTTCTGGTACTACCAGTAATCTCTGCACGCTCTTTTGACTTATGCGTACCTTGCCTTTGATTTGCAAGGTATTGCTTTACATCAAGATAAAGCGCGTGATTATTAGGCTCAATTCCAAACACATCTTTAGAAAGATCTACCTTTCTACCTGTGTCTTTTCCGTTTTTATCTAATACTGCTACCTTCATTATTTCTGAATAGTTACATAAGCATTTTTAGCTCCAGGAATACATCCTTTAACAACAAGTAAGTTCTTTTCAGCAACTACTTTCAACACTCTTAGGTTTTGTACTTTTACTTTTTCATTACCCATTTGTCCAGCCATACGCATACCCTTAAATACTCTTGCAGGATATGAAGCTGCACCAATAGATCCAGGAGCTCTTAATCGGTTATGCTGACCGTGAGTCGCTTGACCTACACCGGCAAAACCATGACGTTTTACAACACCTTGAAATCCTTTTCCTTTTGAAGTTCCTGAAACATCCACAAACTCCCCTTCTTTAAAATGCTCCACTGTTATGGTGTCGCCTAATTTATAATCTTCTTCAAATCTTTGGAATTCAACAACTTTACGCTTTACAGCGCTTCCTGCTTTTTTAGCATGCCCTTGAGCAGCTTTTGTAGCAGTCTTTTTGTCATCGAAACCAAGTTGAAGAGCTTCGTACCCGTCAGCTTCTTTAGTTCTGACTTGGGTGACAACACAGGGACCTGCTTCAATAACGGTACACGGCATATTCTTGCCGTTTGCGTCAAAGATGCTAGTCATACCTATCTTTCTTCCAATTAACCCAGACATATTTATTATTTATTAATTATTAATTATTTATCCTGAAACATTAATTAAAAAAAACAGGATGAAAATAAATTCAATCCTGAATATTATTCTGTTTCCGTTTTTCCTTTGCGTTCAAGCTCCAGACATGTTTTAAGCAATTATTTATTTTGTAAGATTCATTTTATAGTTATGAATACTCACTTCATAAACTTAAACTTTAATCTCTACTTCTACACCACTTGGCAATTCTAACTTCATTAAAGCATCGATTGTTTTTGATGAAGAACTATAAATATCTAAAAGCCTTTTATAAGAACTTAATTGAAATTGTTCTCTACTCTTTTTATTTACGTGCGGTGAACGCAATACAGTAAATATTTTTTTATGAGTTGGTAAAGGGATTGGCCCCGTTACAACTGCTCCTGTACTTTTTACAGTCTTAACGATTTTTTCAGCAGATTTATCCACTAAGTTGTGATCGTAAGATTTTAGCTTTATTCTAATTTTTTGACTCATTGCCTTAATATTAAGCGTTAACTGTTCCTCTTGCTACTGCAATTACTTCTTCTGAAATATTAGAAGGAGTTTCTGCATAATGTGAAAATTCCATAGTTGAAGTTGCTCTACCAGATGATAAAGTTCTTAAAGTAGTTACATATCCAAACATTTCAGATAATGGGACTGTAGCTTTAATTACTTTAGAACCTGAACGATCACCCATGTCACTTAATTGACCACGACGACGGTTAAGATCTCCAACGATATCTCCCATATTTTCTTCAGGAGTAAGAACCTCTAATTTCATTATTGGCTCTAAAATTACAGCTCCTGCTTTTTTAGCAGCTGCCTTAAAACCAAGTTTTGCAGCTAACTCAAATGATAATTGATCTGAATCCACATCGTGGTAAGACCCATCTGTTAAAGTTACCTTCATACTGTCTACCTCGAAACCAGCCAAAGGACCATTTACCATAGCCATTTTGAAACCTTTTTCCACAGAAGGTATAAATTCTTTAGGAACGTTACCTCCTTTAATTTTATTTACAAATTCTAAACCTGTTTTTCCTTCTTCAGCCGGTTCTAATGTAAATACAATATCACCAAACTTTCCACGACCACCAGATTGTTTCTTGTAAGTCTCTCTATGATTAGCTTCGCGTGTAATAGTTTCTTTATATTCAACCTGAGGTTTCCCTTGATTAACTTCTACCTTAAACTCACGCCTTAAACGATCTACAATAATATCTAAATGTAGTTCACCCATTCCAGAAATAATAGTCTGTCCTGAAGCTTCATCAGTTCTAACGGTAAATGTTGGATCTTCTTCAGCAAGTTTTGCTAAAGCCATTCCTAATTTATCTACGTCCGCTTTAGTTTTAGGCTCCACAGCAATACCAATTACTGGGTCTGGGAAATCCATACTTTCTAATATAATTGGATGCTTTTCATCAGATAAGGTATCTCCTGTTTTAATACTTTTAAACCCTACTGCCGCACCAATATCTCCTGCTTCAATAAAATCAATAGCATTTTGCTTATTAGCATGCATTTGATAAATACGTGAGATACGTTCTTTTTTACCAGAACGATTATTCAACACATAAGATCCAGCATCTAATCTACCAGAATAAGCACGGAAAAAAGCAAGTCTTCCTACAAAAGGATCTGTTGCAATTTTAAAAGCTAAGGCAGCAAATGGTTCATTGACATCTGGTTTCCTTAATTCTTCTTCATCAGTATCAGGATTTTTTCCTATAATCGCTTCTTTATCTACAGGTGAAGGCAAATATCGACATACTGCATCTAATAAAAATTGAACCCCTTTATTTTTAAAAGCTGAACCACAAATCATAGGAATAATAGACATATCCATTACTGCAGCACGAAGCGCAGCATGCACTTCATCTTCAGTAATTGAGTCTTCATCTTCCATATATTTTTCTAGCAAATCTTCATCATAAGCAGCAACTTCTTCAATAAGTTTACCACGGAGAATTTTTGCTTCTTCTTTCAAATCTTCAGGAATTTCAACAACGTCAAACTTCGCCCCCATTCCTTCATCATGCCATATAATAGCTCTATTCTTAACAAGATCTACAATACCTTTAAAGTCCTCTTCATCACCAATGTTTAAAACAATTGGGACTGCGTTAGAACCTAACATTTCTTTTACTTGCTTACAAACCATCATAAAATCAGATCCTTGACGGTCCATTTTATTGACAAAACCAATTCTTGGTACATTGTAATTATCAGCAAGTCTCCAGTTTGTTTCTGATTGAGGCTCTACACCATCAACAGCACTAAACAAAAACACCAACCCGTCAAGCACGCGCAATGAACGATTTACTTCCACCGTAAAATCAACGTGCCCAGGAGTATCTATAATATTAAAGTGGTAATCCTTAGTATCTGGAAGAATTTCAGCATTTTCCATTGGAAATTGCCAAGTACAAGTAGTTGCAGCAGATGTAATTGTAATACCTCTTTCCTGCTCTTGCTCCATCCAGTCCATTGTAGCAGCTCCATCATGAACTTCTCCAATTTTATGACTTACACCCGTATAATACAAAACACGCTCTGTAGTAGTGGTTTTACCAGCATCAATATGCGCAGCAATCCCTATATTTCTTGTATATTTTAAATCTCTTTGTGCCATTTTCTAGAATCTGAAATGTGAAAATGCTTTATTAGCGTCTGCCATTTTGTGAGTATCAACACGTTTTTTTACAGCAGCACCTTCTTCTTTAGCAGCAGCTAAGACTTCTGCAGCTAATTTTTGCGCCATAGACTTTTCGTTTCTTTTTCTAGCAAATAAAATCAACCATTTCATAGCTGTTGAAACTTTTCTGTCTGGACGTATTTGTCTCGGAATTTGGAAAGTTGCTCCTCCAATTCTACGACTACGCACCTCTACGTGAGGCATTACATTAGATAAAGCGTCTTTCCACAACTCGAGTGCAGTTTTTTCTTCGTCTTGGTTCTTTTCTTCTACAATTGCAATCGCATCATAAAATACTTTGAAAGCCACCGATTTTTTCCCGTCCCACATTAAATTGTTAACGAAACGAGTTACTAACTGGTCGTTAAACTTTGGATCCGGTAAAAGCGGTCTTTTTTTGGCTGCTTTTTTTCTCATGTCTTCTCTTTAAAACTTTTAAATTTTACTTTTTAGGGCGTTTTGCACCGTATTTAGATCTACGTTGTGTTCTACCTTCTACACCAGCGGTGTCTAAAGCTCCACGAACGATATGATATCTAACTCCTGGCAAATCTTTTACCCTTCCACCTCTAACCAATACTATCGAGTGCTCTTGTAGATTATGACCCTCACCTGGGATGTACGCATTTACTTCCTTACCGTTTGTCAACCTTACCCTTGCAACTTTACGCATTGCAGAGTTTGGTTTTTTTGGCGTAGTAGTATAAACACGTGTACACACCCCTCTTCTTTGAGGACACGAATCTAAAGCAGCCGATTTACTCTTCTTGGTTATTTTGGCTCTTCCTTTTCGTACTAATTGTGAAATTGTTGGCATATAAACTTTTTATATAATAAAATACCCTTTTTTAAGGGTTTGCAAATGTAGAAATAAATTTATGTAAAAACAACCCTAATAAATTAATTTTTTTAAGTATTTAAAAACGAGTTGAAAATAAAAAAATACCTTGAATTTAAATAACTAAGTAGAACTTAGAATATTTCTACAAACCAACTATTAAACTGCAATTAAAAAATTAATGAAGAATATATATGAATTAACGTAAAGGTACGTTAGCTTTACAAGTCTAATTTTGTTTGTTTTTGAAGCCATTATTTTACATTTTAATATACCTTAATATATATACTGCATTTTTTTTTAATATAAATGCTCAAAATTTGAACCTTAAATTTAAAGCTCAAGACTCAATTTCACAATCAACTTTAGATTCTTTAGATTTAAACGCTACTTTTATTAATTATTTAAACTTAAAAAAAGAAGTAGACGCTTTACACAATACTTTAGAAACAAATGGTTTTATTGAAAACGAAATACGTTCACTTCAAAAAAAGAACGACAGTACTTATATTGCACTTTACCACCTAGGTCCCAAATACAAATCAATTCAACTATTTTATTTGGAAAAAGATTTCAGCAAAAAGGAACTATTACAAGTATCAAAAAAAGTTACTGAATCTTATTTTGTGCTTCCATTTAACTCCATAGCATCTTCCATTACAAAATTAAATTCTTTAAAAACCGAAAGCGGTAATGCTTTTGCAAGAATAAAATTAGAAAATATAACCAAAAAGAAAAACAGATCTTTATCTGCGAATATTATTCTTCTAAAGGGAGTTTCTAGAACAATTGACAGTATTAAAGTAAAGGGTTATGAAAAATTTTCAAAATCACACATTAAGCACTATGCTGGAATAAAAAAAGAAAATAAATTTAATAAATCTAAATTAATTGAAAAAAGCAACATTTTAAATTCTTTAGGATTTGTATCTGTCACAAAACCTCCAGAGATACTTTTTAAAAAGGACTCAACAATAGTATATTTATATTTAAAAAAAGAAAAAAACAATCTCTTTGATGGAATCTTAGGGTTCGCTACTAACGAAGATTCTCAAAAGTTAATATTTAACGGCTATTTAAACCTAGAACTTAATAACAACCTAAATTTTGGTGAGCAATTTTTGTTAAATTATAAAGCAGATGGCAATGATCAGCAAAATTTTAAAGCAAAATTAACTGTACCTTATCTATTTAAAACTCCTTTTGGCCTTATAACGGAACTAAAAATATTTAAACGCGACAGCACATTTTCCACTTCAGATCAATTAATAAAAGTAAGATATCAAATTAATACCACCTCAAAATCATATATAGGCTTCAAAGGTTACGAGTCCAGTAATTTACGGAAAGATAATTCTACTAATATTGATGTTGAAGATTATACATCAAAATTTATACTAGTTGGCTTATCTTATACAAAAGCTCAGAACAATATCCTTTTTCCGATAAAATCTATATTTCATCTAGATACCGAAATTGGCTCAAGAGAATATGACAACGCTAACGAATCTCAAATAAGAGCAAGCTTATTGTTGCATACTATTTTTAATTTAAATTACAAAAACTCAATATATTTAAAAAATAACACCGAATTACTAAACAGTGAAAGTTATTTTACAAATGAACTATTTAGGTTTGGGGGCATTAATAGCATAAGAGGATTTAACGAAAATAGTATTGACGCATCATTTTATTCGGTTTTAAATTCGGAATACCGTTATCAAATTAATCAAGATATATACGTCCATAGTATTATTGATTTTGCATATTTTGAAAATGAAATAATAGTATTAAAACAAAAATTATATAGCTTTGGTATCGGCATTGGCCTACAAACTACAGCTGGTATTATAAAATTTAGTATTGCTAATGGAAATACTGAAAATCAAGATTTTAATTTTTCTAACACAAAAATTCACATTAGTATTTTATCTAAATTTTAACAAATATTCAAGAAAAATGAAGCATTAGAGTTAAAAAAAACCAAAATTTAAGTTTAAATAGTTGCGTATTTAACTTTTTATTATGATTTTTGCGATTGGTTAATACAAATAAATCATAAAAAATGAGAACAAAGTTTAGTGGAATTTTGACGTTATTATTAGCGTTTGTAGTGCAACTTACGTTCGCACAAGAAAAAACAATCTCCGGTACAGTATCCGATAATAGCGGATTGCCCTTACCAGGAGTAAACATTATTGTAAAAGGCACAAGCAATGGAACACAATCCGATTTTGACGGTAATTTTACTGTTAATGCGAATGTGGGACAGACCATTGTGTTTAGCTATGTTGGTTTTTATACAGCTGAAAGAGCTGTAACTGCCGCAACTAGTAACATAAATCTTCAGATGTCTGAAGATGCAGCTGTATTAGAAGAAGTGGTTGTAACAGCTTTAGGTATTAAAAAGGAAAAGAAAGCATTAGGATATGCCGTATCTTCCATTAAAGAAGAAGCAATTAAAGACAGTCCTGAAACAGATTTAACACGTGTTCTTCAAGGAAAAACTGCTGGTATTGAGATAACAACTTCAAACGGTTTATCTGGATCTGCAAACAAAGTTATTATTAGAGGTATGAATTCATTCTCTGGAAACAACAATGCACTTTATGTTATTGATGGTGTTCCTTACAGTAGTGATTCAAATGCTGCTGGTAATTTCATTGATGGTAATTCAGGTTCAAGTAGATCATTTGATATTGACCCTAATAATATCGAAAATATTGATATACTAAAAGGTTTAGCCGCAACAACATTATATGGTACTGATGGTCGAAATGGTGTAATATTAATTACAACTAAAACTGGAAGTAATTCAAAGATGAAGTCTAAGCAAGAAGTTGAAATTTCATCATCATATTTCTTTAACGAAGTAGCTTCTCTTCCTGACTACCAAGATCAATACGGTGGTGGATTTGATCAAGCTTTTGGATGGTTCTACAGTAACTGGGGACCAGGATTTTATGAAGATGGCCTTGGCGGGTATGGTAGTGATAAAGCAATAAATGGTGATAATCTTTTACCTGGAGCTGTATCTGGATCTGTAGCTCACCCTTATTCTACGTCAGCTTTTTTAGCATCTAACTATCCTAGTTATCAAAATACATTTTTTGAGGAAAATGGAGACAATTTTCGTTATGATTGGAAACCTAGAAATAGTGTAGAACAATTTTTCAGGACAGGTGGTGTAGCTGCTGTTTCTGCTAACTTAAGAGGTAGAAGTGAAGACAGTAAATATAACTACGGTATGGCTTTCGGTCATGTCAATGACGAAGGTTTTACACCTGGTAACCAAATTACAAGAACCAACTTAACTATTTCTGGTGGAGCTAAGCTTACCAACAAATTAAACGTTAGAGGTTCTATGACATATACCAAAACAGATTTTAAAACTCCTCCAGTAGCGGCTAGTTTCGGTAGTAGTGTTGGCGGTACTGGTTCTTCTATTTTTGGAGATTTATTTTATACCCCTAGAAGTATTGATTTTTATGAATTACCATATGAATTACCTGATGGAGGTAGTATTTACTATAGAGATGATAATGCTATACAACATCCACTTTGGACAATACAAAATGCTAAGTTCTCACAAAAAGTAAATCGTGTAAATGGATTCGCTTCTGTAGACTATAATTTTAACGATAATATTAATCTTAGATATCAAGGAAGTATTGACACCTATTCTGAAAATAATGTTAACTTACAAAACCGAGGTGGAACAACTGGAAGTATTATTACAGATTCAGGAATCTATGAAACTTGGAATAATACTAATTTGATATCTGACCACAACCTGGTTTTAAGTGGTAACAATTATTCATTTTTTAATGATCACTTAGGTTTTAACTTTATGGCTGGTGCAACTTCAAGAGGCACAAAATATGACAGAATTGGAGTTAATAGTTCAGATCAACAAGTTTTTGATTTTTTCGCTCATGAAGGATTTGTAAATCACGGTTATATAGAATATCACGAGGAAAGAAACATTATTGGTTTATATGGCCAAATAGGATTTGATTTTAATAATTTTCTTTTCTTAAACTTTTCGGGAAGACAAGATTGGGTTTCTAATACAGCAAAAAATAATACACTTTTTTACCCTTCTACTAGTTTATCGTTTATTCCAACTTCTGCTTTTCCAAGTATTAGAACAGATAATGGTTTAAATTATTTAAAACTAAGAGGTGGTTATGGTACATCTGCAAACTTTGCAACTGGATACCCAACAGTAACTGGTTTAAGTCTAAATACTCAAGGATGGATTGATACAACAGGTAATACAACAAATTCTTTTGTAGGTAATCCAAATATCAAACCTGAATTATTTACAGAGTTAGAATATGGTTTAGAGGCTAAGTTATTTAGCAGAATAAACCTTGATTTTACATATTACACGAGAGTGACTAAGGATTTAATTATCCAATCAGCTCCAATTCCATTAAGTACAGGTGCTGCATTTACAGGTACAAATATTGGTGAAATTGAATCTTGGGGTATTGAAGCTATTTTTGATATCGATTTGTTAAAAAAATCTGATGGGTTTAATTGGAATGTTGGAGTTAATTTTACACAAAATGAAAGTAACGTAACCGATATAGGAAATAATGATCTTATTATATATGCAGGTTTTACTAATTTAGGTAATGGTGCTAGAGTAGGTTATCCTTTAGGTTCAATATTTGGTTCTCGTATCGCTAGAAATGCAAATGGAGATCTATTGGTTGATGGAGTAGGAAACTATGTCTCAGAAGAAACGGATGAAGAAGGTATATTACCTTTTATTGGAAATCCAAATCCTGACTTTTCAATGAACTATACCAATACTTTTGAATACAAGGGATGGTCATTAGCAGTTGCTGTTAACCATACATCAGGTGGAGATATTTACTCAACCACTATTGCTACACTTATGGGTAGGGGTTTAACTACTGATACAGAAGACAGGTTATCAACCTATATCTTACCTGGTGTTAGTCAAGCAACTGGATTACCAAATGATCTTCAAATTAATAACTCAAATTTCTATTTTGATAATGGATTTGCTAGTCCAGCTAGTGAATTATCTGTATATGATGCTTCTGTTATAAGATTAAGAGAAGTTAGTTTTGGTTATTCTTTACCATCTAAAATGTTAGACAAAACTCCATTTGGGAAGATTGTTTTTAAAGCAAGTGCATACAATATGTGGTATGATGCTTATAACACTCCAGATGGCATTAACTTTGACCCTAATACAACTGCTTTAGGATCTGGAAATGGACAAGGGTTTGATTATTTAACAGGACCTAGTAGTAAAAGATACGGTTTAAGTGTAAACTTATCATTCTAATAATATAAATCAAGAATAAAAATGAAAAATTTAAATAAAATATCAGTATTATTAATTCTACTTCTTGGGTTGACTTTCACTTCTTGTGAAACAACTGATTTAGACTTAATAAACGATCCAAATCAAATTACCGTTGAAAATGGTGATTTAGAAAGATATATGGTTTCTATCCAAGTAGATTTTGCACGTTTTGCAGAAGCAATGGGTAATAATGGTGCTAGACTAGTAAGAATTGAACAAATGGGAGCAACAAATTATGTTAATGCTTTTGAACCAGTTTTTACAAATTACGAATGGGGCTTAGCATATGTTAATATGTTCTCTGACATTCAAAATGCTATTCAATTAGCTAAAGACCAAGAAACTGAATTAATAGGTTATAGTAATCACATTGCTGTAATGAAAATTTTAAAAGCGTATACACTTATTACATTAGTTGATTATTTTGGCGATATACCAAGATCGGAAGCAAATAATTTAGCTGAATTTCCACAACCTTCTGTTGATTCTGGAAGCTCAGTTTATGAATTTGCTATAGCATTGTTACAAGAAGCTAAAGAGTTGTTAGGTGGAAATAATTTTGACATTGCAAATGATTTTTATTATAACAATAATTTTGATCAATGGGTTAAACTTGCTAATACATTAAAAATGCAAGCTTATGTCAACACTAATAATGTATCTGAATTTAATACACTTAAAAATGAGGGTAATTTCATTTCTGATACATCAGATGATTTTGTATGGAATTATAATGTATTAATTAATGATCAAATCGATGCTAGATCTCCTGGTTATCAAAGTGATTATACAGCTGGTGGTGTAACCAGATATAGATCAGACTATTTAATGGATAAAATGCTGAAAGATAACGATCCAAGAAGAAGGTATTATTTCTTTAGACAAAACGATTGTACACCTGGAGCTCTAAAAGACATTAACGGAGATCCTAATGATCCTGCTAATCAATGTGCTGTTGATCCTGAAAGATTATTTTGTTCAACCCAACCAAGACCCGCTCTTTATCCTGGAGCATCTCTAATGGTGTTTTGTAGTGTAGATAATGGATATTGGGGAAGAGATCATGGTTTTGGCGGTGGTATTCCACCTGACACATTTAAAAGAACAGCTGGTGGTGTGTACCCAATAGCTGGTAATTTTGATGATAATCGTTTTTCTAGCGTTGGTATAGGACAAGGTGGTGGTGGAGCTGGTATTACTCCAATATATTTAGCTTCTTGGTCTCACTTAATGCTTGCCGAAATGGCATTATCAGGTGGTGGTGATGCTGCTAGTCATTTAAGAAACGCTATGGGAATATCTATAGCAAAAGTAATGAGCTTTGGATCTAAGGATGGAGATGCTGATTTATCAACAACAGACGATGGAGGATATGTACCTACAGATTTTACTGTTGATCAATGGATTAATTTAAAAACAGAGCAATTCTTTTTAGGTAATTATGATGATAAAATGAACATACTTGGTGAACAACATTTAATTGCGCATTATGGTAATGGATCTAATTCATATAACTTCTATAGAAGAACAGGATATCCACATACACTTCAATGGACTGTTGAACCTGCTCCTGGAGGATTTGTAAGATCATTATTTTATCCTGCTGATGAAGCAAATACCAATCCAAATATCGCGCAAAAACCTGATGTTAGTGTGAAAGTATTTTGGGATAACAATCCTGCATCAAGTGCAGCAGGTCCTGGAAGTACTGGTTTCCCAATTGCTAATTAATAATAAAACAAATAATTATGAAAAATATATTTAAATCAATATTAGTTACAATCATTATATTAGGAGGTTTTTCTTCTTGTTCTGACAGCGACTTAGCGATAGATACTTTATATGAAGAAGTTAATACAACTGGATCAGTATTAAGAATATTAGAAAAACCACTTGATCTCTTAAATAATGATGGTGAAGAAAAATCTTGTTTGTGTTTTCTTGTAGAAGTGCAACAAGGTGATGGAAGCTTCACTCCAGACTTTAAAGAAGTGCGTGTAAAAATTGAGCTTTTTGATAACCAAGATGCTACACCAGAATCTTCTTATACACCTAATATTTTGTACAAGACTATACCTGCCGAATCATTTGATGTATTGAGTGAAGTTAATAAGTTACCATCATATTATATTGAAATAACAATTGAAGATATGATTGCAGCTTTCCCAGGAATAGAAATTCCAAGTGGTGCCTCATTTATAGTAACTAATTTTGAGTTAGAAATGAATGAATTAGATGAAGATGGTAATAATATTGTTTGGAATGTGAGTAATGCTGGTGCTACTTTAAGTGGTCCTTATTTTAATTCACCATTTTCTTGGAAAACTATCTACATAAATAATTAATTAAGGTAGTTATTAATAATAATAAAAACGCTAAGTTTCTATCAAGATTCTTAGCGTTTTTATCATTATAATTATTTAAATTATAATAATTATATTTAATAATTTTATAAATAATTGCTAAAAACACATTATTTTAAAGTAATATTTTTATATATTTGTATGTAATTAACTTTTAAAACAAAATTATCATGAAAAAAAATTATTTTTTAGTAGCAACCTTATTCTTATTTGCTGCAGTAACAATGAACGCTCAAACGTTCGATGATGACATGGAATCTTACAATGTAGGTGAGCCAATATTTATTGATTGGTGGACTGATTGGGGTTGTGGTGGAGGACCAGGATGTGCAATAATGTCATCTGCTGAAGAAGCTCAAGGTGGATCACAATCTGGCCTTGTTCCAGGTGATGGTACTACTGATGCTGTATTAAATTTAGGAAACCAAATATTTAGTAATTGGGGATTATCATTCTGGATGTTTGTACCTGAAAACAAAGAAGGATATTTTAATTTGCAAGGAGCAGTACCAATTGGCTCTGGTGAATGGGTTGTAGGTAACATATTCTTTAATCAAGCTTTAGGAACACCTGGTCAGGGTGTTATTGATAATACTGCTAATGGTGCAGTAGAATTTCAATTTCCTCATGGTGAATGGTTTAATATTACGATGAACTGGGATATCAATTCTGGTATTTCATTAGCAACTTGGGATGTGACTGTAAATGGTGTTAATATTGTTCCTGCTGGAACTCCTTTCACAGATTCTGCTGGAACAACAGCAACTGGTCTTGGTGGAATTGATTTCTTTTCTATATCTTCAGAACACATAGCTTATTATGATACTTTCACTTATATAGAGGGGGTATTAGCTAATGACGATTTTGCATCTACAGGATTTAGATCAGCAATGAGTAACGGTACTTTAACATTAAAAGCTCAAGAAAACATTAACTCTGTAGCTATTTACAATATGTTAGGTCAACAAGTTTATAACGCTAATGTAAATGCAATGAGATCTACAGTAGATATGTCTAACTTATCTAACGGTACTTACATTGTAAAAGTTAACATTAACGGAACTGAAGGTTCTGTAAAAGTTATCAGATAATACAATAGGTTTTTATAAATATAAAAAAGACTGTCTTATAAAGACAGTCTTTTTTTTTATCATTATATTTCATGTAATATGGCAAATAAACAAAATACGATATTCGGTATACATCCTATATTAGAAGCATTAGATTCTGATATAGTAATTGATAAATTATTTATTCAAAAAGATTCGATAAATCCTAAAATTGAAGAAATAATTAAAAAAATAGAATCAAGTGACGTTACAGTAAATCATGTTCCAATTGAAAAACTAAATAGATTAACTCATGGAAATCATCAAGGTATTATTGCAATCACCTCTCCTATTCCGTTTTATCCATTAGAAGAAATTGTAGAGAAAATACTTTCAGAGAAAGAAAAACCTTTATTTATTATATTAGATCAAATTAGTGATGTGCGAAATTTTGGCGCCATTATTAGAACCGCTGAATGTACTGGCGTAGATGCCATTATAATACAAAAAAAAGGAGGTGCACCGGTAACAGGAGATACAGTTAAAACATCGGCTGGAGCTATATTTAAAATACCTATTTGTAAAGTTGATCACATAAAAGATGCTATCTTTTATTTAAAGGCTTCAAATATCACTACCGTTTCAGCTACAGAAAAAACTGAAAATATAGTTTATGATTTAGATTTAAACAAACCACTTGCTATTATTATGGGTTCTGAAGGAAAAGGTGTTTCTAAATCAGTTTTAAACATTGTTGATCATAGGGCGTCATTGCCTCTTTTAGGAGATGTAAACTCTTTAAATGTTTCTGTAGCTTGTGGAGCATTTTTGTATGAAGCTATAAGACAACGATCTTTATAAATCTTTCTTCTCTTTAGTAATTGATTTTTTAAAAATATATTTTATTGAAGTAGATTCTATTTGAGGCTCAATAACTTCAGTTTCAGATGTAGTTTCTATAAAATTTCCATCTTTATCAAAATTTTTCATAAAAGGATCATTATCTGGATTATAATCTTCTTTTTCCCAAATATATTTTTTAACTGGAAGTGTTTGCTTATTAAATATTAAAGCAAAAATTATTCCTACTATAAAACCTGACAAATGACCTTCCCAAGATATCTTAGGGTCTGTTGGAAATATATACCAAATAAAACCACCATATAAAAATATAACACTAAATGACAATGCGGTTAGTTGATAGTGTTTTGATAATATACCTCTAAACATTAAAAATGCTGTTAACATATAAATTACACCACTAGCTCCAATGTGTATACTTGACCTTCCTATTATCCAAGTAAATAAACCAGTTAATAACAAACCATATATTAAAACCTTCCATCTTATTCTTCTATAAAAATAAAATAAAGCAGAAGTTAATACCAATAATGGTATAGCGTTGTTAAATAAGTGTTTAACATCTCCATGTATAAATGGACTACATATGATTCCTATTAAGCCTTCTATTTTTCTTGGATAAATCCCTAAATAATTTAAATTAATATTGAAACGTGATTCTATCCAAAAAACAATTACAATCGTTAACAAAAAAAGTAATGGAAATAATAGTACATCATTAGAAAAATATAAGTTATTTTTTTTAGTCATAATCATTTAATTTCAAAAAACAATCCCTTTTTCAAATTTCGGTTAAATTGTCAGTACAAGCACGTTAATAAAATTGTATTTTTACAGCTATGAGTATTCCCTTAGCTGAGCGCATAAGACCTAAGTCCTTAAATGACTATTTAAGTCAAAAACATTTAGTTGGCGAAAATGGTGCTATAAAGTCTCAATTAGATTCTCAGATGCTATCCTCTATGATATTTTGGGGACCTCCAGGAACAGGAAAAACAACACTTGCTATGATTCTTGCAGAAGAATCAGAAAGGCCTTTCTACATGTTAAGCGCTATTGATAGTGGTGTAGCTGCAATTAGAGAAGTTATTGAAAAAGCTAAAAAAAGCGATACTCTCTTTAGCACAAAGAATCCAATTTTATTTATTGATGAAATTCATCGATTTAGTAAATCTCAACAAGATTCACTCCTGAAAGCTGTAGAAAAAGGGTGGATTACCTTATTTGGAGCAACTACAGAGAATCCAAGCTTTGAGGTAATACCTGCACTTTTATCTCGCTGTCAAGTTTATGTCCTCGAATCATTCAGTAGAACCGATTTAGAAGCACTTTTAAAGCGCGCTATAGATAAAGACGAATATTTGTCTAAAAAGAAAGTAATTCTTAAAGAAACGGAAGCTATTTTAAGATTATCTGGCGGAGATGCAAGAAAACTTTTAAATATACTTGAATTGGTCGTTCTTTCAGAAAATTCAGATGCTGTTACCATCACTAATAAAATGGTATTACAAAAAGTTCAAAAAAATACCGTTTTATATGATAAAACAGGAGAACAGCATTATGATATCATATCTGCTTTTATAAAATCAATCCGTGGCAGCGACCCAAATGCAGCTGTTTATTGGCTTGCAAGAATGATTGAAGGTGGAGAGGATTTAAAATTTATTGCAAGAAGATTAGTGATATTAGCGTCCGAAGATATTGGAAATGCAAACCCAACTGCATTAGTCCTAGCCAATACAACTTTTCAATCTGTAAATATAATTGGCTATCCAGAGTCTAGAATTATTTTAAGCCAATGCGTTATATATCTTGCTACTTCTCCAAAAAGTAACGCCTCTTACCTCGCTATTAAGGATGCTCAAAACATTGTAAAACAAACAGGAGATCTATCGGTGCCAATTGCAATAAGAAATGCTCCCACAAAATTGATGAAAGAATTGGGGCACGGACAAGAATACCAATATGCCCATGATTTTGATAATAATTTTGTTACACAGGAATTCCTGCCAAATGAAATAAAAGGAACAAGAATTTATACTCCAGGAAACAATAGTAAAGAAAATATTTTTAAAAAATATTTAAAAAATCTGTGGAAGGATAAATATGGTTATTAATTAATATATTATAATTTACATATTATTTAATTTCATATATTATTGACAGTTGCAAGCTTTTTAGTTTTTAAGCCAAGTAGATGTATTTTTAAATTATTGAATAAAAAAAGGCTATCAAATTAATGATAACCTTTTTAATATTTTAAAAAATATCGAATATTATTCCTTATTAAAAACTATAATATCAGCCTCCGTACCATCTGAAACTTCTTTATAAGCTCTAAATTGGTTACATCCAAGGAATTGGTAAACCTCACCTATATTTGAATCATAACCATTAAGAGTTAATGTACCCTCTTTATTTGCATCAAAATCTATATCTCTTACATCTACCCATGTAAAAGCATTATAGGTTTCAGAATCAAGTTCACCCACTGTAGCTATACTACCAGTTGCGTCGTCGTTAAATACCAATGTAATTGTAGTCGGAGTTTCTGTGGCTTCATCTGTACCAATCCAAGTTCCTACAAATGAAGGGCTGTCCCAACAAGATGGTACCGGATTAGGATCATCACTACTACTACAAGAAACAATCAGAACGGTTAATAATAAAAAAATAATTTTTTTCATGATTTATTGTTTAAGTTTATTAATCAAAGCACAAATATATGTAAAATTAATGATTTATGTTTTATTTTTTATGCTGTAAAAAATGGATGGGAATTAGTTAATATAATTATATATCTTTCTTTTATTTCCGCTACCTATAATTAAATGATTAGATGTATCAAAAAAGGCCTCAACTATTTTATCTTTTTTATTTTTGAAATTAATTTTTGAATTTTTCACATCAATTTTTCCAATTAATAATAAATCATCATCAGCATCTCTTAATTCTTGATAAAGTGTATAACCTATAGCTGTTTTTCGCAATAAAAAAGTTTTTCCCATATACTTATAATTGGTATATTTATTTAAAGGAAGATTTAACTTTATTGTTTTTTCTATTGTTGGTTCAACTTTTTTTAATGGCTCTTTCTTTATAGAATTTATAGCGACTATAGAAGTTTCTAAAATAGGTGAATTTTTAGTGCTTTCAGATAAAATTTGAGGGTTTGAAATTATTACTATACCTAAGTCTTCAATTTCTTTTTGGATTATATTAAGATTAATTATATCATCAAAAGCATTTCTAACAGATTCATAATATGCTTTTTTATAATCTTTAACTTTACTTTTTCCATAGTTAGTTCTAAAAATTTCTTCTCCAGCACAATCTCTTAAAACCAATTGGACTTTAGTCATAATAAATCCAGGTGTCCCTTCAGCTTCAGCCCACAGTCCATCGCATCTAACCACATTTAAGGGAACTTCTCTATCAAAATAAGCATGAAATCCATATTTGTTAAATAGAAATTTAATTAATGAATTTAATTGATATTGATCCTTTTCTTGTTGAAATTCAAATTGTTCTGATACAATAACATAACTATAGTCACTTAAGGATTTTTGGGAAAAACTTTTAGATATTATACCAATAAAAAGAAATATTCCTAAAACTAATTTATTCATTTTTGTCTATTATTATATTAAACCCGAACTGTAAAGATACACTTTTAGCCTTTGCTAAATTAGAGTACCATTGTAGATTATCAGCCACTATATAGAAATTAACCATCTTAATATTAGTTATTAAACCCAATCCAACATTTGAATAAGAATAGGAATCTGCAGTATAGGTTGCTTTTACGGAAAAATAATCTGACAATCGGTGATAATAAAATAAAGTTGCAGCGATTTGTGGCCCTTTGGGTCTAATAATACTAAAATATTGAAAACCAATAGATTGATTGTATTTTTGATTTTCTCCCATTTTTAAACAATTACAAGTTTTATCACCTCCTATTGCTTGACCAAAATTATATTTAACAGAAGCATACATTTTAACAGGGCGCATTTGAATATAAGAATTATAAATGGTATCTATTGTAAAGGCTGCCCCAATATCATCAATTAAATCTTCGTAATAAGGCAGTGAAGAATCTCCATTACCTAAAGGTGGAAATAATAATTCTATTCCGTCCAAGTTATATTCGCCACTTACTTGATAAGATTCAATATTTTTTTTATGAAAAATAGCGCCTAAATCGAGTATACTAGCACTTGCAGTCCATTTTTCATTTATTTCGTAAGTTGCGCCTAAATCAACTCCAATACCTAAATTTCCTCCAAAAAATGACCTTCCTAGGAGTTTGTTTATTACTTGAGTCCTAGTATCTAAATCACTTAAAGAAGTGATCCCTGAAGTATTTACATTTATAGTTGCATTACTTACTATATGATCATAAATATTATCTCCAGATTCACTAGGTATTGTCACAAAAGTACCCGAATTACTAGTGCTGCTAAAACTTAGCATACTGGAATATAATTTTGCTCTAACTCCAACAGTAATTTTTTTATTTATTTTTTTATTTACCCCAAAATGATATACCGTTAATAAATCTCCTGAAACATTTATTTCACCTAAGTTAAATTCTTTTCCAATATAATTAGCATTCCCTTCCCAAGCTAAAATTGCTAAATCTTTAGGAAAATATAATATAAAATCAAATTCTTGGTAAATACCTCCTGAAAAATAATAATTTTTTTTATTTTTCCAGCCAAAATTTAATATCTCTAATTGTTGAGTTGCAGTAAAAAAATCTGTATTTTCTAATTCGAATATTTTATTACTAATGCGAGTATTAATATCTAAACTTGATTCTTGAAATATATCATATACTGAAACACCAGATGAACCACCATTAACATGGATATGAGATAAAAGCGGAACTCCAAAATGATACTCATAAGAGATTCTACTCCCTGGATTTAAGAGCATCGCTTGTGGGGTTTCTTCTAAGCCATAAAGCACTTCTTTGTTTTGAGAAAGCAATGAAACTATCCAAAACATGAAAACACATGTAATTAGGTATTTCATTGTTCAAGACTTAAGTAATAGATAGTTTTAGATTGTAAATTTAGTATTCCATCAAGATTATCTAAGGAAGAAGGTGCTATTACATTAACAACCACTTTATCAGCCTTAGTTAAATTAACGATAGTACCTTCTTCAATTATTTCGATATGCTCAGTAATTACAGGATTGCTTAGAGAACCTGAATTTACTGGAATTATAATTTCATAGTATACATCATTATTTTCATCTAGAAACTGATATTGAGTATTTAATTGAATCGAAAAACTATTTGTGTTTTTAAAATAAAAATCGGCTTTTATTAAATTGTCAATCGTAAAATCTTCTATTAATAAATCAAAAAAAGTAGTGTCTGAAACCACTAAATTATTAACACCTATGTCCGTAAAATTTTCAGAACCTAGATTAAAAAATAGAAAATCGAGTACTATTGCAGGTGTTAATAAAATATCATCTGATTGGTCAAAATCAGTATCTTTCACACAAGCCGTAAATAATAAAATAACAGCTGTGAATAAGAAAATTAGATGTGATTTCTTTTTCATTGATGAGGGAATTTAATAGATAACGGAGTAATGCTATGGATATTACAACTACAAGTAAGATTTAATCTCGGATAGAAAATTAATTATTTTATATCCATTTGGTATTTTTTCATTTCGATAATTGAAAAAAATCGTTTCCATACCAATATTTTTAGCACCTAATATATCTGCTTCAAAAGAATCTCCAATCATTACACTATGATTTGCGCTTGTACTGGCTTTTTCTAATGCTTTTATAAATACTATTGGATTCGGTTTTTTTAAACCAATTTCTTCAGAGGTGGTGATCGTCGAAAAATAATGAAAAATACCACTGTTCTTTAATTTTTTATATTGTACTTCTTCAAAACCATTAGTTATTATATGAAGTTTGTACTTTTCAGTTAAATAGTCTAAAATATGTAAAGTTCCATCAAAAAGATGGTTGTCCAATGGAAGCTCTTCAATATAAGCATCTGCTAATTTATCTATAATAAGAGTAGTGTATTTTTTATTAAACATTTTAAAGGAATCTATAAGCCTACCTCTACGTAACACTTCTTTCGTAACTCTTTCTTCTCTATATTTTTTCCAATATTCTAGATTAATTGGTTCGTATATTTTAATAAAACGCTCAAACTCTACATCAATTTTAAATTGCTTAAAGACTCTTTTATATGCAAGCTTTGAATTTTTATCAAAATCCCATAAGGTGTGATCTAGGTCAAAAAAAACATCTTTTACCAGTAAGCTATTTGCCATTAAAATCTATTTATTAATTTCAGAAAAATTGTTTTCAAAATAGTATTTTTTCTACTATTCATAAAGTTATAATTGTAAAATATCATCGAAAAAGTACCGTTTACTTTTTTAACAGATTCCATCATTTTTTGAATGGCATCTGTTTTTTTTGAAGTAGCTATTTTATTTAATCCTTTTGTAACCAAGGCTATTGGATGTATTTTTAATGGAGTAACAATTTCATAATCCAAATCGTAAAATAGAAAAGGAGAACAGGTACTTGCCCGAAAACCCATTACATTTTCGTACACCATTGTATAATCCGTTGCAATTTCTAATTCTATTAAATTTCGGTAGTTATGAGGTAAACTTACTAAATAATCATTATTCATGGAACACACTAAAGCTCTATTTGTAATGGCTTCTATTTGTTCTTTTTCTTTATTTAGAATTACTAAATCTTTTAATGCTTCATCCGAAAATATCAAACCTATTTCTTGATAATCTGAAACATTTTTAACCAATAATTTAAAATATTTTTTTTGAGAATTTAAACTTTCTTCAAAATTTTTAGATGCTCCTAATAGAAAGAAAACGGTCAATTTAGACTTACTGTTTTTTGCCGAATTTATAATCCAATTAAACGTATTAAACGGATCTTTTCTAAACCTAAATAATACACTACTTCTATCAAAAATACTTTTTAAATTAAAGCTGAACAAATCATTAAAAAATCCAATTATTGTTCTTAACAAACCTTTGTTTTTATATAATGATGGTTGGTTTGCATTGATAATAGTATGAACAATAGGCTTCCTTATTAAAAATTTAATATCGGGAAAACTTAGCAGTAATAAATTCTT
This sequence comes from Flavobacteriaceae bacterium, assembly GCA_018669795.1. Classification (GTDB taxonomy): domain Bacteria; phylum Bacteroidota; class Bacteroidia; order Flavobacteriales; family Flavobacteriaceae; genus Marifrigoribacter. Next base: position 59,323 of record JABHSQ010000020.1, on the reverse strand, counting down.
GAACTTATAAGCCCAAATATCAACTACAGGATCTTGTAAAAAACCAGATTTAAAAGCGATACTTTCTGAAGCTAAAAAACGTCCTTTTTCATCTTTAACCTGTGGTAAATACTCTTCATATCTAGATAACAGATAGAAACTGGCAGAAAAAATATCAAATGGCAAGGAGCTATTCTTTCCCACAGCAAAGAAACATTTTGTATCTTCCCAATCTTTAACAGTAATATCAATACTTTCAAACCCTTCTTGCATTAATAATTCGGAACTCTGAATAAATAATTCATTACCTAATTCTTTCTTACCGTAGGATAATTTTGGTCCAGAGTAGGCTATAAACTCTTCTATTGTAGAGGTGAACTTTACTTCAATACCTAAAATTCTAAAGCAAATATGCTTAAAAGTATAGGTAATTCGTTGTGTCGTTTTAAGAGAGTAAATTAATAACATAAACAGTACTATAGCAGGTTTTCATCAGCAAAGCTAAAATACGCTTTTTCAGTAATAATTAGATGATCCAACACTTTTATGTCTATACTTTCACTTGCAATTTTTAATTTTTGAGTGATATTTTTATCTGCTTGGCTTGGCACGAGCGTACCAGAGGGATGGTTATGAGTTAAAATGAGGCCAATTGCACCAATTTGCAAAGCAGTTTTTAACACTAACCTAACATCAACTAATGTACCTGTGATACCTCCTTTGCTTAACTGTATTTTTTGCAATACTTTATTTGAATTATTTAAATAAACAATCCAAAATTCCTCGTGAGGTAATTCACCAATAATAGGCTGCATTAATTCAAAAACTGAAGAACTGGATGTTATTTTTTTCTTTTCTAATGCTTCTTCTCCCCTATGCCTTCTTCCTAATTCTAATGCTGCTAGGATGGTTGTAGCTTTTGCTTCTCCAATACCTTTAAATTTCATCAGGTCTTTTACCGATAATTTACTGAGTTCATTTAAGTTGATAGCTACAGAAGCTAGTATCCGTTTACTCAAGGCTACTGCACTTTCTTCTCTATTACCAGAGTTAATTAGTATGGCAATTAGTTCTGCGTGGCTTAATGCATTTTTGCCTTTTATCAATAATTTTTCTCTAGGACGGTCATCTTCACACCATTGCTTTATAGAAAAAGAGGGTTTGTATTCTTTCAAAATGAATGATTTTTATTACCGGGGAGTCATTAAAGATAATGATGTATATGTAAACTGAAAAATATTTTTATATGAAATCAGGGAATTTGTAATATGTCTATAAAAACGCTTTTGGTTATTATGTAGGCTGGATAGTTTTATTTTAAAAATAGAGATCAACCATTTAATAATACTATGCTATCAAATTTTTTAGCTCATCAAAATCCAACCCTCCATAATCCCCACTACTCATTAGCAACAGCGAAGTTTCATTAAATTTTTGAGAAAATAAAAATGTTTTAAACGCTGTTGGGTTAGTATAAATAATTAAATTTTCTCTTTGAAAAGCATTGGCAATTTGTTCACTGCTAATAGCTTTTAATTTTTTAATTTCTACTGCATGGGGTGAGTAAAAAACAACAGCTACATCTGCAGCATCCAAAGCTCCTTTATATTCTTTTAAAAACTCAGGATTTAAACTACTATAGGTATGCAACTCTAAACAAGCAATCAATTTTCTATTTGGATATTGATTTTTTAAAGCATTAGTTGTTGCTAATACTTTTGATGGAGAATGTGCAAAATCTTTATAAGCAATGCTTTTTTTAGTTTCTGCAATTTTCTCTAATCGCTTACTCGCGCCTTGAAATGTAGAAATTGCTTCATAAAAATAATTTTCATCAATTCCCATTTGCTGGCAAATCCATTTGGCTCCTGCTAAATTATTTAAGTTATGCTTACCAAATATTTCAACGGGCATCGACCCTTCTTCTGTTTCTAAAAACGTAGTACCATCTTGCACTTTATAATTTGGGGTTTGATATGGAAATTTTCTAATGGTGTTTTCTGAATTCTCAACAACTTTTTTCACCTCAGCATCTTCTATATTGTAAGTAATACTTCCTCCTTCTACTATAGAATCTACAAAAACACTAAACTGTTCAACATAATTTTTCCAAGTAGGAAATACATTAATGTGATCCCAAGCGATTCCACTTAACAAAGCAATGTTTGGTTTGTAAAGATGAAATTTTGGCCGTCTATCTATTGGTGAGCTTAAATATTCGTCACCTTCTAGGATTATAAAATCATTGTGTTCTGTAAGTTTAACCATCACGTCAAATCCTTCTAATTGGGCACCTACCATATAATCTACTTCTCGATTAAAATAATGCATCACATGAAGAATCATAGAAGTAATCGTAGTTTTTCCATGACTTCCACCAATCACCACACGTGTTTTAAATTTAGACTGTTCGTATAAAAATTCCGGATACGAGTAAATTTTTAAACCTAGTTCTTGTGCTTTTAACAATTCTGGATTGTCTGCTTTTGCATGCATTCCTAAAACTATCGCATCTAATTGTGGTGTGATCTTTTCCTGAAACCATCCAAATACTTTTGGTAATATTCCGCTCGCACTTAACCTGCTTTTTGAAGGGTCAAATATTTCATCATCACTTCCGGTAATGTCATCTCCTTTTAAATGTAGTGCCAAAGCCAAATTATGCATGGCAGCACCACCAATAGCTATAAAATGTATCTTCATAAATAAGGTTCCTAAGAAGGAGTATTTTTAAATTAGAACTATTTTAAGTAAACGATAGTAAAGATACAGATTGATTTATTTAAATCACATTTTCTATATTAATTTTTCCTCTTTCAGTATATCTAGAAAGCTAAAATATTTTCTATAATTGAACTATAATTTCCTAATAAGATGTGATATTAAATTAGTATAGAGTCTGAAAATGCAATAATATTCTTGTAAAAGTTATTGTAGTCAAAGTGTGAACAGATTTTCTGCCTTCTGTTAGAGATTATATTGACAATTAAATGTTTGCTATAAAAATATTAATTATTTAACATTCCCCAAAGCTTATCTTTAAGTTCCATTAAACCTTTTTGAGCAACTGAAGAGAAAAATAGATAGGAAATTCCTTTAAAATCAACATCTAGTTCTTGCTTCATTTCAGCTTGCAATTCTTCATCCAACATATCACATTTAGAGATAGCTATCAATCGATCCTTATCAAGCATTTCTGGATTATAACGTCTTAACTCATCCAATAAAATATCGTATTGTTTTTTAATATCATCCGCATCAGCAGGAATTAAAAATAACAATGTAGAGTTACGTTCAATATGTCTTAAAAAATAATGCCCCAAACCTTTTCCTTCTGCTGCTCCTTCAATAATTCCAGGAATATCTGCCATCACAAACGTTTGATGATCACGGTATTTTACAATACCAAGATTAGGCTTCAAAGTTGTAAACTCATAACTCGCAATTTTTGGTTTTGCTGCAGTAACAACTGAAAGCAAAGTCGATTTTCCTGCATTAGGAAAACCTACTAAGCCAACATCTGCCAACACCTTTAATTCTAAAGTGATATCTACTTCTACTCCATCTAATCCAGGTTGAGCATAACGAGGAGTTTGATTCGTTGAACTTTTAAAATGATCATTTCCTAATCCACCTTTACCACCTCTAGCAATAATAAATTCCTGACCATCTTCAGTAATTTCAAGAATTATATTTTGAGTTTCGGAGTCTCTCACTACAGTTCCTAATGGTACTTCAACAATCACATCTTCCCCATCTGCACCAGTACTAGTTTGTTTGCTTCCTGCCCCTCCATAACCCGCCTTATAATGTCTTTTAAATTTTAAATGATAAAGTGTCCAAAGATTGGGATTGCCCCGTAAAATTATATGACCTCCACGACCTCCATCTCCTCCATCCGGGCCTCCTTTTGGAATGTATTTTTCACGGCGCAAATGGGCACTACCCTGCCCTCCTTTACCGGAGGTAAGGTGCATTTTTACATAATCTACAAAATTTCCTTCCGTCATAATTAATACCGTGAATTTTTACTATAATCTATTTATAATTTACTAAAGTTTATCAATAATTTTACATACCCTTTCTGTAATACCTTCAATACTTCCTATTCCATCAACTCCAAAATACTTATTTTGATCTTGGTAATAATCTTTTAATACAGCCGTTTTTGTTTCGTATTCATTAAATCGATTTCTAATTTTAAGTTCGTCTTGATCATCAGACCTCCCACTTGTCTCCCCTCTTTTTAACAACCGTGTAACCAATAAATCTTCCGTTACTTCTAAAGCAACCATAGCATTAACTCCCTCTCCCTTTTCAGCTAAAAAAGCATCTAATGCTGCAGCTTGAGAATGAGTTCTTGGAAATCCGTCAAAAATAAAACCTTTAGCATCTGTATTTTTATCTACTTCAGCTCTAAGCATATCTATTGTTAGCTTATCTGGAACTAAATCGCCTTTATCAATATAAGATTTGGCTAATATTCCCAATTCAGTTTTATTCTTTATATTGTATCTAAATACATCACCAGTAGAAATATGTATCAGATCGTATTTAACTTTTAAATATTCTGCTTGAGTTCCTTTTCCTGCACCTGGAGGACCAAATAAAACGATATTTTTCATTTTTCGAGGTTTTAACTTATAAATAGTATTCAAATTTCTTCCTAAACCATTATAATCCAATCCATATCCAACAATAAAATCATTTTCAATTTCCATTCCTATATAATCAACCTTATACGATTTTGTAAATGCAAGAGGCTTATAAAACATACTAGCAATTTTATAGCTTTTAACTTCTACTTTTTCAAGTATTTTTAAAATAGCTGCTATCGTATTACCAGAATCTACAATATCTTCAATAATAATTATATCACGCCCTTTTAAAGAAGGATCTACTCCCATAACTGTAGACACATTTCCTGTTGATTCTGTTCCTTCATAGGAAGCAACTTTTATAAAGCTCATTTCACAATTTCCATTAAATTTTTTAATGATATCTGCACCAAAAAAGAAAGCACCATTTAATACAATTAAAAAAACCGGGGTCTTCTCTTTATAATCTTCATTTATTTTAACTACAATACCATTAATTGCTTGATTTATCTGTGTTTTTGAAATAAATTTTTTGAAGAATAAATCATGTAATTGAATCATTTTAAAATCTAATTTTTATAATAACTAGCCAGAAAAATTAGCACTGACAAATAAAGATGCAAAGATACATATTAACTTATTATTTCTTGTAAACTTCTCTATCTGATTAGAATGATTTATTTTTGCATTTAATTACAAACCTATGACTCATTATTTCTCTTCAGAATTTACTTTAGGCATTTTAGGTGGCGGTCAATTAGGAAAGATGCTTTTATACGAAACTCGAAAATTTGATATTAAAACCAACGTAATAGATCCAAGCAAGGAAGCGCCTTGTAAGATCGCTTGTGATCATTTTGAGATTGGCGACTTAATGGATTTTGACACTGTTTATAATTTCGGAAAAAAAGTAGATGTTCTTACTTTTGAAATTGAACTTGTAAATATAGAAGCTTTAGAAAAATTAGAAAACGAGGGTATTATTGTTTATCCTTCATCAAAGACCTTAAGAAACATCAACGATAAAATAACCCAAAAACAATTTTATCAAACGCATCAAATACCTACTTCTCCATTTCAAGTTTTTAATTCAAAGAAGGATTTATTACAAGCAATTTCCAATCAAGATTTATCTTTTCCTTTTGTTTGGAAACAAAGTAAAGGTGGATATGATGGCATGGGAGTTAGTATCATCAGAAAGAAAGAAGACCTTGATAAATTAAGAAACGTTCCGTGTATTGCAGAGCAATTAATTACTTTTAAAAACGAATTAGCAGTTATTGTAACTCGCAATCCAAAAGGTGAAATTAAAACCTATCCGGTGGTAGAAATGGAATTTCATCCTGAAGCTAATCAGGTAGAATATGTTATTTGCCCTGCACGAATAGATAACAAGGTAGCTGAAAAAGCTAGAGCTATTGCGGTAAAAGTTTCAAAAGCATTTGAACACGTAGGGCTTTTGGCGGTTGAGTTATTTCAAACTGAAGATGACGAAATCATGGTTAACGAAGTAGCTCCCAGACCACATAATAGTGGCCATTATAGTATTGAAGGCAGTGTAACTAATCAATTTGAACAACATTTACGTGCTATTTTAAATCTTCCATTGGGAGAAACCAATAGTAAAATTGCTGCAATAATGGTAAATTTGGTGGGAGAAGAAGGATATACTGGAAATGTTCAATATAAAAACATGGAGAACATATTAAATCTAGAAGGTGTAAGTCCACATATTTATGGTAAAAAACAAACAAGACCTTTTAGAAAAATGGGACATGTTACCATTGTAAATAAAGACATAGATAAAGCTCATAAAATTGCTGAAATAGTTAAAGAGACCATTAAAGTTATCAGTAATTAAAAATTAGTATTACATCCAAAATTGAATTTAAAATAATAGATTATGAATAAAGTAGGAATAATTATGGGAAGCGCTACTGACCTTCCAGTTATGCAAGAAGCAATAGACATTTTAAAAGGATTTGATGTTGAAATTGAGGTGGACATTGTTTCTGCTCATCGAACTCCAGAAAAATTATTTGATTATGGTAAAAATGCACACACTAGAGGGTTTTCGGTAATTATTGCAGGTGCAGGTGGCGCAGCTCACCTTCCTGGAATGATTGCTTCACTATCTCCTTTACCAGTTATTGGAGTACCCGTTAAATCTAGAAACTCAATTGATGGATGGGATTCTATTTTATCTATTTTACAAATGCCTGGAGGAGTTCCTGTAGCAACAGTAGCATTAGATGGAGCTAAAAACGCAGGTATTTTAGCTGCTCAAATAATTGGCATAAGCGATGCATCTGTTTTAGACAAAATAATCACCTACAAAGAAGGATTAAAAATAAAAGTTGAAGAAAGTGCAAAAAGCATTAAATAACACCTTCTTAAAAAAATCTTTCCCAATAAAATAAAACAAGCCTTTTAATTTTAAGGAATACCTATGAACAATCCTTTATTAGTACCTTTTGATACCGCTCCATTTTCAAAAATTAAAAACGAGCATTTTTCTCCAGCCATAAAGCATTTTATTAAAGAAACTAAATCTGAAATTGATAACATTACTCATAATAATCAAAATCCTACTTTTAACAATACAATCGTAGCATTAGATAATTCTGGAAAGGAATTGGATCGAGTTAGTAGCATTTTTTTTAATCTAAATAGTGCTGAAACCAATGATGAAATTCAAAAAATCGCTCAAGAAGTATCTCCATTACTTTCAGATTTTAAAAACGATTTACTCTTAAACGAAAATCTTTTTAAAAGGGTAAAACAAGTTTATGACCATAGAGGCTCACTATTGTTGAATGAAGAGCAAAAAATGTTACTTGAAAAACAGTATAAAGGGTTCTCAAGAAATGGTGCTAACTTATCTAATATTGATCAAGAAACTCTTCGTGAAATTGACAGCCAACTTTCGCAACTTAAATTAAGCTTTGGAGAAAATGTATTAGCAGAAACTAATGATTTTCAAATGCAAATTACCGATAAAGAAGAATTATCCGGTTTACCTGAAGGTGTTATAGAAATGGCTGCTCAGACTGCCAAAGAAAAAGAATTGGAAGGATGGGTTTTTACATTAGACTATCCAAGTTATGTTCCATTTGTCACCTATGCCGATCATCGTGAACTGCGCAAAAAAATCACCATTGCTTTTGGAAAAAGGGCTTTTAAAAATAATGAATTTGACAATCAAGCAACTATTTTAGAAATAGTAAAACTTCGCTATAAAAGAGCTCAATTACTTGGCTATAAGTCTCACGCTCATTTTGTATTGGAAGAACGAATGGCAAAAACACCCGAAAAAGTATTTGATTTTTTAAATGAATTACTTGAAAAAGCAAAACCTGCTGCTAAAAATGAATTTGATCAACTTAAGGCTTTTGCTAATGAATTAGATGGTTTAAAAAAACTTGAAAAATGGGATGGCGCTTATTATGCAGAAAAATTAAAACAAAAACTTTTTGATTTAGATGACGAACAATTAAAACCCTATTTTAAATTAGATAACGTGACAGAAGGGGTTTTTTATATTGCTCATAAACTTTACGACCTTAATTTTAAAGAAGTTTTTGACATTGACAAATACCACGAAGATATTAAAACCTATAGAGTAACAGATAAAAACAACCATTTAATTGCGCTCTTTTATGCAGATTTTCATCCTCGTTCTGGCAAACGTGGTGGCGCCTGGATGACCTCTTTTAAACCTCAATATAAAAATGAAGTTTTAAATGTACGACCGCATATTTCTAATGTTTGTAATTTCACCAAGCCTACCGAAAGTAAACCTTCCTTATTATCATTTAATGAAGTAACTACTTTATTCCATGAGTTTGGTCATGGGCTACACGGTATGCTTGCAAACACAACTTATAAGGGATTATCAGGAACAAATGTTTCTTGGGATTTTGTAGAGCTCCCTAGCCAGGTTTTAGAAAACTGGTGTTATGAAAAAGAAGCATTAGAACTTTTCGCAAAACATTATAAAACTGGTGAAGTAATACCAATGGAGTTGATTGAAAAAATTAAAACTTCAGCTACTTTTCATGAAGGAATGCAAACGCTGCGCCAATTAAGTTTTGGCTTATTGGACATGGCTTGGCACGGAAATGATCCTTCGGAGGTCAACGATGTTAAAGAATTTGAATCTCAATCCTTTTCAAGTACACAACTTTATCCAGATGTGAAAGAAAATTGTATGAGTACCGCTTTTTCTCATATTTTTCAAGGAGGGTATTCTTCTGGATACTACAGTTATAAATGGGCAGAAGTATTAGATGCTGATGCATTTGCATATTTTAAAGAAAATGGTATTTTTAATAAAGAAATTGCAAGCAAATTTAAAGACACCGTTCTATCTCAGGGAGGAACTTTAGATCCATTAGATTTGTATGTTAAATTTAGAGGGAAAAAGCCAAACCCGGAGGCTTTATTAAAGAGAGCAGGTTTAATGAAATAATAGAAAATTAAGAATTTGAAAATCTTTCCTATTTTTGTAAAAAACCACTATGTCAAATAATCAACTTAATCCTAATTTATGGGTGGATAAATATTCCGATTATTTGTTCAATTTCACTATTGTTAGAGTAAATGATAGCGAAATAACTAAAGATTTAATTTCTGAAACATTTTTAGCTGGATTAAAATCTAAAGATAATTTTAAAGGAGAGGCCAGCGAGCGCACTTGGCTGATTTCAATTCTTAAAAGAAAAATAATTGATCATTATCGGAAAATAAATTCTAATAAAGTTAAAGCAGAAGTCCGAATTACTTATTCTAACGAGGAATCTGAAGGAAATTGGCTAGAGGAAAGTGTAAGTGACCCTTATGATAAAAATGCTGAGGATTTAATTCTAAATTCTGAATTAGGAACAGCCATGCATAATTGTTTAGACCATTTAAACGAAAAACATGCCCTCATTTTTAAGATGAAAACAATAGATAATTTTGATACAGAAGCAATTTGTAAAGAATTTAATATTTCTCCATCTAATTTATGGGTAATTATACATCGAGCAAGGAAAGCGATGGCAGACTGTTTAAATGAAAACTGGTTTTAAAAATATAGTATGAAATGTGAAGAAGCTGGTCACCTATGTGATAGAAGTCAATATAAAGAAGCTTCCTTTTGGGAAAAGCTTAAGTTAAACATTCACTTATTATACTGTAGCGCTTGTAGAGCCTACACAAAAAACAATATTAAACTCTCAAACGTTTTTAAAAAATCGAATCTTAAAACAATGCCATTAAACGACAAAAAGGATTTAAAAGAAATAATCCATCAAGAAATGTCTAAATAAGTCTTCAAAAATAAGAAGATTACAAACCAGAGCATAGGAATACTTTCTACCCAAAAAGAAGAAAAATACTTAGATTGCTTTTTCTTAGAATTCAATAAAAAAATTAATATAACAATCATAATAATCCATAAGCTTACTAGGTAATTGAGTTTTATAGAATCATCAAATAGTTCCATCAATACCACTAAAACTAGTATGACAATACCTATAATTTTAGTCTTTTTAACACCAACTCTTTGAGGCAAGGTTTCTAAGGTTGAATCATCATATTGTAAATCTCGTATTTCGAATGGAAGGGTTAATACAAATACCAAAAGAAACCTTTGAAAAAAAGTTAGGTAAATAACAGTATCTAATAATACACCTTCATTTACAATCGGTATCAAAACTGTAACTCCAGCCCAAACAAAAGCAACAATCGTAATTTTTATTCCTGTGAAGTTTCTTAAATTTTTATTTTTAAGTAGCGGTATTGCATATAAAAAAGTAAGCATTGCAAAACTTCCGAAGAACGCTAAAACAGTCCAAGAAAGTTGAAATGAAAAATAAAGCATTGCAATTACTGAAAGTAGTTGAATGATTTTTAAAGAAAAGTAAAATTCATTACCCCGTTTTATAATAACAGAAGCATATTTCACAAAATTATATCCTACAATTGTTCCGAAAAAAACAAAACCTAAAAGATTGATAGCTATATTAATATCATATTCTAAACAAGTAATTCCTACTAGTGAACAAACGGCAAAGGCCACATGAATACTACTATTAATATAAATATTAAATAAGAAACTTAGCGTTTTCATGAAACAAAAATAATCAATGTAACATCAATCACAATTATTCGTTAAAAATCAACTTGTTTTTACAGTAAAAATTTTCAGTTATTGTTATAAATTGTAGATTTGCATTTTAAATTTTCTAACTAAGAAAGATGAATACAAATTCTTTTGCTCAAAGGCATATTGGTCCTAGAAAAAGTGACCTAAATAAAATGTTGAAAACTATTGGTTTAAACTCTATGGAGGAACTAATAAATCAAACTATTCCAGAAGATATTTTATTAAAAGAAAGACTATCGCTCAACAAGGCAATGTCTGAGCAGGAGTATCAAGACCACAACAATCTTCTTAGTGTAAAAAACAAACTATTTAAAACATACATTGGTTTAGGATATCACAATAGTTTTTTACCACCAGTAATCCAAAGAAATATTCTTGAAAATCCAGGATGGTATTCAGCTTATTCACCCTATCAAGCTGAAATTGCTCAAGGGAGATTAGAAGCTTTGATCAATTTTCAAACCACGGTTTGCGATTTAACAGGGATGGATCTAGCCAACGCTTCTTTATTAGATGAATCTACAGCTGCGGCTGAGGCAATGTCCTTACTTTATTCTTTAAGAGACCGTGCTCAGAAAAAAAAGAATATTGGTAAATTTTTTGTTTCTGAGCAAGTATTACCTCAAACCATATCTTTATTACAAACGAGATCGATTCCTTTAGGAATAGAATTAGTGATAGGCAACCATCAAGAATTTGATTTTTCTTCTGAATACTTTGGGGTATTACTTCAATACCCTGGAAAATTTGGGCAAATTTATAACTATCAATCTTTTGTGGAAAAAGCAAAAGAATCCTTAATTAAAGTAGCAGTCGCTGCAGATATATTGAGTTTAGTAATGTTGGAATCTCCAGGTAATTTTGGAGTAGATGTGGTAGTAGGGAGCACACAACGTTTTGGAATACCATTAGGTTATGGAGGACCTCACGCTGCATACTTTGCTACCAAAAGCGAATACAAACGCAATATTCCAGGACGTATTATCGGTATTACAAAGGACATGGACAATAACATGTCGTATCGCATGGCTCTTCAAACAAGAGAGCAGCATATTAAAAGAGATAGGGCAACATCTAACATTTGTACGGCTCAAGTTTTATTAGCAGTAATGGCTGGTATGTATGCAGTATATCATGGCCCTGAAGGATTAAAGCATATTGCAAATAATGTTCATAACACTGCAGCAACTTTAGCAGTAGCTCTAGAAAATATTGGGTATTCACAACTAAATTCTGCTTTCTTCGACACCATTGTCATAAAAGCTGACAAAGAACAAATTAAGCCTATTGCCGAAAAACATGAAATTAACTTTTATTATATAGACAACCATACTATTAGTATTTCCTTAAACGAAACCACTTCGTTAAAAGATTTAAATGCAATTATTGCTGTTTTTAATGAAGCAACAAACAATGATTCTTCCTCAATAGATTCTTTGTTAGATCCATCTATCATCCCTGCAGAATTAGAAAGAAAAACACCCTTCTTAACAAATGATGTTTTTAATTCCTATCATTCTGAAACTGAAATGATGCGTTATATTAAAAAATTAGAACGTAAGGATTTATCATTAAATCACTCAATGATTCCCTTAGGTTCTTGCACTATGAAATTGAATGCAGCTTCTGAAATGCTTCCTTTAAGCAATCCAAACTGGTCAAGTGTTCATCCTTTTGTTCCTGTAGAACAAGCACAAGGATACCAAGAAATGTTAACCAATCTAGAAAATCAATTAACTGAAATTACGGGTTTTGCAGCAACTTCACTTCAACCAAATTCTGGTGCTCAAGGAGAATTTTCTGGCTTGATGGTAATTAAAGCATATCATGAATCGAGAGATGATCATCATAGAAATATCTGTTTAATTCCATCTTCTGCACACGGAACAAATCCAGCAAGTGCAGTAATGGCTGGAATGAAAGTTGTAGTTACTAAAGCTACAGAAGAAGGTAATATCGATGTTGATGACTTACGTGAAAAAGCAATTTTACACAAAGACAATCTTTCAGCACTAATGATTACATACCCCTCAACACATGGAGTGTATGAGGCATCAATTATTGAAATTACAAGTATCATTCACGCAAACGGTGGGCAAGTATACATGGATGGCGCCAATATGAATGCACAAGTTGCACTTACAAATCCAGGTGCTATTGGTGCTGATGTTTGTCATTTAAATTTACATAAAACATTTGCAATTCCTCATGGAGGAGGTGGTCCTGGAGTAGGCCCAATTTGTGTTACAGAACAATTAGCACCTTTTTTACCAAGTAATCCAATTATTAAAACTGGAGGAGAACAAGGAATTACAGCAATTTCTGCGGCTCCTTGGGGCTCTGCATTGGTTTGCTTAATCTCTTATGCATACATCTGCATGCTAGGGGAAAAAGGATTAAAAAAATCTACTGAATTTGCAATTTTAAATGCCAATTATATAAAAGAAAGGTTACACGGATCCTATGAAGTTTTATATTCTGGAGAAAATGGCCGTGCAGCTCACGAGATGATTATAGATTGTAGACCCTTTAAAACAAATGGAATTGAGGTTACCGATATTGCAAAACGTTTAATGGATTATGGCTTCCATGCACCAACTGTATCTTTTCCAGTAGCTGGAACTTTAATGATAGAACCTACAGAAAGTGAAAGTTTAGAAGAGTTAGATCGTTTTTGTGATTCCATGATATCAATCAGAAAAGAGATCGATGAATCTACCTTAGAAGAACCAAATAATGCCTTAAAAAATTCACCGCATACCCAAGAGATGCTTACCAGTGACTCCTGGGATTTTCCATACTCAAGAAAGAAAGCAGCGTTTCCATTAGCTTATATAAAAGAAAATAAATTCTGGCCAAGCGTAAGAAGAGTAAATGAAACTTTCGGAGATCGTAATTTAATTTGTACCTGTACTCCTATTGAAGATTTTATAACAGACTAAAATATTTAAAATAAAATTGAATTAAAAGCTTTTCTTCGGAAAAGCTTTTATATTTTTACAAATCACAACAAAATTAATAGCTTATGGCTATAAAAATCACTGGTGCTGGAAGTTATATCCCTAAGTTAATAATTCCAAACCAATCGTTCGAAAAGAAAGATTTTTATAATGAAGATAGTACTAGGTTTAATGCTGAAAACAAAATAATCATTGAAAAATTCAAATCTATTACAGGTATTTCTGAAAGGCGATATGTTGAAGATAAATTAAACAATTCAGATATAGGTGCTTTTGCTTCTGAAATTGCAATAGAAGACTCCAAAATCGATCCAGAAACTATAGATTATATTATAGTTGCTCATAATTATGGTGACGTTAGTTTTGATTCAAAACAAAGTGATGCGGTTCCTAGTATTGCTTCTAGAATAAAGCAAAAATTAAAAATTAAAAACCCAAGTTGTGTCGCTTATGACATTTTATTTGGATGTCCAGGTTGGATTGAAGGAATGATACAAGCAAATGCTTTTATCAAAGCGGGAATTGCAAAAAAATGTTTAGTTATCGGTACAGAAACATTATCTCGAGTTGTGGATGAAAACGATAGAGATTCAATGATTTTTAGCGACGGCGCTGCGGCAGTTATTTTAGAAGAGTCAGAAAATAGTGGAGGTATTATTTCTCACGAATCTGCGACATATGCGCTTGAAGAAGCAAATTATATATTTTTCGGCGAATCATTTAAACCAAATGATTCCAGTAAAAATAAATATATAAAAATGTTAGGTCGTAAAATTTATGAATTTGCATTAATTAATGTCCCATCAGCAATGAAGGTCTGTCTAGAAAAATCAAAAGTAGATATTACAAATGTTAAAAAAATATTGATTCATCAGGCTAATGAAAAAATGGATGAAGCAATCATAAAAAGATTCTATAAGCTTTATGGAATGGAAATGCCTGAAAACATTATGCCTATGAGTATAAACAAATTAGGGAATACTAGTGTTGCCACCGTACCTACATTATACGACTTAATACTTAAAGGCAATCTAGGAGATCATCGCATTGATCCTGGAGATGTAATTATATTTGCAAGCGTGGGTGCTGGAATGAATATTAATGCGATGGTATATCAAGCATAACCTCAACCTCTAAATAAGTGTACGAGAATAATTTTCCAAATAAACGATTTCGAATCACTTTAGGTTTCTTAAAGCAATTTGTCTCTAAAGATGATCGCATTTTAGATTTAGGCACCATTAATCCATTTTCAGATATTTTAAAAAAGGAGGGTTATAAAGTAACGAATACTGAGGGAGAGGATTTGGATCTTGACACCACTATTGTTAAAAAAGACGATTTTGATGTTATTACCGCTTTTCAAATATTTGAACATATGGTAGTCCCTTTTAATGTTCTAAATGATATTAAAGCAACTAAATTGATTGCTTCTGTACCTCTTAAATTATGGTTTTCTTCAGCTTACAAGAGTAAAACTGATAAATGGGATCGTCATTATCATGAATTTGAAGACTGGCAATTTAATTGGTTATTAGAAAAATCTGGTTGGGAAGTAAAGAAAAGTATTCAATTTACAAGTCCCGTAAAAAAAATAGGATTTCGGCCAATACTGAGGCTATTTACTCCTCGCTTTTATTTGGTTTATGCGGAAAGAATTAAACGTTAATCTTATTGATTTAAAGTAAAATAAATACATCTTTTTTTTGTAAATTGATATTTTAATATGAATATCTGCATCATCATACCGGCCTACAATGAAGAAGATTATATTGTTAACACACTAGAATCTTTGGTTAGTCAAACCTATCCAATAAAAGAAATAGTTGTGGTTAATGATAACTCTACAGATAATACAAGAAGTATCATTGATTCTTTTTCTAAAAAGCATTCGTTTATTAAAAGTATTACCACTAAATCTGAAGCCATTCATCTACCTGGAAGTAAGGTTATTAATGCTTTTTACAAAGGATTCAAATTTATTGATAAAGAGTATGACCTCATTTGTAAAATAGATGCCGATTTAATATTTCCATCAAATTATTTTGAATCAATTATTGCTATTTTTAATGACAATCCAAATTGTGGAATAGCTGGAGGGTTTTGTTATATAAAAAAGGAGGATGCATGGATTTTAGAAAACCTAACCAATAAAGATCATATTCGGGGAGCACTAAAAGCATATAGATCTGAGTGTTTCAATCAAATTGGAGGCCTAAAAAACACGATGGGCTGGGACACTATAGACGAATTATTAGCGCAATATCATGGTTGGGAAATTAAAACAGATGACAACTTACATGTAAAACATTTAAAACCTACTGGCGCTAACTATTCCAAAGAAGCCAAACATAAACAAGGCGAAGCTTTTTATAAAATGAGGTATGGCTTATTATTGAGTTTTATTGCTTCAACAAAATTAGCTTTTAACAAAAGGAGTTTTTCATTTTTTTTAAATACCATCTTTGGGTTTTTAAAAGCTTATAATAAGGACTTAGCCTTTATCGTTAGCAAAAAAGAAGGTGTTTTTATTCGAAATTTAAGATGGAAAGGCATTAAGAAAAAATTATTTTAATCATTTATATATTTATTCTAAAAACTTTAGATCACAGTCAATTATAATAAACACTTTATATGTATTTTTGGTTTGAAAAAAATTAATAAAATGAATTACTTACTAAAAAAACACACAATAGCTTTCTTTATTTTATTTTTATTTATTTCAAATTTCTTTATTTCTTGCAAGTCACAAAAAGAGTTTGTTAGTTTAGAAACTACCCGTAATAAAGCAATTACTCCAACAAAAAAAGTAAAAAACATCATATTACTTGTTGGCGATGGCATGGGTTTAAGCCAAGTTTCAGCGAGTCAGTTTTATAATAAAAATGCATCAAATTTTAATCGATTTCCTGTTATTGGTTTAATTAAAACTTCTTCTTCCAGTGATTTAATTACCGATTCAGCAGCCAGCGCTACTGCATTTGCTAGTGGAATAAAAACATACAATGGAGCTTTGGGAGTAAATACCGATTCACTTGCAGTTAAAACAATTGTTGAAGAAATTTCTAAAATTGGAATTTCTACCGGAATTATTTCCACCTCTTCCATAGTACATGCAACTCCCGCTGCTTTTTACACACATACAAAAAAAAGAAGTATGTATGAAGATATTGCGGCTCAATTAGTAAGCTCAGACATTGATTTTTTTGCCGGTGGAGGAATTAACTATTTTAATGATCGAAAAGACAAAAGAGATTTAATTTTAGAATTGGAGAAAAATGGCTTTTCAATAGACTTAGAGATGCTTCCAAATACTACCAAACCAACTGTTAGCAAAAAACAAGGTTATTTATTAGCTCCAGATGCAATGCCAAAAATGGTGGACGGTAGAGGTGATTTTTTATCAAATGCAACACATTTAGCTATAGAAAGTTTATCGACTAACGAAGAAGGTTTCTTTTTAATGGTTGAAGGATCTCAAATAGATTGGGGTGGTCATGATAATGATGCAGCATACCTTATCAGTGAATTAATTGATTTTGACAATACCATTGGAGTTGCTTTAGATTTTGCGAAATTAAATGGTGAAACTTTAGTTATTGTTACAGCAGACCATGAAACGGGTGGATTTACATTAGCAGAAGACAATGGTGATTATAATAAGATTAAACCTGTGTTTTCAACTGGTGGTCATTCTGCAACTATGATTCCTGTATTTGCTAAAGGTCCAAATTCTGAGGATTTTGGAGGTATTTATGAAAATACCGCTATTTATAATAAGATGAAAACTTTGTTTTTTGAAAATAACAATAATTAAATTATAACAATATATTTGATACCTTGCATAAGTGAAAAAACTAATTAAATACATATCCGATATAGGCTCCTACTTTTTAATGTTAGGAAAAGTTTTTAAAAGCCACACGAAGAGTTCGGTAATGAAAGAATTAATTATGAAAGAAATTGATGATCTAATCATTAATTCTTTAGGGATTGTAGCATTTATATCTTTTTTCGTTGGAGGAGTAATATCCATACAAACAGCACTAAATCTTGAGAACCCATTAATTCCAAAATCCTTAATTGGCTTTGCAACTAGACAATCTATTATTTTAGAGTTTGCACCAACTTTTATGTCTATAATTATGGCTGGTAAAGTAGGTTCATTCATTACCTCAAGTATTGGTTCAATGAGAGTAACAGAACAAATTGATGCCCTTGAAGTGATGGGTATCAACTCCTTAAATTATTTAGTTTTTCCAAAAATAATAGCAATGCTATTTTATCCCTTTATTATTGCTATTGCAATGTTTTTAGGAATTTTTGGAGGCTTTCTAGCTGGAGTTTACGGCGGTTTTACAACAGCAGCCGATTTTACGCAAGGACTTCAAGACACCTTTTATCCATTTCATTTAGTGTATGCTTTTATAAAAACATTCTTTTTTGGAATGATATTAGCAACCGTTCCTTCTTGGCAAGGATATTATATGAAAGGTGGTGCTTTAGAAGTTGGTAAAGCAAGTACCAACTCATTTGTTTGGACTAGTATAATAATAATATTAACCAATTATATTATCACACAATTACTATTAAGTTAATGATAAAAGTAGACAACATTACAAAAAGTTTTGGGGCAGATGAGGTATTAAAAGGTATTTCAGCAACTTTTGAAAAAGGAAAAACCAATCTTATTATAGGGAGAAGCGGAAGTGGTAAAACGGTAATACTAAAGTGTATGATTGGTCTTTTTACTACAAATTCTGGAGAAATATTTTTCGAAGATCAAGCCATAAGCAAAATGGATATAGGAGCTCAAAGAACTTTAAGAGAAGACATCGGAATGTTATTTCAAGGTGGCGCTTTATTTGACTCTATGAATATCGAAGATAATGTTATGTTTCCGTTGAGAATGTTTTCGAATGATAAAAGACCTGAAATGCTTAAGAGGGTTAATGAAGTTTTAAAACGAGTTGATTTAGAAAATGTAAATCATAAATTCCCCTCGGAAATATCAGGAGGAATGAAAAAAAGAGTATCCATTGCTAGAGCAATAGTAAATAACCCAAAGTATCTTTTTTGTGACGAGCCAAATTCAGGATTAGATCCAAAAACAGCAACAGTAATTGATCAGTTAATTCAAGACATCACTAAAGAAAACAACATCACAACTATTGTTGTGACCCATGACATGAACTCAGTAATGGAGATTGGAGAAAAAATTGTTTTTCTTAAAAATGGAACGTTAGTATGGCAGGGATCAAACCAAGAAATTTTTAAAACTGATAATAAAGATGTAACAGATTTTGTTTATTCATCAGATTTATTCAAAAAAATTAGAAATATTCAGATCAAAGAGCATTAACTTTTAACTATTTAATATTGAAAAGTAAAATAATTATTTTACTTTTCAAATCTAATTAATAAAAATAACTAGTAAAAATATATTGTTTTTATGTTAATACTTAGGGTATTATTATCTTGAGTTGTTTTATTTAATAATTAAAAAAAATGAAAAAACTATTACTTTGTACTTTTGCCATTTTTATGGTAAACAGCTTACTTTCTCAAGTACCAACTTTTGCCAATAGAAATGACTTAATTGAAAGTTATCAAGGTACCCAATCTATCACTGTAGATATGAATGGCGATTTTTTAGATGATTTCGTTAGAGTTTCACAAAGTGGTATAGGTATTGATTACCAGCAAGCAGATGGAACATTCCATTCAGTATTTATTGCAATGAATATACTCTACCCTCCTACCTGGAGTGTAGCTGCTGGCGATATAGACAGTAATGGCTATACAGATTTAGTTTTAGGTAATGGACAACGGGTTTCTTTCTTATTTGCAAACGAAGATGGAACAGCATTTACAGAACAATTACATAATGATTACATTTTTTCTCAACGATCCAATCTAGTTGATATCGATAACGATGGTGATCTTGACGCTTTTGTTTGTCATGATGTTGATCAAAGTCATCCATATAGAAATGATGGAAATCAGGTTATGGTGGAGGATCAAAGTTTAATTCAAACTTTAAATTTAGCTGGAAACTATCAATCCCTTTGGGTAGATTATGATAATGATGGCGATACCGATATGTACTTAACAAAATGTAGACAAGGATCTTCTCCTGGTGACCCAGAACGTA
The DNA here is from genome assembly GCA_018669795.1 of Flavobacteriaceae bacterium. Classification (GTDB taxonomy): domain Bacteria; phylum Bacteroidota; class Bacteroidia; order Flavobacteriales; family Flavobacteriaceae; genus Marifrigoribacter. The sequence continues at coordinate 39,481 of JABHSQ010000020.1, read as the reverse complement.
CCAATGCTATGTATCGCAATAATGGAGATGGAACTTATTCTGAAGTTGCTGCTAGCATTAACTTAAATGACAATGAACAATCTTGGGCTACTGTATTTCAAGATTTTGATAACGATGGAGATTTCGATGCTTTTTGTGTAAACCATAGTGGCGCTAATCGTTTTTACGAAAATGATGGAGCTGGTGTTTTTACAGACATTATAGCTTCTACGGGTATCGATCCAACAGACCTAGGGGCTTGGGAAAATCAGGGTGGAGATTTCAATAATGATGGATTTGTAGATATATTATCTGAAATGGCTAGAGAACTATACATTAATAATGGTGATATGACTTTTACTGGTTACGACTTACCTTTTGATGAAGGTGCTATTGGCGACTTAAACAGTGATGGATATCTTGATGTAGGCATAGGTGGTAATTTATGGATGAATGATGGTGGATCTAACAACTGGGTGAAATTTTTTTTAGTAGGAATTGAAAGCAATCCAAATGGAATTGGAGCTCGAATAACTATAAATGGAGAATGGGGAAGTCAAATTCGAGAAGTACGATCAGGAACAGGATACAGTCATATGAGTTCATTAACGGCACATTTTGGTATAGGAACAAGTACAGAAATTGAATCTGTTTTAATTGAATGGCCTTCTGGAACTATAGATTTTATTGAAAATGTGGACATTAATTCGCAACACGTATTTATAGAAGGTGAACATGTTCTTGGAACATCAAATTTCGCCCTAAACGGAATTAGTTTATACCCTAACCCAACTACTTCTATGGTCAACTTTTCATTAAAAAATATTGAAGGAACTCCAGTTAGAGTTATAGATGTTAATGGTAGAACAGTACTGAAAACTACAATTTCTTCAGATAGCAATATCAATGTTGAAACGTTAACAAACGGAGTTTATTTTGTTCAATTACAAGTTGAGAACAAAGACCTTAATTATAAGTTTGTAAAAAAACAATAAGTGCTTTATTGTAGTGTGTCCAGTTTTAATTTATATCGCAAGCAATTTTTTAACCTTTTAGTATCCTTCTCCTTATTCTTTTTAGTATATTTTTTATTCCATGATGACAGCATAATAATTCTTATTTGTTAATTGATGCATGTTTTTTTTATATTAATAAATCTATAAAAACCTGATTTATAAAAATAATTATTCTTCTATCAAGAATATATTTAAAGGATTTCAACCTCTGCATTGGGATTAAATAAGTAGATTTTTCCAGTAGCTATTTCTAAACATTCGTAGCGTTTAACAAGTTTTTTTCCTCTTTTAAAAACCTTTCCATTATACAATCTAAAATCCCCACCAAAAGGTATTTCAAAGATATAGTTTTTATCATTAGGAGCATCATAATGCTTTAATGCTAATGACAGTTTAGCATCCGTGTCACTACTTGCTTTAGGGTTTTTAAAATGTATTGCTAAATAAGGCAGTAATTGATTAGGAAATATCTCAGGCCTTATATAAGGCAACATCAGTTGTTGAAAGGTATGCTTCCATTCATTACCATGGGGTTTTACCAAGTTCCCATACTTTTTAAAAGTAATCAAATGAGCGATTTCATGGATTAATGTGATTAAAAACCGATACGTATTTAAATTTGAATTAATTGTTATTTGATGTTGACCATTGGGCATTTTTCGATAATCCCCATGACGAGTAAGCCTTTCATTAACAATTTTAAGATATACGTTATGCGTAGTAATTAATTGAAAAACAGAAGCAACTGATGCTTGAGGAATATATTTTTCAAGAGTTTTGGGCATTGTTAAATTTAAGGAGTCGAATTGGATACTTGCAATACTTTACCATTGTACATTTGATGTCCAGAAAGTGAAAACTGCATGATATATTTAGCCATTTCTTCTGCAGAAACAGTTGCATTAAAACCTGGAAATGCTTCTTCTAACATCTCGGTTTGCACAGCACCTAATGCCAATGCGTTGAAAGAAGGTCCTGTTTCTTTATATTCTTCAGCAAGTAATTCTGTTAGAGCAATCAATGCTCCTTTACTACTGCTATAAGCACTTAAACCTGGAAATTTTACACTTCCTTGAACCCCGCCCATACTGCTAATATTAACAACGTGTCCATCTTTTTTCATAAAAGGGAGTACCGCTTTAGTTAATGCAGCTGCACCAAAAACGTTTACTTCATAAACACTTAAAAAATCATCAATCGAAGTTTTTGCAAAAGGTTTATTGATTAGAGCTCCTGAGTTATTTATTAAAATATCTACTTGTTTCCAATTTTCTTTCACAAACTGGGAAACCATTAGAATATCTTTTGAATCTGTTATATCAAAAGGGAACATCGTACATCCATCTAGATTGATACTTGAAATAGGTGCTGAATTTCGAGAAAGAGCCAACACATTATAACCAGCATCCGTAAACAACGGTACTAGTTCATAACCAATTCCCCTACTCGTTCCTGTTATGATAACATTTTTCATCTATACAAACATGGTTACAGGATTCTCTACGTACTTTCTAAACGTTTGCAAAAATGCAGCTCCAGTTGCTCCATCAACAGTTCTGTGATCACAAGCCAATGTAACTGTCATCGTATTACCTATAGCAATCTGACCATTTTTTACAACTGGTTTTTGCACAATAGCACCTACCGATAAGATTGCTGAATTTGGTTGATTAATTATAGAGGTAAACTCTTTAATACCAAACATTCCTAAATTAGATACTGTAAATGTGCTTCCTTCCATCTCTAGAGGAGTTAATTTTTTATTTCTAGCTTTTCCTGCCATCTCTTTTACATTTGCTCCAATTTGACTGTAAGTCATTTGATCTGCAAATTTTAATACAGGAACTAATAATCCTTCATCTACCGCTACAGCAATACCAATATGAATATGTTTTGCTATTAAAGTAGAAGTGTCAGTCCAATGAGAATTTACCTTAGGATGTTTGCGCAATGCCATAGCACTAGCCTTAACAACCATGTCGTTATAGGATACTTTTACATCAGGATCTGAATTAATAGCAGCTCTTGCAGCAATTGCATTATCCATATCTAACTCTACCGTTAAATAATAATGTGGAGCCATAAATTTTGATTCCCCTAAACGTTTTGCGATCACTTTACGCATTTGTGAATTCTTCACTTCTTCAAAACTTTCTTCACCAACAGGAGTATAAGCTGAAGCGCCAACAGCTAAAGGCTGATAATTCTCGATATCACGTTTTATAATACGTCCATTTTCTCCACTTCCTCGCAGCTGTGATAGATTGATCCCTTTTTCTTCAGCAAGTTTTTTTGCTAAAGGTGAAATAAATACTCTAACATTATCTACTGTTGAAACAGGAGTTACACTTTTAGTGGTTTCCACTTTAGTTTCCACTACAACAGGTGTTTCTTTTTTTACTGAGGCTTCTTTTATAACTTTTTCACCTCCAGAACTATAACGATCTAATATCCCTGAAACATTTGTTCCTTTAGGTCCAATAATTGCTAAAACAGCATCAACCAAAGCAGTTTCTCCTTCTTTAACTCCTACCTCTAATAAAACTCCAGTATGGAACGATTCAAATTCCATCGTAGCTTTATCGGTTTCTATTTCAGCTAAAATATCACCTTCTTTAACAAGATCGCCAACTTTTTTATTCCAAGTAGCAATAGTTCCTTCTTCCATCGTATCGCTTAATCTTGGCATTGTAATTACCTCAACTCCATCTGGAACAGTTAACGGTTTATCTTCAATCTTAACTTCTGTTTCAATGATGGTTTCCTTTTTATTTTCAGAAATTACTTCAGCATTAGAATTTTCATTTATGAATTCAGAAATATCTTCACCTACCTCACCTATAATTGCCAAAAGGACGTCAACAGGAGCTGTTTCTCCTTCTTGAACTCCTATATATAGTAAGGTCCCTTCGTTAAAAGACTCAAACTCCATCGTCGCTTTATCAGTTTCTATTTCAGCTAAAATATCGCCTTCAGCTATTTTTTCACCTACTTTAAAAAGCCATTTCGCAACAGTCCCTTCTTCCATGGTGTCACTTAAACGTGGCATGTTAATTAGTTCAGCCATATAAATTATAATTTATGTGATAAAAAAGGATAATCTTCTTGCTCATAAACAGCATCGTACATCAGACTTTTTTCAGGATAAGGAGAGTCTTCTGCAAATTGTTCACATTCGCTAACCAATTCTTTTACCCGTTTATCTGTTTCATCCAATTGCTTTTGTGTTGCATATTTTTTATCTAAAATAATATTTTTCACATAGGTAATTGGATCTTCTTCTTGCTTTTCTGCTACTTCTTTTTTTGTACGGTAATTCTGTGCATCACTCATAGAGTGACCTCTATAACGATAGGTTCTAATCTCTAAAAAGGTAGGTCCGTCTCCTTTCCTAGCTCTTTGAATTGCTTCGTCTAAAGCTTCTGCAACTGTTTCTGGATTCATACCATCAACGAGTTTACAGGGCATATCATACGCCAGTCCCATTTTCCATAGTTCAGTATTATTTGAAGTTCTTTCTACAGAAGTACCCATGGCATATCCATTATTTTCCACACAAAATACAACCGGTAATTTCCAAAGCATTGCTAAATTCATTGTTTCATGTAATGATCCTTGACGCATCGCACCATCTCCCATAAAAGTTAACGTAACTGCATCTCTTTTAAAATATTTATCAGCAAAAGCCAGTCCAGCTCCTAAAGGTATTTGACCACCAACGATACCATGACCACCATAAAAACGATGTTCCTTAGAAAAAATATGCATAGAACCACCTAATCCATGAGACGTTCCCGTACTTTTTCCATATAATTCTGCCATTACTTTTTTAGGATCTACCCCCATACCAATTGGTTGGACATGATTTCTATAAGCGGTAATCATTTTATCTTTTGTAAGATCCATTACGTGCAATGCCCCAGCTAATATTGCTTCCTGACCATTATATAAATGAAGAAACCCTCTTACTTTTTGCTTGATATATACTTGAGCAAGTTTATCTTCAAATTTTCTCCAGAAGTACATGTTTTCGTACCAATCTAAATATGTTTTTTTTGTAATCTTTTTCATAATATTTGCTAGAAAAATTAATCCATAGCTTGCAAAAATACTATATTATTAGCTGCTATAAAACTATAAATTCTGAAAAGTATGTGAAATAGCTAATTGATTTGTCAACAAGCTTTCAAACAATTGTAATTAGGGCTAAAATTAAAGAAAATATTTAGCAATTATAATAAACTCCCATCAAAAATAAGTGGCAATAAATCTTTAACCGAATTAGCTTTCATTATTTTTCCTGTTTCTCCCATAAAATAGATTTCGATGGAAGGCTCTTGTTTTACTTCGTATTCTGCCAATACTTGACGGCAAGACCCACAAGGAGCTATAGGAGAAGTTAAAACATGATTTAGGGATTTTGCAGTGATTGCCATGGAAACAATCGTAGCATCTGGATTTTGTGAACCGGCATGAAATATAGCTACCTGTTCTGCACATAAACCGGAAGGGTATGCCGCATTTTCTTGGTTATTACCTGTAATAATTTCACCAGATTTTAATTGTAGTGCAGCACCCACCTTAAAACCTGAATAAGGCGCATATGCACCTTCTCGTGCTTTATGCGCCTTATTCATAAGTTTTTGTATCGAAACAGGAAGTTCTGATACAGCATCAAAAACTTCTAAATTAATTTCAATTTTAATGTTTTTCAATTTTTTTAGTATTCGTTGTATTCATCACCGAAATTAAACGTTAAACCAAAACGAAGGGTTCCTTCTAATGGACTAACTACTTTAGATGTAGAAATTAAATAAGATAAATCTATATTAATAGTAGTGTATTTAAACCCTGCTCCTAATGAGAAGTATTGTCTTGCGCCTTTATTAGGATTTTCGTTAAAATAACCAGCTCTAAACGCAAATACATCTCTAAACCAATATTCGGCACCTAAAGCCCAGATAACTTCCTGTAGTTCTTCACTAATTCCATTTGGCGCATCTCCAAAAGATTGAAACATTCCTTTAAAAAAACTTACATCAGGATTTTTACCTTTATAAATTGAATTATTTAAAATTTCACCTGTTATTTCATCGCCTTCATCATATTGTCCATCACCATTTTCATCAATATAAGATATTTCTGTTCCATATATTGGAGGTGTTGGCACTAATAATTTACTGAATTGAGCAGTTAGCCCAATGGTATTGTATTCGTCCAGAACAAAATCAAATCCAGCTCCCAACGCTAAGTTGGTAGGTAAATAACTTTCTGAACCAACATCATCATATTTTAATTTTGGTCCAATATTAGAAATATTAATACCTGCCCTCCATCGACCATCAAAACTACTCATAGGAATCTCTTCACTTTGATAATACGATGATATATCTACTGCAAATGAACTTGCCGCAGAAGCATCTTCTAGAGCTGTTTGTAATTTTAAATCAGATCTAATATATCTACCTGTTACAGCCATCGCTATACGTTCGCTTAAACGTAAAGAATAAGTAAGATCAAAAAGTAATTCGTTTGGCTTTACTATTAAAGGCTCTTGTTCTATTGTTTCTCTTAGTTCAATTTCACCACTACTAAAATACCTAAAACTAGCTGCTACTGCACTTTGTTCATTAAGTCTATTATAATAGGTAATATTTCCTAAAAATACATCGTTTACTAATTTTCCCAAATAGGGTGTATAAGTAACCCCTATTCCCTGCTTTGACAGAGCAAATGCAGACTTTGAAGGATTCCATTGCTGTGAAAAAGCATCTGCAGAAGTTGCAACTCCAATATCTGCCATACCAGCAGCTCTTGCATCTGCCCCAATTAGTATAAACGGAACACCTGTTGTGATAACTCTTTCATTATCACCAGCTCCAAAGCCAGGAATTACAGCTGTAGGGTCACCAGGAACAAGTTGCGCTATACTATTGATTGAGAAAAAGCCTAATAGTGTAAGTAATAATATTTTTTTCATTTGTATAAAATTTTGGGCAAATATATATTTATTTTTATAGAATAACGAGTTTTTCAAATTTTTCAACTCGTTTGTTAGTTAACAAAGAAATTACGGTAATCTTATAAACATAGACTCCTTTTCCGATTCGGTCTCCGAAATCATCCTTACCATCCCATACAATTTCTCTAGATAAAAAGCCATCTGTGTTTATAATTTGATTTTTGGTCCAAACTACTTTTCCAGTAACCGTAAATACTTGTATTTGCACTTCTAAAGGCTCAAAAGGGCGATTATGATTGAACCAAAACTCGGTATAACTAACAAAAGGATTTGGGTAATTTAACACATTAGTAATTTCCAACTCATCATTGCCCGCAACTATAAATTGAATTTCTGAAGTTGAAGAATTATTATAAACATCCCAAGCCTTAAAGGTTAGCGTATGTATCCCTTCTTCCAAATCTCTAAAAGTAAAGGAAGCTTTACCGTTTGTATAATCATCTACATTTGCTTGATAATATTCATTGATAACAAAAGGATTAGACTCATCACCGTCTAAAATTGCAATCATATCATGGCCGATACCACTTGCTGTATTTATTCCGTTATCATCAGATAATTTTGCAATTAAAATTGGAGAGTCGTTTGTTATTCCTCCCGAAACAAAACTTTCGTCATTCATAAATAAATTAATTACGGGCCCTTGATTATCTTCTGGCGCATCTTCATTTAAGCCTCCTATTTTTAAATCTATATTATAACCAGTTTGGTTACTTAAAGAGTTATCCTCTTGAGAATAAAAACTTATTCGACCGGTATCAACTGGAATTTCTGTATCTCTAGGCATTACAAATTCAAATTCAAATATACCATCTATCACAGTTGCCTTACCATTAAAAAGGACTTCTCCTAAGGTAATAAAATCTAAAATTAACAATTGTCCGTTCAGTGAAACACCATCATTCCCCAAGGTGCTTCTTTCTAAATTTTTATCAAAAAGTTTTGCTTCTAACACCCCTTTATAATTGCTTATTAAATTTCCATTGATATCCTGAATTTCTCCACCTAATTTAACTTTATCAAGCGCCTTCAATACTTCTGTAGATTGATCAATAGGAATTCCATTTATAGTCGTTAACTCAATCTTTTGTCTTGGAAAAGCAAGATGCATAGAAGGATCTCCTATATAAAAAACTACCCTTCTATTTTCACTGCCTATCGAATTCTTTGAAATACGCACCGCTTCTGCTGGTGTATTTGGGATATCCAAACCGTAACCAAATAACTCAGGAGTCAAAACTTGATTAAATTCTACACCTACTGAAGCAGAAATAGATCGCGTTGTAGTGACTAAAGATATAGCGCCTCCTTCTTTATTCCAAAAAGTAAGTTCACCTGCAGTAACTCGCTGAGGATTATCAAATTTTGTGAACTCACAAGTAACCGTAACGATGCAAGGATATCGATTCTTATTTTTTAAATCCTGACCTGTCCCTTTAGTGAAAATATATTCGGAAGCCAAACCATCTTCACCACCATGACCAAAGTAATTTATGACAAGAGCACCAACTTCAATAGCGTTCTCCAATTCATCATTTACGTCTGGGTATCGGTCTCCCCCGGAAGAAGCAACTTGCTGATATGAATCTGAATGTATTTTTTTAACATTGATTGTTGGTTTTTCTAAAGAGACCTCATCTCCTAAGATGTCTAAATTTGTTTCTAATGTCGTATATTCCCAAGCATTATCAACATCATCTGACACTAAAACAAAGTTATTTCTCCAGTTTCCATAAGATTTTTTTGAATCATAACTTGTAATTTTATCAACCATTGCATTTGCTAGACCAACATCGTCTACTAGAATTCGACCCATTGCGATATCTAATTTTTCATCAGATAACATTAAGCCCTCTTCTGGATCCATATTTCCAAAAAAATCGTCTGACATAAAAGCTCTAAACGTACTATCACTCCTATAGGTGTGAAATGTCGGAACTATATTATTATTATTAGGTATTCTATCTTTATAATCAACGGAAGCATCGCCAAATAAGCACAGGTATTTTATTCGCTTATCTTCTGATGAAGCATTTTCATAAATATACCGAACAAAGTTACGGATAGCAGCAATATCCTGTTTTCCAGAACTAAATTCTTCAAAAATATTATCTGTTGTAATTACTTTAACATTAATACCATCTAACGCTCTTCTATGATTTGCTAATCTCAATGCTGGTTGCAATAAAAAAGAAGGAGTAACAATTAAAAAATCTATATCTTTAAAATTTCCAGACTCATCATTAAAAATAGTTCCTTTTAAATTCTGATTAGGAACATAAGATCGATTTAATTTAATGGGTGTAAAATAATCATTAGGGTTGACCGCAACATATTCTCTTAATTCACCTAAAATTGCTTTAAAAGAAAATGAAGAAGAATTATCTACATTGTTTTTTCTAACAATAAAATTAGGATTGGTAACATCCCAAACTTGGGAAAATTGAGTTGCGTTACTTATTTGATATTCTCCAATTCCAGGAATAGTAGCTGCTTCAGTCCATCTAAAGTCTAATTGACCACTTTCACCTTTTAATTGCACTAAAGCATCAACACTTATATAATCTAAGTATCCAATACTAGAGGGATTTCCTCCATTATTATAATTTAAATTAAAAACAATATTTTCATTTCCAGAAGGAATTTCACCTGAAAACTGATTGGAATCTAATAAAAAAGGATCATTAATTGGAGAAAAAATCAACGGATCTAAACTAGTCCCATTTACAGAAACAGCCATAGAAGTGGTATTTTCAGAAGCTGAAGCAACTTTAACTTTAACTTCCATTTGTTGACCTGGAATAATATTAGGGAAATTTAAATTAAAAGTTTGCTCACTTTCAATATCAAATCGATTACTGAACCATCGTCTTCCTACTTTAACTGGACTTTCTTCATCAATTTCAATAAATTGATACCTATTATATTCATTAATAATTTTAGTTACAGTACCCGAAGGCTCAACCATTTCTTGTATTCTATTTCCTAAACCTCCAACAACTGTAACATAATAATAAGATTCATCACTATAGGGGTTGATGTTTGTATCAAAATTAGCTCCTTGATACCCTTTAGCATTAGTTCCATAAAACAAAATAAAGTCATTTGTATCGAAACTCCCATCTAATTCACCAACAACCTGAATTGAATTCTCCATTAAATCAAAAACGGTATTATCGCTATTTTTAAACGGAAGTGCTTTCCCTCCATTACCATAAACTTTAATATTCCTTGGATCAATAACATCTGTATTCATCCCGATACTATTTAAAAAACTTTTAGTTAGAATATGCACTCCAGTTTGTTCAATCTTAAATTTATACCAATCACCAGAAGCTAAAACTGAATTTGTAATAGGCATTTTTTGCACTGCTCTGTCATAATTTTTATACCTATATGATATTGTAAAAGATAAAACTTTTTTATACACTCCATTAATTCTTACTATAGGATTAATAGATACTGAAGTATAATATACAGCTCTTGCCTTTCCACTTCCTAAAAAATAACTATGTTGATCAGCAATTAAACTCTTATCTATTTTATTTATTTCACTCGCAGTTAAACTACCATAAACTATATTACTTATCTCTAAAGACTCCGCCTCAGCAAATCGTGTATCATTCCATTGCTCGATAAAATACATTTCCTGATCTATTAAAAGATCCAACAATCCTGTTGCAGATTTTTTATTAGATTTCGAAGATTTATATTCAGCAGAAAAAGCTTCTTGATTACTTTTTTCAGAATTTTCCCAGTTAATTTCAATCGTTTTATTTTGCGAAAACAAAACAATTGGTAAAAATAATAAGCTTAATAATAGTAAGTTTTTTTTCATCTTATATTAGTAACGCATCAAATATACACTTAGTATAGTTCTTTTTTTAAATATTTTTTTTACTAAAAAAATATTTTTATAAAATAAACATAATAATAATTCGTTAATTAGTTCGTCGGCATTAAAACCAAAACTTTAATACTGTCCATTAAATTTTAAAATATTATTGAATTATTATCGTTAATTACTATATTGCGAACCCAATTTCTTCATATCTGAAATCTATGAATTTTAAAAACAAGCTAGCATTAAAGCTATTTATTTTATTAATTTCAACTACTTTTTTAGTAAGTTGTAATAAATCAAGAAACTACAATGACAGTTCTAGAGCAACCGGATGGAAAATGAACGCCAAAGAGGGAGGCTTTCAATATAGCCCCGATAAGAAAGAACAGGAAACAGGTCCAGGACTTGTTTTTGTTGAAGGTGGTACATTTACTATGGGTAGGGTACAAGATGACCCAATGCATGACTGGAACAACAGTCCTAATAAACAACATGTTCAGTCATTCTATATGGATGAGACAGAAGTTACCAACTTAATGTATTCTGAATACTTAGATTGGCTAAAAAAACTATTCCCTCCTACCGAGGAAAATTATAAATATATTTATAACGGTGCTATTCCAGATACATTAGTTTGGAGAAACAGACTTGGTTATAACGAAATAATGACTAATAATTACTTACGTCATCCAGCATTCGCAGATTATCCCGTAGTAGGAGTTACATGGCTACAGGCAGTAGAGTTTAGTAACTGGAGAACAGATCGTGTAAATGAATTACTTTTAGAGGAAGGGGGGTTTACTACTAGAAATGCTCGATATGGTCTTGAGCCAGGGAAAACTTTCAATACTCAAACTTATTTAAATGCACCTACACAAACATATGGTGGCAATGATTCAATAATTAAAGGGGGAAGATCTATTCAAGCTAGAATGAAGAGGAATAGAGATAGTTCCGATATATATGTTCAACGAAAAGATGGAATTTTACTACCAGAATATAGACTGCCTACTGAAACAGAATGGGAATATGCCGCTCTTGGGTTAGTTGGATTACGTAGCTATAACGTTTATAGAGGAAGAAAAAAATACCCTTGGGAAGGTCAATATACTCGTTCTGGAAAAAGAAGAAACCAAGGTGATCAATTGGCTAATTTTAAACAAGGAGATGGTGATTACGGAGGTATTGCTGGATGGAGCGATGACGGAGCAGATATTACAGCTGAAGTAAAGTCATACGCGCCTAATGACTATGGACTCTACGACATGGCAGGAAACGTAGCTGAATGGGTTGCAGATGTCTACAGACCAATTGTTGATGATGATTTTAGCGATTTCAATTATTTCCGTGGAAACGTATATACTAAAGATTATATAGGTGAAGATGGAAAAGTAAAAATTGTAACTGCAGATTCTATTATTTATGATACATTAAGTACTGGTAAGTTAATTGCTAGAAATTTACCTGGAGAAATATATCAAGTTCCTGTCGATGAAAATGAAACATATTTAAGAACTAATTTCACTAAAAGTGATCAGATCAATTATCGTGATGGTGATAAAAAATCAAGTAGATATTATCAATCATTCAGTAATGAAGAGGTAGAGGATGATAATACTAAAAAAATGTATAATGCACCCAAGCATTTTGTTAGTCTAGATAGCACAGGTAAATTAGATCGCCAATACGACAAATCATCTACGAGAACATCATTAATTAATAATAAGGCACGTGTAGTTAAAGGAGGGTCGTGGAAAGATAGAGATTATTGGTTAGATCCAGCTCAAAGACGTTATTTTCCTGAAGATATGGCTTCAGACTATATTGGATTTAGATGTGCAATGTCTCGTGTAGGTTCAAAATCTAAAGAAAAGAAAACAGCTAGAAATTAATAAAATCATTAATTATACCAAAACCTCTTCAGTAATTGAAGAGGTTTTTTTGTATATTTATTCTTATGATTATAGAAGAGATTCATAAACATTTCATCAAATCCTCTGGTATTTGTACTGACACTAGATCAATTAACAATAACTGCCTTTTTTTTGCTTTAAAAGGAGCCAATTTTAATGGAAATACATTTGTAAATAATGCAATTGAAAAAGGAGCTTATAAAGTAATCATAGATGAAAAGGAGTTTCAAAACGATCATTCAATTTTGGTTCATGATGTTTTAGAAACCCTACAAGAACTTGCAACATTTCACAGAAATTACTTAAACATCCCTATTATTGCGCTTACCGGTAGTAATGGAAAAACAACTACAAAAGAGTTGATCAACATTGTTCTTTCTAAAAAGTATAATACCGTCGCTACCAAAGGAAACCTAAACAATCACATAGGGGTACCTCTTACACTATTGGCAATGAATTCTAATACTGAAATAGGTATTGTTGAGATGGGTGCCAATGATCATAAGGAAATAGAATTATTATGTAAAATTGCCAAACCAGATTATGGATACATTACAAACTTCGGGAAAGCACATTTAGAAGGTTTTGGAAGTCTTGAAGGTGTTATTGAGGCAAAAACAGAAATGTATAGGTATTTAAAAAGTAAAAAAAATACTGTTTTTGTCAATTTTAATGACACAAAACAACGGAAGCATTCTGAAGGAATCAACAGGTATACTTTTGGAGACGAAGATCAAAATTGTATTATAAAATTAGTAGATGCCTCCAACGAAGTTTTACTTAATTATCAAAATACAACTATACAAAGTCATCTAATTGGGCAGTATAATTATACTAATATTGCAGCTTCAATTGCTATTGGTGAATTTTTTAATGTAACTGCCCAAAATATAAAAGCAGCGATTGAAAATTTTATCCCCGCTAACAACCGTTCTCAATTAATAGAAAAAGGAACTAATAGAATTATTTTAGATGCCTACAATGCCAATCCATCAAGTATGATGGCAGCATTGGAAAACTTCATACAATCCCAAGGAGATCAAAAAACAGTCTTTATAGGCGACATGTTTGAGTTGGGTACTGATGCTGAAAAAGAACATCAAAACATCGTTTCTTATTTAGAAAATAATTATAAAGGGACCTGTTATCTCGTGGGTGAAAATTTCAATAAAACAACCGTCAATTTTTCGACTATTTATAAATTTAAAACCTTTGAAAAATTAAAAACATCCCTTGTTAAAACAATGATAACGAATCAATATGTCCTTATAAAAGGATCTAGGGGAATGGCTTTAGAACGGGTTTTAAAATATCTTTAATATAAAATATTTAAACTATATATATTTAGATTTAATTATGTAATTTTACTTTAAACAAACATTAAAATTAAAAAACAAAATGAAAAAACTATTTACACTTTTACTTGTAGCTACATTATTTGTAGCATGTGATGACAAAAAAAAATCTGATAATGAAGGACATGCTGCAATGATTGAAGCATCTAAAAATGGAGCTCTAAAAACAAACAATGAACCGGCAGTTATTGGATCAGCATATATGGAAGACAGGTCAATAAACCCAATAATTGGTGGTGATTTAAATACTCAAAAGGTTTGGTTAGCTTACATTCAGGCGCACAATGACAGGGATTTAGATAAAATTACTGCAATAAACACTACTGACTGGGAAGCATACCTTCCTGACGGAAACGTACTTAAAGGTCCCGATGCGCAAACTGAATTATTAAATACGTGGTTCAAAACATCGAACCCAAAATGGGAAGTATCATGGATGATTACCAATAACAGCAAAAATGAGGAAGGTGTCATGGACCAATGGCTAACTACAGGTAATAACCTTAGCGATACGGACGAAGAAGGTAATGAAACAGTTCAGCACCAAGTACATGACATCCAATTTGTCGACGGTAAAATAAAGAGAATTAATATCTATGATAGATTAAAAACTATAGAATAAATAAAGGAGCTAAGCGGCTATCGTTTATGCAATAGCCACTTATTGCAGACAGGATTTAATCTATTATAAAACTGTCAAAACACAACTTGAATAACAAAACTAAAGTAATTGCCGCTGGATTAATTGGGAACATACTAGAATGGTATGATTTTGCCGTATATGGTTTTTTTGCTGTCATTATAGGCAAACAGTTTTTTCCATCAGATGACCCCACTATTTCATTAATTGCTGCTTTTGGCGCTTTTGCAGCAGGGTTTTTAATGCGGCCAATTGGCGCTGCATTATTTGGAAGAATTGGAGATCTTTACGGAAGAAAAAGAATGTTGTTTTTGTCGGTAATGCTCATGGCTATACCAACATTTATCATTGGAATATTGCCCAACCATAGTCAAATCGGTTATTGGGCAGCGATTCTTATGGTTGTTATGCGCATGCTCCAAGGGCTTTCTGTTGGCGGCGAGTATACAGGTTCGTTTGTTTACCTTATAGAACAAGCGCCCCAAAATAAACGAGCGTTTTATGGTTCTTTTAGCGGGGTGGGTGCCACATTAGGTATATTGCTGGGCTCTGGTATTGGCGCATATATCACAAGTGTATTAACTGAGTCCCAACTTGAAAATTGGGGCTGGCGGATTCCCTTTCTTCTCGGCATAAGTATTGGTATCCTCGGATTTATCATTCGCAGAGGTTTACCAGAAAACCCTATTAGTGATACGCCAAAAAAAAGCAAGACTCCATTAAAAGAATTGTTTCAATCCCAAAGAAAACAAATATTTCAAGGGTTCGGATTAAACATCATGAGCGCCGTTTGTTTTTATTTAATTTTTGTGTACATGACGACTTGGCTCGTCAATCAAGTTCATGAGACAGAGTCAGTCGCTTTGGATATTAATTCCATTAGCCTAGTGATCATATTGATCTGTGCGCCACTATTTGCGCAACTCTCAGATAAAATAGGAAGAAAGCCTATGTTAATCATTGGTTCGTTGTTGATGGTCATATTCGCTTATCCCTTAGTTGGGCTTATGGATCATGATAACTTCACTTATATCCTGATCGGTCAATGTTTGTTTGCTCTTATTTTATCTATTTATATAAGTGCCATTCCCGCGTTCCTGGCAGAGTTATTCCCGTCAAAAATTAGAGCCAGTGCAACAAGTATTAGTTATAACATTCCATATGCCATATTTGGTGGGACTGCGCCAATGGTTTCAGTATGGTTGATTTCTGTTACTGATAATCCTGAGGCTATTGCATATTATCTAATGGCTGTTTCTTTGCTATCATTTATTGTGGCTTTAGGTGTGACAGAAACCGGTGGAAAAGCATTAAAAAATTAACAGCACAAAAAAACAATCTATTTAGAAATATCATATCTAAAATAAAAATAAATTATGAAAAAGCAATTATTTCTAATTTTATTAACCATAAGCGTTATAGCTAAAGCGCAAACTAAGTCTGATACTATAGAGACGGAAAGTCAAAAAAGCATGACTGAATTATCAAAAAAAAAACGACATAGTCTTAGTCTTGATGTAATTGCTGGACTTGTCTTCCCAGCCTTTAACCCAAGGTATGAGTACGTACTAAATAAATACAGTGGTATAGGTGCAGATTTAAATATTAATTTTGATGATGAAAATGGGTCGCAAATCTTAGAAAAATTTTCATTCTCGCCTTATTATCGCCAGTACTTTTTTTCGAAAGAAGATTATGGTGCTAAAGGTTTCTATGGGGAAGGTTTTTTAAAGTTCTACACCTATGAAAATGACACCTATTTCTTCGGAGATCCTATAACAAATACCGAAGCCTATTTTGAAACAGCCTTAGGCGTAGGTATAGGTTGGAAATGGGTAAGTAATTCTGGATTCCTAATTGATATAAATGGCGGGTTAGGTCGTAACCTTGGCTTTGCAGACGACCCAAATGATCGAAATTTTACTGGAAAATTTGGTGTGAATTTTGGCTGGCAGTTTTAAAAAAATCAACTTTCCCTAAAGCATAGTTTTGAAAAATAAAAATACAAAAGAAATAAGACAAACTTAAAATTTAGGTAAGGTGTGTAAAAAGCCTAACTATCAAAAATGGTAGACATGGCAAATTTTATTACTGCCAAAATTTTCTAAAATGTCGATATACATTAAAATTCAACTCACTCATCCCATCAAATAGTAAATTTTCTAAAAAGACCTAAAAACAATCAAAAATCATCGAAAATGATCGAAAAAGAGCTAAAATACGTCAAAAAAGCATAAAAAGGCTAAAAATAAAATATTTAGATTTTGCCTTAAAAAGTGTTATTTCTTTTCATAATAGCTCAGTTCAACATCAAGTAGGGTGGTTTTTTTATGCAATACATTCAAATCATTTGCTTGATATTAAGACCAGAAGTATCTATATGTCAGTTTGAGTGGTGCTGGTGAAGTATATTTTTAAAGCTTAATTGTTTCTATCGGACAATGAGGGAGTATAGATCCCCTATTGAAACCACTATTGCAAATACAATTCCTTTTGAGCTTTGCTCACATCATCTTTTTTATTTTTAAAAAATTTTAAAGCAAGCTTCTAATTTTTTAAAAATAAAAAATCCTGTCGAAAATTCGACAGGATTGTGGTTGAAGTGGGCAATGAGGGATTCGAACCCCCGACCCCCTCGGTGTAAACGAGGTGCTCTGAACCAACTGAGCTAATTGCCCTTCTTGTTAGCGGTGGCAAATATAAGGCAGTTTTTAATTTACACAAACATTTATATAAAAAATATTATAAAACTTCTGCTACCACAAAAGTACTTCCTCCTATAAAAATTAGGTCTTTGGCCTTGGCAGCAGTCATTGCGCTTTTATAAGCCTCGCGTACGGTAACATATGATTTACCTATAAGTTCATACCCCCTTGCTTTTTGCTGTAACTTAGCTACAGCTAAGCCACGCACAACAGCTGGTTTACAAAAATAATAAGTTGCATTTCTTGGGAATAATGGTAAAATAGCATCTAAATTTTTATCAGCTACGACTCCTAATACGATATGCAATTGATCGAAATTTTCTTTTTTTAACTGATTTAATACCAAACTAAGCCCTTCTATATTATGAGCCGTATCACAAATTACCTTTGGACTTGTATTTAAAACCTGCCACCTTCCTTGTAATCCTGTATTTTTAGCCACATTTAAAAAACCATTTTCAATATTCTTATTGGAAATATCCCATCCCTTTTGCTCTAAAACACCTAATGTGGCATGGGCGGTTTTGCAGTTTTTAATTTGATAGCTTCCCAATAGATCTGTTTTAAATTCAGGAACCGCTTCTGCTTCAACAAATAGTATGGGACTTTTTTCTTTTCTTGCTTTATGGAGAAAAACTGATTTTGTCTCCGGTTTCGTTTCACCGATCACCACCGGAATTTTTGGCTTTATGATTCCTGCTTTTTCTGAAGCAATCTCAGCTAAAGTGGTTCCTAAAAACTGAGTGTGATCCAAACCAATATTGGTTATTACTGAAACTTCAGGGTTAATTACATTCGTACTATCTAACCTACCCCCAAGCCCTACTTCAATAATTGCAATATCAACCTTTTCATTTTTAAAATAATCGAAAGCCAAACCTACGGTCATTTCAAAAAAAGATAGCTGATTTTCTTCAAAAAAAGAACGATGACTTTCAATAAAATCAACGACTTTCTGCTCAGGCATCATTTTTCCATTGAGTTTAATTCGTTCTCGAAAATCTTTTAAGTGAGGAGAAGTATACAAGCCTACCTTATAACCTGCATCCTGAAGAACAGAAGCCAACATATGACTGGTAGATCCTTTTCCATTGGTTCCTGCAACATGTACTGTCTTAAAACTATTTTGAGGATCTTTTAAATGCGCCATTAGCTTTAGTGTGTTCGATACATCTACTTTATAAGCAGCAGCACCAACACGCTGATACATTGGCAATTTATTAAAAAGCCAAGATATGGTCTCTCTATAATTGATAATTAATTATTTTATGATTAACTTTTTTGTGAATTTCATGCTGTCAGAAATAACTTGTACATAATAAACTCCTTTATTTAAATCATCTAAAGAAAGCGGAACCTCATCGCTTTTATTTTCAATATCTTTATTCAAAACAATTCTCCCTAACTGATCATACATAATTATTGAACTATTTTCAGAAGGGTCATCTAGTGAAATAGTAACATGGTTTGATGCTGGATTGGGATACATCCTAAATCCTGAAACCAAAGGGTTATTATTAATTCCCAATACATTTTCACCGATGTCCATTTTATAACTGGAACGCCCATAAGTTGCGGCATACATGTATTCTGAAGCCTCGTGAATAAACAAATCGTTGATAACTACGGAAGGCATATTTTCTCCAAATGGCTCCCAATTAGCACCATCGTCTAAGGAAGACAACACACCGATATCAGTACCTAAAAACAAGTTTCCATACTGATCTTGCACGATATCATTAATTGGAATGTCTGGTAAGCCTTCAGAAATATCCACCCAATTTTCTCCAGAATCTGTACTCTTATAAACATGTCCATCATCTTCTCCATACCGATATCCAGAAAAGGTAACATATAGGCTATTTACATTTTCTCTAGACGCCAAAACTTTGGTAACCCATCGGTTTGGCAATGCATCTGAAATTTTTGTCCAATTAGCACCTCCATCACTTGTTTCCCAGACATTCCCATCGTCGGTTCCTGCAACTATTACATTACTATTTATAGGTGAAACGTCAATGCTTGTAACGGTTCCAAAATCAAGATTCCCTGCATAAGGCCCATTGCTTAAATCTGGACTTATAGATGTCCAATTTCCTGCAGCATTTGTAGTTTTATAGACTTTTTGTGTTCCATAATAAAGTGTTTGAGAATCATTAGGATCTAGGGTCAATGCAGTATCCCAATTATTGGTATCACTTGAAATAATTCCGTTTAATGCTCCGCTAAAAGAAGTTCCATTATTGCTTGATTTCCCTAGGTTTCCTCTTTGTGATAGCGCATAAATAACATTGGTATTTGTGGGATCTACTATTGGCTGAAATCCATCACCTCCATAAATTACCTGCCAATCACTAATGCCTCCAGTTTGAGTTCTTATCGTACTATTGTCTTGACTTCCTCCATAAATTTTATCTGAATTTTGTGCATCCACATAAAATCGATAAAACTGTGTGATGGGTAAGCTGTTATTTTTTAATGAGGAATTACCATCGTCGTTACTCACATACAATCCTCCATCATTTCCTATTAAAACTTCACCAGGAACTAAAGGGTTAAATGCCATTGCGTGTTGGTCTACGTGTACATTTGGAAAGGTGGAGTTCCAAGTCATTCCTCCATCGACAGATTTTTCCATTACAAAACCTGAATTATAAATAATATTTTCATTGGTAGGATCAATAAATATCCCCCCAAACCACCAGTGATATGAAGTACCATTACTTATTGAATTTACTTCAGTCCACGTATCTCCGCCATCAATTGTTTTAAAAGTACCTTCTACGTTCCCAATTTTATCGGTATAAAATGCATAAAGCACATTCGGATTTGATTGTGAAATATCAATACTTATTCTTCCTTTAGAATTGGGATCGCTAGGCAATCCATTGCTTAGTTCACTCCAAGTATCTCCCCCATCTTGTGAGCGATATATTCTAGAGGTTTCGCCTCCATATTGACGATTAGTAGGTCGTCTTATTCGCTCCCAGCTTGCTGCATACAATATATCACCGTTATTAGGATGAATGGCCATGTCTATAATTCCTGTAGAATCACTCACTAATAATCGTTGTTCCCAAGTATCTCCTCCATTAATAGAGCGATACACTCCCCTATTGCTGTCTTTTCTAAACAATGGACCCATTGCGCCTACAAAAATTATTTCATCATCATTAGGGTCTATCAATACCTTACCAACACTACCTGAAGCAGGCAATCCTTTTGCTTGCCATGTTAAACCTGCATCTTCACTTTTATAAATACCGTTGCCGTCATAGGCTAAAGATCCACCTCCGGCATTTACTTCACCGGTGCCCACCCAAATTATATCGGTATTGTTTTTTGAAATTTCTATGTCACCAATAGAAAGCATTTCTTGCTCATCGAAAATAGGGATCCAATTAGCTCCTGCATCTATAGTTTTAAAAATACCACCTGATGCCGCTCCAACATAATACGTTTCTGAGGCATCAATTGGAATTTCAATATCTGAAATACGTCCACCAACATTTAATGGCCCTGAGAATTCCCAAACAGGAAGTACAGTGTTATTTCTATCAGCTTGTTGTTTTTTCCACTGTATGGCCTTTGAATAGGCATCTGTTTTAATTTCCCCGGTAGGATATGCACGTTGTACAAACATAAAATCGTTGGGTAATTTTTTAAAAACTTCCGTTTCTATAGCAGTAGTTTTTGTAGAATTAGTACAACTTGATAAGAATACTATTGCAATTAATAATAAAGTATAACGATACATAGCAGTTTTTTTTAGTTGCTATAAAGGTATTAAAAATGAATTTTTAAAAATGAATTTTTTATAATTATTCAGAAAGACTAAATCGGTAAATAATTTTACCAATTTGTTTAGAAGGTGCTTCGGCATCTTTATTAAATTTAGTGGCTAATGCAGCTCTCTTTGCAGGCTCTAAAAGACATTTAGAATTATTGGTGGTACCGCGTACTCCTGGAGTTGCATTGATTACCTTTCCATTACGATCTACTTCAATACTTACCACCACAGTTCCTGCTTCATTACAATCCTGAACAAATTTCTTTTTATACAAAGCTTTTCGCCCGCCTAATAAATAATTTCCGTCACCATCCAATCCTTTTCCATTGCCATAATAACTTTTTGAATTTGGATCACCAGTAGGATCTCCTTTATCACCAGGGCTTTGATCATCTCCCTCTCCAGCTTTATCAACTCCATCAGATTTTGGGCCATTTATTAAACTAGAAAGTGCATCTGAAGTTGATTGATCTGGTTTAGGATCTGGTTTTTTTTTAACTTCTTTTTTTGGCTCTTTTTTTGAAACTACCTTAACTACCTCTTTTATTACATCTTTTTTTTCTTCCTTTTTTATTACCGGAGCTTCTTCAGTATCTTGGCTAACTACTTCTTCTTTTATTTCCGCTTTTTGTGCTTTTACTGGTTCTGGTGTTGTTTGTTTAGGAGCAGTTTTTATTTTTTCTTTTGGCTGTACATTTTCACTACCCGCATCCATCGTACCTAAATTTACTGCAATGCCATTTTCTGGAGGTGGATCTAAATAAGACAATCCTACATAAAAAAACAATAGCAGTATCATCACATGTAAAACTAATGTGATGGCCATACTCTTTTGTTTATGTTTGGTATTTAATAAGCGCATTTTATGGTATTAATAGAAAAGAGATTTTTCGCATTTGTGCCGAATGACAGTACCTAATTTGGTCTTACAGCCAACACTACTTTATAGTTATTCTGGTTTGCTATGTCCATTACAAAAACAGCATCTTCAATTGGAACCCCCTCTTCTGCACGAAGAATTAAAGTAGGTTTTTCCTGACCAGCAAATACTTTTTTTAATTCCGTTTCTATAGTGTATTCACTTACTCGTTCTTTGTTAACATAATAAGCACCATCCTTTGTGATACTCACTGACGCATTTTGCTTATTGGTAGATTTTCCTTTGGCTTTTGGCAAAATTAAATCCAAAGCATCCGGTGTTATTGAAGGTGATGTTAATAGAAAAAAGACCAGTAATAGAAATACTATATCCGTCATTGAGCTCATACTAAACTCCGCACTCACTTTATTTCTTCCTCTTAAATTCATGAAGCTGGTTCATTTAAAAGATCTAAAAAGTCTACAGCAGTTGCTTCCATTTGATGCACCACCTTATCTGTTTTAACAACGATGTGATTGTAACCTATATAGGCAATAATCCCAACGATTAATCCAGCCACCGTTGTGGTCATTGCGGTATAAATACCTTCGGCTAAAGTTCCCATTTCTGCTTGACCACTGCTTGTTGCCAAGGTATGAAATGCCAATACCATCCCTATCACAGTTCCTAAAAACCCAATCATTGGAGCAGCACCAGCTATGGTAGCAAGGATACTTACATTCTTTTCTAATTTGTATACTTCTAATTTTCCTGCATTTTCAATTGCGGTATTGATATCTTCTAATGGGCTTCCAATTCTTGAAATTCCTTTTTCGGTTAATCTTGAAACTGGTGTGTTTTTTTGAGCACATAATACTTTTGCAGCTTCTAGATTACCGGAACTTACATTATTGCGTATTTGATCCATGAAATTAACATCATAATCAGTAGCTGCTTTTATTGCAAATAATCTTTCAAAATAAAGATAAACAGCAGTAAATAAAAGTACAAATAGCACTCCTATAATAATTTGTCCTGCCATACCTCCATCCATCAGTAATTCCATGATGGACAGTGTTTTTTCTTGAACTAATGGCTCTAAGGTCTCTGCAGTTTCAGAACTGTCTTGAATAAAAATACTTAACATATAAAATAGGTTTATTGAATAACGGTTATGTTATTCATAAATTGTGAGGCATTTAATTGTTTAGGCAAAAATCACCCTTTCTAGAAGTATAAATAGAGCTGCTCCTGCAATAAAACCTGCAAATGCTAACCAGGCAATTTTTTTAAGATACCATATAAAATCTATTTTTTCCATTCCCATTGCTGCTACTCCAGCAGCAGATCCAATAATTAACATACTTCCTCCTGTTCCAGCAGAATACGCAATAAAATGCCAAAGGATTGAATCGGCAGGTGCATCATACATACCAATTGATGCAGCTACTAGAGGGACATTGTCAATAACTGCAGAACAAATTCCTAATAGCACCACTACAACATCTTGATTTGGTATGGCTGCTTGCAATACTTCTGCTAAATAACGAAGTGTCCCTACTGGATCACCATTTTCTGCAACACCATAAACTAAACTCTCTAAACCAGCCACCGCCATTAAAATTCCTAAAAAGAATAAAATACTTGCAATCTCAATGCGAGATAATGCTTTATGGGCTGAATAAAGATGGCGTTTTGACTTTGGAAAATCTTCTTCTGGGTGAATGTATTCTGAAACTAACCATACGACTCCTAACGCAAGCATCATTCCTATATAGGGAGGTAAGTGTGTAATTGTTTTAAAAATTGGCACAGAAACAATCATCCCTAATCCTAGAAACAACATCGTTTTACTACTTAATAAACGTTCAACCGCAACATCTTTAATCGCATCTGTTTTAATATTTCCTTTAAAAACTTTTAAATATCCTGCGATAAAAAATGGTATTATAAAACAAACTATAGAGGGTAATACTACTGTTTTTACTAAACCTAAAGCTGTTACCTTATTAGCGATCCAAAGCATCGTTGTAGTTACGTCTCCAATTGGAGACCAAGCACCTCCAGCATTTGCGGCTATTACTACCATTGCTGCATACCAAAGACGTTCTTCTTTATCTTGTATTAATTTTCGCAATAAGGTTATTAGAACGATGGTTGCTGTTAAGTTATCTATTATTGCTGAAAGAATAAAGGCTAAAATTCCGATGATCCATAATAACTTTTTCTTGCTTTTTGTATTTACTGCTCCTTTTAATATTTCAAAACCCCTATGTAAATCTATAATTTCAACGATGGTCATCGCTCCAATTAAAAAGATAAGAATTTCGGAAGTTTTTCCCAAATGATGTAATAAGGTATTATCAAAACCGTGTTCTGCTGCTTCTCCACCGGAGAGAAAGTTAAAAACATTTTCATGAGTATCAATAACATCAAACCAACCCAAATGAAAACCAATAGCAAGTAATGCCCAAATAAGAGCTGCCATAATTAATGCAGGTACTGTTTTATCAAGTTTTAAGGGATGTTCTAAAGTAATTGAGAGGTAACCTATAACAAAAATCAAGATAATTATAGAAGTCATAAAGAGGTGTTTTTTTAAAAAATTAAATGCCCAAAATAAAAAATAAAATTAAATATTTAGGGCTTAAAATAGGCTTGCAAATATATAATGAAATTAAGCCTTTTCCAATGGATTTTTAGGAAAAAATACAACTCCTGAGGAATGATCTTTTTTTGCTCCAGTCACACTTTTTAAACAATTATTTTCGTTCCTTAATTTTAAAATTCCCAACAAAGCAAATATTAAAGCTTCTTTAAATTCAATCAATTCTGCTGGTGGAATGATTAAATTTATTTTTTTATAATTATTAGTACGTTCTATTAAATAGGAGTTATAGGCACCCCCTCCCGTAACTAAAATATTCGAATCTTTTTTAAATTGATTTGATAACTGAAAGGCGACATGTTCAGTTATGGTATGCAATTGATCTTCAATTGAAATAGCTGGGGATTTCAATAATGGGAATACCTCATTTTTTACCCATTCCAATCCCAAGGATTTTGGTGGATTCATTGTATAAAAAGGCAAATCGTTCAATTGTTGAAACAATTTCTTAGATAATTTTCCTCCACGAGCTAAATTCCCACTTTCATCAAATGAATAACCCTTTTGTTCTGCTAAATAATTAAGTACAATATTTACAGGACAAACATCATAGGCTATTCTTTTTGATTTCTGTTGTTCTATTTTTTCTTCAAAAGAAACATTTGCAAATCCACCCAAGTTCAAACAATAATCATATTCACTAAACAGTAATCGATCTCCAATGGGAACCAATGGAGCACCATTGCCCCCTAAATCTAAATCTTGAACTCTAAAATCACAAACTACTTTTTGGTTTATTAATGAAGCAATTTCAAGTAAATTACCTATTTGTAAGGTAACACCTTTTTGAGGTTCATGCAAAATTGTATGCCCATGACTACAAACGGCATCTAATTTAGATATCTTTTTTCTGGATATGAATTCTAAAATAACCTCAGCTAAATAAATGGTGTATTCAGAATTTAGTGCTGTTAATTTTTGTTCAGAAAAAGATATTGCTTTCTGCAATTTATCTTTCCAGCCTTTAACGTACGAGACCGTTTCAGATGATATTATTTTATAACTCCATGTTCCATTTTCTGATACATTAAAAATGATTTCAGCTACGTCAATTCCATCTAATGATGTTCCACTCATCACCCCCAAAACATGATATGTTAATTTTTTCAAAACTAAAACTTATTTAGACTTTAAATATACAAGACCCTTATGGTTTCTTCAAAACTAATAACAATAAAATTATACAACAATCGAAACTATTTCTAATTTGACAATTGAGATTTAAAAAGGTATATTTACACTCTATTTATCAAACTATTTAACACTGTTTTTAATGGATTTTAAGCTTACTGAAGAACACATTATGATTCGCGACGCAGCTCGTGATTTTGCAAAGTCTGAATTATTACCGGGAGTAATAGAAAGAGATAACAAACAAGAATTTCCTACCCAACAAATAAAAATGATGGGAGAAATGGGCTTTCTTGGAATGATGGTAGATCCGAAGTATGGTGGTGGCGGAATGGATACGCTTTCTTATTCTTTGGCTATGGAAGAGATTTCAAAAATCGATGCTTCAGCAAGTGTGATAATGTCTGTAAATAATTCTTTGGTCTGTTATGGAATAGAAAAATATGCTAATGAAGATCAAAAACAAAAATACCTTACTCAATTGGCTACTGGTAAAAAATTAGGTGCTTTTTGCTTGAGTGAACCTGAAGCAGGATCTGACGCTACTTCACAAAAAACCACTGCTATTGACAAAGGAGATCATTATTTATTAAATGGAACAAAAAACTGGATTACCAATGGAGGTTCTGCAGATTATTATATTGTAATTGCTCAAACAGATAAGGAAAAAAAACACAAAGGAATCAATGCTTTTATTGTTGAAAAAAGCTGGGATGGATTTGAAATAGGGGCCAAAGAAGATAAATTAGGAATTAGAGGAAGTGATACGCACTCATTAATGTTTAATGATGTCAAGGTTCCTAAAGAAAATAGAATTGGTGAAGAAGGATTTGGATTTCCATTTGCCATGAAAACACTGTCTGGGGGAAGAATAGGAATTGCAGCACAGGCTTTAGGTATTGCTGCTGGCGCATATGAATTAGCAAGAGACTATTCTAAAGTAAGAAAATCTTTTGGTACTGAAATTTGTAACCATCAAGCTATCGCTTTTAAATTAGCCGATATGCATACGAATATTGAGGCAGCTAGAATGTTAGTTTATAAATCTGCATGGGATAAAGACCAAGGAAATAACTACGATATGAGTAGTGCAATGGCAAAGGTATTTGCGTCGCAAGTTGCAATGGACGTTACCGTAGAAGCCATTCAAGTTCATGGTGGTAATGGCTACGTAAAAGATTACCATGTTGAACGTTTAATGCGTGATGCTAAAATCACTCAGATATATGAAGGAACTTCAGAAATACAAAAAATTGTAATTTCTAGGGGATTATTAAAAGATTAATAAAAGATTAATAAAATGAAAAAAAACCACTACCTATTAATAGCTATTGTCCTTTTGATGTTTACTGGATGCAGTACTTCTGTAAAAGTATTAAGTGCATGGAAAAGTAAAGACATAGACCAGATGACCGATAGAAATATATTGGTGATTGCAAGAACCTCAGACCTTGAAATACGTGCTGATTTCGAAAGTAGCATCGCAAATAAATTAAGAAACGCTGGTTATAAAGCTACTGAAAGCTTTACTAGGTTTCCAAAAATGGATCATGACGAGGAAATGACAGAAGAAAAGCGAAAGCGTATTCTTGATATTTTTGGTTACGAAGGATATGACGCCATATGCATAAGTGTACTTAAAGATTATTCGGAAACTGAAACCACCAATTATTACAATGATTATTATGGAGGTGGTATGGGCATGATGGGACCTTACAACTCTTATTACCCATCTTATTATGGAGGTTTTAATAGTTATTATGCGCATCCCTATTCATACTCTACTTTTGGAGATTATTATGGTTATGGTGGTTCTTATACCACGATTGATAAAAAATATGTGCTTGAAACATTATTCTATAATTTAAATAATGACGACGACGAGCAACTTATGGCTGCTACTACAACAATAATAGAAAACCCAAGGGATGCTGTAAAAACTGCAGATAAATACACTGAAAAAATAGCAGAAAGCTTAAAAAAACTAGATAAATAGTAATTCAATACGTTTATTATAAAAAAGGCCTGACAACAACTGTCAGGCCTTTTTTATAATTGGAATCTAGGTATTGAATGTTATAAGCCTCTTAAAAATCACATAAAGAAATTCCATACAATTCCAAATCGAATCACGGCATCACGATACGGATATCCAAGAGCTGAAAAATAAGTATTGGTCCTTGAAAATAATGCATTAAAATTTTCATATTTAAAATAAAAACGAATTTGTTGTACTCTTGCATTGAAGAAAATATCAAATTGAGGATATCCTCCTAGCTCTGTATCATTTTGGACATAAAACTCTGCTAACACAGCATCATAACCATTCATCATATAGTTGGAATAATATTTAAAGGTGACTCCAGTTTGCGCAAACAATGCTCTTTTAAACCAATGATCTTTAAAATACAATGTATTTCTTGTGATAAATTGAGGCAATTTTAAAACCTCTTCACCATTTAAAGCATTTTGATACAAGAGCGTGTTGTCCAATCCAAACTTCTTATATTTAAATTCCTTTTGTAATTTTACTTTTACATAATCCACTCGTTCTCCATATTGTTGTGGCGTAGGGGTAGAATCATTTTCTTTAATAGAAAAATACGCATACTTATTAATACCTGTATAACTCAGAGACATATTAGCAATTTTATGAGATTTAAAATCTACTTTTAACTGCTGCGTTTTTACATTTTCAAAATTATTTTGCCAATTATAATTAATGTAATCACTTTGGTTTAATAAGAAATTAAAGTTTGGCGCAGTAGTATGAGTTTTAATTTCTGCACTAATTTTATGAGCGTTTTTAATAAGGTAAGAAGCTCCGGCTTGTAAAAAATTACCGTCATAATTTCCCGAAATATTAATAGCTCCTTGACCAAATAATTCAAATCCTTTATATGTTTTTTTGTAAGAGGCGCCCGCTTGAACCAAGTCACCTTTTAATCTATTTTCAATCCTACCTTCATCAAATATGATGACACTATTATATCCATAATTATAATCCGTATACCCAATAAAAGCACTTAGACTTCCTATATTGTTATTTTCAAAACGAGTATATCCTTGAATGTTGAAATCTTCAAGCTTTCCTTTTTTATACAAATCAGAAGTTTTGTAAGACTCCCCATAATCATCAAAGGGAACATCTTGCTTAAACACATACGATTTATCTTCAAAGCTCATTACATTACCAATAAAAAGCTTGTTTTGGTCGGTACTATCTTTTTTGGTGATCAACTCAAACTCTTGTTTTCCGTAAACACGAAACCCTTTTAATTCATTTTCTGCATCTTGAAAATTTACTTCTAACCGTCCCCGATCTCTAAATTCACTATTATTACTCTCAAACAACAAAACAGATTCATCCGTAAGCCCTCCGTTTTCTTGGTTGACAAGATCCAATGCCATTACATGTGCTAAAATATTATATCGATTATTTTTTGTGTGATAATTTGTAGTAAAACTAAAATCTCCTGTACTTGTCAAAGCATGTTGATAAGCCCCTAAAGATCGTACTCCCTTGTATGCAATAGAAAAATTAAATTGTTTTGAAGTATTTATTGAAAAAAATGCGTCTAATTGCTGTCCTTGTTTAAATGCAGTTTTAAAATACAATTCTGTTAAAGGAGTGGGTAAATTATAATACTTCATGTCTTCAATTTCACGATAGCCAAAATGATGAGATTGAGCTACAAATAATGGTTTTAAATTTAAAATATCGAAGTCGTAGCTTAAATTATTATAGGGTTGACCTACGTTTGAAAATTCTTGCAATTCAAAATTATCCTTTCGTAAATAGTTGAATTTATATTCTCTTTGAATGGTAAGCGAGGTATCTACAAAAGTAGTATCTCGTTTGGCTGAAATAATTTTATATAGGCTTATAGAAGGTTTTTCCTTCTTATTCTTTTTAGTGCTCTCTCTTTTATTTTGAGAAAAAACTATTGCTGAAGAGCATAATAGAAGAAATAAAAAAAACGTTTTGCGCATCTATTTTTAACTTACCAAGCAAAGGTATACTTTTGAATGGAATATTTAAATAATGAATTCCGTTAAATGTGTTAAAACTAAAAATCAATAAACAATTAATTGAATGCGGCACTGATGAAGCTGGCCGAGGCTGTCTTGCTGGTCCAGTAACAGCAGCTGCTGTTATATTGCCTGAGGATTTTAAAAATGAAATTTTAACAGATTCAAAACAACTTTCAGAAAAAAAACGAGCGCTTTTAAAGTCTATAATTGAAGACCAATCAATTTGCTTTGGAGTTTCTCACATTATGATGAGGAAAATTGACAAAATAAATATTTTAAACGCCTCCATTTTAGCGATGCATAAATCTATTGAAAAACTCTCCAAAAAACCTGATTTTATAGCTGTTGATGGCAACCGTTTTAAGCCTTTTTTAGACATCCCATATCAAACCATCATAAAAGGAGATGGAAAATATTTACATATAGCAGCAGCATCCATATTAGCAAAAACGTATCGTGATGCATATATGGAAGAGATTGATAAAGAATACCCTATGTTTAATTGGAAACAAAACAAAGGCTATCCCACCAAAGAACATCGAGAAGCAATTAAAAAATACGGAATTACTAAGTATCATCGCAAAAGTTTTCAGTTGTTACCCGAACAATTCTCACTAAATTTAGATATTTAAGTTTGATTGTTAAAAACCCGACAATAAACTTTTTAATTTCTACTTGATTCTGTTGTTTTCCTTATTATTTTTGTGATATGAAGGTTTTTATTCCATCCATAGTATCGGTATTCCTATTTAGTTTTTTTATAAGCTGCGATCCAGTACCTTCAAAATTAAAAGAGCTTACAGATTTCATCCCCAAGAATCCTTCAGTGGTATTAACTATCAATGATTTTGAAGCTTTAAAATCTGACCTTAAGAATAATAGTTTCCTTGCTAAATTAAAGAACTCTAAACCCTATTCTTATCTTAACAATAAAGAGATTTTTAATCACTTAAATCCTAGTTCAAAAAGTATACTATGTATATCTGAAGAAAATGACAAATCTTCATTTACTTTTATTACGAAACTAAGCGAAAATCTATTTAATTTAGATTCCATACCTGATAAAACTATAGAAAACATTTCGTTTAATTCTTATACTCTTCAAAAAGTAATTATCAACGAACAAGCTATTTTTACAACTATTAAAGACAGTATATTTGTTGTGTCAAATTCACAAAAAGTATTAGAACAGCTACTAAGCGGGAAAAATGAAAATGATGCAGTTTTTAAAAAAATAACAGCACTAAGTAACCATCAGGATTTAACAGCAATTATTCCTGCTAATGAGATTTTAGTAAACCAAGCTTTATTATTTAATTTTGCTTCTTGGGCAGCACTTAATATTGAAGTTTTACCAGATGCATTAACCGCTTCAGGAGTTGTATTAGCAAATGATTCAGTTTCGCAATTGGTATCTATTTTTAAAGGTTTAAATCCTCAACAAAATGATATTGCAAAAGTTACTCCAACCAATGCTAATAGAGTTGTTTCATTAACATTTGATGATTTTGCATTATTTCAAAACAACCTTCAAAACTTTAGGGGTATTAAAAGTGTCAATAGTGAAGAAACTATTTTATTTGAAGCGATTAGTGAAGTAAGTAAAATAAGTTTTTCAAAAGGGAATGCAATTGTTTTAAAGAGTTTTGACATAGGCCTTACTAGCGAGGCATTATTTAATTATAGCAGCCCTAAAGCCTCATTTAAAGGCATAATGATACATCACTTTAATGAGCCAAATTTATTTGTAAATCATTTTTTAACTTTTACAAATAAAACTGCTCCTAAAGAAGTATTTATTTTAGATAATTTCTTTATTTTTTCTGAAAATGAAGAAGTTACTCAAAACATTATCAATTCTTATTTAACTAATAACTGTCTGTCATCTACCTCCTATTATAAAGAAGCGCTTTCTCAACTTAGTGACGAGTCTTCCTTGTTAATTATGATGCTAAACGGAAATTATTCAGGAGCAATTTCTAACCTTCTAAAAATTAAAACAGAAACTGTTTCTTTTAAAAAGTATCCTATAGCGATACTTCAGTTCAATTATGACCGTGATTTTGCTCACGTAAATTTTGTTTGTAAAGAGACGAGTTTTTCAAGTAGTAATAACCTTAAAGGAAAAGTAACACAAATTAACAGTATTCAATTAGAAAACGAACTACTAAATGATCCTACTTTTTTCAGTAATCACAAAACGGGAGGAAAAGACATCGTTGTTCAAGATGTTACAAACAAGTTGTATTTTATTTCTTCTGGAGGAAAAATTTTATGGACAAAGAAGCTTAAGAATCCAATATTAGGTAAAGTAAAAGAAGTTGATCTTTTACGAAATGGCAAAAAGCAATTGGCATTTACGACCAAAAATAATTTTTATATTTTAGACAGAACTGGGAGAGCTGTTACTCCTTTCCCCAAAAAATTTAAAGACAACATCACCCAAGCACTTTCTGTTTTTGATTATGATAATAATCGGAAATATCGCTTTGTAATTACTCAAGGAAAAGAAGTTTTAATGTTGGATAGCAAAGGAAAAAAAGTAAAAGGATTTAAGTTTGAAAAATCAACATCAAAAATTGTATTTCCACCTCAACATTTTAGAATTAACAGTAAAGATTACATCACTATTGCGGAGGAAAGCGGGAAATTAAACATTCTTAGCCGAGTAGGTAAATCAAGAGTAACTGTATCTAAGGCATTCGATTTTTCCAATACTCCAATCACATTAGAAAATACAAAATTAGTAATTATCAATAAAGACAACTCTAAAAATAGTGTTGATTTGGATGGGGAAACGGTTACAGATAAATTGGAAGTAACAAGTTATTATTTTACTGTCAAAGGAAAAAATAAAGTAACTTTAGATGATAATTTAATGCGGATCAATGGTGTTTTAATCGAATTACCTTTTGGAATTTATACAGCACCAACTATTAGTATTGTTAATCGTAAAACCTTTATTTCAATTACTGAAACACAAGAAAACAAACTATACGTTTATAATAAATCTGGAAGTCTGCTATCTGGATTCCCTGTTTATGGAACTTCTATAATAGATCTTGGAGATCTAACAAAAAATGGTAAAACAAATTTTGTTGTGAAAGGTGCTGCTAAAAACATTCTTCTTTACGAAATACACTAATTGATTTTTTTTTGTAAACCTACTCAACTAACTAATTTTTATAATTAGGAAACGGGCTTGTTAAAATTTATCATACTCACGAAAAACAAAAATTTACAAACTCCAATAACAAAAACGCAAGTAAATGACTAATAGTGATCAGTAAGCCTGCGCTAGGCTTGTCAATTATAATCATTAAAAAAAATAAACATATAAACTTAAGAATAAAGCTTTTTTTCAGCTTCAAACAAATCTAAAAAATGAAAAAGTAATTTTTCTTTTACTTCTATTAGGGAAACTTCAGACTTTCCTAATTCTACATTTAATGAGGTAACTGCTTTTCCTTTTATGCCACAAGGAATCATATGATCAAAATAACCCAAATTGGTATTTACATTTAATGCAAACCCGTGCATGGTTACCCAACGACTTGCACGCACTCCAAAAGCACATATTTTTCTTGCAAAAGGAGTACCTACGTCAAACCATACACCTGTTTCGCCCTTAGATCGCTCTCCTTTCAAATCATATTCAGCCAATGTTCTTATAATCATTTCTTCCAGAAATCGAAGGTATTTATGAATGTCTGAAAAAAAGTTTTCTAAATCTAATATAGGATAACCAACTATTTGCCCAGGCCCATGGTAAGTAATATCTCCACCTCGATTATTTTGATAGAAAGTAGCTCCTATTTCGGATAATTTTTCTGCAGAAATGAGTAAGTTTTCAATATGTCCACTTTTACCTAAAGTATATACATGAGGATGTTCTACAAACAAAAAATAATTAGGAGTATCTAAGGATGTTTCTTCCCTTCTATTTTTTATTTTTATATCAATAATAGCCTTAAAAAGTTTTTCTTGATATTCCCAAGTATCTTTATAATCTTTGATTCCTAGTTCCTGTATTCCAATTTGTTTATTCAAGAGATTATTTTTCTAATTCAACTTTTAAATGTAATAATGGTATCCGTTTTCAACTTAGCTCAAGCATCACTAATATCTCCAACCATCTTTCTCAAGCCACTTAAATCTATAGAGAGTGAATTTCTGCTATGATTTATATCATCTATGACCATGGTAAGCTAAGTTATTTTAAGCAACATAGTATAATCTATTTTGGATTATTAATAATAATTAGCGCTGCAATAACACCAGGAATCCATCCACATAAAGTTAGAATGAAAACGATAATTATAGATCCACAGCCTTTATCTATAACTGCTAACGGCGGGAATATGATTGATAAAATTACTCTCCAAATACTCATCTATGCAAATTTACAATTATTAATTAATCTATAGGTCCATATAAAATTCCTTTTGTTACAAGTATTGATTAACACATAGTTTGTTATTATATTTGTAATTATTTTTTACACAATTTCTATGCAATTATCCGAACAGGAACAAGTACGAAGAGAAAAGCTCACAAAACTAAGAGCATTAGGCATTAACCCATATCCAGCAGATTTATTTCCGGTGGATGCGATGACATCGGATATTAAACATAATTTTGAAAACGGTAAAAAAGTAATTATTGCTGGACGATTAATGTCTCGTCGCATACAAGGAAAAGCTTCATTTGCAGAATTGCAAGATTCAAAAGGTCGAATTCAAGTATATTTTAATAGAGATGAAATTTGTCCTGGTGAGGATAAAGTACTTTATAATGATGTCTATAAAAAACTATTAGACATTGGTGATTTCATTGGTATTGAAGGAGAATTATTTACTACTAAAGTAGGGGAAAAAACAGTGATGGTTAAAGGCTTTAAATTACTTTCAAAAGCTTTAAAACCATTGCCATTACCAAAAACAGATAGTGAAGGAAATACCTTTGATGAATTTAATAATCCTGAATTGCGTTACCGCCAACGTTATGCAGATTTAGTAGTAAACCCAAAGGTAAAAGAAGTATTTATAAAACGTACTAAGTTATTTACAGCGATGCGTACTTTCTTTAATAATAGTGGTTATTTTGAAGTTGAAACCCCTATCCTGCAATCGATCCCTGGCGGTGCAGCTGCAAGACCTTTTAAAACACATCACAATTCTCTAGACATTCCAATGTATATGCGAATTGCTTGTGAATTATATTTAAAAAAATTAATCGTTGGTGGTTTTGATGGTGTCTATGAATTCGCAAAAACCTTTAGAAATGAAGGTATGGATCGCACTCACAATCCAGAATTTACGATGATGGAAATCTATGTAGCCTATAAAGATTACAATTGGATGATGGATTTAACAGAAAAATTATTGGAATTCTGTGCTACGGAAGTAAACGGGAGCTCAAAAACTACTTTTGGAGAATATGAAATTAATTTTAAAGCTCCGTATGCTAGAGTGACGATGGCAGCATCAATCGAGCATTATACGGGTTTTAACATTTTAGGAAAATCGGAAGGCGAAATTAGAGAAGTTGCTAAAGGAATGGGGATTGGTGTAGATGAAACGATGGGTAAAGGAAAATTAATCGATGAAATTTTTGGTGAAAAATGTGAAGCCAATTACATCCAACCTACTTTTATTACAGATTACCCAAAAGAGATGAGTCCATTAACCAAAGAACACCGTTCTAACCCAGATCTTACTGAACGATTCGAGTTGATTATTTGTGGTAAAGAATTAGCAAATGCTTATTCTGAATTAAACGACCCAATTGACCAAAGAGAACGTTTTAAAGATCAAGTAAAATTAGCAGGACGTGGTGATGATGAAGCTACAGAATTTATAGATCAAGATTTTTTAAGAGCTTTAGAATATGGAATGCCTCCAACATCAGGAATGGGAATTGGAATGGATCGTTTAATTATGTTTTTAACTAATAACGCTTCCATACAAGAAGTACTATTCTTTCCTCAAATGAAACCTGAAGTAAAACAGGTTGATATGAGTGATGATGAAAAAGCAATCATTAATATTCTAAAAGTTAATTCTCCAATTGAATTAAATGAACTAAAAACTCAATCGGGACTAAGTAATAAAAAATGGGATAAAACCATTAAAGAATTAACAAAAAAAAATATTGTCAAAGTAAATAAAACCGAAAATGGTTTATTTGTAGAGGTGGTTTAAAAACAAACCCATTACCATGAAATTAGCTCACAAAGCAGATTAATATTTCGCTGCTTTACCATTTGCAGCTGATTCTTTAATAAATGATCTTAAATCATCATTTGCTTTAATTAAATCTTCATTTCGCAAATACATCATATGACCACTTCGGTACCCTTTAAAAGTAAAACGATCCTTCATTTTTCCGCTAGGATCAACTTGTGATAAGGAATATTTTGCCGCAAAATAGGTTGTTGCTCCATCATAATAACCCGACTGATTTAAAACTTTTAAATAAGGATTGGTTGCCATTGCTTCTCGCAAACCATCCCTAGTGTTATTATTACGCCTATCCCAAGGATGTACATTTCCAAACATATTGTACTTTACATCTGTGGTAAAATTCAATTCTGTCTTTATATAATGATTAATTGCTGGAGTAAAGGAATGTAACCAAGAAGTAAGCTCTGGACTATAATCTGGACTTGTCCCCGCTTCCATTTTGTCCAATCCTAAATAACGAGAATCCAACCGACCTATAGTTTGACCTGTTTTATCACGCAAAAGTTCTTTCCAGAAAAAACTAGTAGGCACCTCTAAATTATGTTGTAAAATAACTTTTTTACTAAGTCCAGAATAGTATGACATTTTTTCGGCTACTTTATTTCTTTCTTTATTGCTAATAAACCCACCTTTTGCAAGT
This sequence comes from Flavobacteriaceae bacterium, assembly GCA_018669795.1. GTDB lineage: Bacteria > Bacteroidota > Bacteroidia > Flavobacteriales > Flavobacteriaceae > Marifrigoribacter. The sequence continues at coordinate 2,639 of JABHSQ010000020.1, read as the reverse complement.
GCTGGCATTAATATGTTTATGGAATATTCTTCAGCTTCAGGGAGTATTTCTAATAAATCTTTGTTTTGCAATTCAGAAGATAATGCTTTGTGATACCAGGCAGCAGCAGTAAAATAAGGTAAATTAATTGCTGAGTATATAGGCTGCCCCGTGCTGTAAAGATTATAATCTGCTGGAGAAACTAAAATAACCCCATTTAAATACATCCATTGTGAGTTTTGTAATTCATTTGAAAGACCCATCACACGAGTGCCTCCATAACTTTCTCCAATAATATATTTTGGAGATTCCCAACGATTATGCCTGCTTACAAAAGTATTCACCCATTCAGCCAAATATTTAATATCTGCATTAATACCAAAAAATAATTTGTCATCAGGCATTTTTCCTTCTTTATCAGCAACCATACGAGAGTATCCTGTATTAACAGGATTTACAAAAACAATATCGGCAACATCAATTATTGAATTTGGATTACTTCTAAACCCATAAGGTTGTATAGGATAACCTTCTTCATCTATATTTAATATTCTTGGTCCTGTATACGCTATATGCATCCAAACAGATGCAGATCCAGGACCTCCATTAAAAGATATAATTAATGGCCTGTTTACCCTATCTTTTACATTGTTTCTAGTATAATAAGTATAAAATAAAGTTGCCATAGGATCACCTTCCTTATCCCAAACTGGTTGCGTACCAGTTTCAGCAGTATATGAAAACATTTCACCTTTTACAGTAGTATTATGTGTGGTTTTCACAAGAGTATCCAAAGGAATGGATCTACTTTGCGAGAAAGATAAAAGGGTTCCTAATAACATAAAAGCAGTAACTAAGTATTTCATAATAATAATTTATTGTTTTTAAAATTTAAATATACTTAATGACTAAAACTATCTGTGTTAAAATAACATATAATTACAATTTTATTTTACTGTTTAAAATTATTTTTAATTCAATTAAATTATTTATTAATAGAATCAAAATTGTATTTTAGTAAAAAAATACTTAATGAAAAAGTTTTATATTTCTGGACTACTGCTATTAGCCCTAATAATGACTTCATGTAATGGTGACGATGGACTTATACCCATTATTGATGATGTTGACACAGGTCCAGTTACTCCTTTGGTTTTTGAAACTAACCTTTCGGAAATGGAAATTTTTAGTGGAGAATTATCTAATTTAACACCTGATTCAAACGTACACCTTTACGATTTAAATAGCCGTCTATTTTCAGATTACGCACATAAACAGCGATTAATTAGAATTCCCGAAGGTAAAGCTATGCAATATAATGGAGATAGTTCATTTCCTGTATACCCTGACAACACCTTAATATCTAAAACATTTTATTATTACGAAGATGAGGGAAACATTTCTTCAAATAAAATAATTATTGAAACTCGTGTTTTAATTAAAACAGAAGGAACTTGGAAATTAGGCAATTACATCTGGAACAATAATATGACAGACGCTATATATTCGGATGATGGAAGCATAGTCCCCATTAGTTATTTAGATGCTGAAGGAATCACTCAAGAAGTTCAATATCAAATCCCATCAAGTGAAGACTGTATCACTTGTCATCATAATTATGAAACTGTTCGTCCAATAGGACCTAAGTTAAGAGCTATGAATTTTAATCCAAATAATGAAGAAACTTCCATCAACCAGCTACAACATTTTATCAATATTGGACTACTTGAAGGCGTTTCAAATATTTCAGATATAACTGTTTTAGCAGATTGGGAAGACGAAGTAAATTTCAATATCCTCGAAAGAGGAAGGGCTTATATAGACATCAATTGCGCTCATTGCCATCAACCAGGAGGTTTTGTGCCGACAGGTTTCTTATTGGATTTTAGATTGGAAACCGAATTTTCTGAGACAGGAATTTACACACATAGAGGCCAAATTGAAGATCGTGTACAAAGCACTACTCCTATTTACTTGATGCCACAAATTGGAAGATCTATAGTTGACAGCGAAGGAGTATCTATGCTTATCGAGTATTTAGAAGCAATTGAAGAATAATTTATTTTTTGGTTTAATCCTTGTTTATTGGAAAGTAAAATCATTAAATTAGTAACCTAATTAAAATGAAAAAAATGAAAAACCTATTCTCATTAATCGCATTTGCATTTATAATGATGTTAAGTGTCCAAAATGTATCTGCTCAAAGTATATCTCAAAATCAAGATAGACCAGAAGTTATTGCAAAAACTCAACTTTTAGAATTATCTAACCAGTTAGAATTGACTGGGGAACAATCCAGAACTTTATACAGAGTTCTAGTAACTAAAGTAGTTAGTATAAGAAAATCTGAACTTGATGAAAATAAAGCAACAATGACAGCTGATAAGAAAAAAGCTGATGAATTATTTTACGCTCAAATGAAAAATATTTTAACTGCTGAACAATTTACAAAATGGAAAAGTTCTTTATAAAAAGAAATTTACTATTTATTGCATAAAAAAAACCTCTTCATTTTGAAGAGGTTTTTTTTATGCAATAATATTTTTTATCAATTTTTCACGCTATGAATATACAATTCTTGGCCAACATTTATATCATTACTATCCAGACCGTTATATCTTTTTAAAGCATCTACCGATACATCAAACTTTTGCGATATA
>JABHSQ010000007.1 GCA_018669795.1 Flavobacteriaceae bacterium | reverse complement strand
TCATTTAAAGGTTGTGGAGTGTTGGTCAGGTTGCATTTTGTAACTTCATCAAAAAAATTAAATAGTAGTGAATATTTATCAAGAGTGTGTTTTTTATATAATAATATTATGGCCAACTACTTATGTCGTTTATAAAGATAATGAATATCAAGGTTTTTTGAAAAAATATATTTTAGTCTTTCTTTTTATATCTCAATTTACCTGTTTCAATTCCGATGGCGGTTCTTGCCAATACTGTAAAAATAAGTGCTCCCATTGCCCAAATACCTAAAGTAACTCCAACTTCAATTCTTGTTGGTGTATACTCAGCAATTTTGCCATAAGGTCCAGGAATAAAACCAGGAACGATTAAACCAAACCCTTTTTCTATCCATATCGCTACAAATAATAAACAACATGCAAAATACAGGACTTTTAAATTATTACGAAGTTTGTGAAAAGTTAAGATAACCGTTGCTAAAACATTCATAGAAATTGCGGTCCATATCCAAGGTAATAAAGCTGTTTTACCATCCAAACCAAAGAATAAATAATACGCACTTTCACTATGGTGAGTTGGTGCATAAAACTCTTTAAACAATTCAGAAACCAACATAATTAAATTGATTTGAGCTGCAATAGTTACAACCAATGCAAGCTTTTTAAGTACTTTATTTTCAATTTTAAACTCAGTAAAGGTTCTAATAATTGCTAATACTAAAATGATTAAAGCTGGTCCTGCTGCAAATGCAGAAGCTAAAAACCTTGGGCCTAATAATGCATTATTCCAAAAGGGTCTTGCCTGTAATCCTTGATATAAAAATGCCGTAACCAAATGTATTCCAACTGCCCAAAAAACAGAAATTAAAGCACCTGGTAAATACACACTTTTCTTAGGTTCTTTACCTTGATAATGTCTAAATAATATATAAAGTGGAATACTAATATTGATAAATAGATATCCATTTAAAGCAATTACATCCCAAGTTAACATCGAATTCGGGAAATTAAAAACGCCAATTCCTGGGAACATATGCCATAAAACTGAAGGACCTCCCATATCTGCAACTACAAAAGCCAAACACATAATTAACGCTGCAACCGCTAGGCCTTCACCAATTAAAACTGCTTGTTTAAAATCGATGTCTTTTAGTATATAAGTTGGCATAACTAGCATAACTGCTGCTGCTGCAACACCTACTAAAAAAGTGAAATTAGAAATATACAATCCCCAACTTACTCTATCTGTCATCCCTGTAACACTTAAACCATGTTCTAACTGAATTGAATAACAATACATTCCAATTAACATGATAAATGTTAAAAACGCCATCCATAAATGGTATTTTTTTGTACCATGTGTGATAATATCTAAACTATCTCTTACTAAGCTTTCAAAAACTTTTAATCGTCTCATGTAATTATTTTATATCAACTATCAATTAATCCATATAGTACCAGAACTTAGGTTCTGTTCCTAAATCTTCTTTTAGTCTAAATACTTTTTTATTTTCTAATACCCAACGTATCGTACTTTCTGGGTCTAATAAGTTTCCGAAAACACGTGCACCTGTTGGACAAGCTTCTACACATGCTGGGTTTTTTCCTGCTCTAGAGCGTTGTACACAAAACGTACATTTTTCTACAACTCCCTTTTTACGCATTCTATTTCCTAAATAGTGCTGGTTTTTATTCACCTCTTCTTCTGGAACTTCTGGTTTACTCCAGTTAAATCTACGTCCATCATACGGACATGCAGCCATACAATATCTACAGCCCACACACCAATCGTAATCTACGACAACCAAGCCATCATCTTCTCTCCAAGTTGCTTGTACCGGACATACTTCTATACATGGTGGATTGTCACAATGAAAACACTGTGTTCCCATATAAAAATGTCCTTCTGCGGGAACTTCATGATAATAATTATCATCGGCTTCATTAAAATTGAAACCTTTACCATTATCCATTTCATGGATACGGATATATTCCATTTGTGAATTCCTGTCTTGATTGTTTTCTTCAACACAAGCACTCACACAATCCATATATCCTTGACATTTAGAAATATTAAAAGCATACCCAAACAATACATCTTCTTCTGCGTTTTTAGAGGACATGCTAATGGTTTTTCCAGTACGTAATTGAAACGAGCGCACCAATCTATCTACTGTTCCACTTTTCTCATCATCGGTCATCAATTTATAGTTTCCTTTAAATTGTTCTTCCCAGTCTATTTGTGCTTTTTCTTTATCATCTTTTCCAGTAGTAACACTACATGAAGTAGTCACTGCTCCAGCTCCAATCAACAAACTTGCTGTCAATTTTTTAAACGCAGATCTACGATCCATTTTTACATCAAAAACCTGATCGAAACCATCTTTTTTACGTTCATCACCAATAGAAGCATCTACTGCTGCTTCAAAAAACTCTTCTTCATTTAATTCTTCCTTCTGATGCGAATTACATCCGCCAGAAGTTTTTACACAGCCACAACCACCACTAGAAGAGGGCTGCTTATGTTTACTGTTTAAGTTTAACTTAAACCATTTTTTACTATTATCACTCATGCCTAAGTTATTTACGTTCTTTTATTTTTTGTATATTAAATCTTGCTGGCCATTTGCTCGAAAACGATGGATTATGCGGATTGTGGCAATTTACACAAGTTAACGAAGCTCTTGGAGGCGCCCAGCCACCAATTTGTTTTCCGTGTGCGCCACCTTTCCAATCTTTAAATTGTTTGGTATGGCATTGGCTACATAATTTATAACTCTTATTAAAATCAATCTTGGCTCCTGTAAGACTATGTAAGTCGTTCATATTATTACTGCTATGACAGGTAATACAATTCATTGTATTTGCATCTGCATGTTTAATCCTAATATTCCAGTGTGCCTTTTTTAAGTCTTTGCTTTGCATCTGTTTTAGAGGTTTTGTGTGACACTCTATACATGCATATGATTTTATTTTCCCTTTGCGTTCTGGTATTAAAAATGATTGACCATCTTCAGATATTTTAATCAAATCAATATCTCCAAAAAAGGCTTCAGAGGAAACCGAAACTCCTTTGTAGTTTTTGCTTTTCGCTTCTATTTTATCAGTAATACTATGGTATTCATCTTCCTTATGCTTACATGAAAATGATATAAAGATCACAAGTAAACACAATACAAATTGTCTAATTTTAAAACTCTTAATCATATTTATTATTTCTTATAAAAGTTCCTATATCCTTAATTTCTTTATTGTTTATCACATGACATTGTCTACAGTTAATTCGCTCTGGATGTGATACTCTAATTTCTTTTGGAGCACTAGGTCCAGCATGACAAGACAAGCAGTTTTCTCGCATTTGAATTTGATGCGGAATTACCGGCGGACTTCCTTTTAAAGCATTGTTCACTCCAGCTTTTGGAGCTGTTAACTTTGGAAAGTTTGTCCCTATAAAAAGCGAATTTGTTTTTTGTGGAACGTGACATTGTCTACAATTCACCATTTCTGGATGCGGTGTTACCGGTGCATATGCTTTAAGTTTTTCAGCATAACCTCCATTTTCATGACATTTTAAACACGAGTTTTCTCCCATGTTTCTATCCTTCTTTACTTCGTGAGGAATACTTGGAGGTGCTCCATGATAAGCTCTATTATTATAATAGGTTTTTAGACTTCTTTCATGATTTTTATCAATCGGCATATTTGCATATTCTAATGCGTAACCGGAACGTTTAAAAACACCTGTTTCTGATGGAATTATAGGAATAGGTCTGTTATTTTCAATCGGAATATATGCTTCTTCTCTTCCTGTTTGATAACTATAATTCCATATCGCAATAAAAGCAATGAATAGAATTACAAATAGTGATATGATACCGAGTCGCTTTCTCATAATTTATGCTTTTTCTGCTTTAACAGCACATTTTTTATAATCTGGCTGTTTAGATATTGGACAAAAAGCATCTAAAGTAAGGTCGTTAATTAACATGTTCTCATCAAAGAAAGGAACAAAAACCTGCATTGGTGCCGGAACACCTCTTTCATTTACGGCTGCAGGTAAAATCATTTCTCCTCTTCTAGTGGTTAATCTTACGTTATCTCCTGTTTTGATTTGCATGCGTTTTGCATCATTCGGGTTTAGCTCTACATAACCATGCGGCATCGCTTTGTGCAATACAGGAATTCTTCTTGTCATAGATCCAGTGTGCCAATGCTCAATTACACGACCAGTACATAACCAGTATGGGTATTCTGTATCCGGCTCTTCTGGAGCAGGTTCATAAGGACGTTGCCAAATAATTGCTTTTCCATCTTTTTTTCCGTAAAAATGGAATTCTTCTCCATTAGAACATGCGGGATCGTACTTTGCATTAAAACGCCATTGTGTAGATTTTCCATCTACATAAGGCCATTGTGCTCCTGGTTGAGATTTCAACACTTCTAAAGGTGCCATCGCATGTTTTTTCCCTTCGTGATGTCTTCTATATTCGTTATAAATTTCTTCAATATGTGTTTCTTCTTTATAATAGAATTGTTTTTCAAATCCCATACGTTTGGCAACTTCAATTAACTGCCAAGTATCACTCATTGCTTCACCTGGAGGATTTACCATTTGCTCAAAATATTGAGTTCTACGTTCCGAATTCCCATACATACCTTCACGTTCTACCCACATTGCAGATGGTAAAATTACATCGGCAATATCTGTTGTTGGTGTTGGATAAATATCAGAAACTACAATAAAACGTCCTTCTTTTTTAGTTGCGTCTCTATAGCGTTTTAATTTTGGCATGGTTACCATAGGATTGGTTACCTGAATCCACATAAACTTAATATCTCCTCGGTCTAATGCTCTAAACATTTCAACAGTATGATACGTTGGTTTTGGGTCAATATTTTCTACTGGAACATCCCAAATTTTAGCAGCTAACTCACGATGTTTTTTATTCATAACAACTCCATGAGGCAGCTTGTGTGTTAATGTTCCTACTTCTCTTACAGTTCCACAAGCAGAAGGTTGTCCTGTTAATGAGAAAGGGCTGTTACCAGGTGTAGAAATTTTACCTGTCAATAAATGAATATTATAAATTAAGTTATTTATCCAAGTACCACGTGTATGTTGGTTTGGTCCCATACACCATAAAGACATTATTTTTTTATTTGGATCTCCATAATAAGAGGCCATATATTTTATGTCTTTAGCAGATATACCTGATATTTTTTCTACTTTCTCAGGTGAATAATCTTCTAAAAATTCTTTGTACTGCTCAAAACTAATTTCTTCTGGTTTATCAGTAAATTTATATTTATCCTCTAAACCGTAGCCCATATTTGTAATCCCTTTTTTGATATTACAATGTTTTTCTACAAAGGATTTATTTACCCAACCGTTTTTAATAATTTCATAACAAATAGCATTTGCAACTGCTAAATCTGTTTGTGGTAAAAACAAAATAGACTTATCAGCAGCCATACTTGTTCTCGTTGTTCTAGTAGCAAAGTCAATAATTTTAACTCCGCGTTTTAAACGTTGGTCTAACATTCTAGAAAATAAAACTGGATGCATTTCTGCCATATTATTTCCCCATAAAACAAAAACATCTGCATGGTCTATATCTTCATAACATCCCATTGGCTCATCAATACCAAAAGAAGTTAAAAACCCTGTTACAGCACTTGCCATACATAAACGTGCATTGGCTTCAACATTGTTTGTTCCGATACAACCTTTAAATAGTTTTGAAGCTACGTAACCATCTGGAATTGTCCATTGTCCAGAACCATAAATAGACACAGAATCTTTTCCGTGATCTTTAATAGTTTCTTTCATTTTTGAAGCAATCAAATCCAATGCTTCCTTCATAGATGTTTCTACGTACTTACCATTTTTCTTTACCAGAGCTTTTGTCAAGCGATCTTTGCCATACATTGCCATTACAGAATGATATCCTTTTACACAACACAAGCCTTTATTTACAGATGACTTTGGATCTCCTTTTACTGCTACAGCTTTTCCTTCTTCAATTCCAACTAGCACACCACAACCTACGCCACAAAAACGACAAGGTGCTTTTTTCCAATCTAAATTCCCTCCTTTAGGTAACTTTTGCTCTTGCTCGCTTGCGAACATAACTCCTGGGAACATGGTTGCTGCAGCTGTCATTGCAGACATAATTGCCATTTTCTTTATAAAACTTCTTCTATTGGTCACTGAAGTGTACATAGTCTAATTTTTTATTGGTGTGTTAAATCCAGAAACCATTGCAAGTAATTTTAAACTAGTTATGGCCTCTAATTGTTCTTTAATAATATCCTCTTCTGCTTTACTATCTGTATCTGTTACTACAATGAGTACTTCTTTATTTTCTGCGGGGATTACTTCACAGTTTTTTAAGGCTGATAGTTCTTGAATTAGTGTTTCCTTTTGCCCATTGTGTGGGTGAGCTAAATAACTTTTGATTGGCATAAAATTCTTGGTTAACTGTCCACAAATTTATAAATTTATAAATATCATCGACATGATTTTTATCATAGTATCTGAAAGAATCATTTAACAATTATCTGAATAGCTTTTTGGGTTGTGTGATAGATTAAACAAGCACGCTATACAACAATCTAAGAAACTTATAAAATCAACTGTCTTCAGTTCCATTTCAGAGGTTCTTCTATGCCAAATTTAAAAGATGCTTCTGCTCCTTTTAGATATGTTTTAAGAGTTCCGCTACTATTACTTGAGTTCATATATTCATTATTGTTTACTGCCGTTAAAAGTGTAGCTAATGCATTATCATAACCTATATAACCTCCTGATGAATAGCCTCCTAATGCTCTACTGTATTTTAATAGTTGAGGGTATCCATTAGTGTTAATTTCTAGTATTTTATTTCTTATCCAATCAATAACCCATCTCTCTCTTGAATCAGTAGGATCGTTTAAAAATGGTTTAATAGTTTTTTTACGTTTCTTCTTTTCAATTCCATTATAGGTTACAACATTATTAGTTCTTATAAATATCTCCTTATCATAGGATTCAAATGCTAATTGAGTTGGGTTGCTTGTAATAGTATCCAGTAATCCATAATCTTTTATGTAAGGATCAATAACTTTTATTAAGGATTTATACCTTCTTTTGAATTCGTCAACGTTCTTACATATTGGTATTTTAATAAGAGCGTGTACGTTTCCTGAGGTTGAATACCATACAGCAACGGTGTGGGTAATTTGTGTAAATATTTCTTTAACCTTCTGAGAGTTGCTACAGTTATCAATATCTATAAAGATTAAGGATGTAAAGGTTTTTATATCTTCGTGTTGCCTTCCATTATTGGATCTAGTTGCATAAACAATTCCTCTTCTATCTGCTTTTTTTTGGTTTATATTATGGGTTCTTATATTCTCAAAGATTTCCTTTAAAGCGATTTCTTTGTTAGTAGTAGCGTATTTATTTTTATATCTATTTAGTATCATTTTTTTATATTTTTTTTGTGTAACATATTATAAGAATTGACAAACTTTTGACACCCTTAAGTCTTGGTCTCACTACTAAAAACTCACTTTTGTCAAAAAATTGATAGTTTTTTAACTCCGTAGCGTATACTCACATTCTGTACTTTACACTCTATATATACTTTTATAATTGTATTATTGACTTTTTGACAAAACAGGTGTAAGAGCAACAAGAGTAAGAGTTTAAGGGCGTCAAAAAAGTGTCAAAAAGTAGTTGATTTGTCAAATAATTCACGCTTAAACAAATAAGGCTTTCCTGTTTTTGTTAGGAAATTTACAGGATGACTAATTTTATACCTCATTGATGATTCAGAGGGTTTAAGTTTCATTTCCTTTTGCAGTACTTGCTTAACATATGCCTTGTCTCTTGCCTTTAAATCTAAAGAATCCACTATGTCTACAGGTGCAAAATAAACCTCCGTTAATTGCTCATCATCATCAAAACAAGTTTGTACTAAGTCCTCAATATCACGTTGCATTGCAGAAATGGAATTTTCCTGAATTAATTTACTAGCCTCTGTCTGAAATTCACTTGGATCAAAGTATAACCTCCCTCTAGAAGGTCTTGCAACAAACTCATTAATTAGATAATAAAGAAAAAATGGTATCTCTTTCTCCAGCTTCTCTTCCATATCATAAACTAATTTTTCTAATGGATCAACCTTTATAACCCAATACCTTGTATTCTCGCCCTCTATAAAAGTTAAAGTCGATTCATTATTACCTGCAAATACAATTTTGAAATAAGCTGATGTAGTATAGGCATCTCGACCTTTTGCCTCAATCCTGATCTGCTTCTCTGTAATGTACATTTTTAGCTTTTGTGCAATTAAGGTTCTGTTTTTACCTTCAGCGTGTTCATCGCTTGTGCAAACCAAAGAATTCGCAAACCCACTATTAAAATTAGTTTTAAAGTCGTGTTCAGATACTGTTGAAACATTCTCCTGAAAGATCATCCGAATAAAGGTTAAGAATGTACTCTTTCCTGTATTTTTCTCTTCAGACACAACCCCTATGAATGGAAGTTTTTGTTTTGGATGATGGTATAAATTCCAGAAATACTCCACTCCCATTAAATACTGCTCCCCAAAGATGTGCCTCAAAAAAGCTTCAATATTAGTCCACTCTCCTTTAATTGGTTCGTGCGTTAACTTCTTATAAACGTTATACTTATCATCTACAATGCTCTTATAGTCGTTATGACTTGGCTCATTAGTAAATCCTATACAATGAGTGATCTCCTTCTTCAGTTTTTGACCGTATTTGGATAGAAGTATTTGGATTGAAGTAGTATGTAGAACCCCTTCTTTTTCTTCTAAATAGTATTTAGTTCCTATTGCTAATAATGGATATTGCAATTCATCTATTGTCGGATTAAGGTCAATAACTCCTTGAGTTTTAACCTTTTTTTGTTTTGGATTTCCCATAAGAAAAGACCAATAATTGAATAAATTTCCGTATATTATACCTGTCTGGGTATTAATAGCTGGTAGTTTACTCTATTGGCTTTTTTATTTTCTATTTTTGACAATTGAGTTTTCCACCTCATCTCTTTTATAATAAACCCTTGAGCCTATTTGATAAGATTGAAGTATTTTCCTTTTTGTGTAGTTGTGTACCGTTGACAGGTCAACAGACAGCATTTTGGAGACCTCATTACGCGTCAAATACGTTGTTGGCTCTATTGGTTGTAGATGTTTTTTAATGTCATCTAATTGAAGTTTTACGCCTTCAATAATCGCGTTTTTCAACTCCTCTGGAGTTACTTGTACAAACTGAATTGTTTTACTCATACTTTATTAATTTTAATTAATACTATGAGTTTACTTGAAGTGCTAAATCTTTTAAGTTTTATAAGTGAAGATTAAAATGTATAATTTTTTTATTACTAAATTTATATATACATTTGTAATAGATGTTGGATTTAGAATGTCGTCGAAAACATTATTATCTAAATTCAATTTACTTACAATACATTAAAGGGTTTGCATTAATTTGTAAACTCTTTTTTACTTTAAATTCGTTGAAAGTAAGTTAAAACAAGTAATAAAAGAAAACAACAAACAAAAGAGATACTTATCAACAACAAAGAATGCTAAGTTACTATTTATCAGCAACTTACTAATATTTGTAAGTATTTGTAAGTATTTGAATATCACCTAAATAGTAATAGTTATCAACAATTATTCTTTTAATGTGCTGATTTTTAATTACTTAACAATCTATTCGAAAAGTGTTTTTGAAAGAGGATAAATCAATTAATTTCCGCTAATTTACAATATATTAATTTTGATTAGATGCGTCTTTAACTATTTTCAAATTACTTTCCTTATTTTCTTTTAATGCTTGTAGCGTGTAGAAATCTGCAATTTGTTGAGCATAATCAAGTGCATTTTTACCAATGTAATTAAGTAGCATTTTTTCTGTACTGTGAGCCGTTATTTGCATAATTAATGTAGTAGGCAATATTCCGTATAAGTTAGTTGCAAACGAACGTCTGCAAACGTGTGAAGATATTAATTTATGTTTAGGGTATTGACCGTCAATTTTACGTTTCTTTTTATCATCGTACAAACTGCCTTTTATCAATTTATCAATTTTTGCCTTTTCGCAAACAGTTTTTATATGCTTGTTGAATTTTTGAATAGATATTCTATAAGGAAGTCCCGTTTCTAAGATTACTTTAGTTGTTTCAAGTACTGGAATAGTAATGTTTTTCCCTGTTTTTTGTTGTTGTAATTCTATAACTTCATAACCGTTTCGAGTTACAAAATCATCTTCGCTGAGGTTTAGCAAGTCGCCACCTCTTTGACCAATATCACAACCCAATAAAAGCCATTTTCGTGCGTTTTTAAGCGCTTCAGTTGTTAGTTTAGCATCTTGTATTGCTTCGAGTTCCTTAGGGTTTAAATACAGTATATTTTCGTTTGTTGGTCTTGTACTGCTAATCTTTTTTAGTTGAGGGCTTACTTCTAGTCCGTCAAGTTCAGCATCATAACAAACAGTCTTTAAATCGGCTATTTTCTTTAAAGCATAACTTTGTTTATAGTTTTCTTTATTTATTAGGTAGAGCAAAAGGTCCTTTGCAAATTTCACATTGACATCTTTAACCTTATATTTTTTTTCTTTTTGATATTTACTTAGGATATTTTTTAATGAAGTATAACTATTAATTCTACTTTTAGATATTCCTAAACTCCCTTTAGCATTTTTCCTATTACCCGCATTGTCTATAATACTTTGAATAGCATCTATTATAAATTCACTTTGCTCGTTTTTATTGATACGTTTAAAATGTAAATCGATATTATAAGACAACCAGTTTGCATCTACGTCTAAACCATTTGTACTTGCATCATTATAGCATTTAAGAATTTTTATTTTTAATTCAAGTAAATCAATAGTTAAATTTTTATTATCTGAAATAGTTTGTTTTGGCAATCCAGTTTCTTTACTCCAATTTTTAGGGTTTATATAAAGCCCCGTTTTTCTTCGAGGTGTTAAACCTCTTTTAATAGATAGTCTTAAATAAATTGGAGTGTTTTCTGCATTCCCTAATAACTCATATTTTACAGTTGCCATAATAATTGTATTTATAAATACAAATATACAGTTATATTTAGACTTTGACAACCGTTTGACAACCATTTGACAACCAATATAAATACCTATCAATACATATAAACAAACTCAACTATACTATTATATCTGTATTTGTTGATTTCATTAAGAATCTTTAGGTTTTATAGGGTGAAATCAAAATACTAAAATAGTTAGTTTCAAGTCCCGTCTTCAGTACAAGAACCGTTGTTAGTCTTTTGATTTTCAGCGGTTTTTTGATTTTATAGACTTTAAATTTCCGACCTGTTTCCGACATTTTTTAAAAGCTTGCTATTTACAGTGCATTCCTTTCACTAATCCTGAGAGTAGCAATCGCTTGTTATCTTGTAAATAATCTATAACAATATTAGAGTTAGAGAGCCAAATAAAAAGAACTTAGGCTTATAAAAAGCCAAAAAAATCTGACTAACTTATCTTATTTCTAACCACAATCACTTAAATATATCGGTTTTCTTTTGAGGGGTCGTCTTCCTGAAATGGTATATTACCCATAGGTTCTATATACCTGATATTTATAAATATGGCTGTATTGCTTCGTGATACCTACAAACACTTGTTAACGTTATATATAATAGGGTTTACTAATATCATAGTGCCTATGTTTTGTTTAGGAATGTAAAATATTGGGCAGGTGCAAGCTTCTATCTATTGGTATATGCTATTTTATATCTTCGTATTGAATAATATCAACCAACAATTATAAGCATTTGGTATTTTTAAAAAAAATGGTTTTTAACTTCAAAAAATCTATTGACAATAATTCATATAGTAAAGGAGAAGGAATGTTCTTTTGCTACTTATTTTTTTGCCAAGGAAATCTACCTTCTAATTCAACCTGTAAGGAGGTACTTAAAATAGTTCGAACGAGTACGATAAGTCCTAAAATAGTCACAGACCTTAAGGTTGGTTCCGTTGAAACTGTTAAAATAATATCAGCAGCTATAAGAACCTCTAACCCTAACAGAATTGATTTTCCGATAGTTTGTCTTAGTTTTTCTAATTGATTTATTTTCTTTTTAGCAATGCCTATCAGAAACACTAGTAAAGAATATAGCAAACCGAGAAAAATAGTTAAGACTCCTATGGTTTCTATTATTTTAGCAACAAACACGATGTATACTCTTATATTGTCCATTATTTTTTAATTATTACTAGGTGTTTATGTCCTGTTAAGTTGATGCCAAGATAGCAAATATTTATAAATGTATAGCTATATAGAAGATTCCCTTTAACAAGCTTATATTCAATAAGGCTTTAATTTATTTTAAAGAGTTTCCTTATGTTTTAAAGGAGATTAAATTGATAAAACAAATTTTTTAATGCTTTTTGTTTTTTATTATGTATCGGTTTTATCCAACATTCGCATTGAATAAATAACCAACTATTGCAGTCAATCCCATGGCGAGCGTTCCCCAGAATGTAATTCGGATAATTGCTTTTCCAATACTTGAACCGCCTGTTTTGGCTGCTAATGCTCCTAAAATAATAAGAAAAAATAGCGCAAAACCGTAAAGCCAATATTCCAAGCTCTTTAAAGGTAGAAAGAGCGTTACTAAAAAAGGAAGTAACCCTCCTGTTGTAAATGCTGTAAGAGAAGCAAATGCAGCTTGCAAAGGTTTAGCTTGACTAATTTCATTAATTCCCAATTCGTCTCTAATATGTGTGCCAAGTGCGTCGTGCTTCGTTAATTCTTTAGCTACTGTTAATGCAGTTTCGTTATTCAGTCCTCTTTTTTTATAAATTTCCGCCAGTCGTTGTAATTCGATTTCGGGCATATCATTAAGTTCTTTTTTGTTGCGTTCGATGTCAGCTTTCTCAATGTCTCTCTGCGAACTTACAGAAACATATTCTCCAGCAGCCATTGATAAAGCACCCGCAACTAATCCAGCTAATGTTGCCAAAATAACAGGTTCTCTAACATCAGTCGCAGCAGCAACTCCAATTGCGATACTCACCGTTGATAAAATTCCGTCATTAGCTCCAAGGACAGCAGCTCTTATCCAATTACTTCGGTGTATGTAGTACGTATCAAATTCCTCTGTTTTTTCTATCATTTACGCTGTTATTTTTAATTACACAAAACGTGTTTTTCTAAGGTTTTTTTAAGTGATATAAGCATTAAAGTTAGTAAATAAAATAACGATAGAAAGTCTGCAAGGACTTTTTAACCATACTTGCACTTGTAATTAATTTCATTTGGTGTTGGCTACTAGCATTTTTTCTACCCTATTTTTTAGTTCAGTTTCTTTCTGTGTTCCGATCACAAATTTTTTTCTGTTTTTTAATTCAATTGCAAGCCCTTTATTCCCATTTATATTATACACAGTTCCATATTTACTTCCAAGTCGAACTCCGTAACCAACAAATCCATAATTTACAATCTTTACAGATTCTAATTCACTCCACTTTATGCTCTTTTTAACAAATGGAACAAAATACATCTTAATTCCGTCTTCATTAATTTTCGTAATTAAAGTTATATATCGAATGAAATATATAAATCCGAAAACACAAAGAGCGAAAATAATAATTCCACTATTCGACATTGGTTTGGATTCAAATTGTTCACCTAAAAATAGCTGTTTAATTACTCCTTAAACGGCAATAGTTCCAAGCCCGATTAAAATCAACCAAAACCACCATTGAGTGAATTTTTGTTTTTCGCTAAACTGAATTTTCATAGAAATTATAATGTTTTTTTGCTTGTTGCCAACCTGTGGGAAAAAACATTTATCGTTAAAAATATATTAGGTGTATTATAATACACCTAATAATCTAATCTAAAATCTAATAAAATAAATAACTTACTTACAATTACACTGAATATCATGACAAATCAAGAAATTATAGATTAGCAATGCAAAGATATAAAAATGAATTAATTACTTGGGGATGTATTGCTCTATTTGGAATGCTCGCAATAATCTTCTATTACATTATGATCGTTTAATGTTAAAATAGATGATGTATTAGAAGATAAAGGAGGCTTATACCTTTTTCAGCTAAACCTCATTGTAAACAATTTAAGTGAAATGAAAAATTTATTTAAGAATTTTTTAAACAGGATTTCCGGTAAAGAAGCTAGTTTTAAAATAAACAATGAAACCATAAAAACTATGATCAATGAATGGTATAAAAATCCTAAACCTACGGAGCATAAATACGGACATATTTCTAAATAAGACACCTCTTTATCCGAAAAAGTAGTAGATTTCAATACCTTATGAAGCTCTTTTGAGCCTTCAGAAGAAGGAATTAATTTAGAGATATCTTCTTCAAAATTAATTTTAGATACTAAATATAACATCCAAAAAACAATCCCTATTAATACGATTAGGCTAGCTAATTTTCTAGATGAAATATAGTTGTATAGTTTATAAAAATAGAAATCGAACTTTAATCGTGCTTTTTCTTAGCATATAAAAACAATAAGAGATAAGCTACTATACCCACCATAACAGACATCACAGATGCTAAAATAAAACTTCCAACTACATAGGTTTTTAGACTCTTAACAAATTCAAAATTTTCTTCAAAATCTGCAAATGAATAATCGGTGGGCTCTCCTAAAACATAGTTACCTATCATGATCCCTGCATAAACTGTAAAAGGAATAAAAGGTGGAAAACTAACATTGGTAAAAGCAAACGAAATCGCTTTATTTAATTTAAATAATACTGCTAATGAAAGCACCAATATGGTATGAAATCCCCAGAGCGGAGTTAAACCAATAAAAACTCCTAATGCCATTGCCTGAGAACTCTTTAATGGAGATTCATTATTTCCTAATATTTCTTCTTTTATAAATCGTCGAATCCCTTTTTTCCTAAATTCTCGTATTAAATCACGTGGTTTTATATACAGGAATGCTATTAAAATAAACCAAGTATTTAATAAACTTATTCTTAAAAAACCTTTGATTGATTTAAAATGAGTTGCTTTTTCTTGATGGGCGATTGATACTCTAACCGGAACGTTTTTTACTGAAATTCCTCTCCAAGCTGCTTTAACTATAGTTTCAATTTCAAATTCAGACTTGGTCGTAAAAAATTTAATTTTATTTAGTTCCTTTAAGGGGTATAACCGAAATCCAGATTGCGTATTTTTTAATTGAATACCCGTTTGAAGTTTATATAAAAAAATTGAAAGTTTATCAGTAAAACTCACTCTGCCAGAAACCGTTTTTTGATCCCTATTTGTAGACCCAATAAGTAGAAGGTTTTTATTAGTTTCAAATTCTAGTTGATTAACAAATACCGCTATATATTTAAGATAATACTGTCTATCAGGTTTTAATGTTACGGCAAAATCATATCCTAGTGCTTCAGCTTTTTTAAAACCAATTCGCAACGCATTTCCTTTTCCCTTGTTTTTTGTTAAAAAGATTTGTGTTATTTCAGTATATGTTTTTAGAATTCTAAAAGTAGCATCGGTAGCACTATTATTAATAACAATTAAATCTTTTGTAATTTCTAATAGTCCATCTATGACTCTTTTTAAAGTGCGCTCATTATTATATGTGGGAATGATTACACATATTTTAAGAGTTTTTATTTTATGTTCAAGCGAACTTCTATCCAGCACTTTCAGATGTGTTTAATTAAATTCTTTTTTTTCTTCATCAGAAAACGATTTAGACTGCATGATAAATCCTCTGACATATGTTTTTATAGTAGTTGATTTAATAGTGTCATATCCATCTTTTATGAATTGTTTATCTTCTGCTTTATTGGCTCGATATTTTAATAATTTTGGTGCGTTTTCTTGTATACTTAAGCGGATACATCGCATTTCAACATTAGCTGGTTCCTCAAAAATTGCAAAGTTTAATAAAGTAGCTCCCTCTTTAAAAAAAAAAATTTTTTCTTTAATAACTTTGGAATATTTAGCCATTAATATTAAGACTGCTCCTTTATAAGCCACTAGTAATTTTTTATCTGTTTTCTTGACTTTAGCTAAATATTTATTTAATTGAAGTGTTACTTCTTTATTATTAAAACTTTTTTTATAATCCGTTCTTACTTTTGTTAAGCTTGGTGAAAATAATCCTAAAAGTAATATAAATATGAATATACTAGTTTTCATCTATAAAATCAATTTTTAATGCTAGGTCAGGGTTGAGTTCAGGATTTATTTTTGCTATAAACTTAATAGTGGCATGGGTTTGAAGAAACTGGAGGCTAATTGGACTTGTAATTCTAATTTTAGTATTAGACCGCATTCTTTTTAGTGTTATAAATTATAGAAATTAGTGTTGTAACAAGAAAAAACAAAAATAATAATAGTATGTCCGGAAGGATTTCTAATAAACCTCCGCTTCTTAAAAACACATCATAAAAAGCATTTAAAGCCCAATTCATAGGTGATAAGCTAGAGGTAAATTGCATAATGGCGGGCATCATAAAAACAGGTACCCATACGCCGCCCAAAGCAGCTAATACCACTACAAAAGTAGCTCCAAATGGCGCTGCTTGTTCTTGTGATTTAGCAACTGTTCCTAGTAATAAGCCTAATCCAACTGCTGCTAATCCAGAAAACAAAGCTACTATAAATGCTGGAAATAACTTCCCAGAAACACCTAAGGTTGGTAACTCCAATACTGGAAAAAGATAAACACCAATTAACACCATTAGAAAAAACTGTATCAAACAAACCGTCAGAAACACTACTGTTTTACCAGCCAAAACAATTGAGTAAGAAACAGGATTTGTTCTTAATCTTACAAAAGTACCTTGACTCTTTTCCTTTACCATATTTATAGATAATGGAACTATGATAAAAAATATAGCAAATAAAGTCCAAGCAGGAACATTATGTTGAGCAGAATTTGGGAGCACTTCATCTTCCTTTAACTTGGGTGTTATTTCATTAAAGGTTATAAATTTCTCTGAATTAAAAGTAAAGCTCGAATCATCATCTGATAATTGCTCTTGAAAGGCTTTATAAATAGACTCCGTTTCTATTTTTGAAATCATTTTATCAATGCCACTCTTTATAGAAGTTTTAAATGATGGTTGAAGAGCTGGGTCAAAATAAAGTCTGACCTCTTTAGTGGAAATTTCTATTTTAGTAGCAGAAGTCTCTTCATCTTCAAACCCAAAATCTGCTAAAACTCCTTCAACATTTCGACTTATTTTAAGTTCTAAATCTTTAGATAAGTTTTTTGGTATCACTATTGCTAACTGATAGGTCCCTTTAAAAACAAGTTTCTCAACTTCGCTTTCTTTTTCTTTTACAATCACTTCAAATAATTTTTGATTTCTCAATCCTTCAAAAATATTCTCAGAGATCATTCCTTTATCATTATCAACTATTAAAATTGGAATTTTTGTTTGTTGAACACTTTTAAACGAGCTATCTTGAATTAGAGTAATCGTAATTACAAGAACCAAAGGCATTACAAATAAGATTGTCAAACCACCCAAATCTCGAATAAGAAGAAGAAATTCCTTATGTATAGATGCCCATAATTTATACATGATCTCTTAGTTCTTTTCCTGTATATCTAATAAAAACATCTTCTAAATTATGTGCTTTTTTATTGGATGAAATAAGTTCTTTTGGCTTTCCTTTTAAAATTATTTTTCCATTATCAATTATTGCCACCCGGCTACAAAAATGTTCCGCTTCGTTTAAATGATGTGAAGTGTATACTATGGTGGTTCCTTCTTTATTTAATTGTTTTAAATGATCTATAATAACATTCTTGGATTGAACATCTACTCCAACAGTAGGCTCGTCTAGGAATAATATTTTAGGTTGATGTAAAATACTAGCAATTAAATTGATTCTTCGTTTCATGCCTCCAGAAAATATTTCAATTTTTTTATTTGCAAACTCTAAAAGTCCCATTTTCTCAAGATATAAATGAATACTTTCTTTTAATACTTTTCCTTGCAAACCATACATACTACCAAAGTAACTTAGATTTTCATAAGCCGTTAAGGACGGGTATAAGGCATATTCCTGGGGCACAATTCCTATTAATTGCTTTAATTCTTTCTTGTTATTAGTATAATCTAAATTATTAATCGTAAAAGTTCCTGATGTAGGTTTTATTAAAGAACATAACATTGAAATTAGTGTTGTTTTCCCAGCACCGTTTGGACCTAAAACACCAAATATCTCACCTTTAAGTATGTCTAAATCTAAATTTGATACCGAAAAATAATCAGCTCCTTTATACTTTTTAGATAATTTTTGAATGTGAAGCATTAAGATTATTTAATAGGTTTTTTAGTTTTATCAGCATATTTTTTCTCTATCTGAAATTTTTAAGAATTATAAATTCACTAAAGCATACTAAAGTTATTCATTTCTAGCTCGTTTAAATCTCTCCAACGACCCCGTGGTAAATCTTTTTTAGTTAGTGGTCCAATTGTTACACAGTCAACTTTTACTACGTTATAATTTAAGTGATCAAAAATAGTTCGTATCACACTATTTCCAATATGTTTTATTTTTAAACCTACTTCTTTTTTTGGTGCATTGTTTACCCAACTCACCTCTTCAACATCAATGGTTTTTCCATTAATTTTAAGTCCTTCCTTGATGCGTTGAATATCTTCAGATTTTAGATTTTTATCCAATTCAATATGAAACAAACGAGTGACACCACGACGCGTAAATTTTTGCATAAAATCATCATCATTGGTAAACAACA
The DNA here is from genome assembly GCA_018669795.1 of Flavobacteriaceae bacterium. Classification (GTDB taxonomy): domain Bacteria; phylum Bacteroidota; class Bacteroidia; order Flavobacteriales; family Flavobacteriaceae; genus Marifrigoribacter. Next base: position 132,089 of record JABHSQ010000007.1, on the reverse strand, counting down.
ACAAACCTGTTGCATTGCGCCCTAATCTCCCGATGGGATGAAGAGGGATACTAGAAGCATTCGCTACTAAATCCATCACAGTGTTCCCTTTATTATCACTAGTAGTAGTTGCAAATCCTTTAGGCTTATTAAGCAATACATATTTTTTTGCTTCGGGACTGATTTTTCTTCCGTCAAATTTCACTTCATCATTAGGCTTTACTTTAAAACCCATTTCACTAACAACAGTACCGTTTACAGAAACACTCCCAACTTGAATATACATGTCTGCTTCTCTTCTAGAACAAATTCCAGAATTTGCGATGTATTTATTTAAACGAATCCCATCCGAGGGGTTCGAAGGTTTTGAAGGTTTATTTTGAGTAATTTCTTTAGGTTTTTTACCACGAGAATCTTTCCCAAAAGGCTTTGTTCTCTTTCCTTTATCTAATGATTTACCTGTACGCTTATTATCTTTCTGCTTGCTCATATTTATTACCTTACTATCTGGATGGCTTCTTTTTAATTTTTTGCAAAGGTAATGAATGTCAATGGGTTTAATACATCAAAAGTAAAAATACCAATTCCTAATTAATTTTAAAACCTAAAGTTGAATAGTGTTTTATATGAGCAAATCAATTAATAATATGGAGATAAGATTGATGCAAGACTGGATTCAAATTTTTGACTATAAAGAAATTCTATTCACATTTATCAATGCGATACTAAAAACACCTGCAAAGATGATAAATTTCAGAATGTTATGCAGCAGTATATAATGAAGTTTTGTATTCGATTTCCATAACATTATTACAAAAACAAATAAGGCGATGATACTTCCGTAAAAAAAGATGCCCATATTGCCAATATTGTATTTAAATATCAATAAATAACTAGGAATTAATGCTAATAAACATAAAAACGTAAGTATTTTTTTTGAAACCAGATTACCATAAAGGACAGGAATGGTCAGGTAATTCTGAGCAAGATCTCCTTTTAAGTTTTCTAAATCTTTTACCAATTCTCTCATGGAGATAATGATAAAAAGAAAGGTTGCATGAACAAAAATGACCAAATCGAAATTCTTATAATAAATAAAAACTGCAAAAAATGGAATTACAGCTAAAGTAGCTGCTACAAAGTTTCCAACAAATGGATACTTTTTAATTTTATGAGAATAAATCCATATTCCAAAAATATACAAGGAGAAAAATACAACCGCTTTAAAAGAAACATAACTAGCAAAAAATACCGACAGAATATTTAGAACAAAATAAGTACTTAATTTAGTACGTTGACTTACCAAACGATCCAACATTGTTTTCTCTGGTCGATTTATTAAATCTTTATCGCTGTCGTAAAAATTATTTATAATATATCCGGAGGCAATAGCACTTGCAGAAGCTAGTACAATCATAAACAAATTAACATCAAATAGAATCTCTTTGACAGATAAATAAGGTGCAAGAATATAAATTGAAGTTAGGTATTGTGCCAAAACAATAATCAACACATTGTAGCCTCTAATAATAGAAAACAAACTGAATAACTTAAGAAAAAAGTATTTTTGCTTTCTATTTAACATGAAAAAGAGGTATTATAAACTATAGACTATCTCAAGTTTATAATCTTTAAGGGCTTGTTTTGCTTTTACAATATCCTCTGTAAAACCTAGCATATAACCACCACCTCCAGAACCACAAAGTTTTAGATAGTACGTATTGGTTTCAATTCCTTTTTTCCAAAGTTTATGAAACTCTTGTGGAATCATAGGCTTAAAGTTTTCAAAAACAACTTTTGAAAGTTCTTTTACATTACCAAATAAGGACGTTACATTACCTTGTAAAAAGTCAGAAACACAGGCATCTGTATGTTTTACAAACTGGTTTTTAATCATTTTACGGAAACCTTCTTGTTTCATGTTTTCCATAAAAACATGAACCATCGGTGCCGTTTCTCCAGTGATACCACTATCTAATAAAAAAACAGCTCCTTTACCATCTTGCTTTTGAGATGGAATACCTGCTGGCTCAATATTATCTTGAGAATTAATTAAAATAGGTAAGCTTAAATAACTATTTAACGGATCTAATCCAGAAGATTTACCGTGGAAAAAAGATTCCATTTTTGAAAAAATAGATTTTAAAATAAGTAACTTTTCTCTGGTTAAGTTTTCAAGAATGGTAATTTTATCTGAAGCATATTTATCATAAATAGCAGCTACTAAAGCTCCACTACTGCCAACTCCGTATCCTTGTGGAATGCTTGAATCAAAATACAAACCAGCTTCAATAGCTGACTTTAGTTTTTCTATATCAAAAGAAACTAAACTAGAATCTTCTTTCTGAAGATTTTCAAGATATACTGAAAAACGTTTTAAACTTTGATTGGATTTATGAGTAGACGCGTCAGGAATTTCATCAATTTTTAAAGCTCCATTGTAAAAATTATAAGGAATAGAGAGTCCTTTAGAGTCTTTAATAATGCCATACTCACCAAAGAGTAATATTTTTGAATAAAATAACGGTCCGTACATTTAGGTTTTGTTTGGCTTGTTAAATTTACAATTTTTTTGCGCCAAATCCAATTCGATCACAAATATACTGCTCATTCTGACAATAAGCAACTAACTCATTTTTAATAAACACCAAAACAGTATCTTTTTCATGTTCAGGATATAACACATGAACATTAGCACCTGCATCCAAGGTAAAACAAACCTTACTGTTGGTTTGATTTCTATAATTCCAAATTTTATTAATTATCTCTAAGGTATTGGGTTTAATTAAAATAAAGTAGGGCATGGATGTCATCATCATCGCATGAAGTGTTAAGGCTTCACTTTCGATAATTTTGATAAATTCGGAAAGATTTCCACTTTCTAGAATTGACATCATCTTAGTCAGGTTTTCTTGAGCTTGTTCAAAGCGTTTTTTTGCAAATGGATGCTGGTGCATTAAGTCATGCCCAACAGAGCTACTTACTTGCTTTTCACCTTTATCGACTAACAAAATAGTATCTTGATAATTATTGAAATTATTATGTACTCTATACGGATATTTAATTCCGAATAGATTTGAACTTCCTTTTATTTTTGAATGTTCTCCCCAAACAACTAAATCTCCTTCTAAACTACGGCAAGCAGATCCCGATCCTAATCGAGCGATAAAAGATGTTTTTTGAATCCAATATTCTTCTGTTAATTGTTCATTGGTTAATGACTTTTCCAAAGCTATCAAACAACAAGCCAAGGCACTCATTCCACTAGCAGAAGAAGCAATACCACTACTATGTGGAAATGTATTGGCAGTATGTATTTCAAACACATATCTTGTTATAAATGGCAGGTATTTTTCAACTCTTTTAAAGAATTTATCAATTTTAGGTTTAAAGCCTTCTGACTTCTTTCCTTCAAAAAATACATCAAACTCAAATTCTTGATCGGGATTTTCTTTTAATTGAAATTTTAATTCGGTAGTTGTTTTGCAGTTATTTAATGTAAAACTTATAGAAGGATTTGCAGGCAGTTGTTCTCCATACTTACCCCAATATTTTACCAATGCGATATTACTCGGTGATTCCCAAGTTAGGGTTCCGTTTTTAAAAACGCTCATATACTTTTTCGGTAAAAAATTCGATTCAGACATAGGCAACAATATTAATTCAAAGATAAATTATTTAAAGATTCTAGGAAGCTTAGTCCAGAATTTTAGTTATTTTTTTATCATTTAGGCTGGCATTTTTATTCTGTAATACTTTTTGCAACAATATATCCACCAGTCCATGCATTTTGAAAATTAAATCCTCCTGTTATCGCATCGATATTTAACACCTCCCCGGCAAAAAATAAATTTTTATGAATTTTACTTTCGTAACGTTTAAAGTTAATTTCTTTTAAATCGATACCACCTGCGGTTACAAATTCTTCTTTAAAAGTGCTTTTTCCATCTACTTGTAAAACAGAATTTGTTAACTGCAATGCTAATTCTTGTAATTGTTTATTTGTGGTTTCTGCCCATTTCTGGGTTTCTTCTATTCCACATGAAACTGCTAAACTTTGCCAAAGCCTTTTTGGGACTTCTAATTGAGCGTACTTCAAAACTGACTGTTTAGTATTTAGCGCTTTTAAGTTTTTTAATTTTTCTAAAACGGTTTCCATTGTTTCGCTAGGTATCCAATTTACTTTAATTTTAAAATGATAGTTTAAATGATATAAATCTATCGCTCCCCAAGCAGATAGTTTTAAAATAGCAGGCCCGCTTAATCCCCAATGAGTAATTAATAATGGTCCTTCTGATTCTAAATTAGTTTTATGATTTTTAGACAAAACAGAAACAGAGGCACTTGTAGCAATACCTGGCAAATCTTTAATACGATTGTCTTTGATATTAAAGGTGAAAAGCGAAGGTATTGGAGGCAATGTAGTATGCCCTAACTTAGTTAAAAGCTTCCAGATTTTCACATTACTTCCAGTAGCTATTACTATTTTTTTAGCTTTATAATTATTTTGTTCTGTTTCAACCATCCAATCGTTTTCTTCTTTTTGAATCGATTTAACTGGATGTTGTTTTAATACCTCAACATTTAATCTTTCCGCTTCATCAAGAAAACAATCAATTATAGTTTTTGATGAGTTACTTTCCGGAAACATTCTTCCATCTTCTTCAATTTTTAAAGGAACTCCTTTTTTTTCAAACCACTCAATAGTATCTCCTGTCATAAAGGTGTGAAAAGGACCTAATAATTCTTTTTCTCCTCTTGGATAATTTTGACTGAGGTCTTTGGGTATAAATGCGGCATGAGTCACATTACATCTACCTCCACCAGAAATTCTAACTTTAGTAAGCACTTCACTACTACGCTCTAAAATAATAACTTTTAATGTTGAATTATTTTCAGCAAGATTAATAGCTGTAAAAAAACCTGCAGCTCCTCCTCCTACTATGATAACGTCAGCTTCTATAATCAATATAATTTTTTATTTATAATTTCAATACATTTTGCAAGTGTATCTTTAATATCCTGTATCCTTGTTCAAGGATTTATTCCCTTCAACATCTCTTAGGTATTCTTTCTTTATTTTTCCATGGCAAAAATAAGTCTTTATTATAATAAAATGGGTTCTTAATAATTAAAGAAATTAGGTTTACAATAAGTTAATCTTCTGTTATTTCTGATAAATATCATGAATTATTTTACCTAAAAAGGTTAAATTTGGATAATAATTTATATATTATATACTATGACAATAAATATTCAATATGTTAAAATGCTAACCAGTGAAACAATGACTGATTATGTAACTAAAAAACTAAATAAATTAGGTGATAAGTTTGATTTTATTATCAACGCAAATGTGTTTTTTAAATCAGAAAACGATCCTAGAGGAGATAGTCATATTTGTGAAATAGAACTAAGCATTCCTGGTCCTAAAACATTTGCTTCTTCTAAAGAGAGAAATTTCGAATTGGCTGCAAAAAATTCTATTAGTGATTTAACTAAGCAATTGGAAAAAAGAAAAGCAACTTATAAAAACCACTAATTTGCATGCCAAATAATGCAAAAAATAACTATTAAAATGTCTGTTAAAATAAAATTAACGGACATTTTTTTTATAAATCATCTAATGAAATTTAAATCATTTTGTTACATTATTTCCTCTTTCTATTTGAACACATATTTAATAACTTAAAACAAGCTATTTAACAGACAAAATTATCTTTGTAAAATCATGCGCCTTGCCTCTATATAGCTTCCAATCTGGAAAACATAAAAATACACACCAGTGCTCAAATTTTCTCCATTAAACGTTACTTCGTGCTCGCCAGAAGATTGATTTCTATTAACGAGTGTAGAAACTTTTTTACCAAAAACATCATATATATTAATCGTCACAAATGCGTTATTCTCCAATCTATAACCAATTATGGTTTTTGAATTAAATGGATTGGGGTAATTATGACTCAAATTAAAATCTGTAGATAAATCATCAATAGACAATACTCCGTCAAAGTCTATATCACTAGTTGAATAAAATGCTTCTGGACTATCGGATCGCTGCCAAATGCTATAAATAACATGTTTGCCAGTTCTAACAGGCAAAATTACTGGTATATCTACCGAGCTTGCAGCTGAGCTTGGAGATGTACGGACAAGAAGCTCAAGGCTATCCCAAGTTAATGGTTGACCTGATGTCCAACTTTCTTTTGTAATATAGACATCGTAATATTCCGTCGCATGAGGAGCCGTATTGGTCCAGGTAATTGTAAATGGCCCAGGAGAAACAGGTGTCGCTACCCATTCTGTTGTTATTTGATCCATGCCTCCGTACTTCTCTGGCCGGCCTCCACTAGCTAGATTACCATCAAATACATATAACTCATGTTCACCATTAGCATTCGCTTGGTTAATTTCATTCCAATCATACAATGGTTGTGTGCCATGAGATATAACTGCTGCTATACAAGGAGGAGACTCTGGATTCTGAGGGTTTTCTTGCCAACAATTATAAATACGGCTAACTGGACTTGTTACGGTGCCATGTGGAAAAGTAGGTTGAATTATTGTTATTAATAAAATGATACAAAATAAATTAGACCATTTCCATTCTTTTAAACCAAAAGAGATTGATTTTGAGGTTCTTCTTTCTAATTCTTTTTTTTTCATAATTAAAAAATTTAGTGATTAATTTTTAGGCTTTTAAAAAATTCCTTTCAGCCCTATAAAGACCATTTTATAAAACTACATAGCACAATAGTCAATGCATAGGATTTTTTGTAACCTTTATTTATCAGGATAACAGGATCTTGCACTCACTAAATAAGAGAAAACTGAAAGTGATAAAAGGCATTTATCTTTTTATAACGATAATCTTTTGTTTTTTATTATATGTAGGAGTCATATATCTACCTTATAAATTTAATGAAAAGGATTGTTGACACAAATACAATACAATTTTTATAAATGACATATTTTATTTGCTTTTGTAATATAAACCATGCTTTTATGCGTTCTAATTTATATGTCTTAATTTCGTATTTTTATTAAAATGAAAACGAAGTCAAGGATAGAATCCATATTAAAAACGAATAGTCTAGACTTTTCAATTACTGGTTTACCAACTTTTAATTTATCGGAATTAGACCTAATAACAGATTTAGAATTTCAATTGCCAACCAATATAAGGCTGGGCCATTTGGCAGAAAAAATTGTTTCTGAATTAATCAAATCATCTTCCAACTACAAGGTGCTTTATGAAAATATTCAGGTAATAGACGGTAAAAAAACCATCGGTGAAATTGATTTTATTATTGAAGAATTAAAAACAAAAGCTTTGATTCATATGGAATTGGCTTATAAATTTTATTTATTTGACCCAGACATTTCTTCTGAACCCTTAAATAACTGGATTGGTCCTAACAGGAATGATTCTTTGAAAGAGAAGTTATATAAATTAAAAAGAAAACAATTTCCATTACTATATCATAGTTGTACTAAATCAAAATTTAATACTATAGAAATTGATGAAGTTTCTCAAGCGTTATGTCTTTTAGTTTCATTATTTATTCCTTACGAATACAAAGCAAATTTTAGCCCTATTTATAAAAAAGCAATAAGGGGCTATTATTTAAATTTTGATAAATTTACGAGCTTGGATAATTCAGCAAAAAATTATTATATACCTTCAAAAAAGGAATGGGGAATGGACCCTTCTGAAAATAATAGTTGGACAGACTTTAAGGGTATAGAAAAATACATTAAAACAAGTATTACAGAAAAACAAGCCCCATTATGTTGGCAAAAATATAAGGATTCGTATCTGGCTTTTTTTATTGTTTGGTGGTAGTTTTGTTTAATTAATAAAAAGAGCTATAAAAAACGCGTTGTACACTCCTATTTATTTAGCTTAGCCATAGGTCATAACAATGATTTAAAAATACCAACAACAACTATTTTTGTTTCATGAAAAAACAAATTACTATTATAGGTGGCGGGCCCTCCGCTTTTTTATTAGCCTCTTTTTTAGATGCTGAAAAATTTACCATTAACATCTATGAAAAAAACAAAACGGTTGGCCGTAAATTTTTAGTTGCCGGTAAAGGGGGTTTCAACTTAACTCATTCCGAATCGATTAATCAGCTTATTAAAAGGTTCACTCCAATTAATTTTTTAGACAAAGCATTGCTTAATTTCACTAATATTGATTTTAGAAATTGGCTCGATCAAATTGAAATCCCTACATACATAGGGAGCAGTAAAAGAGTATTTCCTGAAAAAGGAATTAAACCTATTGAAGTGCTGAATGCGATTCTTAAATCGCTCAAAAAAAAGGGAGTTATTATTACATATAATCATACTTTTTCTGATTGGGATCCTAAAGGAAATCCAATTATTAATAACAAAACAATAGCAACAGATTATACGGTCTTTTCTTTAGGCGGAGGAAGCTGGAAAGTTACTGGATCTGATGGAATGTGGCTCGATACTTTTTCTAAAAAAGGAATCAAAACTAAAGTATTTCAAGCATCAAACTGTGGATATAAAATTGATTGGAAATCTAATTTTATTCAAAAACACGAAGGAACTCCTTTAAAAAACATTGCTATTTCTTGCAATAATATTATTCAAAAAGGAGAAGCGGTTATTACTAAATTCGGATTAGAAGGGAATGCTATTTACGGTCTGAGCCCAGAAATTAGAGCGCAGTTGAATGCGATTTCAAAAGCAACTGTATTTATCGATTTTAAACCTTCGTTAACATTAGAAAATATTCTTTCCAAAATAAAAAAATCTATTTTTAAAAATACGACTCAAATCTTAAAAAAAGAGCTAAAACTAAGTCCCTCTCAAATCGATCTACTAAAAACATACCTATCTAAAGAATCTTATTTAAATATAGAATCCTTAGCAAAAAACATCAAAAAGTTCCCATTAGAACTCATAGAAACAGCATCCATAGACGAAGCAATTTCTACTGTTGGAGGAATTGATTTAAATGCAATTTCTAAAAATTTTGAACTTAAAAAAATGCCCAATCAATTTTGCATTGGCGAGATGTTAGACTGGGATGTTCCTACTGGGGGCTATCTATTACAAGCTTCAGCAAGTATTGGCGTCTATTTGGCTAAGTATTTAAATGAAACTAATTAAAAACGAGTTTACAAATAGCAATTAAAACCTAAACTTAAAGTTTAGCTCCTTTCTGTTATCTTTGTTTTATACTAAAAATACCATGCTTTCTTCTGATGCTTTTTATGCACAGCAATGAAGTGTAATTTCCAAAATATGAAAAAAACAGCAACAGTTCTTCTTGTCTTATCAATATGTATTTCTTGTAAAAAAAAGGAAGAAAATAGTGCCGCTTCAGAAAAATCCAAAACAGATTATACCCAATTTGTGAATCCTTTTATTGGCACCAGTAAAATGGGACATGTTTTCCCTGGTGCAACCGCACCATTTGGCATGGTGCAATTAAGTCCTCAAACTAATTTTGAGCTTATGTTTAATGAAGATGGCAGCTATAACTCTGAAACTTATGAATATTGTGCAGGCTATCAACATCGTGATTCTACCATCATCGGTTTTGCTCATACCAACTTTAGTGGTACGGGACATTCCGATTTAGGTGACTTTTTAGTGATGCCAACTACTGGAAAATTAATACTTGATCCATTAGAAACAATAGATGGTGAGAAAGGTTTTTATTCCACGTTTTCACACCAAAACGAAAAAGCTTCTCCTGGTTATTACAAAGTTAATTTAGACAGTTATCAAATAGAAGCAGAATTGACCGCAAGCGATCGTGTTGGTTTTCATCAATATACCTTTCCAAAGTCAGAAGAATCACATATCATACTCGACATGGTGTACAATATATATCATCATGATAATAAAAATATATGGACATTTATTCGCGTAGAAAATGACTCATTAGTAACTGGCTATCGACAAACAAAAGGCTGGGCAAGAGATAAAAAAGTATTTTTTGCAATGCAATTTTCAAAACCATTTAAAAGCTATGGTCATAAAAAGTATGACGACCTAAAATACGATGGTTTTTATAGGCGTTTTAAACAAGAAGAAAACTTTCCAGAAATGGCAGGTAAAGACATTCGAGCCTACTTTAATTTTGACACAGAGGAAAACGAAAAAATCAACATCAAATTTGCATTATCTCCAGTCAGTACTACTGGAGCATTAAGAAACTTAACAGCTGAAATCCCACATTGGGATTTTAATAAAATAAGAGAAGAAACAAAAGAAAAATGGAACCAGGAACTCTCTAAAATAGAAGTGACTACAATCAATGATGCAGACAAAATAAATTTTTATACTGCAATGTATCACACCAACCTGTCTCCTATTTTATACGAAGATGTAGATGGAAAATATAGAGGTTTGGATCAAAACATTTATAATTCAGACGGGTTTACAAATTATACTATTTTTTCACTTTGGGACACCTATAGAGCCTTACATCCCTTATTTAATATCACCCAACCAAATCGGAATAATGATATGATAAAGTCTATGTTGGCTCATCATGACCAAAGCGTTCACAGTATGCTTCCTATTTGGTCACATTATGCCAATGAAAATTGGTGCATGATTGGGTACCATGCAACTTCCGTGATTGCTGATGCTATGGTAAAAAATGTGGGAGATTTTGATTATCAACGAGCATTAAAGGCTTCTGTAAACACCGCAAATGTTCGTTATTTTGATGGTGTAGGTGATTATATTGACTATCAATATGTTCCTGATGACAAAAGCCATTCATCAGTTTCAAAAACATTAGAATATGCCTATAACGATTGGTGTATTGCACAAATAGCTAAGGGAGTTAACAATACAATAACTGAAAAAGAATTCTTAAAACGCTCCGAGTATTATACCAATGTTTACGATCCAAAAATTGGTTATATGCGACCTAAATTAAGTGATGGAACTTTCAGAAAAGATTTTGATCCTATGGATACGCATGGCCAAGGATTTATTGAAGGCAATGCATGGAATTATGGTTTGTACGTACCACAAAACATTGAAAAAATGGTCGATATAATGGGTGGAAAAGAACGTTTTAGCCAGCATTTAGATTCTCTATTTACCATGGAAATAGATGAAAAATACATTGCTAAACATGAAGACATTACACGCGATGGAATCATTGGAAACTATGTTCATGGAAACGAGCCTGGTCATCACATTCCTTACTTATATAATTGGACAGGTCATCCTAAAAAAACACAAGAGCGCGTACGAATGATTATGAACACTATGTATGCTCCAACTGTAGATGGTCTTTGTGGCAATGATGATGCAGGGCAAATGAGTGCTTGGTATATTTTTAGCAGTTTAGGTTTCTATCCGGTAACTCCCGGCTCTTCAACTTATGCCTTAGGAAGTCCTTTAATTAAAGAAGCTATTATTCACTTAAACAATGGAAAATCACTCACCATAAAAGCGATCAATCAAAGTAAAGAAAATGTTTATGTAAAGAGTGTATCTGTAAACGGAAAAATAATTAAAGGAGCTCAATTATCACATTTTGATCTCATAGACGGAGGTGAACTAGTATTTGAAATGACCAATAAGTGATAATAACCTCTCCTGTGAGAATTATATTTTCTGTTGTATTTTTAATTTTCTCACTCTTTAAAAAATATTTTAAAAGTTAGTCATATACAGATTGTCCAGCTGTGTTAAACAAACTCAATAAGTAGGTAAGTTAATTATTTAAATAAAAAAAAGCCTCGAATTATCGAGGCTTTAATTTTTCATAGCAATTTTCAATAAATTAATTAGGCATAACTACCGTATCTATTACATGAATTACACCATTACTAGCCATTACATCTGTAGCTATAATTTCACTATAATTACCTTTTTGATCTTTCAACCAAATTTTATCATCTTTTTGCACAACTGTTAGAACTTCACCATATAATGTTGTTAGCTCTAAAGTTCCTTTACCTTTCTTTAAAGCTGCAACTACATCGCTTGCTACAAATTTTCCTGGCACAACATGATAGGTTAAAATATTTGCTAATGCCACCTGATTTTTTTTCTCTAATAAAGAATTTAAGGTTTTAGAATCAATTTTTGCAAATGCAGCATTTGTTGGAGCAAAAACGGTAAAAGGTCCATCACTTTGTAAAGCAGCAACTAAATCAGCAGCTGTTAAGGCAGCTACTAGCGTAGAAAAATCCTCATTTCCAACAGCAACGTCTACAATTGTCTTTTGCGCAAACGTTTGTTGAGTCAATGTTAATGACATCATAATCGATAAAATAAATACTAATTTTTTCATAATAATTTGTTGTTTTTTATTGTTGAACAAATTTAACCATTTGTTAGACGTTATATTTTTTTTTATGAAATATTTAACATTAAAAGCGAGCAAATATTAAAGGAAGAATTAGCTAATAAATAATTAACGTGAATGATTAAGAGGAATAATTTTTATAATTCATAGCGCAACCTAAAAGTTATAAATCGGGGCTGTATAAAAATTCGAGATTCAGAAACAAAAAGATTGGTAGCGGTATTACTAACTTTTGAGTCGATGTCTAATAAATTAGTTGCTACAACTTCAAATTCCCATTTAGTATCCCTGTTTTTCCTATAGGATATAGAAGCATTCCAAGTCTGAAAATTATCACTGTTACCACCTCTTAAGCTTTGATTAGTAAAGGTATAATCTGTTTTAAGAGTAACCGATTTCCATATATAAGCGTCAAAATCTAGAGAAGGAGCACTGGTATAAAACGTAGTTTCATTTGGACCTTGGTTATTTATAGAGACCGTATACTTATATTTTAAGCTAATATTTGGTGCCTTTTTGAAGTTTGTGCGCAACCTTGGAGTATAGCTTCTTGTAAATCCTGTATTTACAGATCTTCTAGAGTCGATTAATTGATTTATTTTGCTGTAATTAAAACTTAAATTGACAGATGCTATTAATTTTCCAAACGTACGTTGAATACGCCCAAATGCAGTAGCACTTTCGTCTGCAAAATTAGAATTAAAAAAAGTATTTGTACTAATTACATTTTCAAAAGAAGTGATATTTCTAATTTGATCTATATTTTTAGAATAAGCCAAACGCGCAAAAACATTTGTATAATTAAATAAATTAAAACTGGAATAAAGTAAACTTAGGTTGTGAGATAAAGCATTTTGTAATTCTGGTTCACCAAATTGAATGTTGCTAAAATTATTTAAAACCAATCCTTGCGCTAGTTTTGTAATATCTGTAAATTGGTTTTGCATATCATACCTAAGCGTTAAGCTTTCACTATTTTTAAATTGAACACGTGTTTCAAAATCAGGCATTATTTTAAAAAAATTATCTTTAAACTTCTGGCCAAACTGTGTATTATTGTTACCATAAGAATGTAATGAAAAACCAGGTGTTATGGTAAACTTCCCTACTTTTAAACGATAATGAGCACCTAAATAAATGTCCTTAAAATTATATTCAATATCATTGATGGCTAGACCATTGTTAAAATTTGGTGTTGGATTAAATGCTAAACCATCATCTAAAAATTGAAATAAATTAGAATTAAATTTTTGATGACTAAAAATAGATCCAAAAGTTACATTAAGATTACTTTTTGGATTAATAATATAATAATAATCAAGTTTAGCATCCAACTGACTTGACTTTATACGTCTATTTTGATTAATATTATAATTCTGCTGATCTCCGTCTAAACCTATAGATACTCCGGTGGATTCATAATTTTCTTTATCTTCTATGATTGCATTATAAAAAGGATCTTCATCTTTGAGTAAATGCTGTGCTTCAAAAGCAAAAATATTAGTTTCGTTTAGCGTATAATAATAATTTAGATTTTGATTGATACTAAAGGGTGTTGTTTCATCTAACTGACTTGTATTCCCAATAACATCTGACACTAAATTCTGGTTTTGTGAATCTTTTGAAATTCGACTTAAAACGTCGTAATCCATTTGATTGCTGCCATTTGGCTTATAAGAAGCGCTCAATTTTAACAATCCTTGATCGGAACGTTCATGACTTGTTTGTTCTGTTAACTCATTAGGTATCCCTAAATCTGAATCTGTAAATTGCTTTACAGTTCTTTGCTTAGCATCAATAAGACTGCTATTATAAATCGCAAAACCACTAATATCTAGTGCATTAGTTGGCGACCAACTAAAATTTGAAGCAGCAAGTATATTTTCAACAGATAAAGCATTATTCTGATTGGTTAAAAAACCAAGGCTATTACTTCCTAAATCTATATTGGTACCACTACCCCTACTAGGGGCTCTAAAGCCTCCTCCAAAATTCCGGAGATCTCTTGGTGTTAAAACTACTTCACCAATGTTATTAATATCGCCAATAAAATTGAAAGTAACTTTAGGTGAATAATAAAAGAGTTTAGGCTGCAATAAATAGAGTCCTTTATCATCTGCTGAATAACCTCCACCTGAATTAATAGAACCAAACCAAAAATTTTCTTTACCTTCTTTAAGTTTAATATTTAAAGCAAAATTATCCTTATTATTAGTCACACTGCTTAATTGTCCAACTTCGGAGTAATTTCGCAATACCTGTATCTTATCTACCGCATTGGAGGGAATATTTTTAGTCGCAATTTTAGTATCTCCATCAAAAAAATCTTTCCCATTAACCATTAATTTGTTAACAACCTTCCCTTCTATTTCCACCTGACCATCTTCGTTAATTTCTACACCAGGTAGTTTTTCTAATACGTCTTCCAATTTTCTTTCAGAACCATTTTTAAAAGAATCCGCATTATAAACAATGGTGTCTCCCTTTATAGTAACTGGCATTTCATAAGTTAGTTCTACTTCATCTAAAGCGTTATCGGCTTGGAGTAAAAAATCTCTTGTTATATTAAATTCTTTTGTGCTAATAATTTCTTCGAAGCTATTCATACCTATATAACTAACTTGAAATTTATAATTGGTGTTTTTTTCTAATTCAAAGGAATAATAACCTTTTTCATCGGTAATGGAGTAAGAATCTAATGTATTTGTTTTTTGATCTAAAACAATAATATTTGCTAATTCCAAAGTACTACCTAAGCTATCTTTTACAACACCATCAAATTTAATCTGAGAATAAAGAATATTTATTGAGCAAAGAAATACAATTAGGAATATTTTTTTCATGTGTTAATTTAATAAACTGCTTGAATTAAAAATTATGTGAATTTAATTTCTTCTACCTCTTTGTCGACCTCGGTTATTTCTCATTTCTTGCATTTTTCCAGAAATAATTTCTTGATATTCTGTTTTAGTAACAATCTTACCTTTTTCTGGAGCTTTAATTTTGGATCTCTCCCCTGGGTTCATAATTATTTTTGAACATAATATAGTGGTATTGCCTACATTCACTTCTAAAATTAACCCTGGAAGTCCCCAGTACTCAAGAGGTCCTTGACTCAAAGGAATTTGAGGAGAATACCAAGCTACCACTTCAGAAAGAATAAGCGCTTCCTTTTTGATGGAATCATTAATTGAATCGGTTGTTTTTGAGTTATTAGTTATTGAATCCGTTGTTTTTGAATTATTGTTAGCATTCAAACTATCCCAAGAAAAATCATACCAAGAAAGATCAGAAGTAGGAATAGAAGCAGTTGCTTTAAAACAGATGTATTTCCCTATTTGCTTAGTTTCAGAACTAGTTACCCAATCAATAGCGAGTAAATCGTCTTTCACTAAAAATTGTTTCCCATAAAATTCTTGTTTCTGTAATAACTCTTTGGTCTTTATGTTTTTATATTGCTCACCAGGAGTAAAATTTTTTCCCCAACTATCTGTTGCTCCCGAAATAGCATCTACCTTTTCATCTTCTTTAAAAACCGATTCTTCCTTATTAAAGGTTAAGATATAAGTCTTCTCTAACCTGTTTTTTAAACGTTCTTGTATTGTCTTTTTTTGAGCTTCACTCATGGTAGCACCAAAACTACCAAGTTCCATAGTAGATTTTGAAAAATAATAAGCCTTACCCTGAAAATCCTGTGCTAATAATAGCATTGGAAGCAGTATTGTTGAAAATAAAATACTCTTTTTAAAAAATGAATGTTTCATATTGATGGTATTTATTGAATTTGTAGTTTAAATGTTAAAAATGTTACATTTTTTGATGAAATAAAAATTAATATCAACTTAAATATTTTATATTTTTACATAAATAAAATAAATAGCTATGTGGAGAACAGTAATATTTCTAATTTTCACCCTTATCATTGTGCCAATCTTAACCTTTAATTTTGATGTTCCTTTAACTGAACTCCAGCAATCTACATTAAAAACGTTGTTATGTGTATACGGAATTGCAGCAGGTCTTTGTTTTATTGTAAGTTCGGCTACTAAAAACTATAGTCAAGTAGATAAGTTATGGAGTATTATTCCTATACCATACGTTTGGATTATTGCCTATAATACAGATTTCGAGCCTCGCATTGTACTCATGGCTTTCTTAGTAAGTATTTGGGCTGTTCGTCTAACTTACAATTTCGCTAGAAGAGGTGGTTATTCATGGAAAATTTGGACCGGAGAGGAAGATTACCGGTGGGCTATTTTAAGGGCTAAGCCAGAATTTCAATCACAATGGAAATGGTCGGCTTTCAACTTATTCTTTATTTCGGCATATCAAATGGCCCTTATTTTATTTTTTACGTTACCTACTTTAAAAGCCATGGAAAGTAATATACCAATTGGTATATTAGATTACATCCTTGCAGCCATTTTTGTGGTACTAGTGATAATGGAATATATAGCTGACAATCAACAGTATTATTATCAAGAAGAAAAATACCGCCAAAAAAAGATAGGAAAAGTAGCCAACTTTTATAAAATTGGGTTTACTCATACTGGACTTTGGGCTTATATGAGACATCCTAACTACTCAGCCGAACAGGCTATATGGATTGTTTTTTATTTCTTCTCCGTAATTGCTACTAACATATGGCTAAATTGGTCCATAGCTGGGGCATTATTACTTGTATTACTATTTAAAGGTAGTTCAGATTTTAGTGAAGAAGAAACTGAGAAAAAATTTCCACTTTATAAAAAATACATAAAAGAAGTAGGCCGATTTATTCCGTTTAAGAAAAAATTTAAAATTTAGTCCATACTTAAAATTAAGAAAGCCTCTCAAAACTGAAAGGCTTTCTTATGGTACGGGCGGGGAGACTCGAACTCCCACGCCGTGAAGCACTAGATCCTAAGTCTAGCATGTCTACCAATTCCATCACGCCCGCTAAAGGACTGCAAATATAAACAAGATTTGCAATTTACAAAGAAACTAGTTCAGAAAAATAATGCTTTTTATTACCTTAGCCGTTCTTCGAAAAACTCATAAAATGAAACGAGCTTGTTGTATTTTTATAAATCTATGAGAATGAACAATAGCGAACAGCATTGACCAAATTATTAAATATTATAGAATCATGAAAAGCGCCAAACCATATATTCAAGAAAACAAACAACGATTTTTAAACGAATTAATTGATTTACTAAAAATACCTTCTATTAGTGCCGACTCCAACTACAAAGAAGATGTAATTAATACTGCAGAAGTAGTTAAAAATAGACTTACAGAGGCTGGTTGTGATCTAGTTGAAATTTGTAAAACTCCAGGCTATCCAATTGTTTATGGTGAAAAAATAATTGACCCAAAATTACCAACAATATTAGTGTATGGCCATTATGACGTACAGCCACCTGATCCCATAGGATTATGGGACAGTCCGCCGTTTGAGCCTGTTATTAAAAAAACAGAATTACATCCTGAAGGAGCTATTTTTGCTAGAGGTGCTTGTGATGACAAAGGCCAAATGTACATGCACGTAAAGGCAATGGAGTACATGATAAATACAGGGCAATTACCCTGTAATGTTAAATTTATGATTGAAGGTGAAGAAGAGGTTGGTAGTGAAAGTCTTGGATGGTTTGTAGAGCGCAATCAAGATAAATTAGCCAATGACATCATTTTAATAAGTGATACCGGTATGATTTCTCCAGATGTTCCTTCCATAACTACTGGATTGCGTGGATTGAGTTATGTAGAAGTAGAGGTTACTGGTCCTAATCGTGATTTACATAGTGGTTTATATGGAGGCGCAGTTGCCAATCCTATAAATATTTTAACTCAAATGATTGCATCCTTGCATGATAAGGACAATCACATCACCATTCCAGGTTTTTACGATAATGTAGATGAATTATCTTTAGAAGAACGGGCTAAAATGGGCGAAGCTCCTTTTAGTTTAGATGCATATAAAAAATCAATTGACATTAGTGATGTTCATGGAGAGAAGGGATATACCACCAATGAAAGAAATTCTATTAGACCCACATTAGATATTAATGGAATTTGGGGTGGTTATATTGGTGAAGGTGCAAAAACGGTAATCGCAAGTAAAGCATCTGCTAAAATTTCTATGCGATTGGTACCTAACCAAAACTGGGAAGACATAACTGATTTATTTAAAAATCATTTTGAAAGTATTGCACCTGGTTCAGTAAAGGTTAAAGTTACGCCACACCATGGAGGGCAAGCTTACGTAACACCCATAGATTGTCTGGGTTATAAAGCTGCTGAAAAAGCATACGAAGCAACTTTTGGGAAGACTCCTATACCTCAACGTGGCGGAGGATCTATTCCTATTGTAGCCTTATTTGAAAAAGAATTAAAAAGTAAAACAATTTTAATGGGCTTTGGTTTAGATAGTGATGCCATTCATTCCCCTAACGAACACTTTGGTGTTTGGAACTATTTAAAAGGAATAGAGACCATACCTCAGTTTTATCATTATTTTACGGAAATGAGTAAATAAATCGGTTCTCTAAAAAATAAAGACACAAAACAAAAAAAGACCTCCAAAATTATATTTTGAAGGTCTTTTTTATTGATTTTTTTCTGACAAAAAATGGCATCAAAAACTAAATTTTCTTTACATATTTTGTTATTATCACAATTTGAGTAGGGCCTACTTTACCTTCTATCAATTCCGCATTCTCATGATCCAAAGATATACGTCTTACCGCAGTTCCTTGTTTAGCAACCAAACTGGAACCCTTTACTTTTAAATCTTTTATTAAAACCACATTATCCCCAGTTTTTAATATCACTCCATTTACATCTCTATGAATAATTGCATCTGTTTTATCTTCAGCATCCCCTGCTGCTAATGCCCATTCTAATTGCTGTTCGTCCAAATACATCATGTCCAACAAATCTTGAGACCAACCAAAAGATTTTAATCGATGTAGCATTCTCCATGACATAATTTGTACAGGAGCAGCTGGGCTCCACATACTGTCGTTTAAACAACGCCAGTGATTGGCATCTCTATTTTCTTCATCATCAAACTGCGAAACACAAGTTTTACAAGCCAAAACCAAAGTGTCTTGGCCTTCTATATATTCTGGAGTTTTTGGGACCACATACATTTCAAGATGATCATCCTGTGCACAAAATTCACATTTATCTTCTGCTCGTTTTTTAACTTCTCGCTCGAAATTCATAGTGTCATTTTTAGAATCACTAAAGTAGTCGTATTATTAGACTTATAACAAATAGATTCTTTTTAAATAGAAATTTTTAATCTTATGTTTGTATGACAAAAAATAAATCTTTTGATATTATTAAATTCTGAAGAAGAGTTAATGAATGATTTATGGAGAATGAAAAAAGCAACTAATGAGACTTTGTCGAAACACCAATTAAAACACGTTTTAGAGCTAGGTTTGGAACAGGAAAAAATACTCGTTATTTATTAAAAAATACTAAAAAAATAATGTGTACCTAATTGATCACATACAAGATAAGAATCCTAAGGGAAGTCATGTAATACTGAACAATTCAAATATTGGAAGGAGCTGAAGGTGTTTTAGGAAAAGGAAAATCAATTCGAGAAAATTATCATCCTATAACTGGTGAAAGCTTAAATGCGCAAAATTTCAGTTGGAGTTCCGCACATATAATAATGCTTTTAATGAAAAATTAATTATGAAAAAACATTTATTACTTATTTTTTTGTTGGCTTCTGTCTCCATGCATAGTCAGCAAAAAAATCCTATTTTAGATTATAAGGACTATATAGAAAATGAATTGATAATTGGTGAAAACAAGTTAGCTCCTCATTCCTCTTTTACTTCATTTACTTCAAAAAAAAATGGCCTAAATAAACAATCTAAATTTTATAAATCCTTAGATGGAAAGTGGAATTTTAATTGGGTGAAAAATCCCAAAGACCGCCCAATTAATTTTATGAACCCTAGTTTTGACGTATCCTCTTGGAATCAAATTAATGTACCTTCTAATTGGGAAATTGAAGGCTATGGTGTTCCCATCTATGCAAACCATCAATATGAATTTGCAGATTATAAAGCGATGATTGCTGAAGATATGGAGCTCGTTGAAATACGCTATCCCAAAAACCCAGGAGATGTCCCTGATGATTATAATCCTGTTGGGTCCTATCGCAGGGATTTTATAATAGACAAGTCTTGGTCTGAGAAAGAAGTCTTTCTTCATATTGGAGCAATGAAATCCGGAGGTTTTGTATGGTTGAATGGAAAATACATCGGCTATTCTCAAGGCAGTAAATTACCTGCAGAGTTTAATATTTCCAAAGCTTTAAAAAAAGGAAAAAATACCATCGCTATTCAAATTTTTAGATGGACAGACGGTGCTTATTTAGAGTGTCAGGATTTTTGGAGAATTAGCGGGATCGAAAGAAGTGTATATCTCTATGCGCAACCAAAAATAAGAATAGAAGATTTTGAAGTAAAATCTGTACTTGACAAAACTTATAAAAATGGAAAATTCAATTTAACTATTGACCTAAAAAATCATAGCCTCAAGAATAAAAATATATCTGTTACCTATCAAGTTTCAGATGAAAAGATGATTCTTATTTCAGAAACAAAAAATAGTAGCGTTAAAAAATCTGAGTCTATAAATTTTAATGCAAATATTCCAAATATAAAAATTTGGAGTGCTGAGCATCCCAATCTTTATAACTTACAAATTGAAACCAAAGATGCAAATGGGAATACAATGGAAGTTTCTTCCACCAAAATAGGTTTTAGATCTGTAGAAATAAAAAACGGATTGTTATTAGTAAACGGAAAACGCATTACCTTAAAAGGAGTTAACACACAAGAATCGGATCCAGAAACAGGCCATGTAATGTCTGAAGAACTCCTATTAAAAGACATTCAACTTTGGAAAGAAAATAATATCAATGCGGTGCGTTTAAGTCATTATCCAAGAGGTAAAAGGTTTTATGAGCTTTGTGATAAATACGGTTTATATGTTGTTGATGAAGCAAATATAGAATCTCACGGAATGTACTATGGAAAGTATTCCTTAGCCAAAAAACCATCTTGGGAAAAAGCACATATAGATAGAATGGTGCGCATGGTTGAAAGGGATAAAAACCACCCCTCAGTGATTATTTGGTCTATGGGAAATGAAGCAGGAAATGGCGTTAATTTCTTTAAAGGGTACGATACAATTAAAGCAATCGATATTACTAAACGACCTGTACAATACGAACGTCCTTATAAAGATCGTGATGGTAATGTGTTTGATATGGACTCGAATACAGACATTATTGTTCCGCAGTACCCTAGTCCTGCAAATTTTAAAGAAGTAGGAAAATCAAAAACCGACCGACCTTATATTCCAAGTGAATATGCTCATTCTATGGGAAATAGCACTGGAAATTTTCAAGATTATTGGGATATCATTGAACAATATGACAATCTGCAAGGTGGATTTATCTGGGATTGGGTAGATCAATCGATTTGGAAAACCAATGAAAAAGGTGAGAAATATTATGCTTATGGAGGAGATTATGGAGAAAATATGCCTTCAGACAATTCCTTTTTAAATAACGGAATTGTTTTTCCAGACAGAACACCTCAACCCGCATTGTATGAGGTTAAAAAGGCGCATGAGTTTATCAACTTTAAAAACAAAGGAATTAATTCCTATGAAGAATTGAGGGTATTGGTTGAAAATTTATACGATTTTACCAACCTAAATCAATTCCATTTTACGGTCCAAATAAAAGCAGAAGGGCAAGTTTTAAAAGAAATCCATCTTAAAAATATTTCGGTTGAAACGCAAACAGGAAAATTAATTAGAATACCTCTTGAAGGAATTAATTTTAAATCTAATACAGAATATTTTGTTGAAATTTCTGCAAAGACAAATCAACAATGGGGAATCCTTCCTGAAAATTTTGAAGTTGCTCACGAACAAATTCCTTTGGCTGGTAAATTTAAAAAAGAGCCTGCTAAAAATGACTTGAAATCAAATTTAACCTTTGAAGATTCGCAAGAAACCTTTCAGGTTTTTAATGATCATTTAAATCTGATTTTTAGTAAAAAAGAAGGCCGTCTTGTTTCTTATAAATTTAACAAAAAAGAGTTAATAAAAGACAGAAAAGGTCTTAAACCCAACTTTTGGAGAGCTGTTACAGACAATGATTTTGGAAGCAAAATGGAAAAAGATAATATCGGTTGGAAAACCGCTTCAATTCAATCTGAAGTTATAAAGTTTGAACATAAAAAATTAGATAACGGAACGATTAACTTTGAGGTTACTTATAATTTACCAGGAGTTCAAACAACGTGTATTTCCAATTATACCATTTTCGGAAATGGGGTAATTAAAATTAAAAATACACTTAACGAAAGCAATTATAAAGGAGACATTCCAAGAATAGGAATGCGAATGCAACTCCCTAAAGAATATGAAAACTTAAGTTATTTTGGTCGAGGTCCTTGGGAGAATTATCAAGACAGAAATGCTGCTGCTTTTGTAGATGTATATACTTCAAAAGTAAAAGATCAATACGTGCCTTATATTCGTCCACAAGACAATGGATACAAAACAGATACTAGATGGTTGGCGTTATCAAACAATAATAATGAGGGGCTATTAATTGCAACTGGGAGCGAAAACTTACTAAGTTTTAGTGCGCTCCATATGGAAAATGAAGATTTTGATACAACCGAGGGTATCGACTACGAAAATTCAAATATCAGGAAACATACTATTGATATAAAGGAAAAAAATATCGTACAGCTTAATATTGATTTGGGGCAACGAGGAGTGGCTGGAGATGATAGTTGGAAGTCCAAACCTCAAGAAAAATATCAATATAAAGGAACTAATAAACATACCTATAGCTTTTATTTGGTTCCTTTTGAGAATAAAACGAAAGTTGATTTCATTAAGTTAAGTAAATACTATATTAGTCAAGAATAATACTAATTTAAATGGATTACAGTACTATTAAAATATCATCTTCTGAAGCTGAAAAAATCCTTTTTGAGCTTTATAATATAAAAGGGAGAGCATCTTCTTTACCTGGTTATATTGATTTTAATTTCAGAATAAAAATTGAAAATCAAGAAGGGTATATTTTAAAAATATCCCGTCCAGAAGAAAACAAAAAATATCTTGATTTTCAGCAATATTTATTACAATATATCAAGAGCAGTGATAAAAACCTTATTGCTCCAAGAGTCGTTACAGATAAAAACAACGATTCCATTTCCGAAATAACAGATGGATTTGGAAAGAAACGATTTGTAAGAATGCTAACTTGGGTTTCCGGTAGAGTTTGGAGTACTGTAAATCCTCAATTAGAAGGTTTTCGATTTAGTTTGGGAGAACAATGTGGCATACTTACAAAAGCACTTGAAAATTTTGACCATCCCGAAGCACATTACTATTTTGACTGGGACATTGCTCAATCTCTTTGGACTAAAGATTATCTTCATTTATTTTCAGGTCCTAGAAAAGAGATTTTATCGAATCATCAGGATAAGTTTGAAGCGATTCAAACTTCCTATACAAAACTTCGGAAAAGTGTAGTACATAATGACCCCAATGACAATAATATTATTGTTTCTTCAGATGTACTTCATCCAAGAGCAAAAGCGGCAATAGATTATGGTGACGCCCTGTACACGCAAACAATAAATGATGTCGCTATTCTTTGCGCATATGGTGTTATGGGACATAATGATTCCTTGAATGCTTCCCTAGCATTTGTAAAAGGATATCATTCAACGTTTCCTTTAGAGGAGGAAGAATTGGAACATTTATACCATGCAATTGCGATGCGATTAGTGATTATTGTCACTCGAGCTGCTATGAGTAAAATTGAAGAACCAGACAATGAATATCTATGGATTAGTGAAAAACCTGCTTGGGAGGTATTGGAAAAATGGCGATTAATTTCTCCAGATTTTGCGCAGTATAGCTTTAGAGAAGCTTGTGGATTTACGCCACATCCAAATGAAAATTTATTTGATCAATGGGCTTCTAAGCATCCATTTCAACTATCTGAATTATTCCCATCAATTCATTTAAATAAAGTGCATCCTATAAATTTAAGTGTTTCGAGTACATGGATGGGACATCAAGAAGAATTTAATAATTTGGAATGGTTTCAGTATAAAATGAAGCAACTTCAAAAAGAAGTCCCAAATAAAATAATAGCTGGGGGATATTTAGAACCCAGAGCTATTTATACGTCTTCTGCTTATGACCGAATAGGGAATTATGGCCGAGAAAGCAGGAGTATTCATTTAGGTATCGATTATTGGTTACCCGCAGAAACACCTGTTCATACACTATTAGATGGTGAAGTGATGATTGCTATTAATGATGCTGGAGATAAAGAGTATGGTGGTTTAGTTATTTTAAAACACCAAACCGAATTAGTTGATTTTTACACACTTTATGGACATTTAAGTGTGAAAAGTGCTACTAAAAACAAGGTAGGAGACCTTCTAAAAAAAGGATGTAAAATTGGAAATCTTGGAAATTATTCTGAAAATGGAAATTGGGCACCGCATCTACATTTTCAGGTGCTATTATCTCTTTTAGATTTTAAAGTAGATTATCCTGGTGTTGCTTATTTTTCAGAAATGGCCGTTTGGAAAAGCATTTGTCCAAACCCAAGTTTGTTGATTATATCGGAAGCGCTACAGAAAAAAGAAAATACGAGTCAAGAAGACCTTATCACTTATCGTAAAAAGCATTTAGGAAAAAGTTTAAGCTTACAGTATAAAACCCCTATCGAAATGGTACGTGGTGCAGGACAATATTTAATGGATTCTCAAGGTAGAAAATACCTGGATACTGTAAATAATGTGGCCCATGTAGGACATGAAAATTATAAAGTTGTAAAAGCAGGGCAAGAACAAATGGCATTGATCAATACGAATTCTCGCTATTTACACGAAAACATTAATAATTTAGCAAAAGAACTTATAGAAACATTAGCTCCGGAATTAAATGTGTTGCATTTTGTAAATTCGGGAAGTGAGGCCAATGAATTAGCAATTCGTATGGTAAAAGCGGTTACCGGTGAAAAAGACATTATCGCTTCGGAAGTTGGTTATCATGGTAATGCGAATATGTGTATTGATATTAGTTCGTATAAATTTGATGGAAAAGGAGGAAAAGGGGCTCCGGAACACAGCCATATTTTCCCTTTACCCGATGCGTTTAGAGGAAAATATAAAGGCGAGCATACCGCTGAAAAATATGCAGGTGAAGTACAAAAACAAATTAAAAAGATTCAAAGCAAAGGCCGAAATGTAGGAGGGTTTATCATTGAACCCATTATTAGTTGTGGTGGACAAATAGAGTTGCCTGATGGGTTTTTGGCAAAAGCCTATCAAATGGTTCGAGAAGCTGGAGGTATTTGTATTTCAGATGAAGTACAAACCGGTTGCGGTCGGATGGGAAAAACATTTTGGGGTTTTCAGTTACACGATGTAATACCAGATATTGTGACTATTGGGAAACCACTAGGAAACGGACATCCTATCGCTGCTGTTGCCTGCACACAAGAAGTTGCTGATAAATTTGCTAATGGCATGGAGTATTTTAATACTTTTGGTGGTAATCCTGTTTCTTGTGCTATTGCAACTGAGGTTTTAAGAGTCATTAAAAGAGAAAAATTACAAGAAAACGCATTAGTCATTGGTGAATTTCTGAAGGCGAAATTAAAATCACTCGCTAAAGAATTTCCAATTATTGGAGCCGTCCGAGGACAAGGATTATTTCTTGGTATTGAATTGGTAGATACTAACTTAAATCCATTAGCCATACAAACCGATTATTTAGCAAACCGAATGAAAGAGCATGGGATATTAATGAGTACAGATGGCCCAGACTATAATGTGTTAAAAATTAAGCCCCCTCTTCTATTTACAAAAGAGAATGCCGACGAACTAATTTACTATTTGCGTAAGATTTTTGCTGAAGATTTTATGATCAGTACAGAAAAATAGTCGCACGATATTAATAAGTTATAAGATCAAAAATTATGAAAGAATCACTTTTAATACTTTTTTTATTATCCTTTAGTCTTGGATTTGCACAAACAACAGAAAAAATTGATAAAGAAGCTATAAAGGCTGTAATGAATTTACAAGAAAAAGCATGGTCTAATAATAATCTAGAAGGCTTTATGCGGGGTTATTGGAAAAACGATTCCCTAAAGTTTTATGGTAGTAATGGACTTACTAAAGGTTGGCTGAAAACCTTAGAAAATTATAAAAAAGGATATCCAACCAAGGAGGATTCCGGAACCTTAAAGTTCACCATTAAAGACATCTCCAAAATTGATAAAGGTAGTTATTGGGTGATGGGTGAATACCACTTAAAGAGAATTATAGGTGATGCAAATGGTGTGTTTTTAATTATCTTTAAGAAAATAGACGGTGAATGGAAAATTATTGCAGACATGTCTTGTTAACTATTTAAAATTTTCTGTCGGGATGGAATGGATTTATATCTAAAGATGTTTTCTTATCTGATATAATTTCAGATACTAATTTACCAGTTGCAGGACCTAAACTCCACCCCATCATGGCGTGACCTGTAGCAATTGTAAGGTTTTTGTATTGACTTACTCTTCCTATATATGGCAATCCGTCAGGAGTGCAAGGACGTAATCCACAAGCAGCATTATCAATTTCAGAGGCTTGTATTTTTACATCCTTATAATAATCGGAAGCAGCTTTACCAATGGTATTTACTCTAATTGTATTAATCTTATTATTAATTCCAGCAATTTCCATGGTACCAGCAAAACGTGTAAAACCATTCATAGGAGTTACCGCAACTTTCGCTTCTACTAAAATAGCAGGTATGGTAATCCCTGTTTCTCTTTCCACATTAATTCGATATCCTTTTCCAGCTTGAATTGGAATTTTAATACCTAATTTTTTAGTGATTAAAGGACTCCAAGATCCAGCAGCTAAAATAACCTCATCTGCTTTCAATGTTCTTTTTGAGGTTTCAACCTCCATAATTTTACGTCCAGAAATAATTAAGTCTTGAACACTCTCATTTTTATAAATATTAACTCCTTTCGCTTTTAAATAAGATAACATTTCTGTCATAAACTCTTTGGGAGTCATGTGCGCATCAGAATCAAAATAAACTGCTCCTTTACAATTGATGTTTGCGTTAGGTTCCATTTTCCTCACTTCTGCTTCAGAAATATTTTTAACATTAAGCCCTTCTTTAATGGCTCGTTGTCCTACTTTCCATTCTTCTTCTCCTGCCTTATCTGTTTTATAAAGCATTAAAAGACCTTTTCTTTCAAAATGAAAATTAAAATCTTCGGAGGATTTAATTTCTTTATATAACTCTCTTCCTAAAATATTAATATCCTTGATAATCGGAATGGCTTTTTCAACTTTAGGAGCAGTAGCAGATTTTTTAAATTTTAAGGACCATTGTAAAAAATCCTTGTCCAAACGCGGTTTTATATAAAAAGGACTGGAGGGATTAAACATCCATTTAATTCCTTTGGTGATCATACCAGGAGCTGCTAAAGGGATGATATGACTGGGTGTAATATATCCCGAATTTACAAAAGAAGCTCCAGAGGTAATATCACTTTTATCAATAACAGTTACTTGGTGTCCTTCTTGCTGCAGGTAATAAGCAGAACACAAACCGATGATTCCTCCGCCGATAATAATTACTTTTTTTTTCATTGTTAAATCACTTGAAAACCATGAGCATAAGGATCATCTTCTTCGTCAATTAAAATAGTATTATAGCCATAAATCTTTGCCCATCCTTGTATGCTAGTAATGATCGCTTTGTTTCCATCTAATTCTGTTTCTTCTTCTATCCTTCCAATAAAAGTGGATCCTATATAACTTTCGTGAATAAATTTCACACCTTTGGCCAATTTTCCTTTTGCATATAATTGTGCCATTCTAGCTGAAGTTCCTGTTCCACAAGGGCTTCTATCTATCGCTTTATCACCATAAAATACAGCATTACGTCCAGAAGATTTTGGGTGGATAGGATTTCCTGTCCATTGGATATGACTTACATCTCTTATGGTTTCATTTTCTGGGTGGATGAACCTATTAGGGTATTTTTCATTAATCCGTTTCCTTAGTATCTGGGAATATTGAATTAGTTTCCCAGCCGTAAAATTATGTATTCCACTAAAATTTTTCTGAGGATCTACAATCGCATAATAATTTCCTCCAAACGAAACATCAAAAGTGATTGCTCCTAACTCAGGGCATTCTATGCTTAGATTTTCTGCTGCCAAATAGGATTTTACATTTTTTAGTTTTACCCATTCTACTTTCCCATTGGTTTGTTTATAATCTATTTCTACCAATCCTGCAGGAGTTTCCATTCTTACTTTTCCAGGGGTTAATGGCTCTATGATTCCTTCTTCAATAGCAATGGTAATTGCTCCAATCGTTCCGTGACCACACATAGGCAAACATCCTGAGGTTTCAATGAATAAAATTCCAAAGTCATTTTCAGGAAATTGAGGTTCAAAAAAGAAACTCCCACTCATCATGTCATGACCTCTGGGTTCGTACATTAATCCTTTACGTATCCAGTCGTATTCTTTTAAAAAATGCTGCCTTTTTTCACTCATAGAATTACCTAAAAGATCTGGACAACCAGTAGTTACTACTCTAACAGGATTCCCGCAAGTATGCGCATCAATACATTTATAAATGGTTTTACTCATTGTTATGATCTTCAATATAATTATTGACTCTATTTTCTAAAATGGAAAGTGTTACGGTCCCTTGTTCTAAAACAACCTCATGAAACTCCCGAATATCAAATGAACTTCCCAATTCCATTTCTGCTTTTTTACGTAATTCTCTAATTTTAATCTCTCCTATTTTATAAGATAATGCTTGTCCTGGCCAAGAGATATATCGATCGGTTTCGGTATTGATTTCATGAATAGAAAGTGCCGTGTTTTCAGCCATATAGTTGATCACCTGCTCGCGTGTCCATCCTTTAGCATGAATTCCTGTATCGACTACTAATCTACAAGCCCGCCACATTTCGTAAGTTAATTTACCAAATTGTTCGTATAAGGTAGTGTACATCCCCATTTCTTCAGCAAGAAATTCGCAATACAAACCCCATCCTTCTCCATAAGCGGATAAATAAGTGTCTTTTCTAAATTGAGGAATGCTATCTCCCAATTCTAAATTTAAAGAACTTTGCAAGTGATGTCCTGGTACCGCTTCATGAACTGTTAAAGAAGGTAAAACATACAAAGGCCTACTGGGCAAATCATAAGTATTTACCCAATAATATCCTGGATCTGTACTGTTTTTACTTGTTCCTACATACCTGCCCGTAGTATACTTTGGCGCTATGGCATCAGGTACTGGTGCTACTCCATAGGGTTTTCTTGGTAGGGTTTTAAAAAACCTAGGCAATTGCTCATCTGCTCTTTTTGCCATATCTCTAGCAATCATTAAAAGTTGTTCTGGGGAAGTAGCATAAAATTGAGGATCGGTTCTTAGAAAATTTAAGAAATCTGAAAAACTTCCTTCAAAGTTTAATTCAGAAATTATTTTTTTCATTTCAGTTTTTATTCGAGCTACTTCTTGTAATCCAATAGAATGAATATCATCTGCAATATACTGAGTACTTGTTGTATAGTAATTGATTCTGTTTTGATAATATGCATTGCCATTAGGTGTTTCGGAAATTCCTATACTTGTTCTTGTTTTCGGAAAATATTCCTCTTCAAAAAAAGTTTTCACCAATTTAAATTGGGGAATGACATTAGTAGTAATCGCAACTTTAGCAGCAATTAATACCGAATCTTTTTGAGTTGATGTTAGTGTTTTTGGTAAATTATTAAAGGGTTGATAAAAATAACTTTTTTCAAAATTTTCAATAATATGGTCATTATAACTGGACTCATAGCCATTAAATATGACGCTGGGTTGTGATACTCCTTTTTCTAAGCCTTCTCTTAATAAAGGCAAAAACTGATTCACCCTACTCGGGATTGCATTCAGTTTTGTTAAATAGTCTTTCACTTGCTCATAATTTTGAAATGGGCGAACCATAAATGAAAAATTAGTGTGAAATCCTGAATCGGATAACAAAGGGTTTAAATACATTTCAAATTCAAAGTAATCAATGGTATCTTGTAATTGAAATTTTAATAGTTTCAAGGAGATAGATTCCGTTTCAGATAAGAAAATTACATCAATCTTAGCTAGTCGTATTAATTGTTCCTTGGCATATTCCGCCTCTTTTTTATAGTGTTCCTTTGAAAATAAACCTAAGGGATATTGATCTTCATCGTAACTTTGCCTTTCTTCTATTTCTAAAATTATTTTATTTAACAAATATGAATCCTTAACCTTGGACTCTTTAGAACAGCTCATGAATATTAGAAATAGTACTAAAAATAATCCCTTAAAGATTTTCATACATACTTAGATTTTATCTTTTGAATTTTTACCATTAACTAACCTTATAATTCCTAAAGGATTCTCATCTGTTAACTCCTTTGGAAGCAATTTATTTGGCCAACTTTGAAAGCTAAATGGACGAACCCACCGGTTAACCGCATGAACACCGACTGCTGTAAAACGACTGTCTGTAGATGCTGGATAAGGACCTCCATGGAGCATTGCAGGACAAACCTCAACGCCGGTTGGAACTCCATTAAATATAATTCTTCCTACTCTGCTTTGAAGCGCGGCAATTAGTTCAGGAAATTCTTGAAGCTCTTTTTCTTCTCCTAAAATAGTTCCAGTTAGCTGGCCTTCTAAATGACTTATTACCAGTTTTAATTCATTTGCATCTTTACATACTACTAGCATAGAAAAAGGCCCGAAAACCTCTTGATGTAAAGTTGTGTTATTTAAGAAAGTTAGTCCATTAACAGTCACAATTGCTTGTCTTGCATAATTAACTGCAACACTATCTTGAAAGTCAGCATTAACGGTTAGTCCTTCTTGCTGTATTGCTATTTGTTTATTTTTTTCATAATTTCCAATTATATTGGGATGAAGCATACAAGAAGGTTCTAATTTTACTATTTCTTCAGAAAGAGTGCTAATAAAATCAGTTAAAGAATCACTTTTTATCCCAAGTATTAAACCTGGGTTGGTACAAAACTGACCAGACCCTAAAGTAATAGATCCAGCATATGTTTTTGCTAAAGCTTCACCTCTATTTTGTATCGCTTTTGGCAATAATACTACCGGATTAACACTTCCCATCTCAGCAAATACCGGAATTGGTTCGTCTCTCTGTGCAGCGATATTGTATAAAGCTCTTCCTCCTTGAATACTACCAGTAAATCCTACTGCTTTTACATCTGGATGTGTAACTAATTCAATCCCTACTTCAATTCCAGAGCTATTTAAATTTGAAAAAACTCCATTAGGCATATTCGTTTTTTGAGCAGCCCTTATAATTGCATCTGAAACCATTTCACCAGTTCCAGCATGCATAGGGTGCGATTTACAAATAACGGGACAACCTGCTGCTAATGCAGAGGCCGTATCTCCTCCAGCTGTTGAATAAGCAAATGGAAAGTTACTAGCTCCAAAAACAACTACAGGTCCTAATGGGACTAACATTTTTCGGATGTCCTGTTTGGGAATTGGTTTCCTATCTAAATCTGCAGTATCTATTGTTGCTGCTACCCAAGAACCTTCTTCCAACATAGTTGCAAAACTTGATAACTGCCCTATCGTTCTGCCTCTTTCTCCTTTTGCTCTTCCTTCTGGAAGGCCAGTTTCTGATTGATACATAGCAATCAAATCATCTCCCATTGCAATTATTTCATCAGCGATGGCTCTTAAAAAGTTTGCTTTTTCTAATCCAGATTTTTTACTGAAAGATTTAAATGCTTCCGCTGCCAACTCAGCCGCCTGATTAATCTCTTCAGAAGATGCTTCTGTAAAAATTTGTTCGTTTTCTATATTCAATTTTGGATTGAACGTTGTATATGTTTTCCCGCCTTTTGCGGAACGCTTAATCCCTATATGATTTTCTCCTGTTGTCATTTTCTGTATTTTATTGATTTTTTGTGTTTTTCGACAGCTACTTCTAGGGTGATTTTTTATTGCAATTCTCGAAAGCGAGTCTAATTTCTAATATTATAAATTTTTATAATCCGGTAATTGAGGCCTATTTTTTAACCCATCTTCAATAACCTTTAATACCAGAGCTCTTTCCGTTCCTACTAGCGGTAAACGAGGTGCTCTTACATTCTCAGTTCCAATACCTGTAGCGACTTCAGCTAATTTAATATTTTGTACTAATTTAGAATTAATATCTAACTCTAACAAGGGTAAAAACCATCTGTAAATTTTAAGTGCTTCTTTAATTTTACCTGCTTTTTGAAGTTCATAAATCGCAACTGTTTCTGCTGGAAAAGCACAAACTAATCCCGCTACCCATCCATCTGCTCCCATTAATAAACTCTCCAATGCTAAAGTATCTACTCCTGTCATAATTTTTAAACGATTCCCAAAACGATTTTTAATACGAGTTACATTAGAAATATCTCTAGTAGATTCTTTAACAGCTTGTATTGTTTCATATTTTAACAAGACATCAAACATATCTAAAGTAACTTCCGTTTTATAATCAACAGGGTTGTTATAAACCATAATTGGCAAACTACTATTATTGGCTACCGCTTTAAAATACTCCAATACTTCACGATCACCCGCACTATAACGCATTGGCGGAAGCATCATTAAACCACTAGCACCATCTTCTTCAGCTTTATTTGCAGCATCAATTGCACCTTTGGTAGTTTGTTCTGCAATATTTATCATTACAGGAATTTTACCAGCTACTATTTTTACTGTTTCGGTAGTTAAAGTTCTCTTTTCAGAATCCTCTAAAGTACTTGCTTCACCTAAAGTTCCTCCTAAAACAATTCCATGAACACCCGCTTCTACTTGTGCTTTTATATTTTGTGAAAACATCGCTAAATCTAAAGTATCTTTAGTCGTAAATTTAGTGGTGACTGCTGGCATTATACCTTCCCATTTAAATTTCATATTATGAATATTTTATTAAACAATAATTATTAAATTGTATTGTATTTATATAAATTTATACAATATCGGTTTACTTGGTGTCGCATCATTTTCAAATGATGCTATCTGAAGATTTAATATGTAACACCCATCTAAAATAGGTGTGGGAACATAAATAAATTCGGTAATGGTAGCATCCAATCTTGGTGCTAATGGATAATTCCAAAAAGCTTTATGAGCCAATAATTTTCCTTCGTCTTTTTCTTTATCAACCGAAGGTAAATCTATCAACAAATGTTTTATACCAACTTCTTTTATATACGCAGCTGCTTCTTCTAACAAATAAGCCCAATTGGTGTTTGAGTATTTTTTAGATTTCTTAGTGTCAGAATTTGGCATTGTTCTAATGATTAAAGCCTCTGGTCTATTTCCGTTTAACACCTTTTTAATTTGTTCTTTAGAAATTACTAAATCATCGCCTTTTTTATCTGGTATCACCGTGATTAATTCCGCTTGAAAAAAGAATTTTTTTAAAGTTTTATTTATAGAATGAAATTCTGAAGTAATATGCCCAATGCATTCGGTATGAGTTCCGTGAGCATGGGGATTAAATTCTATGGTATTAAAATTAACAGAAGCTCCTTCACTCACTTTACCAATCCAGTCTCCATCTTTTACGGGTTCTATTTTTGGTTCATTTAAATACCAAGCTATAGGGTTTTCAAGTGAAGCATTTAAAGGAATTGAAATATCTAATGGTTTAGATAAATCAATCTTCTTTGTAACAGTATCAATTTCTAGTGTTGCAATCATGGTTTAAAAATAAGCATTTTATTCGACCATAAATAAGTTACTGGCAATGCCGTCACTTAAAAATTTTCCTTTTTCTGAAATTATTAAAATTTTGTCATTAGGAGAAGTCCCCTCTTTTTTTGCAGATGGCTTCACTACGTTTGCAAAGACAATTTCCAACAAACCATTATTAATAGAGCTTTCAGCTTGTTGAAACAAATAATCTAAATATTTTATACCAAAATCATTTTCCACTTTATTTAATGAAACTCCCCACATGGTTCTTAAACCTGTCATTAAATATTCATTGTATTGATCTGTTTTAGATAACGTTTCTCTTTCAATAGGTAATTTACCTTTTTGAATTTGAGTTATATATTGAATATTATTACTGACATTCCAACTTCGAATGTTTCCATCAAAAGAATGTGCTGAAGGTCCTAGCCCCAAATAAGATTTACCCTGCCAATAAGCGGTATTATTTTCAGAAAAACATCCTTGCTTACCAAAATTAGAAAATTCGTAATTCACGTATCCTTCTTTCTTCATTTTATCTAATAAAATAAGATATTGACGATGAGAATTTATTTCACTAACAGGAGCTATTTTACCATTTTCAATCAGCTTTTTAAGCGCTGTTTTGGGTTCCACAGTAAGCGCATAACTTGATATATGAGGAATCCCGAAAGCTACTATGATATCCAAATTTTCTTCCCATCGTTTATCATCCAAACCCGGAATTCCATAAATAAGGTCCACACTTATATTATCAAAATATTGAGCAGCCATTTTTAAACACTCTTTTGCTTCTAGAGCGTTATGAGCCCTGTTCATTAATTTTAAATCTTCTTCAAAAAAAGACTGTACTCCAATACTCAATCGATTGATTTTTGTTTTAGAAAGTTGATACAGTTTATCTTTAGTAAGGTCATCTGGATTGGCTTCTAGGCTTATTTCTATATTTTCTTCAACTTCAAAATTTTTATAAACTTCTCCTATTAGCAAATCTATTTCCTCTTTATTTAATAATGAAGGAGTTCCACCACCAAAGTAAATCGTTTTTATAGGAACAGAAATTTCACTTTTTCTCAATTCAATTTCGCTACAAATTGCAGCTAATAATTCATCTTTTCTCTTAATACTTGTTGAAAAATGAAAATCACAATAATGACATGCTTGTTTACAGAAAGGGATATGAATATAAATTCCAGCCATTTATTTAAATCTGGATTTATTAGTGTTTATAAAATACTGCATGTATTATTTTTTTACGCGTCCTTCATTTTGTTTTACAAAAGCGGACCATCCGGTGTAATTTTTTCCAATTTCTATTTTTCCAGAATTATAAAAATGACAAACAGCTGCAGCCAATCCATCAGTACTATCTAAATTTTTAGGTAATTCTTTTAATTGCAATAAATTCTGTAACATTTTCGCTACTTGTTCTTTACTGGCATTCCCATTTCCAGTAATGGCCATTTTTATCTTTTTAGGAGCATATTCTGTAATAGGAATTTCTCTAGAAAGCCCAGCAGCCATTGCAACTCCTTGAGCTCTTCCTAGCTTAAGCATGGACTGCACGTTTTTTCCATAAAACGGTGCTTCAATTGCAATTTCATCTGGTTTAAAAGTATCAATCAATTCAATGGTACGTTCAAAAATTAATTTCAATTTTAAATAATGATCATCATATTTGTGAAGTTGAAGCTCATTTAATTGTAAAAAATGCATTTTTTTATTAACCACTTTTATAAGCCCAAAGCCCATAATAGTTGTTCCAGGATCAATACCAAGTATAATTTTATCAGAATTCATTTAATTTTTTAAATCTCAAATTAAAGATTTACTAATTTAGCTTTTTATGTTCGCACTATGTTATAAATCTAAACAATATCTTTTGGTTGCTCTTAATGGATATTTAACTTTTATGTACCATGACTTTATGAGCATTATTCAAGAATCTAACAGTGAATTTCTATTAGACTGTTCTTTGGGATATACATTTAATGTTTAATTGCTTGTCTTAATTACTAAAGGTAGTTTAAATGTTGTTTTTACAGGTATTCCTCGTTTATAAGCTGGAGCAATGGGCTGTAATGTTTTTATTCCTTCCATGATAGTAGTCGCTAATAATGGGATTTGGACTTTTAACAAACTATCTATTTTCATGGAGGTAATAGCAATTTTTCCTTTTTCATCAACCAAAAAACCTAAAACAAGTGTTTCGTTAAGGTCATTGGTTACCATCATTTTTTCTGAATTTATAACTTGATACAGATGAGCTGAAAGTGTGCTTTCAAAACAGCTTTTTTGTTGTTTCTTTTCAGTAAATGTGTCACAATTTAAAAAGACAGGATATTGATCTACATCTTTCCAATTAATAGATTTTATTTCGTCTTTAAGAAATGTTTCTGATGAAATTTTTTCGGTTTCAAAGAATTGACAAGATTGAAATAAAACATACAAAACAACTAAAACTAACCAGTTTTTTACTTTCATCTTAATGCTATTATTTCCCTTTAGCTTGTTTTACATATGCTTCCCATTTCATATCTTTATAAATATCATCCCCTAAATAAGAGACAATAGGAAGCATTTCTACAGCTTTTCTATAACCAGGCATCACCAATAACACCTTTAATTCTTTATCTAAATAAACAAATGTTGGATAACTTAACTTGCCTTTTAATAAACTGGCAGGCAACTCATTATAACCTCTTTTCCCTGAATCTACAAAATTAAATTTCTTTTCTTTAAAAGTAAGTGTGTTTTTATTCTCTCCATCTAGTTTCACACAATAAAACTTTTTATTAAGGTACGCAATGAGGTCTTTATTTTTAAAAGTTGTTGCATCCATTTTTTTACAATAGCCACACCAATTGGTATACACGTCAATTAATATTTTTTTTGGCTCTTTTTTTGTAGCAGCTTCAGCTTCTTCAATAGTCATCCAATTAATTTCTTGTGCAATTAGTTGAGTGCCATTTAATAATAATGCAAAAACGAAAAGAAATAGTTTATTTTTCATGTGGGTATATTATTTTATAGAATAGGTCAATGCTGTTCACCATTTATCATTTAATTGGAAGTTTAAAATTTTATGTACTTGTTTATAGGCTAAAAATAGTAAATCCCTCTAAACTACAACATAACATTTATGAATATTAATTGTTTTATTTATCTTTGTTAATACAAAAATAATTTAACGAGATTCCTGTTTTTACAGGAAATTAATATGGATATTGTATTAGTAATTATAGGTTTAATCTTATGTATAATAGGAATTGTAGGCAGTGTGTTTCCGGTACTTCCAGGACCTCCTTTTGGTTGGCTAGGATTGTTATTATTAGAATTAACCGAAGGTATTCCTACTAATTATTGGTTTTTAGGAATCACTTTTATCATTGCCATCGGCATCTTTTTATTAGATTATATGATGCCTGCAATTAGTACTAAAAAATTTGGAGGAAGTAAAGCTGGTGCTATTGGAGCGGTATTAGGTTTAATTATTGGGCTACTATCTCCAATCCCTTTTGGGTTTTTAATCGGCCCTTTTGCAGGAGCTTTTATAGGTGAGTTTGTTTTTAATAAAACAAAAGGACCCCAAGCTTTAAAAGCAGCTTTTGGATCCTTCTTAGGTTTTATTGCTTCTACCTTTATGAAACTATTTGTTTCATTTATGTTTCTTGGACTATTTAGTTGGGAGGCACTAAGTCACTGGAATAGCTTCTTTTAATATGCTAATTTTTCCATTTAATAGGAATCTCAAAACGATTCTAATCGTTAAGTTTATGTATTCATGACACAAGGGCCCTTTAAAGAATTATATTGCCTTGAGTTCTTGTAATTATTTAAAAAAATGATTAGCAATAGGCTGTTAGTTACAGAAAATACTATTTCTTAAAAAATAAATTAAATATAAATAAGATCACAACTGCCCCAATAGCACCTGTTAATACATCACTTATCCAACCATCTCCTAAACTAACTCCTAAATAACCTAAAAGGCTAGAACCTACAATACTTCCAATAACACCTACTACAATATTACCTATTAAACCCAGTCCACTTCCTTTATAAAACTCACTGCCTAACCAACCTGCTAGGGCTCCAATGATTAATGTTGCTAAAATACCCATAATTAAAATGTTTTTTTATGATTATTATTATAAATATACTGAAAATAAATCACTTAGAAATATATTTATTAACAGTAATTATAAATGGTGTTGCCTTTAAGGCAATCTAAACTCTTTAAAAAGTAAAAAGATGGGGATATTAACCCGGGGAAGAACCCCAAGTTTGTTTTTTTGTTTTACATTGAATTAATGTATATCCTCCAATGTATAAAAATGATATACCCTTAACACAAGAATATTTCTATGCTAAATAAAAAAAAGCCTATCCAAATGGACAAGCTTCTCGATACTAATATGTTTAAAGTAATTAATTAAATTACTTTAACATTTGTTGCATTCAATCCTTTTGGACCTTCTTCTACATCGAAGCTTACTTTGTCACCTTCATTGATTTCATCGACTAGTCCATTTACATGTACAAACACAT
The DNA here is from genome assembly GCA_018669795.1 of Flavobacteriaceae bacterium. Lineage (GTDB taxonomy): Bacteria > Bacteroidota > Bacteroidia > Flavobacteriales > Flavobacteriaceae > Marifrigoribacter. The sequence goes on along the minus strand of JABHSQ010000007.1, from coordinate 93,380 downwards.
CTTTGTCACCTTCTTCTGGAGTGATGAATCCAAATCCTTTAGAATTATTGAAAAATTTTACTGTTCCGTTACTCATAATAAAAAGTTATAAATTAACTGTAAATATAGTTAGAATATTTTAGGGAGGCAATTTTTATTGAAAAAGCCAATTTATTGTAGCCTTTTTTGCAATAAATTTGAAGTTAGGTTTGAATTTAGACACAAAAAAGCCTGCATTTTTGTAAAGTTCATTTTTTTATTTTAGCATCGCTTTAAAAGCTTCTAGGTCAAACTCATTTCCATAAAACAACGTACTCATTCGCATCACATCTGCTGCAATAAGAATTGCAGTTTTAATTTCTTCATCAGTAGCGCCAAGTCTTTTTGCTTCAGAAATATGATATGGAATACAATAGTCACATTTTGTAGCAGCAGAAGTACCTAAAGCTATTAAATGTGCGTTTTTTTCATTGATAGCTCCTTTAGAAAATAACTCCATTTGCGATGCAAAGTATTGGTCTGAACTTTTTAAAATTGATGTTGGATATAGGCTGTTAAAAGGGCTTTTTGCAAGCAATTCTGTTTTTTCAGTATCAGTAATTGTGTCTTGTGCTAAAAGCGTTTGAAATCCTACTATAAAAACGAATGCAATTAAAAGATTTTTCATTTATTTATATTTTAAGTTAGATTCAAATATACAAAAATATTTAATTTTAATTTAAAACTAATTGTTGGGTAAACGATTCAAGTTATAGAAATTGCTGAATTAACAGAGGAAGATATGCCTATGATTTAGTTTCTAAACCAGGATTGAAGACTAGTACCACCAATCCTAATTTCTGATAAAGTCTCGATTTAGCATCACAATTTTCATCCTTTTATCTAAAGGATTAACTGTTTTATAAAGTATATCATTGTTTGAATTTAGCATCGTTTTCAATTTTAAATTTAAATCAGAAATAAATTTATTTATATTTCTAATATTTTGACTTCGATCTAAATCAGCATTATAAAAGTTATTTACGAGATTTTCATTTGTGATGCTAAAGTCATTGTTAATGAGCAGTGTTAATAATTTGTTTTCGTCAGCATTAATATTTGTAAAATTATCTTTAATAAAAACTTTGTTGTTTTTAAATAGTAGTTTATTCGAGTTCTCTTTATACTTCTTCTTAATCGAAAAAAGGAATATTAAAAAAATTATACAGGCAATAACGATCAATAATTTTAAGACAACTATGTAGTTATTCTTTACAAGAGCTTGTTCATTTATAAGATTAAAATTTAATGTATCAAGCTTTGTTTTTACAAGCTTTAGTCCAGAATCATATTGAATCCATAGGTAAATATTATCTTTATGTACAAAGGGTTTATAAAATACATCAATTGTTTTTTGAATCATTGGATCTAAAGCGTATTGTTTTAATAGGTTGTTTTTTAAGTCAACCTCTACAATAAATTCATAAGTGGAAGAAAAAATATTCCCATTTAATTCAAAGGAGTTATTGCTATACTCAATACTATGACTTAATACCCCTAAGTTTTCCCATTTTTTTGCTTTAAAATCAAAACTCCATATTTCATCGTTATTTATTCTCTGATTTAAATCTTCTGGATTTACTTTTTCCCCACCTATGATATAAAGTTTATCATTTAAAATTTCATAAAAACTAGAACATGATCCTTTAGGATAGATTCCATTAACTGAGCTAATAATTTGCCATTCGTTAGTAACAGTATCATAAAAAGTAAGTTTATTGTTGGTGGTCCAAAAACCATAACCCCCATAACGATATATAGTGTCATTGTAAGTAAACACATTACTCTGCCAAACCATTTTGTGGGTATATGAATTATCAATTCTTTGAATGGTGTCATTATTTAATTGATACACTTTACCTCCATTAATTTCTACGAAATGAATGGGCTCTTTATCTAGTATATGATATACTGAGAAGTCAAAATTAGGTGGGGATATTATTTCTTTTTTTTCAAGCAGGTGAAAACTGTTTACATCGTATATAGAAACAGAATCTTTTTTAAAAATCAACAACTCTTCATTGTTCTTATTAAAGGAGTAGTTTGATTCAGTATCAATATAGATCTCTTGGCCAAATGAATTGAATCCAATGAGAAAGATTATAAAAAACAACTTCTTATGCATACATAAAATATTATTTATAGGGTACTATTTTATTGATTTTACTAAAGCTAAGATTGATTTTTAAAACTGTAATAGTTCATCTATATCTGTAATTTTTACACAAGATAATACTATTTTATTTCTTGCAAAATAATAGGTGTATTAAAATACACCTACCTTAAACTAGTTGAAATATATTGTTGGATAAAGTTAGAATAATAATTTTATTTGAATTAGGAAAAACTCTCTTTTGTCTAATTTTTGATATTACTAGTATTTTCTTTATTGGACGTTTTTTTGTAAACTTCGTAACTATTTTTATTCGTAGTGGGTTTTAATTTTTTTCAATGACATCTAACTGAAAAAGGGATAAGCCTTCTAATTTGCTACTCAATAATCCACTTTAACATTAAACGATCATAATGTGATAGAAGATTATTGCTAGCATTCCAAATAGGGCGATGCATCCCCAAGTAATTAATTCATTTTTATATCTTCGTACTGCACTGCTAATATATGTTTCTTGATCTGCCATACTATTAATATTGTATTTTTTAATTTCCAGTTCTACAGCATCACCAAATTGATTACTAAGTGATGGATTGAACTCTATGGTCAATGTTCTTTGTTCCTTATAAAGGAATCATAAAACATTTATCTTTTAGAAACCCAGGGTTTTTAAATTTATTATAAACCTTCTGTTTTTCTTTATATAACAAAATTATAACAAAATATTCTTATATTTGATACATAAATGATACATATATGCTTGATATATTAAAAAAAAATATTGAAAAAAAATTAGGCCAAAAGATTCTAAATCGAGGCGATTGCGAATTGCTTTCAAATGCAATATTAGAAACAATTGATATTGAAATTAGCTATAATACAATAAGACGAGTATTTGGTTTGGCACCAAACGTTAAAGCTAATAAAAAAACCCTAAATACCTTGGCAAAATTTATTGGGTACAAGCATTACATTCATTTTATGCAAACGTATCTAAAGGAAGAAAAAAACTATTTATCAGTATTAGTTTTTAGGGCTGTTTACCATGCTGATAAAACCGAAATAATAAAATTAGTTCAAGACACAAAAAGTAGTCCTGAAGATTTTGTGAGCTTTATCATTATCCTATCCAGGGAATTACTTTATAACAAGCAGTATTCCATTTTAAATCAAGTATTTGAGTTAGAAGAATTAGCGTATGACAATTTTTCTTATTCAGAAGTCTTATTTATTGGAAACTCGATTGGTTTATTGCTGAGAAAACAACATTTGGAAGACAATGCATTTTTATATAACACTAATTTTTTACGTTGTGTATATTTAACGTTTGTTGATTATTCAAGTCTTAATGGATATTATGCAGATTGGGCAGGTGTTATTAATAAAAGTAAAAAAACAAAAGAACTTCAAATTTTCACAAAGGCTATCCTAGAGTTTAGGAAGTTTTTAAACAAGAAAACTGTTACAGATTCCTTTGAAAATTTAGCTTTTAATCCAAACTTAAATCCTATTCTATGCAGTCGGTTATTATCGATTAAAATAATGGCAAATAAGTATGATGATTTAGAGCAGATTCTAGACGCTTATTACAAAATACATTCCGGGATTAAATCATTGTTAATTGACTATTCATATGAGCTTTTCATTACCGCTATTACCACAAAGAATAGGGTACTAATGCACTATCTTATTAAGCGCATAGATTTGGGTGAAAATAAACTGTTTTATTACCATAAATATCATTTAAATTTGTTTTACCTAATGGGTATGTTTTACCATAAAATGATTCAAAACAAGAGCAATCAGAGAACATATAAAAAGTTGTTTAGTTTAAATAACACAAGTCATAGCTATGAAGATTATGTTACCTTATTGCACAGTATATTCTTATATTCAGAAGCCAAAACTAAATCATTAAAGGAAACTATTAAAAACGACTATATCCAACTTAATAAAAAACTAGCATACCCTTATTTTTCGGAAGCATATTTGATAAATTACTTTATTGATAAATAGCTGCATTTTTTCATTTTGTTTAATTATGTATACAATTTAAATAGATCATAAAATTATAAATCAGGCGATTATTAATTTGAAAAGAACCGGTTAGAAACAATAAATAAGAAGAACATAGGGCATAACTATTTTTTATGAAACTCTTTTAAATGGAAAAAAGAAAAAGCACTAAAACTAGCGACGTGTAAAAAAAAATAGTGTTATTTTTGAATTAATTAAGGTTCTTGTTTGTTTTGTTAATCTGAATTTCCTACAGAAATTCCTCGCACATAAAACCGTAAATTTCATTACAAAAAAATGTTAACCAATATATACTGGAGCTAAAAAAATAGTTGACAGTTTTAACCTATCACATTTCTAAAAAAAAATAACTTATGAAAAATTTACTTGTAGCAATCATTGTATCACTCTCATTTTCAATACAAGCTCAATCAACTCTTGATGGGCTTTGGGACACTGGAGAAGCTAATACCAAAATAAATGTCAGTGAAAAAAATAGTCTATGGTCGGGAGTTGTCAAAGCATCAGATATTAAGGATGATATTGGAGAACTGATTTTAAAGGATCTAAAGAAAGATGGAGACAAATGGACTGGAAAAATCTATGCTCCAAAGCGTAAAGAATGGTATGATGTAGAGATTATAGCGCAGGAAGATAATTTAAAACTTAAAGTTAGTGCTGGAATCTTTAGTAAATCATTAGTATGGAAAAAGAGCTAATAAAAAGCCCTAAACAAAAAAAGGCTATCAGCTTAATGATAACCTTTAACACTTATAATTGGGAGTTAAATTTTAATTCATGAGGTCTTTTATATTTATCAAAAAAAAAGTCCCAAAATTAAACCAAAATTTAGTATTAAAGTAAATATTTAACACAAAGCAAACCGACCCCTCCAAGTACAATAGCATAAGGAAAAGCCATTTTTACCATTTTACCATACGATAAATTAATTAAAGGCGCTAATGAAGATGTTAACAAAAATAAGAATGCTGCCTGACCATTAGGAGTTGCGACACTCGGCAAGTTTGTTCCTGTGTTAATTGCTATTGCTAATTTTTCATATTCACCTCTAGTTAAGTTACCAGCTTCAAATGCAGCTTGTACTTCATTTATATAAACCGTAGCCACAAAAACATTATCACTAATAGCTGATAAAATTCCATTAGCTATATAAAACATGGTCGGCTGAAGTGAAGTATCCATAGCTAGAGCATAATCAATAATGGGCTTAAATAAATGTTGGTCATGTATCATTGCAACAATAACAAAAAACACTACTAATAATGCAGTAAATGGTAAAGCTTCTTCAAAGGCTGGACCTAATTGGTGTTCATCTGTTATACCCATAAATGCCGTTTGGAGTATAATTAAAGCTAAACCTATAAACCCTACAGGAGCAAGATGTAATGCCAATCCTATAATCAACAAAACCATTGCAACAGCTTGTATTATAAGTTTTTGTTTCTCTTTTTTAGTTCTTTTATCATCTTCTATTTCAGTGTAGTTTTCAATTATATTACGAGCGACTTCTGGTAATTTTGCTCCAAAACCAAACAGCTTGGATTTTTCAAGAAATACTGTAGTTAGCAAGCCTGCAAAGAATACCGGAATTGTAATAATCTTCATTTGCAAAAAGAACTCAATAAAATCCCAACCCATTTTTTCTCCGATTAGTAAATTTTGAGGCTCCCCAACTAAAGTCATTACACCTCCTAGTGCTGTGCCAACCACACCATGCATTATTAGACTACGTAAAAAACTACGAAATTGCTCTAAAGTTTCTCCACTTAGCTCTTTCCGATCTAGTATTCCATCTTTATCCAAATCGAGATTACTAGAATGAATTTTATGATAAACCCCATAAAAACCAACACCTACACTTATTAAAACTGCAGTAACCGTTAATGCATCTAAAAAAGCAGATAGAATAGCTGCAAGAATGACAAACAAAAGAGATAATGCCATTTTTGATTTCACCTTTGTAAAAACCTTACTAAAAATAAACATTAGCAACGGCTTCATAAAATATATGGCCGCGACCATAAATATTAACAATAAAATTACTTCTAAGTTTTGTGCTACTTCATAATATGCATTTTTGGCATTGGTAAGGTTTAATATTAAAACTTGAATAGCCAATAGGCCTCCAGATATTAATGGGTAACACTTTAAAGCCATTGCGAGAGTAAATATAAACTCTGCAATAAGTATCCAGGAAGTTATGATTGGTCCTAATGTAAAATAGGATATGATATTAAATATTAAAAAGCCAATTATTGTGTATTTATACCATTGGGGACTATCCCCTAAGAAATTTTTGAGCATTTTGTAAGTTTTTGATTGTTAATTTGAAATCCAACAGAAAATAAAATCTTCTTTTGGTTAATAAAATTTTAATTAGCAGGGGTTTTTTCTGAAATCTGTATTAAAGAACAAAGCAAATTGTAAATACCACTTTCCAGAATTACTTAATTGTTGATGTAATATACCTGTTTGTATACTTATATCCTTATTTATCTGATACCCTAAAGCTCCATAAAGTCGATTCCTATCAAAAAAAGATTCTTTAATATTGATAAAAATTTCATCATAAAAACCTAAAAATAAAGTTCCTTTTTCAATAACTGGTTTGTTAAGAGGCACAAAAAGCATCAACCGGTAGCGCAACCTATTCTTATAATCTTGATTCACCCATCGCTGTTCAACTCTGTAACGATGTTCAAATTTTATTCTTCCTAATTTATTTGTTAAGATAAATTGTTGCCAGATTCGGTGTTCTTCAAACTCTTGAGAATTTTGTTCAGATTCATATACATACGATGGTATATAAGCGTATCCGGCAGTAGCAATTGCTTTCTCAGAAAAATGATAATTTAATCCTACTCGAAGTAATAACTGCTCTACATTATTTGGTGTTATAGTATAATTTCTAAATTGTATTTCAGCATGAATACTAAAATTATCACTAATTCTATTTGTGCCAAAATACATTAACCAATTACCAACCTTATCCTCTTGAGAATAAGACATAATAGGAACTAGAAACAGTAAAAAAATACTGTTTCTAGCTAATTTATTTATAAGGTTCATCTTATTATAAAAAAATTACTTTTCCTGTAGAAACATCATAAATAGCTCCAAATATTTCAATAGTACCTTCCTTTTCTAATTCAGATAATATGGAGCTTTCCTTTCTAATTCTATCAATTGATAATTCCACATTAAGTACGGCAACATCTTCAATAGATTTATCATTCATTTTAGAAACATTAGCCTCAACAGCTACAACAGCAGGTTTAATTTTCTGTAACAATGGCGTAATATTTCCTAATTCTACATGATTACAGGCAGCTGTAACTGCACCACATTTAGTATGGCCCATAACAACAACTATTTTTGATCCTGCAACTTTACAAGCATATTCCATTGAACCTAAAACGTCTTCATTAATAATGTTTCCAGCAACACGAACACTAAATATATCTCCTATTCCTTGATCAAAAACTAATTCTGTAGGTACTCTAGAATCAATACAACTTAATATTACAGCAAATGGGTACTGTCCTTCACTAGTTTGAAAAACTTGTTCTTTCAGGTTTCTAAGTGCTTTTAAATTTTGTACAAACCTGTTATTCCCTTCTACTAAAATTGTGTGTGCATCATTAGCAGTTAGGTTATCTTGTGTTATTTTTGTTTGAGTATTCATTTTTGCTTTTTTTAATTGTTATTTTCTTTTATCCACCTAATACACTCTTTAAAATTAACAAAAATTTGTTCTTCTGGTATTAAATCTGGTATTAAATCTATTTTTTCCATCAAATATCTAGGCTGATCAATAATATTCACTAATAATATTCTCTTTCCTTCTCTTACTAAATCTATCAAAATATCTTCCATTGCATAGAGTCCAGATTGGTCTATATATTGCATTCTTTCCATCCTAATTATAATGGTAGAAGCTGTATCTGGAATTTGTTTTATCAATTCTTGAAAATCACTTGTAGATCCAAAAAACAAGGGGCCGTTAATATGCTTTATAAAGACTTCCCCTTTTATGTTTGCAGGAAAATCTACTTCATCTGGCCAAGCTTTTTCTTTCTTAAATGAAGTAATATTAGATTCTTTTGCTGTAAGATCTCCTATTTTTTTCATAAACATTAAAGATGCAATTATGAGTCCAATTCCAACAGCATAAACTAAATTCCATACAGATGAAAGAACCATTACAATTAACATTATAGTTACCTCTGGTCTTGGCATTTTTGGTATCGCTTTTAAACCTTTATAGTCCATTACACCTATACCAACCGTAATTAATATACCTGCTAATACAGCCGCAGGAATTTGCGAAGCAACAGGGCCTAATGCTAGTAGAATTAATAAAAGAAGTACTCCTGACAACATACCAGAGAGTCTTGTTTTCCCTCCAGCATTAATGTTTACTACCGTTCTAATTGTAGCTCCCGCTCCCGGAATACCTCCAAAAATGGCTCCAATACTGTTACCAATCCCTTGCCCAATTAATTCTTTATTAGGTTTATGCTTGGTTTTAGTCATATTATCTGCAACAACCGATGTTAACAACGAGTCTATTGCTCCTAACAACGCCAATGTTAATGCGGCAAAAATATAAGGGGTAATGCTATCTAAACTAAATCCAGTAAATATTTCAAGGTTTGGAATGGGTAACCCACTAGGAATTTCTTCAATAGGTCTATAATCGAGTCCAAAACCAAATGCAATTCCAGACATCACCAATAGGGCAACTAAAGTACTTGGAACTGCTTTGGTAATTCTTTTAAAACCATAAATAATTAAAATAGTACCTAAAGCCAATAATAGCTCTAACCAGTTGATGTTTCCTAATGCTCTTGGCAACACTTTTAATGAACCCAAAACTCCTGACGCTTCTTTACTTGCAAGAGTTTGTGATTCTTTTAAAATTTGAGTTTGAGTTATTTTTTCAGCTCTCTTTACTGTCTCTTTAAAATCCTCTAAAACCAATACTCCTTCCCCTGCTTCTTCTTTTAAAATATTATCTAAAATTATTTCTTCCGCTTGAGGTTTAAATTGATTAACAAACTCTGCGTCTTCTTTGGGGTAATAACCAAGAGAAGGAAGTATTTGAGTTACCAAAATTATAACCCCTATCGCAGTCATAAATCCTGAGACTACAGGATATGGAATGTATTTTATATACTTTCCTAAACCTATTAATCCGAGACCAACCTGCATTAAACCTGCTAATAAAAAAACAGTTAAAATAGCAGGTAATGCTTTAGAGATGTCGCCTTCAAAAGTAGTAACGATCCCCGCAATTACCACCATACTAACTGCTGTCATTGGAGCAGTTGGTCCAGATATTTGAGTATTGGTGCCTCCAAAAAGCGCCGCAAAGAAACTGACAAAAATGGCTCCATAAAGACCCGCACTTGGTCCAAGTCCTGAACTTACACCAAAGGCCAATGCAAGAGGTAAGGCAACTATTCCTGCGGTTATTCCGCCAAATAGATCCCCCTTAAAATGTTTAAAATTAAATAGGTTTTTCATGTTTATATATATTATATATATCACATAAAACTCCAAATTTATATTATGTTTTTTGAAGCTTATGTGAAATGTTAATTAATTATTAAATTAATAATCTAAAAACTATATAATGTGTTCGGGAGGTGGTAATACTATCTTTGAATAGTGATTTGAGTTATTCTCTATATAATAATAATAAAATGAAGATTGTTTAATTAAAGCATTTAATGAATAAGAAAGTTGGATGATTTTTTCTTCAATATCTTTTTCTGCTTTTTCAGATTTCTCTTTCTCAGTGGTGTCATTATATATATAAGTATCTGTTTCGGTTAATAAATTAACAACTGAAGGCGCCAATATTGAAAATATCAATACTGAAGAAAGCATTATATATACAAACGATTTTAGCATAGTCGCGAAAATAATATTTTATTCTTATTAATCTTCTTTATAAATTGTTAATTTTCAATTTTTACAAACCAAAATGGTGGTGGGAGTGATGATTGTACTGGTGCTTCTGATGTTTATGCTGGGGAAACTTATTTAGGAGACACTTGGATAGATGGAGATGGAGTAGAAGAATTAGAAGTGGTTATTTCAGATGCAGATTTTGATGGAGATAATATTATTTATACTATTCAAAACTCTAATTTATCAGCCAACCAACGCCTTGAGGGTATTAGTTTGTTTGTGGACGACCACTACAATATTAAAGATATCGGCGGCAGCAGGCCTGAATGAGTACAAGGCTTGTCCTGACGTTTGTTTAGATTAACTAACCTGCTTTTTTAAGCAATCGAATAACTTGAGTAGTACCAAACTCTTTGCCTGTTGAAGTTTTAAATCCGTTTACATTTAAAATCGTTGCCATTTCACGCAGTTTCATTTTACCTATTGAATCAAAACTTTTTACAAAAACCACTCTATTAATTTAGGGTGTTTTTTTATGCTTTATATATAATACACTACTTTTGGTTTAAAACTAAACACAATGAAAAAACTTACATATTTAGTATTAATAGTATTAAGGGTAATACTATTAGTAGCATTAACCTATATAGTGGTTGCTTGTAGTAGTGATGACAATTCAAATCTTCCTGGTAACTGTCCTATCAATTTTGAATGCAGTTCAGCAACAGCTAATGATTTTCTAAATCTTGATGGTGTGAATGAGGAGTATCAATTCAATGTATCTCAATATGGCGAACCAATTTCAGACGGTTTGTTTCAAAATACTGATGGGAATTATTATTACTCTTGGATTTGGAATGAAGATTGTATATCTGTTTCTTGTAGCGACTGCTCATATATTATTTTTGATGATTGCCCATAATAAGTAAATAATTAATGGACACAACCAAAACCCAGCTTCACTAACTGCACTCCTTAACCATTTAAGATTACAAACCACTCTATTAATTTAGGGTGGTTTTCTTTATGCCTTCGATTTAGTGGTTAGTCATTTACATATTGGTATTATATTAAAGGCATATCTTCCTCCTTCAGTTCAGCTATTTCTTTACCCCTTTGAAGTTTTATTTATAATTAACTACTTTTGGTTTAAATCAAACACAATGAGAAAAGGTATCTATTTATTTTTAGCTTTATTAATCTTAGCTTGTAGTAGTGACGATAGTAGTGATAATGGTAATAATGATGGTGGTGGAAATGAGCAATCTGTATGTAATGGAGATAATCCAATTTATTTAGCAAATAATGGTTTAACTATAAAGGCTTGTGAATGGTCAAATGTAGGTGATGCGGGAGTTATAGACGGTATAACTTACACAGTAGTAGATGAGGCTAAGTTAAGAGATATGGTGGCTAATCAAGAAGATCTAACTAAAGTGGTTACCACTAAAGTGACTGATATGAATAGGATGTTTTATTATCTTCAAACTTTTAACCAAGACATCAGTTCTTGGGATGTAAGTAATGTGACAAATATGGAAATTATGTTTGATAATACAAATGCCTTTAATCAACCTATTGGAAATTGGGATTTGAGTAGTGTGAATAATTTATACGGGATGTTTTATAATGCTCAAGCTTTCAATCAACCTATTGGAAATTGGGATGTAAGTAATGTAACAAATATGAGCTTTATGTTTTCTTCTTCAGTTTTCAACCAAGATATAAGTTTGTGGGATGTGAGTAAAGTGACTGATATGTATGGTATGTTTTCTTCTTCTATTTTTAACCAAGAGATCAACAATTGGAATGTGAGTAATGTAACTACAATGGGAAGATTATTCTATAATGCTACTTTTTTTAATCAAGATATTAGTAATTGGGATGTAAGTAGTGTAACAGAAATGAACAGTATGTTTTTAGGGACGGCTGCAGTGTATAATCCTTTTAACCAAGATATAACTTTTTGGGATGTGAGTAGTGTGATTGATATGTCGAATATGTTTATTTTCACTTCTTCTTTTAACCAAGACTTGAGTTCTTGGAATATTAGTAATGTAACTGAATGTCTTGGTTTTAGCTATGAAGCATCAGCTTGGACATTAACTCAACCCATATTCACTAATTGTACTCCTTAACCATTTATAGATTATAAGCCATTCTATTAATTTAGGATGGCTTTTTTATGCCTTCGGCTTTAGTGGTTATATTTGGTGGCGCATATTTTTCAGCTGTAAACCCCCATCATATATACAATTTTACATACTTTACATACTTTTACTATAAAAAAAACTTTTATTTTTTAATATATAAAGTACTTAGCCGAAGGCTTCAAAAGAGTAAAATGTCAATTAACAAAAAAAGCCTATCCATATGGACAAGCTTCTCATTAATTAACTACATAAGTCTTAACGACTTAGTGTTAACAACACAACATTTTAATTGCGGTCTGGACGAGACTCTGAAACTCACTTATAAACAAGTGTATTCTAAGTGATTAGCCTCCTTATTATTGTTAGGATTACCTTGTTTTTATGTTAATAAAGAAGCAATATAAACTTTACAAAGAGAATTAGAATAACTCTAAATTAGTATAGTCCTTACAAGACCTGAACCTACTTCTATAAACACTTGTTAAACCTACAATAAACATCTAGAAATAAAAAAGAGCACCCTATAGATGCCCTTTTTACTATTTTTAATTACTGTAGTTCCAATAATAACCTCCAGCTTGATCTTGTTCTTCTCTACAAGTTTTGGTAATTGGAGATTTACTTATTCCTGTTTGCCTTGAAGCTTCTGCAACAGATTTAAATTGAGCTTCTCATCGGTTTAAAACACAAACTTAGTCCTATTTAAAGGACTCAATACAACTTCTTGGACCCCTATAATCCTTGTGCCTTATTAACGCTATATATATAGTATTTATTAAATTATTGAATTAGTTTCCCCAAGCATTGTCTAACTTTTATAAGTGTTGGGTTATTTGGATCTTCAACAGGTTGACTTCCAACTTTGAATTCTATATTCACGTCTTTGTTGAAGGCAAGAACGATCGATGATCCTCCATATCCAAAATGTCCCATATATTGACCTTGCTCAATAGTAGTATTATCTTTTACTGCGTTGATTATACTTCCAACTCCCCAAAAACCAATTGCAACCATTGCAACAAGTCCGAACTCTTTTGTTTTTATTATCCAAACATAACGTTGGTGCTTACCAATTTTTTCATACCATTCTGCTTTATTACTATTACTAGGTAAATTTGGAGCGAAGAAATCTATTGGGTCGTAATCACCAAAATCATAATTATACGATCCGTTATACATTCCTTGATGGACTATTGTTCCATTTACTGGAGCATGAAAATGATGGTAATCCGTAAACCAAAGAAGGATGTCAAGAAGGTCACCTCCCAGGAAATGATTATAATATCCTGGTAATACTTGCTTTAAATCAAATCGGTCAGATTTACCAGGAAGTTCATAATCAGTATTTTTTAAGTTCTCAATATTCACCGTTCCGTCTGCACGATTAAGGTAAAAGATACCTCCATCAGAAGGTGCAACAATAACATCATTTGGAGTTGTTTCGCTACAAAGTGGTCGTTGTCCAGCTTTTAAGTTACGTAGAAAAAACTGGTTGAAGGACTTGAAACCACCTGTTGGACTAGATGAATCGGGTCTTTCATAATCATCAATATTGAATGGATGCGCTGTTGTTCCCTTATATTTCATCCATTCCGCCAATGTTGATATTGAAGATGTACTGTTAATAAAATCTCCATGGAAATTAAGGAATGTAGTAAACCAAAGCTTAAAACTGTTATCATTAACTAAAAGCAAACCTGATTCAGTATTTACTAAATAATCCCAATATTCAATGTACTTTCCTGGATTTGAAGTTGTCGGAGTATATGACAACCATTCTGTGAAAAAATCTTGAAGTGAAGATTCTCCCGCTAAATATGGGCTCCAGAACTTTACAATTGATTTACTGCGATTAGAAATCAATACCTCAATACTGACTTCAGTTAGTGCAGAAATATAGTTTACTTTATTTGCAGGTTGTGCAAGTATAGTTTCCAGTTTTTGGATATGGGCTTTAGCTGCATTTTCTTTTGTACTCCATTCAATTGCAGTAGGTAATGTAATTGTATTAATTTTTTTTATAGTAAAAGGTTCAGTTTCTTTAACTGTTTTATATACAGTTTTTTCTCTACAGCTTATTAGAGAGATTGCAACTACAAAAGCAAAAATACTTAATGCTTTAAAATAAGAATTTTTCATGATTAATTTTAGATTATGAGATTTAAACAAAAGATTTATTTAAGTTGTTAAAAATAAAAATACATTTTTTTTTCAAACATTCAAGTTTAAATAAAGGTATAAAATTCAATTTATATATTTATTGATAAACATCATATAAAGTAATAGGTGCTGTATAATACATCAATTAATCTTCCGGTAATAATTTATAATTATATACTTTAGCTTAATAACTAATAATCAACACAATGAAAAAACTTATCTATTTATTTATAGGCTTATTAATCGTTGCTTGTAGTAGTGATGATGATAATACTGCTCCTGTAGTTACATTAATAGGAGAATCCTCTATAACTGTAACGCAAAACGCTACTTATGAAGATGCGGGTGCTACAGCAATAGATAATAATGATGGAGATTTAACTTCTAATATTGTTACAACTTCAAACGTAGATACAAGCACATTAGGTATGTATACTGTTACTCATAGCGTTTTGGATGCATCGGGTAATAACGGTTCGGCATCAAGACAAGTTGGTGTTGTAGGTGGTCAACCAACTCCTTGTAATGTAGTTTGGTTAGATGGTAATGGAGTAACAGTTAAGGCTTGTGATGATGCAGAAATATATTCAACGGGTATAATAGATGGCGTTACTTATACGTTGGTTAACGAAATAGTCTTAAGAGATATGATTGAAAATGGAGAAGATGTAACTAAGGTAGTTACCACTAAAATAGCTGATATGAATAGATTATTTTATATTGACGAAGATACTTATAATGATTTTAACCAAGACATAAGTTCTTGGGATGTTAGTAGTGTAACTGATATGAGTCAAATGTTTCAATTTGCTACTGCTTTTAATCAAGATATAAGTTTTTGGGATACAAGCAAAGTAACTGATATGAGTTATATGTTTGCTTTTGCTACTTCTTTTAACCAAGATATAGATATTTGGGATGTTAGTAAAGTAATAAATATGAGTGCTCTGTTTATTAACTCTTCTACTTTTAATCAGCCCCTTAATAATTGGGATGTGAGTAATGTGATTAATATGAGTAATATGTTTGAGGCTAATTTACTTTTTAATCAAGAATTAAATCGTTGGCAGGTTGGTAAAGTACAAAATATGAGTGCTATGTTTTCTTTTACTCGTTTTAACCAAGATATAAGTTCTTGGGATGTGAGTAGCGTGACTGATATGGGTACTATGTTTAATACAAGTGAATTCAATAAACCAATTAACGAATGGGATGTGAGTAATGTAACTGATATGGATTATATGTTTGCTGGAAATCTTATTACTCCTACTCAATTTAACCAGCCACTCAATAATTGGAATGTGGGCAGTGTGACTAATATGAATAGTATGTTTTTTCAAACTATCGGTTTTAACCAAAACTTAAGTTCTTGGAATGTTGATAATGTTATAAGTTGTTCTAATTTTAGTTTTGGGATCAATCTATGGCCAGAAAATTTACAGCCCAACTTCAATCCAGGCTGTTAATGATTTAAACTAATTAAATTATAAATCCTTTTTTTAAAATAAAGCGACTCTATTAATTTAGGGTGGTTTTTTTTATGCCAGCTATTTAGTTAATTGTAGATATTAATATGCTTACGGCAATGTGCTTTACCTTTCGTTAACCATATATTAACCAACCGTTAACTATTATAACTTGATATGTATTAGTTGACTTAATCTGTATATTTTCATTCTTTTAAAGTTACGTTTACTAATGATTCTATACCAAAGTGTCTATTTAACACTAAGTCTGCAGATCTTAAAGAACCATTGACCCATCCTTGTTGCTTTTTACCAACCTAAGTAATAATTTGATGGTATCCAGTTTGGACGTTTTAAATTAAAATAATCTTCCAACATTCTTTCTGCAACGCAAAAGGCTCCTTCAACCCATCCTTGCTGATCTGAATAAGCTTCCCCACAGATATAAATACTCTCCTTAGGGTTAGGGTTTCGCATATAAGCCATAGTCTTTGCTATGTCGTAATTAGATTTCCAAGCATGGTAACCTCCTCCAAATGGATCTTGGCTCCAGTCTTTATACCAAGTTACATATGGATAAGGAATTTCTGGACGGCCATGTAATTCTCTAATTTGATTCATAGCTTCATCTACCATTACTTGTGTCGCTTGGTTTTCAAGTAATCTAGATTTAAACTCATCTGCTTTTATTCTTTTTGTAGCTCTTGGCGTGAACAATTTTAAGTTAGACTCACCTTTTGTTTGAGACTTTGTTAATCCTTGCCAAAAGGTGACTGAACTCATATCGTTATAGCTTCCTAGCAATAAAGAATGACTATCATTTTGATCAACTCCAAAGTAATAACATTGGCGTATAGGAAGATCTGTTATTGAATGTCCATCATAGATTTTAAAATCCTCTATCCACCAGGGCTCTTCAAATCCCATTAATATTTTTAAAGAAGGCTCCTTTATTACAGAAGCTATATTTTTTTGAAACACTTCTTGAGTATCTTTATCAAAGAAGAAATTGTTTTGATCTAATAATTCCAAAGACCTTCTGGGTATAGCAAGAATAATCTTATTTGTTTCTAGAGTCCAAATAGTTTTTGATTTTTCATGAAAAAATTTCAACTTATATTTATATTTACCGGAGGTTTGTTTATCGAATGTAACCAAACGGTTTCCCATCCATATATTAGCTCCTTTTTCTTTTAGATAAGCATCCGCTAAAGCATAGGCGATTAAATCATAGCCTCCTTCAATCGTTCTGTAAGTTACTGTTGTACTGGAAAAATCTCCTATCATATATGGTAATGCTTCAGCGGCATTCCAATTAATTGTATTAGAATAATACCCTCCTGCATCAGCTAAAAAATTAAACCCTTCTTGAGACACTTGATCTTTAATTAAATTCCAAAATCCAAAATCATTTACTTTCATTCCAGAATAAGGACCAGGAAAATGATATGTAAGTTTTGGTTTAATGATATTCCATTGTTCTCTTGTAATTTTAAACGAATAGTCATATTTAGAAATCTTTTCGATATATTGACCAAAATGCATTTCGAACCAAGGGTCGGCAATCAAAACATCATAGATTAATTTATTAAATAATTGATTGGGACTATATCCTAAATCTTTTTCATTTAAATAATAGTGAGTCTCTAGTTTTTCACCTTTTTCTTGTGCTATTTCCCAAGCATTCATTTTAATACGTTGTTTTCTGAAATACCCAAAAAGATTTGCATCATTTCCCATGGGGAAATCAACATGCTTTAACTCCTCTTTAAATACATTTTGAATTAGTGATGTTACAATTTTTTGAGAAGTTAAATAGCGCATTCCCCCTAATTCTCCAGTAATTGTAATTCCTGGTAATTGAACAGATTCTAAACGCCCTCCAATACGATTACTCATTTCAAATATTTGAATTTGATCTGCTGGCAAAGCGGTATTCTCATCTTTAGTTAAACGATATGCACTATATAATCCCGAAACACCAGCTCCAATAATAGCTACTTCAATAGCTTTGTTAGAAGGTATATCATATTCTAATTTTATATTTTTTAAGTTCGTGCTAGATTTTTGAATTGGTGTAGATTCTTTTTCAAAATTTTCATTTACTACTTTTTTAACTTCTTTTGTTTTTTGAGCAGTTAATTCACCTATGTTTATTACTAGCAGGATCAGGATTAGATGTATTGTTCTCCTACTTTTTAATAATGAAATTATATTTTCTTTTTCCTTACGACAAGCAACGATAAGTACAGTTAAAAATAAATAAATAAGTTTTTTCATTGTGTTTGGTTTTAAACCAAAAGTAGTTAATTAAAATGATGCATAAAAAAACCACCCTAAATTAATAGAGTGATTTGTAATCTGTTAAATTGATAAATAATTAAAAAGCTCGAACTGCACGCACATAGGCTGCGCCGTACTTATTGGCGTTGATCTGATCACCAACGTAGAAATTCTGTAGCCACGAGCTAAGGTTATCGATCTCCGTAGAACTCCAGTAGGGATTGGCAGTAAACCCACCAATCGCTGCCTTATTTAAATACAGTTGATTTAATTCATCCTTTGAAGGTAAAAACCAATCGGTATATCCTCCACCATTATATGCTCTTGCCAGCCCAGCTGCATAAGATGTTTCTGTTGGGCCTTGAGCAGCTATTATAGCATTTGTATTAGTTAGTCCTGTTCCGATAGCAGTACCTGTTGCACCTGTTAAAACATAACTACCATTATACCATTGTATTCCTTCACTTTGGTCTTCTGTAGCTGCAATTAAGCAGTGTTTGCCCAGTTGAATCTATATAAGCTATTATACCTCCCTGATAACTCTGCCCAATAGCAAGAATTAAACCAAAAGTAGTAAATTAAAATGATGCATAAAAAAGCCAGTGGCTTTATTTTAAGGGTTTATAATCTATAAATGGTTTTAATTTATTCTACTATCATTCTTTTAGTATCTATTCTTTTTCCATCAACATACAACGTATACAGATATAAAGCAGAAGCTTCTCCTTTGTGTTTTTTATAGATGTCTAATACTGTAAATGGTGTTCCTTTAACTTGTAGAAATAAAAAAGCCTGATTAAGATCTTGTCTTATCAGGCTTAGTTGAGTTTTAATGTAATTTACATCAGGTTCTAGTGGTTCTGCTTGTTGCTTTTTACTATTCCAGAATAGAGGATTAATAAATATTCCTGTAGAGAATTGTTTTCTTTTTTTTAAATAAGTCAATCTACAGGTTATATAACAAAGTCCTTTGCTATTTTCTTTGTACTTATTAATAGTATATAATATGTTTAGTTTCATAATTTTTAGATTTTAAATTAATGGGAGGCTTTTGAAATATATAGGAGACCCCAGAGGAGTCTTTTTCAGGTGCAAATTGGAGATATTTTGGAAGAAACGTCAATTAACAAAAAAAGCCTATCCATATGGACAAGCTTCTCATTAATTAACTACGTAAGTCTTAACGACTTAGTGTTAACAACACAACATTTTAATTGCGGTCTGGACGAGACTCGAACTCGCGACCCCCTGCGTGACAGGCAGGTATTCTAACCAACTGAACTACCAGACCGTGCTTACAATATCACTATTGTTTATTAGCGAGGGCAAATATACACCTCCTATTCTTTATTGCAAACTATTTTAAAAAAAAATAAAAAAGTTTATTTCTTTTACTATCCAAACTTTTGATGCTCTACTAGATACGTTGTTAAAATGGTGCTAAAATCTTCATTAATAGCCACAGGAACATACTTAATCCCATACTGTCCACAACGTATTTTAAGCTCTTTAAAATAATCTTTAACAGCTTTTTCATAATTAGCTCTAATAGTATCAGCATAAAGATTTACATGTACTCCCGTTTCTACATCAACAAATCGTTTGGGCCTGTTGTTAAAGTTAAATTCTATTTCTTTCTCTTTATCATAGGTATGAAATAAGATAACTTCATGCTTATTATACTTTAAATGCTGTAATGCCTCAAATAATTTTTCTTCTTCCAAATTACTTTGAAACATGTCAGTAAATAAAAAAACCATAGAGCGCCTTTTAATCTTATCTGCTATTTCATGAAGATAAGTATAAGTCTTAGTTTCTATCTGCTCGCTTTTATTTTCTAGTGCTTCATTTAATTTAGCTAATAACATTTGATGGTGACGTTCACTACCCTTTTCATTGCTATAAAAATCATAGTTATCACTATAAATACTTAATCCAACAGCATCTCTTTGGCGTTTTAACAAATTCATGATCGCGGCGGCGGCCAATACTGAAAAACTAATTTTATTAAGATGATTTATATCAAAATCCTTTAATAAAGGATAATGCATAGAGCTACTATTGTCTATTATTAAATGACATCGTAAATTTGTTTCTTCTTCGTAGCGCTTGGTATAAAGTTTATCCGTTTTTGCAAATAACTTCCAATCGATGTGTTTGGTACTTTCTCCTTGGTTGTAAATTTTATGTTCTGCAAATTCTGCTGAAAATCCATGAAAAGGACTTTTATGCAAACCAGAAATAAACCCTTCCACTAACTGATGAGCCAATAGTTCTAGGTTATTAAACCCTGTTATTTCGTTTATTTCTTTGCGTATATCCATTAGGTCTAAATTAAAAAAGGTTTGCTATATAGCAAACCTTTTTTAATCTTATGTTTTAATTATTATTAAAGTAAAGAATTTAATGCTTCTTCATAAGTAGCTTTAGGAGCAACTCCTACTTGTCTACCTACTACTTCTCCATTTTGAAATACCAAAACTGTTGGAATATTTCTTACTCCAAATTTAGCAGCAAATTCTTGATTTGCATCTACATCAACTTTACCAACAACAGCTTTTCCTTCGTAATCTTTACTAATTTCTTCGATGATCGGCCCAACCATTCTACATGGTCCACACCAAGCTGCCCAAAAATCAACTAATACTGGTTTCTCACTTTTTAAAACTGTTTCTTCAAAAGTTTGGTCTGTTATTTCTAATGCCATAATTTAAATATATTTATTTGTTATGCAAATGTAGTCAATAATCCTACTTTAACTTACAAGAAAATCATTAGATTATATGATGTTAGTATCACGATTTTTTATAATTCCAAACCTGAGATTAATTAAGCTTATACATAATTTGCTCATCTTCTAATTTTTTTAATAGTTCGTTTGAAATATCAATCTTGAACTTTTTTGATGGCATGGTAACTTTTATTTTTTCGGATGCTTCATAAATCAATAATTCCAAATGTTTATCTCCTTTATGACTAGCTATAATTTCTTTTAAATTCGCAATACTAAAATCGTTAACGTCTTCGATAGGTAATTGAATGGTTAATTTTTTCGTGTGGCTATCCATTACTTCTTGTAACATCTGCATGCTATTAAATTGAAGTCTTGGATCTCCTTTTTTCTGTGTTTCTTTATTAACCCAACCATCTTTAACTAATGCTTTAATAAAGATAAAAGAATTAGGCACCAAAAAATGACGAAATTTAAGGTATTGTTCTCCAAAAATTCTAAACTCATAACTTTCATTATAATCTTCTACAATGAACAATGCCCAACCTTTTCCCATTTTTGTTTCTCGATGTTGCACATCTCCAACCATACCCCCAAAACACATTTCTCTATTAATGAATTTTTCTAAATTATTAAAATCAGAAGCAGTACAATTACAAAAACGATTGATCTCTGTCTTAAAATCATCTAATGGGTGTCCCGAAATATAAATCCCAACAACCTCTTTCTCTTGTTTTAATTTTTTAAGAGTTCCCCATTCTTCACAAGGAGGAACTTCAGGTTCTGGAATTTGTACTTCACTACCGCCTCCAAATATATCCAATTGATCGCTGTTTTGAGATTCCTGAAATTTAGATGCAAATCGCAATACCTTTTCTATAAACAGCACTCCCTTTTCGTCTGGATGTAGGTATTGAGCTCTATGGGTGTCGAAACCATCAAAACCACCAGCCAATGCTAATCCTTCAAAAGCTTTTTTATTGGCTGCTCGTAAATCAATTCGTTTAGCTAAATCAAATACCGATTTATACTTTCCATCATCTCTAGTCTGGACAATAGTCGCTACCGCATTTCCTCCAACACCTTTAATCGCTCCCATTCCAAAACGTATGGCACCTTTATCATTTACCATAAATTTATAATACGACTCATTCACATCAGGCCCTAATACCTCTAGCCCCATCCTACGACATTCCTCCATAAAAAAGCTTACCTGCTTAATGTCATTCATATTATTAGATAAAACGGCAGCCATATATTCCGCTGGATAATGTGCTTTTAAATATGCAGTCTGATAAGCAATCCACGCATAACAAGTAGAATGCGATTTATTAAATGCATAACTTGCAAAGGCTTCCCAATCTTTCCAAATTTTTTCAAGTTTTTCTTCATCATGTCCATTTTCTTTGGCTTGAGAAATAAACTTAGGCTTCATTTTATCCAAAACTGCAATTAGCTTTTTACCCATCGCTTTTCGAAGTACATCAGCTTCCCCTTTTGTAAAGTTTGCTAGCTTTTGAGAAAGCAACATCACTTGCTCTTGGTAAACAGTAATCCCGTAAGTTTCTTTTAAAAACTCTTCCATGGCAGGAAGGTCATAAAGAATTTCTTCTTCCCCGTTTTTACGATTCACAAAACTTGGTATGTATTCTATTGGACCGGGACGATATAGTGCATTCATAGCAATTAAATCATCAAAAACAGTAGGTTTTAAATCCTTTAAATATTTCTGCATTCCTGCAGATTCATACTGAAATATCCCTACAGTTTCCCCTTTTTGGAACAACTCAAAGGTAGGTTCATCGTCCAATGGAAAAGTATCTGGGTCTAAATCTACTTGATGCTTTAACTTTACCAATTTAACGGTATCCTTTATTAAGGTTAAGGTCTTTAAACCAAGGAAATCCATTTTTAACAATCCTGCACTTTCTACTACAGAATTGTCAAATTGGGTAACGTACATATCGGAATCCTTTGCAGTAGCAACAGGAACAAAATTGGTAATATCTGATGGAGTAATAATAACACCACAAGCATGAGTCCCTACATTACGAACAGAACCTTCCAGAATCCTTGCTTGATTAACAGTTTGCGCTTCTAAATCATTTCCTTCAGCAATTACTAAAAGTTCATTAACCTTAGGTACTTCGTCATTTCTAAATTTTTTCCGTATTTCAGCATCCGTATAACCAAATATCTTTTTTAATTTGGTCATATTCGGAATTAACTTCGATATGCGATCTGCAGAATTTAAGGGTAAATCTAAAACACGAGCGGTATCACGAATGGAAGATTTAGCGGCCATCGTTCCATACGTAATAATTTGTGCTACTTGATTAGTTCCATATTTTTTAATTACATAATCCAATACCCTACCTCTACCTTCATCATCAAAATCAATATCGATATCCGGCATACTTACACGTTCAGGATTCAAAAAACGCTCAAAAAGCAAGTTGTATTTAATGGGGTCGATGTTTGTAATCCAAAGACAATACGCCACCACACTTCCTGCTGCAGAACCCCTTCCAGGACCTACTGAAACATCCATCTTTCTGGCTTCTGCAATAAAATCTTGACAAATTAAAAAATAACCAGGATAGCCTGTATTTGCAATTACCCCCAACTCAAAATCTATCCTCTCTTTTATTTCGTCAGATAGCTCTCCATATCTTTTTTCAGCCCCTTTATAGGTAAGTCCTCTTAAGTATGCATTTTCTCCTCTTTTACCTCCATCTTTTTCATCTTCTGGATTTTGAAATTCTTCAGGAATATCAAACTTAGGTAGTAATACATCTCTTTTTAAGCCATAAGACGCTACTTTATCTATAATTTCAGAAATAGTAGTAATGGCTTCTGGAAGATCCTTAAATAAGGATTTCATTTCAGATTGAGATTTAAAATAATATTCTTGATTTGGAAGTCCATACCGATAACCGCGACCTCTTCCTATAGGTGTTGCTTGTTTTTCACCATCTTTTACACACAATAAAATATCATGTGCATTGGCATCTTCTTTATTTATATAATAGGTGTTATTACTTGCCACCATCTTTACTTGGTGTTTTTTAGCCATCGGAATTAATACCGAATTGACCCTCTTTTCATCTTCTTGATCGTGTCTTGAAATCTCCACATATAAATCATCCCCAAAAGTTTCTTTCCACCAAATTAATGCATCTTCAGCCTGTTTTTCACCGATGTTTAAAATCTTATTTGGCACTTCTCCATATAAGCCTCCAGTAAGGACAATAATATCTTCTTTGTATTTTTTAATGATGGTTCGGTCTATTCTTGGCACATAATAAAAACCATCTGTAAAAGCCAAGGAAGACATTTTTGCAAGATTATGATAGCCTTTTTTATTTTTCGCCAACAAGACAATCTGATATCCATTGTCTTTATGGTTTTTATTTAAATGATCTTCACAAACAAAAAACTCACAACCAACAATGGCTTTCATTTTTTTAGAAGCATCTTCTTCAGTCAATGATTGGTTATGATCATTGACTTGCATTACAAAATGAAAAGCCCCCATCATATTTCCTGAATCTGTTAAAGCAACAGCAGGCATATTATTATCGGCAGCAGCTTTTACAAGATTTTGGGTGCTGGATGTAGATTGAAGTATTGAAAACTGTGAATGATTATGTAAATGAGCAAATGGAATGTCCTCAAGCCCAGCAATATTTTCTTCTATAATCGCTGTTGAAATCTCATCTTCTTGAGTTAATTTCTCTAATTCTTTTCTTATTTTTTCAGATGCTTTTTTTAAATTAACATGTTTTAATCCAATTAATTCAAAAGGTTGCGGATTTATTTCTGTAAATGTTTCAAAATAGCTGGATTCAACATTTAATTCTTTTGCAGTAAAAAGTTGACGCCGTATTAATTCTAAAAAACAACGCGTGGTTGCTTCTACATCGGCAGTTGCATTATGAGCTTCACTAAAAGGTTTGCTAAATAAAAACGTGTGTAACTCCGATAAAGTGGGTAGTTTAAATTTTCCTCCTCTACCTCCTGGTAACTGACAAAGTTGAGCAGTTATTTCTGTACAAGTATCTAGCATCGGAAAATTAAGCAAGGGATTCTCTATTCCTAATCTATGGAATTCTGCTCCCATAATATTATTATCAAAACCAAGATTCTGTCCAACAATAAAATTAGTTTTTGCAAGTGCTTTCTGAAACTTTTCAATAACCTCAGTTAAAGGTATTCCCTTTTTTTCTGCTAATTCAGTTGAAATACCATGTATTTTTTCAGCATCATACGGAATATTAAAACCTTCTGGCTGTACTAAATAATCTTCATGTTCTAGCAATACACCATTTTTATCATGCAATTGCCAAGCTATTTGAATACATCTTGGCCAATTATCGCTGTCTGTTAAAGGTGCATTCCAACGTTTTGGGAGTCCGGTAGTTTCGGTATCAAAAATTAAAAACATAAAAAATAGGAGAATTAAAATTATTTTTAAATCGCAATTGATCTAAAGGTTTAAAAATATAAAAACCACCTTTCAAAATAGAATAAAAAAGCAAAGAGTTGTTAACTTTTTTAAATAAAAAATTCGCTCCTTTAAGGAAGTTACTTTTCAAAATATTTTATAAAACTCTTATGGATAGGTTACATTAAACTGAGTTGTACTTAACGCATTGGTTGCTGATTAAATTTAGGTTTTCACAAATGCAAAGAAAAAGTTGAAACTATTGAAATTCAAAATAAAATATTATTATCTTTGCAGACTTAAATTATGAACCGGGGTCGGGAACCTCAAAAATTAATAGATATGCCCGTAAAAATTAGATTACAAAGACATGGTAAAAAAGGAAAACCTTTTTACTGGATCGTAGCTGCTGATAGCCGATCAAAAAGAGATGGGAAGTACCTTGAAAAATTAGGAACTTATAACCCTAATGTAAATCCTGCTGAAATCAATCTTGATATTGATGGAACTGTACAATGGTTGCACAATGGTGCACAACCTACAGATACAGCAAGAGCTATTCTTTCTTATAAAGGTGTGATGCTCAAAAAGCATTTAGCTGGCGGTGTTAAGAAAGGTGCATTTACTGAAGAGCAAGCTGAAGAAAAATTCAATGCTTGGTTAGAAGGAAAAACTAAAGAAGTGGAAAGCAAACGTACGGTACTTAGTGATGCTGAAGATAAAATTAAAGCAGAAGCTTTTGCTGCCGAAAAAGCAGTTAACGAACAACGTATCACTGATGCAATTCCTGTAGTGGAAGTTATTGAAGAAGTTGTGGTTGAGACTGTAACTGAAGAAGCTCCTAAAAAAGAAACTATTGATGATGCAGCTGCAGAAGCGGCAGAAGAAGTAACTCCTGCTAAAGAAGAAGAGGTGCCTGCTGTAGAGGCTAAGAAAGACGAAGAATAAATTTTTAACTATGCAAAAGGAGGATTGTTTCTACTTAGGCAAGATTGTTAAAAAATATAGCTTTAAAGGAGAGTTACTTGTAAAATTAGATACAGACAATCCTAAATTTTATACTAAAATGGAATCGGTTTTTGTTCAAAAAAACAAAAACTTGGTTCCATTTTTTATTGAACGTAGTTCCCTTCATAAATCGGAACTCCTTCGAGTAAAATTTGAAAATATAAATGGAGATGAAGATGCAGATCCATTATTAAAATGTGATTTATTTTTACCCCTAGATTTATTGCCAAAACTAACTGGTAATAAGTTTTATTTTCATGAAATTATCGGTTTTAAGGCAGCAGACACCTCTTTTGGAGAAGTAGGTGTAATTACTGGAGTAAATGAAAGTACTTTTCAACCGCTATTTGAAATTGATCGCAATGGAAAACAAATATTAATTCCATTGATCGACCGTTTTATTAAAAATGTAGATAGAGAAAATAAAATCATTCAACTTGAAGTCCCAAAAGGCTTGATTAAAATTTATCTTTAATAAATTTTATTAGCATTAATTATGTTTGAATTTAAACAGTTTTCAATTCAACAAGATCGATGTGCCATGAAAATTGGAACTGATGGTGTTTTATTAGGCGCTTGGGTTTCTTTGGAAAAAAATCCTCAAAGTATTCTAGATATTGGTGCGGGAACAGGAATTCTATCTCTTCAATTAGCTCAGCGATGCCAGGCTGAAACGCTAGAAGCTATCGAAATTGATGAAGATGCATTTGAACAATGCGTTGGGAATTTTGAGAACTCTCCTTGGGGAGATCGTTTGTTTTGTTTTCATGCCTCTGCACAAGAATGTGCAGCAGAAATGGAAGAAGAATACGATTTAATTATTTCGAATCCTCCGTTTTATTCCGATGAATATAAATCTAACAACAACAAAAGAAATACCGCTCGTTTCACAGACACACTACCTTTTAGAGACTTAGCGATTTTCGCATATCAATTTCTTTCAGAAAAAGGGATATTTGCTTTGATACTTCCTAGAAAGGAAGAAGAAAATTTTATTGCTTTAGCTTTAGAAGTTGGATTATTTCCAAAGCGAATCTGTAGGGTTAAAGGTAATCCAACTTCTGAAGTAAAAAGAAGTTTAATGGAGTTTACATTTGAGAAATCCGAAATAATACAAGAAGAACTTACTGTTGAAATTTCAAGACATGTTTATACCGAAGCATACAAAAACTTAGTGAAGGATTTTTATCTAAAAATGTAATTACAATTTTCTAAGTAAAGGTCTCGATAAACAAGTGGGTCCACCACCTCCATAGACACTAATATGCTCACCTTGATAGGCTATAACTGTACATCCAGCTTGTATTAATGCCTTTTCAGTTTTAGGGTTTCCTTGCATCATCAAACAATCTCTAGGCGCTATTGCTAATACATTACAACCCATAGATTCGAATTCCTCTTCAGGAACTTCAACTAATTGATAATTTCTTTTTAATAGTTGATTTCTAAATTTTATAGGCATTAATGGAGAATAAACTACCGCTAAATCTTTATCCACAGGACTTAAAATAGACATTAGATGAAATACATCTGATGTTCCTTTATAATGAGGCAGTTCCACTACAATCACCTCAATACCTTTGGGTTCCAACATGTTTTTTAATTGCATAATCCCTTCTTCATTGGTTCTATAGGTATGCCCTACCGCTAATGTTTTTTCATCTAACCAAGCCACGTCACCTCCTTCTATGGTTCCTGGCGCTTCTATGATTCCTAATATTGGAATGGAATGATTTTTATAGGTTTGCATTTGAGCTTCCGGTTCGTTTAATCTACCCGATTTTCCCATATTGCAAATAATCATTCCAAAATTGGTTGCAATGGAGGCATCGCGACAATAAATGGAATCTATAGTTACTTTATCGTCAAAAAGGAATTCCTTTATTAAAGCACCATTTTTTTGAATTGCTTTTTCGAAATTTTTATACTCTTTTAATGAGTTTTCAAAATTAGGTTGACTTAGATAATGTAATTCTTGCCATTGTTCTTCTAATAATTTTTCTGAAACAAAAGCGTTTTGTACATCTTTAATAAAAACTGATTTTAATTGATGATATTCTGAATGATATGTAGTCTTCATTAATTTTCTTTGTTTTTAATCCATTTCATATAAATATATACAGGTATTCCTATTAACATCAGTAAAAAACCGTAGAAAACGGTTTCAGGTCCAGAACCATATATTGTCCATAAGGAATATGAAAAGCCTAAAGCTGATAATACAAATGTTTTTATCCAGCTTTTAGTGTGAAGCTTTTTTTCAATAACAACTAAAACATAGGATGCCGCTGTAAACAAATAAGGCATTAGCACAACCAATACTGAAAGTTGAATAATAAATTCAAATTGCTCCACCAATCCTTCAGAATAGTTCATTAACATCACAATCGATGACAATACTCCACCGATAATAAATCCATTAACAGGAGCTCCTTTTTTATTTTCTTTCTTAAAAAAACCTGGAAATAAATCATCTTTTGCAGTTGCCATAGAAATTTGACCCGTAATTAAAATCCACCCATTTAATACTCCAATTCCAGATATTAAAACACCAACAGCAACAAAATAGCCTCCATAATCTCCACCTATAATTTTAGCAGCTTCTGCAAATGGCGCAGGAGAATTTTGCAAAATATCCAAGGGTAAAATTCCAAATAAAACAACCGTTCCTAAAATATATAAGATAGTAACAATGATGGTTCCCAACATAGTAGCTCTTGGGATAGTTTTTTCTGGATTTTCTATATTCCCTGCGGGTATGGTAGCACATTCTATACCTAAAAAAGCATACAGTGTTAAAGTGGCAACTGCAGAAATAGCTGAAAAATTACTTTCTCCTGTTAAATTAAATTCAGGGAAATTATCAAACTTAAAAAAGAAGATTCCGATGATAATAACAAACAGAAGTGGCAATATTTTTAATATAGTAGTGATTAATTGAATTTTTCCTGACTCTTTAATTCCTCTAGCATTAATCCAAGTAAATATCCAAATAAGGGCTAATCCAAGGCTAACCGACAATACCGAATTGCTTGCCAATTCAGGAATAAAAAAGCTTGCTGCACCTATTATTGCTATTGCAATTGCTCCGTTACCTACCCAACAGGCAATCCAATAACCCCAAGCAACCAAAAATCCTATAAAATCACCAAATCCCGCTTTTGAGTATACATAAGGACCACCACTTTTACTAACAATGATCTTACTAAAGTTACTAAATATTTTTGCTAAAATTAAAGCCCCAGTAGCAGTAAATAGCCATCCTAATAAGCTTACACTGCCATAGTTTGATAATACCGCAGGTAAAACAAATATTCCTACACCTATCATATTACCAACTACCAAAGAAGTTGTGGTTAGTAAACCAATCTTTTGAGATTTAGTTTTCATATATTATAATAAATTGGTTAAATTTAAAGTCAGTTTACGAAAATACAATAAACCTATTTAGCCATGCCAAAAATGTTTTTTATCAATTCAGATATTTCTAAAGCAGAAACTTTACCAGCAACTTTTTATAAAGACAAAGATATTTTTGAAAACGTAAAAGAGAAAATATTCTTAAAAACTTGGCAATGGATTGGTGATGAAAATTTAGTAAAGCTTCCACAATCAGTTTATCCTTTAGTACTTCTAGATAATTATTTGACGGAACCCTTAGTCATCGTAAGAAACGAGAAAGATGAAATCAATTGTTTTACTAATGTTTGTACCCATAGAGGGAATTTAGTGGCCTTACATCCTGGTAAAGCAAAAAAACTGACCTGTATGTATCATGGCAGACGCTTTAATTTAGATGGAGCATTTGAATATATGCCAGAATTTGAAGATGCAGATGATTTTCCAAGACCTTGTGATCATTTACATAAGTTTCCATTAGAAAAATGGGGACCTTTATTGTTTGTAGGTTTATATCCCGATTTTCAGTTTTCAAAAGTAATCGACACGATGAAAGAACGTATTGGATTTCTGCCATTGGATGAATTTTCCCTAGACACCTCCACTAGCAAAGATTTTCTAGTTCACGCAAATTGGGCATTATATTGTGATAATTATTTAGAAGGTTTTCATGTTCCTTTTGTACATGAAGGTTTAAACAAAATGCTTGATTATGGCAGCTATAAAACAGAAATCTACGAGCATTGCAATCTCCAAATTGGATATACAAATGAAGCTACTGAAGTATTTGACTTACCAGAAGGTCATGTAGATTATGGTAAAAATGTAGCTGCTTATTATTATTGGGTTTTCCCAAATATGATGTTTAACTTTTACCCTTGGGGTCTTTCTTTAAATATAGTTAAACCAATCGATATCAATAGAACTAAAGTGTCTTTTATCTCTTATGTATATGATCCAACTAAATTAAATAAAGGAGCAGGCAACGATTTGGATAAAGTAGAACGGGAAGATGAGTTTGTAGTGGAAAATGTTCAAAAAGGAGTGAATTCTTCTTTTTATAAGGCAGGAAGGTTTTCGCCAAAGAGGGAAAAGGGGGTACATCACTTTCATAGCTTACTGGCATTATATTTAAATAAATAATTTCAAAATATTTATTTAATTACTCTTTAGAATAAGTGCAAAATTGCATATCATTAATTACTTTTGACAAATAAATAAATAAACTATGAAACCTGATTTATTTGAAGCTCCAGATTATTACAATCTTGATGATTTATTAACAGATGAACATAAATTAATCCGTGATACCGCTAGAGAATGGGTAAAGCGAGATGTTTCTCCTATTATTGAAGAATATGCTCAAAAAGCAGAATTCCCCCATCAAATAGTAAAAGGATTAGCTGATATTGGCGCTTTTGGACCTTATATTCCTGAAGAATATGGTGGCGCTGGATTGGATCAGATTTCATATGGGTTAATCATGCAAGAAATTGAGCGTGGAGATAGTGGCGTGAGAAGTACCGCTAGTGTTCAATCTTCATTAGTAATGTATCCAATATGGAAATATGGAAATGAAGAACAACGCATGAAATATCTTCCAAAATTAGCTTCTGGTGAATTTATTGGATGCTTTGGGTTAACAGAACCAGATTTCGGATCGAATCCTGGAGGAATGGTTACCAATTTTAAAGATATGGGTGATCATTATCTTTTAAATGGTGCCAAAATGTGGATAAGTAATTCTCCGTTTGCAGATATCGCAGTGGTTTGGGCAAAAAATGAAGAAGGAAGAATACATGGTTTAATTGTTGAGCGTGGTATGAAAGGTTTTTCAACTCCAGAAACTCATAACAAATGGTCTCTTCGTGCTTCAGCTACTGGAGAATTAATATTTGACAATGTAAAAGTGCCGAAAGAAAATCTATTACCTAATAAATCTGGTTTAGGAGCGCCTTTGGGATGTTTAGATTCGGCTCGATATGGAATTGCATGGGGAGCAATTGGAGCGGCAATGGACTGTTATGATACGGCTCTTAGATATAGCAAAGAACGAATTCAATTTGGAAAACCAATTGGACAGTTTCAATTACAACAAAAGAAATTAGCGGAGATGATTACTGAAATAACCAAAGCTCAATTATTAACTTGGCGTTTAGGTGTTTTAAAAAATGAAGATAAGGCAACTACTGCTCAAATCTCTATGGCTAAAAGAAATAATGTAGATATGGCAATTAATATTGCTCGGGAAGCGAGACAAATGTTAGGGGGCATGGGAATTTCTGGTGAATATTCTATTATGCGTCATTCTATGAATTTAGAAAGCGTAATTACCTATGAAGGAACCCATGATATCCATTTATTAATTACAGGAATGGATGTTACAGGGCTGAATGCTTTTAAATAGAAATAAAAATTATTATATATTTAAAATCCTACTAGATTATATGTCTAGTAGGATTTTTTATGAGAATTAAGTTTATCCATTTTATGGGTCACATTTTTACCAGTTGGTTCCAGACTCTTTTATTTAAATAATAAATAGTTAAGCATCTTCTTTTAGATTTAATAAGCTTAGTTTAAACTTGATTTGTAAAATACTTCGTAAATTGTTGCAAACATTCCTTCTAAATTAAATATTCAAAATCATGAGTAATTATCACATAAAGCACCTTGAAGAATACTATAAGATATATCGTAAATCAGTTAGAGAACCGGAAGTGTTTTGGGAAAAAATTGCTGAAGAGAATTTTACATGGTACAAAAAGTGGGACAACGTATTGGAATGGGATTTTAAAAAACCGGAGGTAAAATGGTACCAAGGAGCAAAACTTAATATAACCGAAAATTGTATAGATCGCCATTTAAGCACAAAAGGAAACAAAACTGCAATCCTATTCGAGCCAAACAATCCAGGTGAAGAAACACAACATATTACCTATAATCAGTTGCATGAGCGTGTTAATAGATTTGCCAATGTTTTAAAAAATGAAGGCCTTAAAAAAGGAGACAGGGTTTGTATCTATTTACCAATGATCCCTGATTTGGCAGTTTCTGTATTGGCTTGTGCACGAATTGGAGCAATTCATTCTGTCGTTTTTGCTGGTTTTTCGGCTACAGCATTATCAACACGAATAAATGATAGTGATTGTAAAATAGTAATTACCAGTGACGGTTCTTATAGAGGTAATAAAACCATCGATTTAAAAAAAATTGTGGACGAAGCCTTAAATGATTGCGCTGGTGTTAATTCAGTATTAGTTGCAAAAAGAATAAACTCTGAAGTAACTATGAAAGAAGGTCGTGACAAATGGCTTCAACCGTTATTAAACAATGCCTCATCAGAATGTGAACCAGAAGTTATGGATGCAGAAGATCCTTTGTTTATACTTTATACCTCAGGTTCTACAGGAAAACCTAAAGGCATGGTTCATACCACTGCTGGCTATATGGTTTATACCGCTTATACTTTTAAAAATGTATTTAATTATAAAGACGATGACATTTACTGGTGCACTGCTGATATTGGTTGGATAACTGGCCATAGTTATATTGTATATGGTCCTTTAACAAATGGTGCCACTACCGTTATGTTTGAAGGAGTACCCAGCTATCCTGATTATGGTCGTTTTTGGGAAATTGTTGAAAAACATAAAATCACCCAATTCTACACGGCACCAACAGCTATTAGAGCATTAGCAAAAGAGCATTTAGATTATACAACTAAACACGATTTATCCTCATTAAAAGTACTAGGTTCTGTTGGAGAACCAATTAATGAAGAGGCTTGGCATTGGTATAATGATCATATCGGGAAAAAGAAAAGCCCAATTGTAGATACTTGGTGGCAGACAGAAACTGGCGGAATCTTAATTTCTCCACTCCCAAATATAACTCCAACCATACCTACCTATGCAAGCTTACCCTTACCAGGAATACAGCCATGTTTAATGGATGAAAAAGGAAAAGAAATAATTGAAAATCAAATAGATGGACGTTTATGCATTAAATATCCTTGGCCTTCAATCGCTAGGACTATTTGGGGAAATCACCAACGTTATAAAGAAACCTATTTTTCTGCTTATAAAAATAAATACTTTACAGGAGATGGAGCCATGCGAAATACCATAGGTTATTACAGAATAACAGGTAGGGTTGATGATGTAATTATTGTTTCTGGACATAATTTAGGAACAGCTCCAATTGAAGACGTTATAAATGAGCACCCTGCTGTTGCAGAATCTGCTATCGTAGGATTTCCTCATGACGTTAAAGGAAATGCTTTATATGGTTATGTAATTTTAAAAGAAACTGGAGATGAGAACTCATTTGATAAGTTACGTAAAGAAATCAATCAAATGATTACAGAACATATAGGGCCTATTGCTAAACTCAACAAAATTCAGTTCACACCAGGATTACCTAAAACACGTTCTGGAAAAATCATGAGACGTATTTTACGTAAAATAGCCGCTAACGAAACTGATAATCTAGGAGATACTTCTACGCTATTAAATCCAGAAATTGTTCAAGAAATTATTGATAATTCGCTTTAAAAAGAGTCTTGCAGCCAATTATTATAGAATATAAAGTAAAATAGCTTTAAGAAATTTAAAACTTAGTATAAATAATATCATCCCATAAAGAAATGATTTAACTTAGGTTTGTTTTGAAGACCTGCAAAAATTACTGAGTAGTTTATTTACGATACGTTGATTACTTTTTCTATTTGAGGAGCATATTTTTTAATAGTCATTTCAACTCCACTTTTTAATGTCATTTGATTAACAGTACAATCCACACAAGCACCCTGTAATTGAACTCGTACAGTCTTTTCATTTTCAATAGATAGCAAGGTTATATCGCCTCCATCATTTTGTAAAAAAGGACGGATTTCATCCAGTGCTTTTTGTACATTATTTTTTAATTCTTCAGACATAAATTAATTTTTAACTGCAGAGCAACCCACAGAATTAGTCATTTGTATAGCTTCAGTAGGTGGTAATACTTCATTCCTATTTTCTAGTTCTTTAATTACTCCTTTTGTTAACTTTTCAAACGCGTTAGATAAAGTAGTGTTTTCTTGTAAGGCTGCTGGTCTTCCATTATCTCCAGCTTCTCTAATACTTTGTACCAACGGTATTTCTCCTAAAAATGGAATATTTAAATCATTAGAAAGATTTTTAGCTCCTTCTTTCCCAAATATATAATATTTATTCTCAGGTAATTCTTCAGGTATAAAGTAAGCCATATTCTCAATAATTCCTAATACAGGAACTTGTATGTTGTCCTGTTGGAACATTGACACACCTCTTCTAGCATCTGCCAAAGCAACAGCTTGAGGAGTACTTACAACAACTGCTCCTGTAATTGGCATAGACTGCATAATACTCAAATGAATATCTCCAGTTCCAGGAGGAAGATCGATTAACATATAATCAAGATGACCCCAAGCTGCATCAAAAATAAGCTGATTTAATGCTTTGGATGCCATAGGGCCTCTCCAAATTACCGCCTGTTCAGGAGTTGTAAAAAATCCAATAGACAATATGCTAACTCCATAATTTTCGACAGGTTTCATTTTACTTTTACCATCAATAGTTTTTGAAAGAGGACGTTCATTTATTACATCAAACATCATTGGAATTGATGGTCCGTAAATATCAGCGTCTAATACTCCTACTTTATAACCCATTTTTGATAAAGTAACTGCAAGATTTGCTGTAATGGTTGATTTTCCTACTCCTCCCTTACCCGATGCTACTGCTATAATATTTTTAATTCCTGGTATTTTTTTACCTTTAATAAGGTTTGGATTGGCAGGCTGAATAGGTACTTCAATTTTAATATTAACAATTACCTTAGCATCTTCTGATACTTTTTCCTTTATAGTTTTGATAATATCCGATTTAGCTCTCTTTTTTATATGAAGAGCAGGAGTAGATATTTCTAAATCTACAATAACTTCGTCTGCAAAAGTCATAATATTTTTCACCGCACCACTTTCTACCATGTTTTTACCTTCGCCTGCAACGGTGATAGTTTCAAGTGCTTTTAAAATATCTTCTTTATTAAATTTCATAGCAATATTTCTCTATAATTATCTTAGTAATAGGGATTACCAAGAGTTGATTCGATAATTAATTTAGATTAATTTTAAAATACAAATATACAAGGAAATGAGTTTTTAATCAGGTTAATTAAATAAAATATATCTGCGTTTAATCACAATTCTTTTTGGGGATCCCAAAAATATTTTTCAAAGTTTTGAATTTGATTTTCTTCCACCACTACCCCTTCACTTTCCAATAATTGTTGCATCAAATTAGTACCTCCAAAATGATGTTTTCCGCTTAACAAACCCGATCTATTAACAACACGATGCGCGGAAACATCTGGATTATTGTGAGATGCATTCATCGCCCAACCAACCATTCGAGCACTTTTTGGACTTCCTAAATATTTAGCTAGCGCACCATAAGAAGTAACTCTACCGTAAGGAATTTTCGCGGCTACTTGATGTACTTTTTTAAAAAACCCAATGTCCTTTGCCATTAAATTGTTCTAATAATCTTTATAAGAGTAAAAACTGAAACAATAGCAGTAACAGTTCCAATAAGATAGTTCATATTTAAATTCATTTTTCGTTGATTTTCTTTTGGTCTAAAAAACCATATATATACAAGCATTACAACAAAAGCACCTATCGTAGAACCTATTACGGTTGCAAACACACTTAAATGCGAAAAGGAGAACCATTTAAAAGAAGCGAATGTAATACTAATATATACCCAATATGGTATTGGCAATAAATTAACAGCACTTAAAAAAAAACCTCTTATAAATAATTTTGCTTTTGATTTAACTTCCTCTGTTTCTGGTTTTTTACTAGTATCTTTTGCTATAAAAAAGAAAAAAATGGTAATACTTATAAATACTCCTAAGACGACTTTTTGAAGCACGGTGATAATCTCTGGATTTTCATCTAAAAATCGAGCAAAAACTAATGCTACTAAGGTTTGAATTAAAATAGCTAAAGTTGCTCCAGCCACAAAAAAATATGCATTTTTTTTTCCTTGACTCATACTTATTTTTGCAGCATACATATTTAACAAACCAGGAAGAGATGTTGATATAATGGTCCCGAATAGCCCAAAAAATAAGTAATAAATAAAATCCATAGGAGGCAAATTAAGTTCGTAATATACCAAAATTCAAATTAAGAAAAATTAAAACGCAGATAGGTAATCTTTTTATTAATAGCTAGATACTGGCTTTCATAATAAGTTTGAATAGCTGTCACTTCTTTTGGAGCATTTGTAGTGCCATATACATCGTGATGAGCATATTCAATCGTTAAGCCAAGGCCTTGTAAAAGTCCCAAAGTATAACCGTGCATATATTCACTATCCGTTTTAAGATGGACCATTCCATTTGGTTTCAGAATTTTTTTATACTTATTTAAAAAATCTGGATTGGTCATTCTATGCTTAGTTCGCTTGTATTTAATTTGAGGATCTGGAAAGGTAATCCATATTTCATCCACTTCATTTTCATCAAAAATACAATCTACTAATTCTATTTGAGTTCTTAAAAACCCAACATTATTTATTTTTTCTGCTAAAGCTGTCTTTGCTCCTCTCCAAAACCTAGCTCCTTTTATATCAATTCCTAAAAAATTCTTTTCAGGAAACATCGTAGCCAAATTTACGGAATACTCCCCTTTTCCACAACCCAATTCTAAAACAATAGGATTTTCATTTTTAAAAAAACCTCGATTCCAATTCCCTTTTAATATCAAGGTGTTATTTAGGACTTCTTCTCTTGTTGGCTGAATTACGTTAGAAAAAGTTTCGTTTTCTTTAAAACGCTTTAGTTTGTTTTTACTTCCCAAAATTATATATTTTAATATGGCGAAATTAAGAAAATATTATTGAGCTAAAATTATTCTAACTATGTATTATAAGTAATAAGAACCCAACAAAGTAAAATAGTTTTATCTTCCGGAATATCACATGCAAAAAATAGAAATTATTGTTGAAATAATCGTGTCCTAAAAAAGCTTTATCAGTGAATTACAGAAACTTATTCAGTTTTTTCAAGAGTGAAAGAAAACTCTGAACCAATTCCAATCTGACTTTCAACATATATTTTTTCATTATGCGCATCTAATATATGTTTAACAATGGAAAGCCCTAAACCACTTCCTCCTTGTTCACGAGAACCGCTTTTATCAACTCTATAGAAACGTTCAAATAGTCTAGGTATTTGATCATTATTTATTCCCTCTCCATTGTCTGTTACTCGTATTAAAACTTTATTCATAATTAAGTTTTCAATACTAAGCTCTGTAGTTCCCTTATTTATAGAGTATTTAATTGAATTCACTATAAGATTAGAAAGCACTTGTTGTATTCGATCTTTATCGGCTTTAACCCATATTGGGTTTTGATATTTTTTATTAAAAGTAAGAGAAATTAGGTTTTTTGAAGCCTTCATTTCAAGCGATTCGAAAACGTTTTCAATAAGGTCAATAATATCAAAAGTTTCTTTTTCTAGATGAAGCTCGCCAACTTCTAATTTGGTAATCATATCTAAATCCTTGATTATATATGTTAATCGTTCTACTCCTTTCTTGGCTCTTTTTAAATATTTTTCTCTTATTTTTTCATCATTTAAAGCCCCATCAAGTAAAGTTTCAATGTATCCTTGAACTGTGAAAAGAGGTGTTTTTAATTCATGAGAGACATTACCAATAAATTCTCTGCGATAATTTTCTCTAATCTTTAAAGCTTCTATTTCTAATTTTTTATTTCTTGCAAAAAGCTCCACTTCCTTGGTAAGAGTTTCCATATTAGTGGTTATTTTTTGACGTCCTAATGTTGAACCATCCAATAAGCTGACATCATCATATATTTTTTCCATTCTCTTATAAATGAAATTTTCAACCCTATATTGAATAATGAAAAACGAGACTAAAAAAACAATAATTACTTCACTTATATAAAATGAATAGGTTACAAAAAAATAGATTCCGTTTATTAACGATAAAATAATCGTTATCAAAATAGATGTAAAAAATGCAAATTTGTATGTTTTTTTAAAAATTCTTACCATTAAGCATTAAACTTATATCCTACACCTTTAACTGTCTTAAAACTATCGTTTCCAATTTTTTCTCGTAATTTTCTAATATGAACATCAATGGTTCTTCCTCCAACAACCACATCATTTCCCCAAACATGATTTAAAATATCTTCTCTTTTAAATACTTTTCCTGGTTTTGAGGCCAAAAGCGCTAATAATTCAAATTCTTTACGAGGTAAATTAATAACGGCTCCTTCGTTAATAATTTTATATTCTTCTCGGTTGATAGTCAAATTACCAATCGTAATTTCTGAGGTTTCGTTTTTGGTTTCTTTAAATCTTCTTAATAAAGCTTTAACCCTACTAAGCAATAACTTTGGCTTTATAGGCTTTGTAATATAATCGTCTGCTCCTGCTTCAAATCCTGCAACCTGAGAATAATCCTCTCCTCTAGCTGTTAAAAAAGTAATTACTGTTTCCGTAAACTTAGGGTTTCCTCTTAACTTTTCACAAGCTTCAACACCATCCATAACAGGCATCATAACATCTAAAATTATTAAATGAGGAAGATGCTTTTCAGCTTGAGACAATGCCTCTTTTCCATTATTTGCAGTAAAAATTTGATAACCAGCATTTTTAAGATTATAGCCGACAATTTCTAAGATATCTGGCTCATCATCTACTAATAAAATCTTAATATCTTTATTATTCATGTGTTCATGTGTTCAATAAAAAAGTAAATATACTGCATAAATATCTTTGTCATTCAACTCTCCGTTAATTGTTAACACTATGATAACATTTTATATTCAAAATATTTTTGTATCTTTATATCTCTCCCCTTCACTTTTTAAACCCTTTTATTATGAAAAAAATTACTTTTTTAGTAATGCTTTTGATTAGCGTTATCTCTTTTGCGCAATCTGAAAGCACAAGTTTCGAAGAACCTGAAGCGATTGGCGGAGATTATACCGACACAGGTGATGCAATAATGGCACACGACTTAATTGATAATGCCGGAGAACCTTTTGTAAACTTTCCCTCAACCGGAGAAGAACTAGGATTTACCGCGTCTTATGCTCCTTATGACACTCCTGGAGTTGGATTGACAGATGGAGATTCAGTAGGGGTCACCTCCTTTGCACCAGATGGAAACTATCCATTCCCAGATGGAGTGCAAGGATATAAAATTAGTGATGTGGACGGAAATTTTATTTTAGAGTTTGATGAATTTGTAACCACATCTACAGGGCCTAGCATATCTCTTTATTTTTTTATTACTGAAACAGGCTATGAAGGAGATGGGACTGTTAATGAATCAGGATCAGATCGTTTGCGCATCTATATTAGACATATAGAAGAGGGAACAGAATATGATATTATAGACACAACAGGTGATGACATCAATGATTTGGGAATTGAAGGACAATGGATTAATAGTTCTGTGAGTCTCCCTTCTTCATATGATTTTCCAGATCTAACTTTTCAATTAGTCATTGAAGTAAGATGCAATGCAAGTACTGAAGCGTTCTTTTTTGACCACATTCAATTTGATGAAAGTTTAGGTTTAGAAAACAACTCACAAAAAACATTTTCTATATACCCTAATCCAGCATCTAATGGATATGTGAATGTAACTTCTACTTCAAGTGGAGTTAAAACTGTTTTCGTTTATGATGTAGTAGGAAAACAAGTTATCAATACTACTATTTCTTCTAATAAATTAAATGTTTCTAAACTTACAAGTGGAGTTTACATAATGAAAATAAGTCAAAATGGAATTTTAAGCACTAAAAAACTAGTGATTAAATAATTGTCGATTTTGACAATAATTTAAAGCTTCTGTTTCGGCAGAAGCTTTTTTATTTTCCATACTTTTATAAGGTGAATTTAAAGAATCAAATTTTTGATATTTCTTCTGATAAAGGTTTTGAAAATCTAGCTTTAGAGGCTTTTCAATTTCAATACCGTCAGGTAAATGTTTATCGGAAATTCTGTGATTTATTAAAAGCAAACCCTTCTAATGTAAAAACAGTTAATGACATTCCTTTTCTTCCTATTCAGTTTTTTAAAAGTCATCAAGTATTAACTAAAAAAAAAACTTATCAATGTGTTTTTACGAGTAGTGGAACCACAGGTAGTATTACCAGCAAGCATTATGTAAGTGACCTAGATCTTTATTATAAAAGTTTTACGAAAGCATTTGAACTATTTTTTGGAGCAACTGAAAATATTAATATCTTAGCATTATTACCTAATTATTTAGAGCGAAAAGGTTCCTCATTAATTTATATGGTTGATGCACTTATACAACAAAGTAAAAATAGTAATAGTGGATTTTACTTGAATGATATTTCTTCACTAATTGAAAAATTAGAATACCTTGAAAAAACCAATCAAAAAACAATATTGCTTGGAGTTTCTTATGCCTTATTAGATCTAATTGAAACAAAGCAGTTTCAATTAAAAAATACCATAATCATGGAAACTGGAGGAAT
The DNA here is from genome assembly GCA_018669795.1 of Flavobacteriaceae bacterium. Classification (GTDB taxonomy): domain Bacteria; phylum Bacteroidota; class Bacteroidia; order Flavobacteriales; family Flavobacteriaceae; genus Marifrigoribacter. The sequence continues at coordinate 52,061 of JABHSQ010000007.1, read as the reverse complement.
GAAAGGTCGTCGGAAAGAGATGGTGAAAGAAGAACTACAAGAATCATTAAAAAAGGGATTTGGAGTTGCTACTATTTATAGTGAATATGGTATGACCGAATTATTATCGCAAGCCTATTCTAAAGAAAATGGAATTTTTAATTGCCCTCCCTGGATGAAAATCCTTACTAGAGACACAGAAGATGCTCAAACTTTAGTATTTAATAAAACTGGCGGCATCAATGTAATCGATCTTGCCAATATTAACTCTTGTTCTTTTATAGCCACTCAAGATTTAGGAAAAGTACAAGAAGATGGTAGTTTCGAGATTTTAGGCAGGTTTGATGATAGTAATATTCGTGGATGTAATTTAATGGTGCTTTAATTTACACCTGTTTTCACATGTATCAAAAAATCACCTACAATTAAATAAATGACAAATTTGTCAATTGTTTAGTTTTAAGTTATATGCTACTTGTCTTTTGGGTCTTTTGAAATTTAGGAAAAAATACAACTATAATTCTTATATATTTGTATATAACTAACCGATAAAATAAAAATTATGTCATTGAGTAAAGAACAAAAAGAGAAAGAAAAGATGTCTATAGAAAGTGAAGTAAAGTATATAAAGGAGAACCCAAGAAAGAACAGAATGGGATCAAACAGAGTCGGCTTGTACTTTATAGCGGTTGCTATGGTTGTTGTAATTTTATATTTTATTACCTAAGGTATTAGAAATAGAAAAGTTTTAAAAACGACTATTCAATGGTAGCAACGGATAGTGTAAGAATCTAATTTAATAGTGCTTTAATGACTCAAACTAATAAAAATAATGGTTATTTTTAGGCTTACTATCTTTTTTTAGTTTTTGTTAATTTCATACCTCTCCCGTTCAATTGATTTGGAGGTGTTTTTTTAAACTACCTTTATTATAAAATAAGTCTTCTTGCCTCTTTGTAACAATACAAATTGATTATTAATTAAATCTGAAGTAGTTATTTTAAAACCTTCAGAAACTTTTTCCTTATTAACAGAAACCGAATTTTCTTTTAATGCTCTCCTTGCTTCCCCATTCGATTTTAAGAAACCTGTTTTTTCTGCCAATGCTCCAATAATGTCTATACCACTTTCTATTTCAGGTTTTGAAACTTCTGCTTGAGTAACTCCTTCAAATACATCTAAAAAAGTACTAGTATCTAGGTTTTTTAAATCTTCAGAGGTAGATTTTCCAAACAATATATTAGAAGCTTTAATTGCGTTCTCTAAAGCTTCTTCATTATGAACTGTTAAGGTAACTTCATCTGCTAATCGCTTTTGTAGCAAACGCATATGAGGTGCTTCTTTGTGTTCTAAAATTAAAGCATCTATGGTTTCTTTATCTAAAAATGTAAATATTTTAATATATATTTCAGCATCTTCATCGCTGGTATTTATCCAATATTGATAAAATTTATAGGGTGAAGTACGTTTGGCATCTAGCCAAATATTTCCGCCCTCACTTTTTCCAAATTTACTGCCATCACTTTTAGTAATTAATGGGCAGGTTAATGCATACCCTTTACCTCCTCCAATACGACGAACTAACTCTGTCCCGGTTGTAATATTTCCCCATTGATCACTTCCTCCCATTTCTAAAGTACAATTATAAGTTCTATATAAATGAAGAAAATCATACCCTTGTACCATTTGATAAGTGAATTCAGTAAATGACATTCCTTCACCATCTCCTGTTAATCGGCTTTTAACTGAATCCTTCGCCATCATATAATTTACCGTAATGTGTTTTCCAACATCACGAATAAAATCTAGAAAACTAAAATCCTTCATCCAGTCATAGTTGTTCACCATCACTGCTTCATTTTCTGCACCTGAAGTAAAATCTAAAAACTGAGCCAATTGTTTGCGCACAGACTCTTGGTTGTAACGCAGTGTTTTTTCATCTAATAAATTACGTTCGTTAGATTTTCCTGATGGATCTCCAATCATTCCAGTTGCCCCTCCTACTAAGGCAATAGGTTTATGTCCACTACGTTGATAGAGCGCCAATAACATAATAGGCACTAAATTACCAATATGAAGCGAATCTGCAGTTGGATCAAACCCTATATAAGCTGCACGCATTTTTTCCATAAGGTGCGAATTGGTATCTGGCATCACATCGTGAATCATTCCTCTCCATTGTAACTCTTCAACAAAATTTTTCAATTCCATTATTTTTAAATTTTAACAAAGATATATTTCTATAATTTAAGATAAAACATTAAATCAAAAAACCTTAAATTGCTCTTATGATATTAGTAACAGGCGGAACTGGATTGGTAGGGGCGCATTTATTAGTGGTACTTGTTAATAATGGTGAAAAAGTAAGAGCAATACATAGAGCTTCTAGTGATTTAGAAGCTGTAAAAAATGTGTTTTCTTATGACAACAACAAAGCGGAAACTTTATTTAATAAAATAGAGTGGATGCTAGCAGACATTACTGATATTACTAGCTTAGAAGCAGCTTTTAAAGATATTGAATACGTATATCATTGTGCTGCTTATATAAGTTTTAACCCAAGGCATTATCCGGTACTTAAAAAAGTAAATATTGAAGGAACTGCCAATGTGGTAAACTTTTGTTTAACAGAAGGGGTAAAAAAACTTTGTTATATCAGCTCCATTGCTACATTGGGTAAAACAACTGATGGATCTTTATCTACTGAAGAAACAGAATTCAACCCTGAAGAAGATAACAGTGTCTATGCTATTACCAAACATGAAGCCGAAATGCAAGTATGGCGAGGAACTCAAGAGGGATTGGATGCGATAATTATACACCCAGGAGTAATCATAGGAGAGGGTATTTGGAGCTCAGCAAGTGGAGGTATTTTTCGAACTATTTCAAAGGGATTAAGTTATTATACACCAGGTGGAGTCTCTATTGTAGATGTAAAAGATGTTGTTAAAGCAATGATTAACTTAACTACTAGTACTATTAAAAACGAAGCTTATATTTTAGTCGCTAAGAATATCTATTATAAAGAATTACTTACTAAAATATCTGATAGCTTAAATAAAAAACCTCCCAATAAAACAATTGCTAAATGGATGATGATCAGTTTTGTCAACTTAGATTGGTTGTTATATAAAGTATTTAGAATTAAAAGAAAATTACTAAAAGCTACTGTAAGAAGTTTATATAAAACTTCATTTTACGATGCTTCAAAAATTAAAGAAGTATTGGAATTTAAATTTACACCTTCAGATAAAACGATAGAACGGGTCGCGAGAAATTACAAAAGAGATATTAAATTTTAATCACGCTCAGGTGCATTAATTAATTTTTGTTTATTCTCTATTAATTTTTGGGCTCTTATTTCAATATTTTTAATCGAGTCTTGCTTAAAAACAATTTTATAAATACTGTCTTTTTCTTTTTGCAGTAAAACGAGTACATCCTGTACTTGAGTTAGTAACTTGCCATAAGTTTTTAAATCTGAACTGTAATAAGCATTGCTAAGTACAAATTGTAAACTATCCACGTTATACTTATTATAAATAATAGCATCTAGCTGTAGGTTTCTTTTTCTTATTAATTTATTGTTGACATTTCTAGAAGCATTACTTATATAAACATCGGTTAAAATATCCACCATTATATCTTGTGAGATTAAATCAGTTGGTATTTCTGGTTTTTTAACATCTTGACAGGAAGTATAAGTTATAATCAGTAATAAAACCAAAATTGACTTTAATTTCCCAACTGTTTTCAAATTATAAAAAATAGTTATGTTCCTAAGACTCTTCATTAGGATCTATTAAATGTTAAACGTTGTGGAACACTTTTGTTTGGGAATTTTAAATTATGATAGGTTAAAATTCCATTTACAAAGGTATGTGAAACTCTCGATTTAAAAGTTGTCCCTTCAAAAGGAGACCATCCACATTTGTATAAAATATTTTCTTTATTTACCGTCCAAGGACTAATTAAATCTACTAAAACCAAATCGGCTTTATATCCTTCTCGTATAAATCCTCTGTCTTTTATCTGAAATAATATTGCAGGATTATGACATGCTTTCTCCACAATTTTCTCTAATGAAATCTTCCCTTTATGATGCATTTCTAATAATGCAACCAAGGCATGTTGCACCAATGGTCCGCCAGAAGGAGCTTTGTTATAACTATTGTTTTTCTCTTCTAAGGTATGTGGAGCATGATCGGTAGCAATTACATCCAATCGATCATCTAATAATGCTTTCCATAAGCCATCCTTATCTTTTTGACTTTTTATCGCAGGATTCCATTTAATTTTGGTTCCTTTTGTTTTGTAATCTTCCTCTGTAAACCAAAGATGATGCACACAAACTTCTGCTGTAATCTTTTTTTCAGCAAGTGGTTTTTTATTAGAAAATAAATTAGTTTCTTTTTCGGTAGAAAGATGAAAAACATGCAATCTTGCTCCTGTTTTTTTAGCAAGTTCAATTGCTTTTGAAGAAGATAAATAACAAGCTTCTGCACTTCTAATTTTTGGGTGCATTTCTATTGGAATATCATCCCCATGTTTTTTTAAATACTTTTCCAGATTATCTTTTATGGTTTTTTCATCTTCACAATGTACAGAAATCAATAAATTGGTTTTGCTAAATATTTCTTCTAAAACCTTAGGGTTATCAACCAACATATTTCCTGTAGAGGATCCTAAAAACAATTTTAAACCCGCTACTTTATGCTCATCTACCTTAAGTATTTCTTCTAAATTATCATTAGTACCTCCAAACATAAAACTATAATTAGCCCAAGAGGTTTTTTTGGCAATCGAAAATTTTTCTTCTAATTTTTCAATTGTTGTAGCTTGAGGAACGGTATTGGGCATTTCGATAAAGGAGGTAATTCCACCAGCAACTGCTGCTTTTGATTCGGTTGCAATGGTTGCTTTATGCGTTAGTCCTGGTTCTCTAAAATGAACTTGATCATCGATCAATCCGGGCATTAAATACTTACCATTAGCTTCAATTATTTGAGTATCTCCAGTTTTAGCACTAATGCTACCACCAATTTCAAAAATCAAATCGTTTTCAATAAAAACATCACCTTTTACAATGATACCTTCATTAACAATCTGTGCGTTTTTTATTAAAACTTTATTCATTAAATCTCGTATTTTGTAAACATACTTTTAAATTTCATAGAAATAACCCCAAATATTGCTTCTGAAATAATTCCACCACTCATTTTTGATACTCCCGCTGTTCTATCTGTAAATATCACAGGAACTTCTAAAATATTAAATTTGTGCAAATGTGCTTTAAATTTCATTTCGATTTGAAAAGCATAACCAATAAATTTTATTTTATCCAGATTTATTTTTTCTAAAACAGCTCGTTTATAACAAACAAATCCAGAAGTAGTATCTGTAATATTCAGTCCTGTAATACACCGTACATATTTAGAAGCGACCCAAGACAGTAATACTCTACTCATAGGCCAATTTACTACGTTTACACCTGTTTTATATCGGGAACCTACAGAAACATCAGCTCCTTCCAGTTCACAAGCATCATAAAGCTTTAATAGATCATTTGGGTTGTGTGAAAAATCGGCATCCATTTCAAATACAAATTCGTAATTTCTTTGTAATGCCCATTTAAAACCGTGGATATATGCTGTTCCTAACCCTAACTTTCCTTTTCTTTTCTCTAAAAAAAGATGATTTGAAAATTCATTTTTTAATGACTGAACAGCTTTTGAAGTACCATCTGGAGAATTATCATCTACTACTAAAATGTCAAACTTTTTTGGCAAAGAAAATACAGTACGAATAATTCGTTCAATATTTTCAATTTCGTTGAAGGTTGGAATAACCACCAATGCATTAGGCATATTATTAATTTTTAACAAATGTACCTTTTTTAGGTTAAATAAATGTGAATGAAAATATAAATGAGTCTGTTTTTAAGCTTTAAAATATACTACCTTTATCGTTATTAAAAATAAATTTGCGATACACTAACAGAATCATAGAATCCTTGGATTGGGTAACCTTAATTATAGTTGGTTGTATCATAGTTATAGCAATTTTAAAAGTTATTTACCCCAAACGTTTCCTAGATTTTATAAGATTACCTATTTCCAATAATTACTTTTTAGCAAAAGGTAAAACTGAAGAATTAAGACACCCTTTTAGTATTTTACTTTTTCTGATTCAATTAATATCCATCTCGTTATTTGCCTATTTGTTTTTTTTAGAAAAAGGCAAAGCCACTGTGCTTTTATTTTTTCAAATTCTATCTGCAGTATTTATTTTTATAATCGTAAAAATTAGTATTGAAAAAATAATTGGAACTATTTTCTCTATTGAAAATGTTATTGATCAGTATATTTATGAAAAACTAACCTATCGTAATTTCATATCATTACTATTAGTTATTGCCAATCTCATTTTTTATTTTTCAGTTAAACCAGATTTAAATACCTTACTAATATTTACAGGTATACTATTTCTTGCAAATATCCTTATTTTATTTTATAGTTATAAAAAATACAGAAGTTTAATATTTAGTAATTTCTTTTATTTTTTATTGTATATTTGCGCTCTCGAAATTTCACCCTATCTTATACTGTATAAAGCATTTATATAGCTAGGTTAACTAACAAAAATAGTCTTATTATGAAAGTAAAAACTATTCTGGTTTCACAACCTAAACCGAAAGTGGAAAATTCTCCTTATTTTGATTTGATTGATAGACAAAAGGTTAAGATTGATTTTAGAAGCTTTATACATGTAGAAGGAGTATCTAGTAAAGATGTTCGAGCTCAAAAAGTGGATCTTTCTAAATTTACTGCAATTATTTTAACCAGCAGAAATGCTGTTGATCATTATTTTAGAATCGCAGAAGAGTTGCGCTTTAAAGTACCTGACTCTATGAAGTATTTTTGTCTAAGCGAAGCAGTTGCTTATTACTTGCAAAAGTATGTCGTTTACAGAAAAAGGAAGATTTACGTTGGTAAAAGAACTTTTTCTGAATTGACATCTATTATTAAAAAATACAAAACAGAATCTTTTTTATTACCATCATCAGATAAGTTAAAAGCTGATGTTCCTTTAATGATGAATGACTTAGGAGTGTCTTGGAAAGAAGCTACTTTCTACAATACTGTTGTAAGTGATCTTTCAGATTTAAGAGATGTTTACTATGACATATTAGTGTTTTTTAGCCCAAGTGGTATTAAATCATTATTTGAAAATTTTCCAAATTTCGAACAAAACGATACTCTAATTGCTGTTTTCGGAAACACTACCGTTAAAGCTGCGACAGAACAAGGCTTGCGCGTAGACATACAAGCACCAACTCCTGAGACTCCATCAATGATCATGGCTTTAGAAAAGTATATTAAGGCCGCAAATAAAAAATAAATTAATTTAAGGTTAAAAAAAAGGCGCTACATAAAATGTAGCGCCTTTTTTTATTCTAGTATTCTGCTAACCTAATAATGGAGCACCAGCCAGAATTTCTTCATTAGCATAAGATTCAAAATTCTTAAAATTCTTTTTAAAAGATGCTGCTAATTTATGAGCTGTTTCATAATAACCTTTGTCATTATTCCAAGTGGATCTTGGACTCAACACTTGACTAGGTACATTTGGGCATATTCTTGGCTGTTGCAAACCAAATACAGAATGGATGTGATAATTATCTGCATTTGCAGCTTCTAATGAGCCATCGATCGCGGCCGTAATCATCGCGCGCGTGTATTTCAGTTTCATTCTAGTTCCCACTCCGTAAGGACCTCCTGTCCAACCAGTATTTACGAGCCAAACAGACACTCCCGCCTCTCTCATTTTCTTACTTAACATTTCTGCATACGTAGCAGGATGCAAAGGCATAAATGGCGCGCCAAAGCAAGCAGAAAAACTTGGTAATGGTTCGTTAATTCCAGCTTCTGTACCAGCAACTTTAGCTGTATAACCACTAATAAAGTGATACGCAGCTTGACCTGGGGTCAATTTAGAAATTGGAGGTAAAACTCCAAAAGCATCTGCGGTTAAAAAGAATATATTTTTCGGATTTTTTCCTATAGAAGGGACCTGAATATTTTCAATATGTTCAATTGGATAACTTACACGCGTGTTTTGTGTAATAGATACATCTCCAAAATCTACGACTCCGGCATCATCCATCACCACATTTTCGAGAATGGCACCAGGCTTAATAGCCTTATAAATATCGGGTTCATTTTCTTTTGAAAGGTTAATAACCTTGGCATAACATCCACCTTCGAAATTAAAAACGGTGTTTTCTGCAGTCCAGCCATGCTCGTCATCACCAATTAACTTTCTATCTGGGTCTGCCGAAAGCGTGGTTTTCCCTGTTCCAGACAATCCAAAGAATATAGCTGTTTCACCATCTTTACCAACATTTGCAGAACAGTGCATTGGCAGCGTATTCTTATCAACTGGAAGGATAAAATTAAGTGCAGAGAAAATTCCTTTTTTAATCTCACCAGTATACCCAGTACCGCCTATCAATGCTATTTTTTTTGTAAAATTTAAAATCGCGAAGTTATGTTGACGTGTACCATCTATTGCTGGATCTGCCATGAATCCAGGAGCATTAACAACAAGCCATTCCTGTTCAAAGTTTTCCAATTCTTCATTTGTTGGTCGCAGGAACATGTTATAAGAAAACATATTTGACCATGAATATTCGTTAATTACTCGAATATTGAGTTTATAGTCTGCATCAGCACAAGCGAAACAATCCCTAACAAAAATTTCTTTATTAGAAAGATAGTCGACAACTCTATTGTATAAATTGTCAAAATTTTCAGATGAAAATGGAATGTTAATATCTCCCCACCAAATTTTATCTTTTGTTATATTATCTTTTACGATAAATCGATCCATCGGTGATCTACCAGTGAATTCTCCAGTATTTACTGCAAGAGCACCACTTTTGGCTAATTTTCCCTGTCCTTTTAATATCGTATCTTTCTGTAATTGTGCTGCTGTAAGCTGATAGTTTACATTTGCATTATAAATTCCGTAACTCTCTAACGAAATTGTTTTTATAGCTTGGTTTTTATTTACCATAACAATTTTTATATATTGTAGAATACAAAATTAAGAATTCTATTAAAATTAGACGTTTTAAATTGAATCTTTTGTGGTTATTTATCCACAATTACTCCATAAGCCAAGCGCAACCAACCAATTATTAATAAAAAGCCGCCAATTGGAGTAATAAAAGCAATGATTTTTGCATCAAAAGGTAATAACTCGTTTAATGCTAGTAGATAAATAGAACCAGAGAAAAATAGCACTCCAATTATAAAAAAACGAAACACCCATTTTTTAGTTTTTGGCAAAACACCTGTAGATAGCCCTAGTACTAGCATTACTATTACATGATACATTTGATATCGAACTCCCGTTTCAAAAGAAACTAAAGATTTTTCAGAAATCAACTCTTTTAATCCGTGTGCACCAAAGGCACCAATCATAATCGTAAGAGCTGTTAAAAGAGCTGCTGTAACCACAATATTTTTATTTATTTTCATCTTCAGAAAGGTTATTATTTAGTAATTTAGTACTGTTTAAAAACTATCTTCAAATCTACGAAAACCCAACGAATGAGAAATATATTAATTATAGGAGCAGGACGATCAGCAACATGTTTAATACGTTATTTATTAGATAAATCTAGTTCGGAAAAACTATTTATAATGATTGGGGATATTTCATTAGAGGCTGCCCAGAAATTTACTAAAAACCATACTAATGCAAAAGGAATTTTACTAGACGTATTCAATAAAGAAGAACGAGAAAAAGCAGTAAGAAACTGTGACATGGTTATATCTATGTTGCCAGCACGTTTCCATATCGAAGTTGCAAAAGACTGTTTAACGTTCGGCAAAAATCTTGTAACCGCTTCTTATATTAGTGACGAAATGCAGAGCTTAGATAAAGAAGCGAAGGCTAAAGGTCTGGTATTTATGAACGAAATTGGAGTTGATCCGGGCATTGATCATATGAGTGCCATGAAAGTTATTGATAACATAAGAGACAAGGGTGGAAAATTATTATTATTCGAGTCTTTTACAGGGGGATTAGTAGCGCCTGAGAGTGATGACAACTTATGGAATTATAAATTTACTTGGAATCCAAGAAATGTTGTTTTAGCTGGTCAAGGAGGTGCGGCAGAATTTTTACAAGAAGGACTCTACAAATACATTCCTTATAATAGACTTTTTAGACGTACCGAACTTATTAAAATTGATGGGTATGGTAAATTTGAAGTATATGCCAATCGCAACTCTTTAAAATATCATGATGTTTATGGTTTTAAAGATATATTAACTTTATACAGAGGAACTATTAGACGAGTTGGATTTAGTCGTGCATGGAATGTTTTCGTACAACTAGGAATGACTGAAGATGGCTATACCATACCAAACTCGGAAAACTTAACGTATCGCAAATATGTAAATTTATTTTTACCTTATTCACCAACAGATTCAGTTGAACTAAAATTTCGCCACAATTTAAAAATAGATCAAGATGATCTTATTTGGGAAAAATTAGAAGAATTAGATATTTTTAATGATAAGAAGAAATTAGGAATTAAAAATGCTACACCAGCTCAAGCTCTTCAGAAAATATTAATGGATAAATGGACTTTAGCTGAAGATGATAAAGATATGATTGTAATGTATCATAAATTTGGCTATGAATTAGATGGGGAAACCTATCAAATTGACAGTAGTATGCTTACTATGGGCGAAGACCAAACCTATACAGCTATGGCAAAAACTGTAGGCTTACCTGTTGCCATTGCGGCATTAAAAATCTTAAACAAAGAGATTAGCACTCCCGGTGTATTAAGGCCTATTGCTAAAGAAGTATATGAACCAATTTTAGAAGAATTAGAAAATTATGGCATCAACTTTAAAGAAGAAAACAAAGAATATTTAGGATATAACCCTGATAACTTATATTAAAAAATCATGGGAAGGAAAGAGCATTTTAATTAGTTTTTTTTAAATTTTAAGCTATAAATTAGAGTATTAGAGGAGTTTATGTCTGAAATAATTTAGATAATCTAAGTGCAATAAATAAAATGATAACGCACTGGGAAAGTTGGAAAGACCAAGAACCATTTGGTGTTGAAAGAGCTTTTCATGTTTATAAAATATAAATGACATAAAACCCCCCAGAATATTTAGTCATCGCCTATTTATTAATAGCGATACAACTTAAATAAATCACTATTGGGTTAGAATGAAAAGACTTCTCCTTCCAGGGTATTTATTTTCTACCCATAAACATACTTATAAAATAAAGCAGTGTTGCCAAAGATCCTAATGCAGCAACTAAGTAGGTTCTTGCAGCCCATTTTAATGCATCTTTAGCTCCCGCATGTTCTTCTTGTGTTAACATGTGCTTATTTTCCAACCAAGCCAATGCACGATTACTGGCGTCATATTCTACCGGTAGCGTGATAAAAGTAAAAAGAGTAGTAACTCCAAAAAGTACAATTCCAACCAAAAATAACATAGATCCTAAAGCACTTCCAGTGTACATTAAGATTAAACCTGCCATGATTACAAAATTTGATATTTTGCTAGATACACCAACAGCAGGCACAATTTGTGAACGCAATCTTAACCAACTATAAGCTTTAGCATGTTGTAGGGCATGACCACATTCATGAGCTGCAACAGCAGCAGCAGCAGCGTTTCTTTGAGCATAGACTGCTTCACTTAAATTAACAGTTTTATTTGCAGGGTTATAATGATCTGTTAATTGTCCTTTTATAGAAAGAACTTTTACGCTGGTAATTCCATTATCTGAAAGCATTTTTTCAGCAATTTCTTTTCCGCTCATTCCATTTTTAAGCTGAATTTTTGAGTATTTTTTAAATTTACTTTTTAGTCTGTTACTAACGTACATACTCACTAAAAATATAAGCCCTGCTAATAAATAATATCCTCCCATATGTATCACCCGTTAAAACAGGTGTCTTTTTTTTTAATTAATAGTTCCCTGCGAAAGCAGGGATTAAATGAATGTAAATTTTAATACCCTTTAAATATAGCAAATACTGTGCAAAATAAATTGAAATAGCATTTTGTCGTTACCGGAAAGTAATCCTTAAATTATCTAAGCAACTATATTTACAATCTTACCCGGAACAATAATCACTTTCTTAGGCGTTCTACCTTCTAAATAATGAATCGTTTTTTCGTGTGACATTACGACAGATTCGATTTCATCCTTAGATAAATCCAATGGTAATTCTAATGTAAATCGCATTTTACCATTAAAAGAAATTGGATATTTCTTTACTTCTTCTAACAAAAAATTTTCTTTAAATTTTGGAAATGATGCTGTAGAAATACTTTCTTTATTTCCTAATTTACTCCAAAGTTCTTCTGAAATATGAGGCGCATAAGGTGATAACAATACTAATAAAGGCGCTAATATCTCTTTTGAATTACATTTTTGAGTGCTCAATTCATTAACCGCAATCATAAAAGTAGAAACTGAGGTATTAAAACTAAAATTTTCAATATCTTCTATTACTTTTTTTATGGTCTTATGAAGTGTTTTCAAATTATCTTTTGAAGCTGGTTTATCAGTAACAAATAAACTTTCATCAACTCCACTATGAAACAACCTCCACATCTTTTTTAAAAAAGAATGAACTCCAGTAATACCAGCAGTACTCCAGGGTTTAGCTTGTTCTAAGGGACCTAAAAACATTTCGTACATTCGCAAGGTATCGGCACCATATTGTGTACAAATATCATCTGGATTTACCACATTATATTTGGACTTAGACATTTTTTCAACCTCTCTGCTTACTTTAAAAGTTCCATCTTCTTCTGTGATAAATTCAGCATCTTTATATTCTGGTCTCCAGTTTTTAAATGCTTCTATATCCAATTCATTTGAGGTGTTTACAAAAGAAATATCCACATGAATAGACTGCGTATTTAAACCTTCTATTTGTCTACTAGTAACTAATTTATTTTCTCCTTCAACTCTATGAACAAAGGCGCTTTCACCCAAAATCATTCCTTGGTTAATCAATTTTTTAAAAGGCTCATCTATACTTAAGAATCCTCTATCTTTTAGAAACTTTACCCAAAAACGACTGTATAATAAATGTCCTGTTGCATGTTCGCTTCCTCCAATGTATAAATCTACATTTTCCCAATAATCCATGGCTTCTTTTGATACAAACTCCTCTTTATTTAAAGCATCCATATATCGAAACATATACCAGCTACTTCCAGCCCAACCAGGCATCGTATTCAATTCTAAAGGAAAAATTATTATATTATCAATATGCTCATTAGAAACAATTTTATTATTATTGGTATCCCAAGCCCAAACATCTGCGCGTCCTAATGGCGGTTCTCCAGTTTCAGTTGGTAAATATTTTTCTATTTCTGGCAACCGAATAGGCAAATGTTTTGCAGCTATCATTTGAGGCAATCCATCTTTATAATACACCGGAAAAGGTTCTCCCCAATAACGCTGTCTTGAAAAAACAGCATCACGCAAACGATAATTGATTTCCTTAGCGCCTCGATGCTTTTTTTCTAATTTTTCAATTACTTTATCAGTCGCTTCTTTATAAGAAAGACCGTTTATAAAATCACTATTTACAATGATAGTTCCTTCTTTTTCTGAATGCGCTTTCTCTGAAATATCAATTCCTTCAAAAATATTTTTAATAGGAATACCAAAATGTTTTGCAAAATCATAATCTCGTTGATCACCACAAGGTACTGCCATCACAGCTCCTGTACCATATCCAGCTAAAACGTAATCACCAATCCAAATAGGAATTGGTTCTTTGGTTATTGGATGTTTTGCATAAGCTCCTGTAAAAACTCCGGTAATGTTTTTTACATCCGCCATACGTTCTCGTTCAGTTTTCTTTGCAGATACCGTAACATATTCCCCAACCTCAATACGTTGATCGATCGTTGTAATTCTATCTACCAATTCATGTTCGGGAGCTAGTGTTAAAAAAGTAACCCCAAAAATAGTATCTGGCCTAGTGGTAAATGTTTTAATAGCAATACTCTTAAATTCTTTCTTTTCGTCTAATAATCTAAATTCTACGGAAGCACCAACAGATTTACCAATCCAGTTTCGTTGTGTTTCTTTTAAAGATTCACTCCAATCCAACGTTTCCAATCCTTTAAGAAGTCGCTCTCCAAATACAGAAATTCGCATGCTCCATTGAGTCATTTTCTTTTTAATAACAGGAAATCCTCCACGTTCAGAAACACCGTTTACAATTTCATCGTTTGCTAATACCGTCCCTAATTTCGGGCACCAATTTACTTCGGTTTCCGCTAAATAAGTTAAACGGTAATTCAGTAATATTTTTTGTTTTTTTTCTTCAGAAAAACTATTCCACATAGCTGCAGAAAAATCAGGTAGTTCATTTCCACATTTAGCGTTTAAACCAATATTTCCTTCTTTTCCAAAAACACCTATTAAATCAGAAATTGGAAAAGATTGTTCGTGTAGCTTGCAATACCAAGATTCAAATAATTGAATAAATATCCATTGCGTCCATTTATAATATTCTGGATCTGAGGTTCTAACCTCACGACTCCAGTCAAAAGAAAAACCAATTTTATCTAATTGTTCTCTATAACGTTTAATGTTTTCTGTAGTCGTTTTTGCAGGATGCTGTCCTGTTTGTATTGCATATTGTTCTGCTGGCAAACCAAAAGAATCGTAGCCTTGAGGGTGCAATACATTATAACCTTGATGCCTTTTATATCGAGCATAAATATCACTTGCAATATAGCCTAATGGATGACCTACATGCAATCCTGCTCCAGAGGGATAAGGAAACATATCCAATACATAATATTTGGGTTTTTCGCTAAAGTTTTCTGCCTTAAATGTTTGGTTTTCTTCCCAATATTTTTGCCATTTGGCTTCAATCTCGTTAAAATGATAATTACTCATATTTTGAAAAAATGGAAATTAGTAAGTAAAAACTACTTAATAAGTCGCTAAATGTGATTATTAAAAAAATAAATTATGTACGCAAATTTAAGAGTATTGTACGAAAGACAAAAGTTTAAACGTTTCTAAAACAGAATAATAAATATATTTAATAATTTGACTTTTGAAATTTATTTTTTTTAAAACCATACTTAAAATAAATTGTATTTTTACTTTTCCTAATTAATCCTCTTTTATGGCATCCTCTTTTGAAAAATATCAAAAACGCAGATTGATTTCTTCCTACTTTTCAGTAGTAATTAGTATTTCTCTTGTATTGTTTTTATTGGGATTACTGGGATTGTTAGTTCTAAATTCAAAAAGAGTTGGTGATTTTTTTAAGGAACAGATAACAGTTACTGTTTTTCTTAAAAACGATGCAAAAGAAGTAGAGGTTACTCAATTAAAACAAAGTTTGGCATTAGCCGATTACACAAAATCTGCTAAATATGTTTCAAAAGAACAAGCAGCAGAAGAACACAGTCAGACCATAGGAGAGAATTTTACAGATTATTTAGGATACAATCCTTTACAAAATAGCATTGATGTTCATTTAATTGCTAGTTATGTTACTCCCAAATTAATTGAAGAAATTACAACCGAAATAAAGAACAAAAAATTTGTTGATGATGTGGTTTACGACAAACCATTAATTGCCAAGCTCTCCGAAAATGTAAAAGAAATTAGTTTTTGGATATTAATTATTAGTAGTGTTTTTCTATTTATAGCGATTTTATTAATTAACAGTTCCATACGTCTTTCTGTTTATGCGAAGCGTTTTACAATAAAGACCATGCAAATGGTTGGTGCAACCAAATCCTTTATTCGACGCCCTTTTATATGGAGAAGTGTTCGATTGGGAATTATTGGAGCCATCATAGCCATGATGGGTATGGGCGTTGTTTTATATTACCTCAACCAAACTTTTGTTGAATTACAATTAATTGAAAGCAAGTTGATGCTTGCCCTTTTATTCGGTTTTATATTCTTTATGGGAATATTTATTTCTTGGATCAGCACTTATTTTGCGACCCAACGTTTCTTAAATTTAAGAACAGACGAATTGTATTATTAATCGTTTATACTATGAAAAAGATAGGTTTTTAGAAGATGTAAGGATCTATTACTTTTTAAATTAACAGCGGTTTAGAACAAGGGCTGAGTATAAAAGAATAAAAAATCAAATTTAAATAAAAAAGTTACCTTGCACCTTCCAAAATATCAGATAGGAACCTCAGCATATATTTCGCAATTAAGCTTGAATAAAACCGTTATTTATTTAGAGTTTAAATAAAAAAATATTATTAAAAAAGAAACCCCTTTTAAGGGTAATGAATATGGGAGAAAAGAAAAGAAAAGAGCAAAGCAAAGCAACGGGGCAACTTATTTTCCGTAGAAAGAATTATAAATTTATGCTTATTGGCATCGCATTTATCTCATTAGGTTTTATCTTAATGGCTGGAGGTGGAAGTGATGACCCTGCAGTTTTTAATCCTGAAATTTACAGTTGGAGACGTATTCGATTAGCACCAACACTTATCCTAATAGGATTTGCTATCGAAATGTATGCTATATTATTAAATCCTAATAAGAAATCATAAATGGATAGTTTAGACGCTATTATCCTTGGGATTATTCAAGGGTTTACTGAATTTCTTCCCGTATCGTCGAGTGGTCATTTAGAGTTAGGAAAAGCAATTTTAGGAGACAACTCCATTCCAGAAGACAGTTTGTTATTTACCGTTATACTTCATTTTGCTACTGCATTAAGTACCATCGTGGTTTTTAGAAAAGATATTTGGGAACTTATCACTGGCTTGTTAAAGTTTAAATGGAATGAGGAAACTCAATTTTCAGTTAAAATTATCATTTCAATGATTCCAGCGGTGATTATTGGATTATTATTCGAAGAACAATTGGAAGCTTTTTTTGGTGGGAATATTGCATTTGTGGGAGCCATGCTTTTAGTAACTGCATTGTTACTTTGGTTAGCAGATCGTTCTAAAAAAACCGGTAAAAAAGTATCTAATGCCAATGCTTTTGTAATTGGCATCTCACAAGCCATTGCAATGCTTCCTGGAATTTCAAGAAGTGGCGCTACTATTTCTACATCGGTTTTACTTGGAAATGATAAAAGTAAAGCGGCTCGTTTTTCATTTTTAATGGTCGTTCCATTGATATTTGGAAAGATTGCAAAAGATATGGTCGATGGTGAATTATTTTCGGAAACTATCGATTATACTTCTTTAAGTTTAGGTTTTTTCGCCGCATTTATTAGTGGCTTAATAGCCTGTACTTGGATGATTAAATTGGTCCGTCAAAGCAAACTAACTTATTTTTCAATATACTGTGTTGTTGTAGGATTAATTGCAATAGTTACTAGCTTTTATATTTAAAAATGAAAACATTAGAAGCATATCAAGAAGGCAAAGTTTTACTTATCGACAAACCCTTAAATTGGACTTCATTCCAAGTAGTTAATAAAATACGTTGGTTGATCAAGCAACAATTTGAAATTAAAAAAATAAAGGTGGGTCATGCTGGAACGTTAGATCCACTGGCAACAGGATTATTAATTCTTTGTACCGGAAAATTCACTAAAAAAATTGAAACCTACCAAGCCCAAGTAAAAGAATATACTGGAACTATTACATTGGGAGCCACGACTCCAAGTTATGATTTAGAATCTGAAGTAGATCAAATATTCGATATTTCAGGAATTACTAAAGAAGATATTCTGCAAAATACGCAACACTTTATAGGGGAAATACAACAACAACCACCCATTTTTTCTGCTTTAAAAAAAGATGGCAAACGATTGTACGAATATGCTCGTGAAGGTGAACATGTAGAAATTCCAAAAAGAGCCATAACCATTAATGAGTTTAAAATTACAAATATTGATATACCAAATGTGGAGTTTCGAGTGGTTTGTAGCAAAGGAACTTACATTCGCTCCTTGGCTCACGATTTTGGGAAAATGCTTAATAATGGCGCTCATCTTTCTTCATTGCGAAGAACAAAAATTGGTGATTTTTCTGTAGATAATGCTGTTGGTGTTTTAGCATTTGAAGAAGCTTTTAAAACAATTTAACTAATCTTTAATAACGTATAACAATATATTTATTATGAAATAGTTAGTTTAGTACAATGAGTTTTAATTATTCATACAAAGCTTTTGTAATCACTATACTCTTATTAGGGAGTATATATTTGTTGTTTTATTTTGTAAAACTATCTTCAAATCATATAGTCCCTAAAGAGGAATTTGAAATTGAATATGCGATAGAAGAACTAATTCTAGAAGAGGATATAGGAGAAGTTACTAAGGGAAAAATTAAAATTGAAACCCATCAAGTTTATAGTAAAGCTGAAGAGTTTATTAAAGAATCAGAAGCCAATCGTAAAGAAAATTCAGAAGCTATTGAAGATAAATTATCTGAAATTAATGATGCCATCTCAGATTCAAAATCGGAACGAATTACTATTTCTATAGAAAAAAAAATTGTAAAAAAAAAAGATATCAATGCTACTAATTTAGAATCCGCTTTAGCAAATACCAAAAACTCGAAGAGCACAAATAGTTATCATTTATTTAACCGCAAAGTGATTGAATTTCCAAATCCTGTTTATATATGTGAAAGCTTCGGAAAAGTAGTATTGCAGATTGAAGTAAATGCAAATGGTTATGTAATAATGACTTCAGTAAACAAAAACACTTCTACCACCACTAATTTGTGTTTAATAGAAAGTGCTATAGATTATGCTAAAAAAGCTCGTTTTACAAAAGATAAAAACAAACCTTCTCAAATGGGAAGTATCACGTATGTTTTTCCTGGTCAGGAATAGTTATTCAATTAACTTTAATAAATCACTTGCAATACATTTCCCTTTATTCTGATTGTACCACACTTGAATTTCTTTTTTAAATTCAGGAGTTAAGGTATCATGAGTTGCTTTAAACTCTTTGGTTTTATTTATTATTATTAAAGGCGATGGTCCCCAATCGTTAATAACTTCTTGAGTTTCGTTATCAAAAACTATTAATTTAGGAATTGACATCGACCCATTGGTTAAAAAAAGATCCATTAATTCTTTATTTTCATCACGATACAAAACTTTAAAATCTATATTCTTTGCTTGTGTAACTAACTTATTCATAACAGGCATAGCATGAGCAGCATCTCCACACCAGCTCTCAGCCAATACCAACCAAGTAATATTCTTCTGGTATTCTTGGAATTTTCCTAAAATAGTTTCATCGATCTTCAAAGTCTTATCTAAACGTTTCATTCGTGAATTGTTTAGTAAAGTATAACTTGATAAGGCTTCCGATTGTTGTGGTCCAGAACTTGTTCCATTTTCTGTATGAGTTGTTACTTGCCCTCTATATTCTTGATAGCTTATTGCTTTCTTTAAACTTTCCTTAACTAAGGTATTTGTATGAATAGTATTTATTATTTTCATAACAACTAAGACGTTGTTATGGACAAAAACTTACTACTTTTAAATTTCAATAAAAATTTTATAAAACGAGCATGTTAAAATTTTTCATACTTAAGGAGTTGTCTAATTTCAAACAGCATGCCTGTGCTGAGCTTGTTGAAGTATGACCTATTTAATAAAATAATATAAACACATGAAAAAAATAAGATGTACTTGGTGTGGAGATGATCCCTTATATTTAGCTTATCATGATAATGAATGGGGAGTTCCCGTTTATGATGATCAAACTTTGTTTGAGTTTCTGATTTTAGAAACCTTTCAAGCGGGTTTAAGTTGGATTACCATTCTTAAGAAAAGAGAAAACTTTAGAAAAGCCTTTGATAATTTCGACTATAAAAAAATAGCAACGTATTCCGATGGGAAAATTAGTTCTTTACTTCAAGATGCTGGGATTATTAGAAACAAACTAAAAGTAAATTCTACTGTAACAAATGCGCACTATTTTATGGAAATTATAAAGGAATTTGGAAGTTTCAGTAGCTATATTTGGGGTTTTGTTAATGAAAAACCTATTAAAAATAACTATAAAAATCAAGCTGAATGTCCAGCTAATACTCCATTGAGTGATAAAATAAGTAACGATTTAAAAAATCGGGGTTTTAAATTTGTAGGAACTACTGTTATTTATGCTTATATGCAAGCTACTGGTATGATCAACGATCATATAGAAGCTTGTTTTAGATACCAAGAAGTGTAAGCTATTAAGGTTTAATTAGTCCCAGGGGCAACTGTTTTATCTATGGTCTTTTATACATATTTTACAGCTTAATTACTTTCTTAGTTACTTTTCCAAATTCTCCTTCAAAAGTCACAAATAAAGTACCTTTCCATTGATTATTCAATTCTAAAGTTAATATCCCATTTCCATTTTCAAGGGTAGTTATATTTAATTTTTGACTTAATACATTAAAAATAGATACGTTTATTTTACCTTCAATTTGATTTAAATTAAATAACACATTCCCTCTTGTAGGGTTTGGATAAGGATTTGAAATATTAGTACTCGCCCAATCTTCATTTGAAAGATTTTCAACTAATATAGTCCAAAAACCTTCAGGAGCAACAATAGGTCTCGCCAGTGTTTTTCCAGAAATTGATTCGGCTTCTATATAATATTCTATGTTAACAGATGAAGATGGAATTAATAAATCTGCAGTCCAATCATCGCCACTCACTAGACTCATAGCGATCTGATTAAAATCTGTAGCGCCTTCTTCTCTCCAAAAAACAGTAGCAGCACTTACTCCAGAAATATGTTTAATCATGGTATTTATAGCAACTGTTGAATTCGCATTGGCATCGTCAACCGGTTGATGAACAATCCAAAGAGGATCATCTACCCCTATCGTATGAGTGATACAATGTATAGCTCCCAGACTTGCTATTAAATTTTCATCTGGGTTATCTACATCAATTCCAACAACATTATAGCCTGGTAATAATTCTTGAATATATGCTAAAGCTGGTTCATCTACCTCGGATCGATAGGTAGGAACCAGAATCGTTTTATTAATAAAAATAGCATTACTAAAGGTACGATAATAACCACCCGTGTCAGGATAACTACCAGAAGTACTTGATGGAGCATCGATCCATTTTATTTGGTATGGAGTGCCAAATGGTGATTGAAAATTACTTAAAATATAGTCTATATTTTCTTCAATTTGTGGGCCATCTGCAACCCCGTTTGGATACCTACTTACTAAAATTGTTTCTTCATCTAATAATTTCATATGCATATCAATATGATGGATTTCATCATAAGGAAGTGTCTCCATTTTTATATAGTTTTCAATTCCCATATATTCATTCATAATCCCATCTATTTCCTCTTCCGTTTTAGCAGAAACTCCATAAGGATTGTTAGAATCATTTTCATCTAATATTAGTTTGGAAGCAAATGCATTACCCAAACCATCCGACATATAATTTCCGCCTGTATTTACTAAATCGTTGATTCCGGTATTTGTTACATAAATAGGCATTCCTAGCATATTTGCATGAGCAGTTGGCATTATATTGTCTAAAGGACGTGGGCGATTGTATATCCAATCGGTATAAGCTCGTTCTCCAACATCATCTGAATAGATGGTGTTTCCGCCATAATCACGAATCCAAATACTATTACTTCCTACATTTAAAAATTCTACATTGGTCAAATCTACACCTTGACCCGTTAAATAATTAGTTACACTAGATTCGTTTTGTGTTGTTATGATAACTTTACACTCGGCAACTCCAGCTTCTACTATTTGACGAAGAATATTTCTATAACCATCTGTCCATCTTACTACTAAATATTCTACTTCTTCCCATTCTGCAGCAGCTCGAACAGGGCCAGAAGGAGGATCTGATATTATTCGGTTATTTGTAAATTGAAATTGCGGAAGTAATTCTCTTTCTACTTCAGTTAATCCTTTTGGAAGTGCATCTAATTCTTGAGCAGATAAGCTAAAAGAATTAACAATCAATAAAATTATAACAGAGAGTTTTAAAGATAGGTGTTTCATTTTCAATACTTTTTCATAATATACGAAGGTACTTAATTATCATTTTATCGATTCAAATGTTTTAAAAATTCATTTCTAGGTATTTCTTTAGCACCCAAACGTTCCAAATGTGTTGTATACATTTGGCAGTCGATTAATTGATAATTTTTAGCCTTTAGCTGTGCTACTAAATAATAAAAACCAACTTTAGAAGCATCACTTACTTTGCTAAACATGCTTTCTCCACAAAATACTTTTTTATCTATCAAGTCTATACCGTATAAACCTCCAACTAATTCATCGCCTAACCAAATTTCTACAGATGTCGCAAGTCCTAATTCATGCAATTGCAGGTAGGCTTCTTGCATTTGACTGGTGATCCAAGTACCTTGTTGCCCTTCTCTTTTTATTTGAGAACAATTTCTTATAACCTCCCTAAAACAAGTGTTATACGTAATGGTAAACTTATTTTTATGGATGATCTTTTCTAAACTTTTAGAAACTTTAAAATCATCTAAAAACATGATCATTCTAGGATCTGGACTCCACCATAAAATAGGTTGATAATCGTCAAACCAAGGGAATATCCCTGAACGATAGGCATGCATTAATCGCTTAACAGAAAGATCACCTCCAAAAGCAAGTAATCCTTCTTTATCAGCTTCTTCGGGATTAGGAAACCAAATGGAATTGGATAAATGATGCATAGAAACTTTTTATAAAAATACAAAAAGCCTAAAGATTACATTGCTGTAATCTTTAGGCTTTTTTTTATTGAAATTCTTTCCCGATTACTCGAGGGTATAAATGACAAGCTTCAATAAGAGTGACAAAAAAATTAGAAAGGTAAATCGTCTTCTCCTTCTGTTTTAATATTATCTGCTGCTTGAAAAGCTTCTTCTGTCGGCATTGGCGGCATATCTGGAGAACCAGTTCCAGTTGAAGCTGCTAAGTTTTCAATTCTCCATCCTTGGATAGAGTTAAAATACTTTATTTCTCCTTGTGGATTGGTCCATTCTCTACCTCTTAAATTGATACTAATTTTTACATCTTGTCCAGCTGCAAAATTATTTAGCAAATCTGTTTTGTCTTGCACAAATTCCACCATAATAGATTGTGGATATTGTTCTGCTGTTGTAACAACTACTTCTCTTTTTTGGAAACCATTGCTTCCAAAAGTTTGTGTTTCTCCAATTAGTTTAATCTTTCCTTGTACTTCCATCTTTTAATCTATTATTTATTACTTATATATTTATTAAATCTATTGCTAATAGCAATCTAAAAGCATCAAAAACAATGCCTTTTTGCAACATATCTTGTGCTTGTTTTTGAGTATTCTCTTTATTTGCAACGTCAATATGTGGACATTTATCAATTCCCAGCTTTATAAATTCTCTAACTTCTTCTTCTGTCGGTATTTTTTCAGAATTCCCTAGAATTCCTAAGTCATTTCCTGTTAAAACAGTACTATTCCTAATTGATATTGGTAATGCATCTACTCCTATCCCCATAGTTCTTATTGGTTTTAGTACTTCAAACATTCCTTCTTTAGATCTGTTATACCAGTTAGCTCCCATACGGGCAACGGTATCAATTTTTACAGCATCAATTTTTCCTTCAGCATCTAAAATAGACTCCTTAATATGTAATTTAACTACCTCAGCTATTATTAGATTTCCAGCTCCACCTTTGGCGCCTAATGCAATTACATCATTCACTTTACATTCAAATTGAACTGGAGATTCTCCTACTCTAGGAGGCTTTACCATATCTGAGGCTACTTGCGTAAATCCAGCTTTTACAAACTCATTAACGCCATTTGGATATTCGGTAGATGACAATGACATTTGCTGTACCATCTCAAAATTAACAATATTTATAACCACCTCTTTAGTTTTTAATACATTTTCTAAGGTGTGTTTAGTTGTATTATCTCGAACTCTTCTCGCAGGCGAAAAAATTAATATGGGTGGATTGGCACTAAAAACATTAAAAAAACTAAAAGGAGATAAATTTACATTCCCATCTTCATCCATTGTACTTGCAAAAGCAATAGGGCGAGGTGAAACAGCACTTAATAAATAACCATGTAATTTTGCAGTACTAACTTCTTGAGGTGTAATTGAAATCATCGTTTACAAATATATCGAAACCGCAACTTGTGTAAAAATATGTTTATACAATAATATCAACATATTTACTTTATATTTACTCTAAAGCATCAATAGCGAATTATATTAAAAAAAAATGCTAAAAAACACCTCAACAACTCGTTTGTTATTATTCATTTCTTCTATAACTATCATTTCATTAATTATTTGGAATACTTTTTCTTTTTTCAAAATATTGAAAGAAAATGAACTAACAAAAATGGAAATTTGGGCAACAGCTCAAAAAGACATAAAAAAAAGTGATCAATTAAAACTAAGTTTTAGTGAAACATCATTAGAAGTTTTAGAGACTAACAATACTACTCCTATGATTTCATATAGTCCCAAAGAAGAAACTTATATTCATAGAAATATTCCTGAAAATAAAATTAATACTCCTAAAAAAAGAGACCGCCTAATTAAACAATTTACTGAAGAATACGAACCTATAGAAGTATTTTATAACAATGAATTATTACAGACTATTTATTTTGGTAACTCACCGCTCATTAATAAAATAAAATTCTATCCGATAGTGCTTATCTTTATAATGTTACTCTTCTTTTTTGCAATTTATTTCTTTTTTAGAACCGCAAAAGCTTCCGAACAAAATAAACTTTGGGCAGGAATGGCAAAAGAAACTGCTCATCAAATAGGTACTCCATTATCTTCATTAGTGGGTTGGGCTGAAATATTGAAATCTGAAGATGTAAATCCTGATTATATTCTTGAAATAGAAAAAGACATTGAACGCTTAAAAACAATTACCGATCGATTTTCTAAAGTTGGATCTGTTCCCACTATGGTAAAAACAGATGTTGTTAAAGAAACTAAAGCTTCTTTCGATTATATACAAAGACGTTCCTCGAAGCTTATTAATTTCACCATAGACATACCAGATACTCCATTGATGGTTAATTTAAATCCACAATTATATAGTTGGACCATCGAAAATATTGTTAAAAACGGAATAGATGCTATGAAAGGAAAAGGAGATATAGAAATTTCTATAACTACGAATTTAAAATCTGCTTTTATTCGGATTTCTGATACTGGAAAAGGAATTCCAAAAAAAGATTTTAATAAAATATTTAGTCCTGGGTTTACTTCTAAAAGAAGAGGATGGGGCTTAGGACTTTCCTTAGCAAAAAGAATTATCGAAGGCTATCACAAAGGTCGAATACGAGTTTTAAAAAGCAATCCTACTGAAGGAACTACCATGGAAATTATATTACACTTGCAAAACATTTAATAGTTAGATTGAATTTTTTTTGCCAAAGCAATAAACGCTTCAGTATCCATAGACACCTTATGTTTAAAGGTCATGTCTTTCATCTCATTTAATGGAATTAAATGCACGTGTACGTGAGGAACTTCTAAACCAATTACAGACATTCCAACTCGATTACAAGCTACTGTTTTTTCAATTGCTAATCCTACCTTTCTAGCAAATTGCATTAATCCTAGATAGGTTTCTTCGTCAAGATCTAATAGTTTATCAACTTCCTTTTTTGGAACACAAAGGGTGTGTCCTTTTACATTTGGATCTATATCTAAAAAAGCAATGAAATGATCATCTTCAGCAACTTTATAACACGGAATTTCCCCATTAATAATTTTTGTAAAAATAGAGACACCCATCAAACTCTAGTTAATTCAACAACAGTAAACTTCATAGTACCATTAGGTACCGTAACTTCGACTATATCACCCACTTCTTTTCCTAATAGACCTTTTCCAATTGGAGAATCTACCGATATTTTACCAGTAGATAAATCTGCCTCACTTTGAGCCACTAATTTATAGGTCATTTCCATTCCATTGGATTGATTTTTAATCTTTACAGTAGAATGTATTAACGCTTTTGAAGTATCTAATTGAGATTCATCTATTATTCTTGCTGTTGATAAAGTTCCTTCTAATCTTGAAATATGCATCTCTAACATTCCTTGCGCTTCTTTAGCAGCATCGTATTCTGCATTTTCACTTAAATCCCCTTTATCTCTCGCTTCCGCTATATCTTGTGATGCTTTTGGACGTTCTACATCTTTAAGCTGGTTTAACTCGTCTCTTAATTTTTTTAATCCTTCTGCAGTATAATATGATATTTTACTCATAAACTTCATTTTTAAATAATTGCAATCTGTTTTTTTACTAAAAAACACTCCTGCTTTCACAGCAATAAAAAATCCCACACGAGATGGGACCACTATATACAAAGATAGTGAAAATAAAAATATCATCTATTTTTTATTGTATTTTTGCTATCCAATAATATGAAAATGAAAAAAATAGCATTCTTTTTACTAATTAGCCTTGGATTATTGTCTTGTAGTAATAATGATGATAAAATTCAAAATCCTTATTTAGTAGTACCACTAGTAAACTTAAGTTTAAATTTAAACCTCCCAGAATATACAGATTTAAAATTCCCTGGAGGATCTTTTATTGTTAATAACCAAGGAATTAAGGGTATCGTTGTCTATTGTGTTTCTGATACTCAATATTTTGCTTCTGAATTAAGTGATCCTAACCACAGCCCAAACTCTTGTTCAAAAATGGAAGTGACTGGTATTATCGCAACTTGTTCTTGTGATGATGGTAACACAAACGATATAATAACAGGACAATTTACTCCTCCAAACAACGAAAAATACCCGATGCTGCAGTATCGCGCTGAACGAAATGGAGATATTGTTACTGTTTATAATTAATATCCAGTTATAATTTTATAATAGCCCCAATTAAAAAGTTAATGGTTGCTTGGGGATAATATCCGGTGCCTTCTACTGTCGTTGTAACACCTGGAACCGAAAAAGTATCATCATAAGTGTAATAATAACCATTTGACACATACTTCACATTAAAAATATTATTTACCAATCCTGTTAATACAATTTCTCTTAAAAAAGGAATGTTATTCAAGGTATAAGAAATATTAAAATCGTTTATAAAATAGGCCTCTAACTGTGAAACATCACTATCGACATTCCCCATATACTGCTTCCCAACATATTTAGAATACAATCCTAATTGAAGATTCTTTATAGGTTCATATTCAATTTTATTAGCAGCAATAACGCTTGGAGAAAATGAAATATTAGTAGTTCCTAAATTTGTAAAATCACCATCAATAGCGGCAACAAAATCTTTATTTTTATTCGTACTTAAAGCAATATTGGGTAGGATTCTAAAGTTGTCAAAAATCGAAAATATTGCATCAATTTCTAGGCCTAAACGATAACTTTTACCGCTTGTAGCTCTAATAGGAGCACCTACATCATCTATGGCACCAGTAAGCACTAATTGATCTTTGTAATCCATAAAATAAAAATTCGTACTCACTTTTGTTTTCTTTGCAGCAAAACGCCATCCTAACTCATAATCATCTAATTTTTCTGGTTTTGTGATACCATTTTCAAAATCATTTCTATTAGGTTCTCGTTGTGCTCTTCCATAAGAAGCGTAAAGCTGATTTTTTTGACTTAGCTCGAAAGTTAGTCCTGCTTTTGGATTGAAAAAATTATAATCTTCATCTACTTCTAAAGGAACTTTATCCGAGGTTACTCCTGAAGTTTTATAATTTATAAATCTACCTTGTAAATCTCCATATGCACTCCATCGATCATTGATATAATAGGTAGTTTTTGCAAATACAGTGAATTCGTTTTTTGTACCATTCCCTTCATAATAACGATCTCTTATTTCAGAATTGCTAGCATATTGAGCCCAAATTATTTCTCCAAAATGATCGCCATCGTAATGACTATAAAAAGCTCCAGCTGAAACATCCAATTGATCTTTCTTGTAATTTACATTGGCATTGACAACATAATAATCATTATCCAACCAACGTCTTCTAATTAAATCGGTAGTATTTATAATTTCATCGCCTATATTAATGGGGTCTAAATTATAAAAATCAAAATCTTGATCTTCTTTATACTGCTCGTAATATCCCCTACCATAAGTATAATTTAAACCTAAACTTGTGGTCCAATAATTATGGATTTTTTGATTCCAAAATAATTGATAATGATCTTGAGAATAATTATCAGTTTCATTGTCGTAAAACTTAACATTCCCTTCGTCATCAGTGTATATTCCTGATGGGTTAAATGTCCTATCGGTTTCTAAAGTTTCAGCATCAATACCATACCATGCTTGATACGTTTTTTCTTTTCCACCAAAAACTAATGCCTTTATAAGAGTATTATCATTGACATATGCACCTTGTAAAAAATAAGATTTTAAATCTGAAGTTGCCCTATCAATATATCCATCTGAAGAAATTTTTGAAAGCCTACCTGACAGTTCAATATGATCATTTAATAACCCTGTGCTAAATTTTACATTATACTTTTGCGAATTAAAAGACCCTCCAGCTAGACCAATTTCACCATAAGCTTTTTCTGAAATAGCATCGCTTAAAATGTTTATACTGGCTCCAAATGATCCCGATCCATTGGTTGATGTTCCAACACCACGCTGTAATTGTAAATTTTCTATAGATGAAGCGAAATCCGGCATGTTTACCCAAAAAGTTCCTTGACTTTCAGAGTCATTATATGGGATTCCATTAATGGTAATATTCACTCTTGTAGCATCACTACCTCTAACACGTATCGATGTATATCCAATTCCTGCTCCAGCATCTGTTGTGGTAACTACTGATGGTAAATAATTTAATAGTACCGGAATGTCTTGACCTAGATTTGTTTTAGCCAACGCTGCTTTATCTATATTCGAATGTGTAATTGGAGAATCTGCGCTTACTCGAATCGATTGTACTAAAACTTCCTCAAGAATTTGAACTTTGGTACTGTCTTGAACTTTCTCTTGTGCTGATAAATTAAAAAATAATAAACTTAATACAGCGGTAATTAGTTGTTTTTTCATAATAAAAAATAAATTAAATAAAAGGAGTAATTATTTTTTGTTATGTATTGTAAAATTTTGAAAGGTTTTCTTTCGGTTTTCCTAAACAGCATTACCTGTTCTAGGTTCTATGGGTATAATCTCAGCCATTTCTAGCACCCCTTTGAGATAAAGCAAATATAATTAATTAATTAATTTTAGGTGGTTTTCGATTCATTTTTTTAGAAGTATTTTTCTTTTTAGTCTGAATGCGTTTCTCAACAGAAGATCTAGAAGGTTTTGTTTTTTTTCGAGGTATTTTTATCTTTAAATTTAATTGCAATAACTGCAACATTTTATCGATTACAATAACTTTATTTTGATGTTGACTTCTAGTATTACTGCAAGAAAGTTTTACATATCCATCGGAAGATATTTTTGCAGCTAGTTTTTTTAATAAGCGTTCTTTTTCATTTTCTTCCAAACCATTTGAATTATGGATATGAAAACTAAGTACTATTTTAGAAGAAGTTTTATTTACATGTTGCCCGCCAGGACCACTACTCCTTATGGCTTTAAACACAAACTCATTTATAAGTAATTTTGCATCCATTTTTTATAAAAGATTCAAGAAATTAAGCGTTGGGACGATGCTCGTTATGAAGTAGGTCATTTATTGTTTTAACTGGATTAAAAGTGGCTAGTGGCACTTCTACAAATGCAGAATTCCAAGCGGCCATTGCTCCATTCCAAAGTCCAGGTAACTCTAAAGCTTTTAAAGGTTTCCCATCTTGGGATTTTTGAGTTATAATACCTGCATTAGAATCTACATACTTTGATAAATCAAATTTATTTCCTTTGTAATCTCTTAGGGCACAAACCAAATCAACAGGATTAAAATGAGTTGCCTCACTTACAATAATTTGCTGCCTTTTATCATCAGGGTTAATTTGAGCTATTTCAACTATTTGAAGTGAAGTTGTATCATCTTGATTTTTAATCCAGAATGGTCCACCCCCAGGAGCTCCAGTATTTTTAACAACACCACAAACTCTAAGTGGTTTATTTAAAATATTAAAAATAGAACCGGCATTGTTTGAAGCTTCTTTGATATTTAATTGGTTCCAAAGAAATGACTTTATTTCATTTATCATTTCTAGAGAAATACTTTCTTTATCAATAAGCCTTAAATAGGTGAAAATTTTCTTTTGAATCCAAAGTAATTTTCCAGCCAACACTTTTTTATAATGCGCTATTTCTTCTACATATTCTTCTACGACTACATTATCGATGTTTTTAATAAATACGATATCGGCATCAACCTCATTTAAATTTTCAATTAAAGCACCATGACCTGATGGTCTAAGTAAACATTCTCCGTTTGAATTTCTGAAGAAAGTATTATCATTTTTTACAGCGATAGTATCGGTTTCTTGTTTCTGAAATGAATAAGATATATGAAATTCCGTTTTTGTTTTTTTGGAAACTCTATTTTTAACCGCTTGAAATTCTTTCTTAAAAAAATCAACATGTTTTTTTGAGAATGTAAAGTGTAAATATGCATTGTTATTTACCGAACCGTAATAGGCGGTTTCATATAAATGCTCTTCAAAAGCAGTTGTAACATATTTATTGTATTTATGATAAGGGATTAATCCCTTGGGCAAATTCGAAAAATTTAACCCTTTTTCTTCCAACATAGTCTTGACCAGTAAATATATTCTAGTTCCTTTAGTACCATGCTTAAAATCGGGATACAATTCTCTTATTTTTTTACGAACAGCATTTAAAAAAGCAAAATCTTTTATTGAATTAATAAAGGTTTCTAACAGTTGATACTCTCCTTTTTTTAAATAAGAATTCAGTTTTGTTTCATTTGGATTGTAATCTTCTAAAAAATTAAATAAAAACTGAAACATTCGAGTTGCAGCACCAGATGCGGGTACAAATTTTATTATTACTAAATTGTTCTTTCTTGAATCATAAAACTCAATTAATTTTTTTTGGTCATCAATAGAAATCGATTCAATACCATTATTAATAGAAGCAGCATTCAAAACATCAACAAAAGGAATTCCGTCAGAGAATGTTTTTAGCTGATGATAAATTTTTTCAATAGTTAATCCGTGTCCCTTTAATTGCTCTATGTCTTTTTTTGATAAACTCATAGATTATTTTTTTAATAATTGATCAATATGTTTTACGGCTTCTTCTAAACGTTCCTTTTTATTACCCTTCAATAGTATATAGGGTCTGTTATTTTCTTTTAAAACTTTTTCAAAAGCAAGAAACATTTCTAATCTTTCTTTTGGTTTATCCCTTAAATCATCAGCCTCCCAAGGAGTATCGATATAAGTTAGTAAGTATAACTGATATGTGTTTTCTATTGCATACTTATCCAATAAAGGATGACAATTACCAGCATAATATGCCTCCGAGTAAACTTTAGTTTCTAATAAATCGGTATCACATACTAAAACTGAATTGGTTTTTTTAGCCGATCTATTTTCTAATTCCATTTGTCCAATAGCAATAGGTAATAGATCTGACTGCTCACAAGTTCTGCGTTTATTATTCCATTTTTTCTGAAGATATTCACGTGCATATTCAGGAACCCAAACCGAATTATAATAACGTGCCAATTGTCTTGCGAGAGTCGTTTTTCCAGTTGATTCTGGACCAAACAAAACCACTTTTATACAGTTTGATTCTGTTTGTTTAAGTTTTTCTTCCATTCTTTATATCCTAAAAATGCCAACACAAAAAAGATGGTATATTGTATCCCAGTAAATCCATATCCTTTAACAAAATATAAAGGAATAGAGACTATGTTTGTGATGATCCAAAATATCCAACTTTCAATCTTTTTATTTGCCATTAACCACATAGCAACAAATGCAGCCGCAGTAGTAAATGTGTCTAAATAAGGGGTGGCTTTTCTAAATTCAATTAAACTGCCAGCACTTATTTTCTGAGAAGCATAATGAATGCTGTCCATAAAATTTAAATCGGGCATTACATTATAATACCTATATGCGATAATCACAAAAATTGCTGTAAATACAAAAATAGCAAATGCCTTTATATTATCTAAATAATTTGTTCTTGTTATTTTAAGAGGCTTATGGGTTTTATTAGATATTCGAGTCCACATATACCAACCATATAAACTCATTAAAGTGTAGTAAATATTAATTATTAAATCACCATACAAAGCCCATTGTGATAATAAATAAACATATAATCCGGTGCTAATAATTCCGGTAGGATACACTAAAATATTTTCTTTTTTAGCATAAAAAACACTTGTTATTCCTAATACAGCAGCAATAAATTCTAAAAAAATATTTATGCCAGCAACTTGTTGATATGGTTCAAGGAAAAAATCGACGATTGTGTTCATAGATTTAGATTTTCAAATACAGTTTCCATTAGTATATCTACTTCTACCAGAAATACTTCTTGTTTTTATTTTATTAGCGGATGCATCTGTAAGAGAATAGCAACTATTTTTAATCATTCTTTTTTCTTTTGTTTAATAAGGCATAAGTACAAGTAAAACCCTCAAATTCTAAAAACCAAATATGATAAGTCTCTTTTTTATCTTCAAAATCAACCGAGGCAGTTGTTTCATTAGAATAAAGGTTAAAATCATCTACAAAAATATGATTTAAAAATGTTAAACCAACTCTGTTAAAACTTTTATATAATGACTCTTTAGCACACCAAACTATAGTTAATTTGCGAATCATACTATCTTGATGATTTAAACTTTGGTAATCATCTGTCGTTGTAAATTTATGAGCGATTCGTAAAATTTTATCTCGTTTCTTTTCTATATCAATTCCAACTTCAATAACACTAATAATAATAGCTGAAAAAGTAAACGAATGCGTTATTGAAATATGCAAACCATTATGTAAATGAGGCTTTCCGTTTTTATCATAAAACAAATCATGATCGGTATATCCTTCAGAAGCCAATAAATGCCGTATGCTCAAAAACCCTCTTTGATGCAACTCACTTTTCATATTATTTACTCTAACAGCACTTTTATCTGTTAAGTTGATTCCATCATTGAGCTCCTTATAAGATTCTTCAATCTTCCAAATGAGTATTTTAGTAGTCGAATTAACTGTTATAGTTTTGTAAAGAGGCATTATATATTAAAGTATATTGTGTATTTTTGCGATTCGAAAAAATGATTTTTTTTCGACTAAAAAACAAATATAATAACAAGTTTTCCACTTTTGTGGGAATAAAATACATTTTTATGTCAACCAAAACAATACCATTCATCGCCTATAAAGTAAAAGATATTTCTTTATCCAATTGGGGAAGAAAAGAAATCGAACTTGCTGAAGCAGAAATGCCCGGATTAATGTCTCTTCGTAAAGAATATGAAAACGAACAGCCCCTAAAAGGTGCTCGTATCGCAGGGTGCTTGCATATGACCATACAAACTGCAGTTTTAATTGAAACCTTAATCGCGTTAGGAGCTGAAGTTACTTGGAGTTCTTGTAATATTTTTTCAACTCAAGATCAAGCTGCTGCCGCTATTGCAGATGCAGGAATTGCTGTTTATGCTTGGAAAGGGATGACAGAAGAAGAGTTTGATTGGTGTATCGAACAAACATTATTTTTCGGCGAAGATCGCAAACCATTAAATATGATTTTAGATGATGGTGGAGATTTAACAAACATGGTATTTGACAGGTACCCTGAATTAGTAGATGGAATTAACGGTTTAAGTGAAGAAACTACCACTGGCGTTCACCGTTTATACGATCGCATGAAAGAAGGAACCCTACCAATGCCAGCGATTAACGTAAATGATAGTGTTACCAAATCTAAATTTGATAACAAATACGGGTGTCGGGAAAGTGCTGTAGATGCAGTTCGTCGTGCAACCGATATAATGCTTGCTGGTAAAAGGGTTGTAGTCTGTGGTTATGGAGATGTTGGAAAAGGAACAGCTGCATCATTTAAAGGTGCTGGAAGTATTGTTACCGTTACTGAAATTGATCCAATTTGCGCTTTACAGGCAGCAATGGATGGTTTTGAAGTTAAAAAGTTAGAAACAGTTATTGCTAATGCTGATATTATTATAACAACAACTGGAAATAAAGACATCGTTCAAGCCCGCCATTTTGAAGCTATGAAAGACAAAACTATTGTTTGTAATATTGGCCATTTTGACAATGAAATTGATGTTACTTGGTTAAATGATAATCATGAAAAAACCGAAATCAAACCTCAAGTTGATAAATATACTGTTAACGGAAAAGATATCATTCTATTAGCTGAAGGCCGTTTGGTAAACTTAGGTTGTGCTACGGGTCATCCAAGTTTTGTAATGAGTAATTCATTTACCAACCAAACATTGGCTCAAATTGAACTTTGGACTAATTTAGATAATTACGAAAACAAAGTATATATGCTTCCAAAACATTTAGATGAAAAAGTAGCAAGATTACACCTTGAAAAAATTGGAATCGAATTGACTGATCTTCGTGAAGATCAAGCAGAATACATTGGTGTTGAAGTTCAAGGTCCTTTCAAACCTGAGTATTATAGATATTAGCATAAATTAATATCCATCGATCGAACTAATCTATTATTAGAAAAACAAAGGCCTTTAATTTAAGTTGAAGGCTTTTTAGTTATATTTTTTTTCTAAACAGATAGCTCATCCAAATTGGATTATTAATTTCCGTAATGGCCTTCCGATCTATAAATTCCCAATTATATGAATTCATATAGTTTAATAAACTAGATGTGCCTTTTAAAGCTTCCATTTCTTTAATTGTTATCAACTTCCCTTCAAGCGACGACTGATTTTCAACTTTAATACGCTTAATTTTTCCACTATTATTCATTTTTTGAATAATGATTATTTCTAAGTAATCATATTTCGTGATTTCTTGAGCCTGTATTAACGTTATTGAAAAAAGAAATAACAATACTAATAAAGCCTTAATAATAGATTTTTTCATAACTAATATTTTAAATTAATTCTTTATTATAATTTTTGTAAAATCAATATCATCATTATTAAACTTTGTAAAGTATATTCCTTTGACTAGGTTAGTAAAATCAAATTGACTTACTCCCTTGTTTACACTTTTTATGAGTATTTTTTTTCCATTTATATCGTAAAGCTCAATTGTGATATTTTTATCTGCTTCGCTTCTTATTGTCAATATATCGTTCACTGGATTAGGATATAATGTGATTTTAGAATCATAAAAAACATCATTTATATTTAAATTACAATCATAAATTAATACAGGTAAATCAACACCTGGACTTACAATATAATCTGGACATTCCCCGGGTGCACCTTCAACGAAATAAACTCCAGACTCCTCTTGTTCTGTCAATGTTATGGATGTCCCATTCTCTCCTTCAATTGGCACCCCATCTTTATACCATTGAATATTAGTATTGTAAGGTTGTCCTATTGAGAATGTAATAGAATCACCTAAACAAACCTTAAATAAATCATCTTCAAAAATATAATTCCCAGAACTCTCGACTACCATTCCTGCAAACACCCAGGAATCAATTAAAACTTCTAGTGATGTTTCATAACAACTATTTAAAGTAGTAGCTACATTAAAATAGAACAAATCATCTACTCCTTGAACAACATCCAAAAATTGAGAGGTCTCCCCTGGAATAATCTCCCACTCTGTTCCGCTAAAACTTTTCTTAAACCATTGGTAAGAGTCATATTCTTGTGTAAAAATTTGAATTACTTCCGATGGGCATAAAATGAAATCTCCTTCTGTTTCTATCGTAGGTGAATGATCACATTGAGCGGAAATAAAACTAAAATAAAACAATCCAACAATAACACAAATAAGTCTCATAAATATATCTATTTAATACAATCTAAATATACAATTTTTCAGCTTTATTATTGATTAAAAGTCGTTGATACCAAAAAACCTCCAACTAAATTAGTTGGAGGTTTTTTATAAACTGTAAATCTTCTTTCTTAAGCCTCGAAAGGTACAATAGAAATATAAGATTTATTATTTCTCTTTTTAGTGAATTTTACAAGACCATCTACTTTTGCATGTAAAGTGTGATCTTTTCCACCATATACATTTTCTCCTGGAAAATGAGTATTTCCTCTTTGTCTAACGATGATGTTACCAGCAATAGCAGCTTGACCACCAAATATTTTAACACCCAATCGTTTCGATTCTGATTCTCTACCGTTCTTCGAACTACCAACTCCTTTTTTATGTGCCATTTTCTCTTAGTTTTAAAAATTAAAAATTAACTTAAAGCAGCTATTAATTCAGCTTTCTTCATAGAAGTATAGCCTGTAATACCTT
Organism: Flavobacteriaceae bacterium; assembly: GCA_018669795.1. Taxonomy (GTDB): domain Bacteria; phylum Bacteroidota; class Bacteroidia; order Flavobacteriales; family Flavobacteriaceae; genus Marifrigoribacter. The sequence goes on along the minus strand of JABHSQ010000007.1, from coordinate 15,704 downwards.
TTTCTTTTGCCATTGCTTTTAATTCAGCAACAGTCATAGAAGCAACATCTTTAGATGCACTTTCTTCTTTTTTAAGAGCAGTTTTTTTAGCTGCAGGCTTTGCTTCTTTTACAGGAGCAGACTTTTCAGCTTTTGGAGCTGCAGGCTTTGCTTCTTTAGCAGGAGCAGCTTTTTTAGCACCAGAACCTAAAATACTTTCAATTACTATTTCAGTAAGAGCTTGTCTGTGACCATTCTTTACTCTGTATCCTTTTCTTCTTTTTTTCTTGAATACAATAACTTTATCACCTTTAAGGTGCTTAATGACTTTTGCTCCTACTTGAGCTCCATCGATAGCCGGGGCGCCAATAGTAACTTTGTTCCCATCGCTTAACATTAACACATGATCGAAAGAAACTTTTTTCCCTTCTTCTGTTGCTAAACGGTGTACAAAGACTTTTTGATCTTTCGCAACTTTAAATTGCTGCCCTGCTATTTCTACAATTGCGAACATAGCGTTTCGTTTAAATTTTATTATTATTAATTTTACCTTTCTTGAAGGCGGGTGCAAATATATGACTTAATACGATAATAGCAAACCCTTTATTTAAATAATTTAATTGCTAAAACCCTTAGCGTTTGGAGTTTGCTAAATAAACACCTAATAAGATGATAACAGTAGCTATTCCCTGCCAAAAACCAAAAGACTCGCCATCTAAAAGCCCCCATGAAACAGCAATTATAGGCATCATGTAAGTAACCGAAGAAGCAAAAATTGGAGTAGATATTTGTACTAAATTATTAAATAGCACTTTCGCAATTGCTGTACCAAACAATGAAAGTAAGAAAATGTAAAACAAAGACATTTTAAAATCAGGCCCTTGAATTACTTGTGAAGTAAAAAAACCAGAAAATAGTAAAACGATAAAAGCAGGGATTATTATAACTGCAAAATTTCCAACTGCAATAGCTATTGGTGACACATTTTGCAGATGCCTCTTAATAATGTTGATACTAAATGCATACATAACAGTTGCTATTATTACCAAAAAAGCATACCAATAATTCTGATTTGGATTAATACTAGCTCCATTTGTTATTAATAAAAAGGCTCCTGCAAATCCTATTAACACCCCCAATATTTGTCTCTTAGAAGAGTACATTTTAAAAGCCAAAAAACCAAAAATAATAGTATTAATAGGTACTATAGAATTTAATATAGAAGCAATAGCACTATCTATTTCTGTTTCTGCGTATGCGAATAAAAAAGCTGGGAAAAATGTACCTAAAAATCCAGATATAACAATCCATTTAAGTGTGTTTTTTGGCAAATTTTTTAAACTCTTAAAACCAGCTAAAAACAATAACAATGCTGTGATGATAATCCTTAAAGAACCTAATTGCAATGGTGTAAAACCAACAAGGCCTTTTTTAATTAATATAAAAGAACTACCCCATATAAGAGCCAAAAGGAATAAAAAAATCCATTTTTTATTATTCTGAAACATAGCTATTGTTAAATAATTTGTAAAAATGGGATTAATAAATGTAAAAATCAGAAACTATTATTACTTTTATATAATATAAATATAACTCATAATATGAAAATTTTAAAACTAGTTATCGCAATCGCAATTTTCTTTGTAACAGTTTGGTCTTGTAAAAACGAAACGGAACCACAAGTAAAAATAATAGAGGTTGAAGAAACTACAGCTAAAAGCAAAATAGCTGATGATGCAATTCTTGCTAAGGCAGAATTCAATATCGAAGGAATGACTTGCGCAATAGGATGTGCAAAAACTATTGAAAAGAAACTTGCTAAAATGGAAGGTGTAAAATCTGCTAAAGTAGATTTTGAAAAAAAATTAGCTATGGTAGAATATGATGAAGCTATCTTAACTACTACTTCTTTAGAAAACACAGTAACAAATGCTAGTGACACTTATTCTGTAAATGACATGAAAACTGTGGAGTCTTTTTCTATAGATTGAGCTAAAGCTGCTTTTAAGCATTCAAGTAAGGCATAAATAAAATTCCTGTCAAAATAAAAAACCCATACTTATAAGTATGGGTTTTTTATTTTAATAATTTAAATTATCCGCTATTATTTAGTTTTCCATGCTAGAGTTTCCATTATTATTCTCATATCATTTCTTAGATACATTACGGCAGGATATATAGAATCGAAATTAGGTTTTGCATCAAAATACAATGCCCCATTTATAAAATGCTGGACGCTATCAGTTGCGTAAAACTCGGCTTGGGCAGCTGCATTACCATTTATCATATAAAACATCCCGTAAACACCCTTGTCTTTATTTACAAAGGGTTGTTCTGAAATACTTTCCGCTTTTATCGCATGATCATAGGCTAGTTTTTGAGCATCTCTTAATAGAGAGTCTAGATTATTTTTATCTACTTTTTGATACGTTAAATAAAAAGTTGCTTTCATAGCAGGATAATATAGATTTAATGCATTATTCCTTTTCTCTTTTAAAACAGCTTCTTTATTTTTCTTAAAATGATATGGCAAACCTATACGTACCTCTTCATAATTCGCTATTGGATACGTTAGCCTTAATTGAGCTTTAGGTTTTATAAGTACCTCATCTTGACAAGATGCAAAAAGCAATATTATAAAAGGCAATAAGATAACTCGCATACTAATTTTTTATAGAAATTTTAATTTGATTGATTCGTTTATTTTCAAAACCTTCAACTGTAAATGTATACTGATGAAATCTTATAACTTCACCTCTTTTTGGGAAACTTTTTGAAACTTCTAACAAAAATCCAGCAAGTGTTTCTGCATCTCCCTTAGTATTTTCGAATAACGATGGATCTTTTAATTTAATTACTTTATAAAAATCTTTTAAAGGTGTTTTTCCTTCAAATACAAACGTATTTTCATCTAGCTTAGAAAACACTAGATCTTCATCATCAAATTCATCGCTAATTTCTCCTACAATTTCTTCAATTATATCTTCTAAAGAAATTAATCCACTTGTTCCGCCATATTCATCTACTACAATTGCCATGTGCATGTGCATTTCCTTAAATTCATTTAACAAATCGTCTAATTTTTTATTCTCTGGGACAAAATAGGGTTTCCTTAACAAGGTATTCCAATTCAATTCTTCTAGATCTATAAAAGGCATTAAATCTTTTACATATAAAATCCCAGTAATGTTATCTATATTATCTTTAAAAACAGGAATCCTAGAATATCCATTAGCAATTATAACTGGCATTATAGAATTGTAGCTCGACGTTTCATCTAAAGCAAAAATATCCATCCTTGGTTTCATAACCTGCTTGGTATCTGTATTGCCAAATGTTACTATTCCTTGAAGAATTTTATGATCTTCATGCAATTTATCTTTTTCAGAGGTTAGCGCTAAGGCTTGTGACAATTGATTTACACTTATATTGGACTTTTGGGTTCCAAACTTTTTTTCAATAAATAGTATGCCGGATCTCATAGGGCTGCTTATAGGCGTTAATAAAATATCTAAAAAATTTAAAGGCAATGCCATAAATAAAGAAAATTGAACATTATTCCTACTAGCATATACTTTTGGTAGAATTTCGCCAAATAATAAAATGATAAAGGTTAAAATACCAACCTCTATTAGAAACCTAAGATTTAAACCAAAATAATGCGTAGAAACTCCTGAAAACATCAAATCACTAAGGGAAGCAAATAGAAGTATAATAGCAATATTTATAAAATTATTAGCAACTAATATAGTTGCCAATAGTTTTTTAGGCTTAGACAATAGATTTTTTACAATTATCAAATTACCAGATGATTTTTTTTCTAAAGATTCCTCATCAAAATCTTTAGCTGTCAATGAGAATAATGCTATTTCAGCTCCCGATATTAAAGCGGAACACGCTAATAAAATCAATAAAATAAGAACACTAAGAATGTGTCCACTTTCTAATACAACTGCTAAAAATAAATTAGGAGGTTCTATATCCAAAATTCTAAAAAATGAAATTAAAAGGGTTCATTACTTCCATTAGAGGCAGCATTATTTCCATCACCTTTTGGGCTTAAAAAATTAAATTCTGAACAGTGAATCTCTGTATTATAACGGTCTTTTCCTTCATCATCTTGCCATTTACGAGTTTTTAAGCGACCTTCAATATACACCATATCTCCTTTTTTTAAATATTTCTCACAAATCTCAGCACCTTTATTTTTAACAATTATATTATGCCATTCGGTATTGGTAACTTTTTCGCCAGTTGTTCTATTGGTATACGATTCATTGGTCGCAAGTGGGAATCTACCTATGCTTCCACCACCTTCAAAATAATGCATTTTAACATCATCACCTGTATGCCCAATAAGCATTACCTTATTTAATGTACCACTCATAATTGTAAATTTATTATTTGTGCAAAGTTATCTTTTGTGATTTAAATATAACTATTTTTTTTGTTTTTGTCCAGATTCTTTCAATTTGAAAAAAGTAGTGATAAAATTCCCTATAAGTTTAGGGACAGGATACGTTTCTATTTGACTAATTGAAATTGCTTTGTAATTATTTTTTGACGTTTCTGCAATCCAAAATCGAGTGTATATATTTCGATGAGATAACTTATGAAGAATAGGCACCTCATTATAAAGAATCAAAGAGTTAATTTCAAATTTTTTGGAGACATCTTGAAAAACTCGTAAACTATTTAGTTCCTCTATTTCAATATCTTTTTCGGTTTCAATTAGAGGAAATTCATATAAGTTTTGCCAAATACCTTTTCCTATTCTCTTTTGTAAAAAGGTATTTTTATTTTCAGAAATCAATACAATATAATTAAAATAAATATTTTTTACTTTTGTCTTTTTTAATTTTACAGGTAATTCTGAAATCTTTTTTTGTTGCAATGCGACACAGCTATCATTAAAAATACAGACATCACAGTTTGGGTTTTGAGGCTTACATTGTCGAGCACCAAATTCCATTAAAGCTTGGTTATGATTTCCTGGCTTATCAACGTCAATTAATTGCTGTGCTAAATTTTTAAATTCTTTAATTCCAAGACTACTATTTATCGGGGTAGCAATTCCGAAATAACGAGCAAGAGCTCTATATACATTACCATCTACTACTGCTGTTGCTTCATTAAAACAAATAGAAGCTATTGCACTAGCCGTATAATCTCCAACCCCTTTAAGTTTAATAAGTTCTCTATAGGAAGTAGGAAAAACACCATTTAATTCATTTGAAACATATTTAGCGGTAGCGTGAAGGTTTCTTGCACGAGAATAATAGCCCAAACCTTGCCATAATTTTAGCACTTCTTGTTCAGCGGCATTAGCTAATTTATTTACGGTAGGATATTTAGAAACAAAAGCTTTATAATATGGCAACCCTTGTTCAACTCTTGTTTGTTGAAGTATAATTTCTGAAAGCCATATATAATAAGGTATGGCAGTGGTTCTCCAAGGCAAATCTCTTTTATGAGCTAAATACCACAATATGAGTTTCTTACTAAAATACGAGCTACTTTTTGGCATTTAGCAAAATTAGCCTTTATCTAATTAAATTTTAATGGTTTACCATTAGATTTTTTGATTATAAAATTCATATATTTGCCGTCGTGAAAAAAAGAGAAATTTTAACATATAAATTTAATACACAATGACAAAAGCAGATATCGTAGCGAAAATTTCAGACAAACTAGGAATGGAAAAAGGAGATGTTCAGGCTACAGTTGAAACCTTTATGAATGAAGTAAAAAATTCATTAGAAGGTGGAGAAAATGTTTATTTAAGGGGTTTTGGAAGTTTTATCGTAAAGAAAAGAGCTGAAAAAACAGGAAGAAATATTTCAAAAAACACTACAATTAAAATCCCTGCACATAATATACCAGCATTTAAGCCTGCTAAAGTATTTGTACAAGGTGTAAAAACTAATGTTAAGGTAAAATAATAACCATCTCGTTAAATCGAGATATATAAACAGATTACTATGCCAAGTGGTAAAAAAAGAAAAAGAGCAAAGATTTCTACTCATAAAAGAAAGAAAAGAAGTCGTGCTAATCGCCATAAAACTAAGAAATAAGAAATTATTCCAATAGTTTAAAAAATCAAAAAAGTTCTTTGAAAATGAAATTAATCAGTTTTTTTAACTTTTTAATTTCGACGGGTTTTTCTCACTAAAATAGTGAGAATTCAATAACCTGTGATAAAATAATGTTTAATCCATTTGTCATACTTATAGGTATGATGGATAAAAATTAATGAAACGTGAACTACGAATTATTTATTAGATCCAGTTCACAATCAGTTGATTTTGCCCTTTTAAAAGATGGAAAACTAATAGAATTACACAAAGAAGAAGACGATAACAAGTTTTCGGTTGGTGATGTGTTTATCGCCAAAACTCGAAAAATTGTTCCAGGCTTAAATGCTACATTTGTTAATGTAGGTTATGAAAAAGATGCTTTTTTGCATTATCATGATTTAGGTCCTAAAGTCGCTTCTCTTTTGAAATTCGTTAAGAGTGTAAGCACAGGTAAACTTAAAGATTATTCTTTAAAAAATTTCCCATTTGAAAAAGATATTGATAAAAACGGAGGTATAAATCATGTACTAAAGTCTAATCAATCGACATTGGTTCAGATTGTAAAAGAACCCATTTCCACTAAAGGTCCAAGAATTAGCTCAGAGCTTTCGATAGCTGGACGCTATATTGTATTGGTACCGTTTTCTGATCGAGTTTCTATTTCACAAAAAATAGAATCTAAGGAAGAAAAAGACAGGTTAAAACGCTTGGTAACGAGTATTAAACCTAAAGGATTTGGAGTTATTATACGAACTGTAGCCCAGGGTAAAAAAGTAGCTGAACTGGATAGAGATTTAGAAAATCTCATGGATCGCTGGAATGCGATGTGCAAAAAGTTACGAGGAGCGCACCTTCCTTCAAAGGTGTTAAGTGAGTTAAATAGAGGCGCATCTATTATTAGAGATGTCTTTAACGATTCGTTTTCTTCTATTTACATAGACGACGAAACACTTTACTTACAAATTAAAGATTATGTGCAATCAATCGCACCTAACAAAGAGAATATTGTTAAGTTTTATGATTCTAAAACTCCCTTATTTGAAAAATTTGGGATTGAACGTCAAATCAAAACAGCGTTTGGTAGAACGGTATCAGGAAGTAAGGGAACTTACTTAGTAATCGAACATACCGAAGCGTTGCATGTAATTGATGTTAATAGTGGTAACCGAAGTAACAAAACAAATAATCAAGAGGAAACCGCATTAGAAGTAAACTTAATTGCTGCTAGCGAAGTAGCACGACAACTAAGGTTGCGTGATATGGGAGGTATTATTGTTATCGATTTTATAGATATGGCAGCAGCTGCCAATCGAAAAAAATTATTCGATCATATGGTTAAAGAAATGAACGATGATCGTGCAAAACATAAGATATTACCCCCTAGTAAGTTTGGTTTAATACAAATAACCAGACAACGCGTGCGACCAGAGATGAATATTAAAACTCGAGAAGAGAATCCTAATACAGGAGAGACTACCGAGGTTGAAGCGCCAATAGTATTGGTAAATAAAATGAATGATGAGCTTAAAAGCCTTATCAAAAAAGACTCTAAAAAGATAACTTTAAACACACATCCTTTTATAGCGGCCTTTTTAACAAAAGGTTTTCCATCCGTGCGAACCAAGTGGTTTATGGAGCACAAGAAATGGGTGACAATACAACCAAGAGATGCTTACACGTATCTAGAATATCACTTTGTTGACAAAGATGATTCGAAGATAAAATAACCTGAAAAAAACCTCCTCTGTGAAAACTTTGGAGGTTTTTTTATGAATTTTTTAATTAAATTTGAGAAAGAATATTTTTAGTGAATTTCAATTATCAAAAAACATATACCCTAAAAGAAGCTACTGCTAAACTTGAATTTTACTGTGCTTACCAAGAACGTTGTCATAAAGAAGTGAATCAAAAACTGAGAGAAATGAGAATGATTCCTGAAGCAGTTGACATCATCATTCTTCATTTATTAAAGTATAATTTCTTGAATGAAACTCGATTTACACAAGCCTATGCAAGGGGAAAGTTCAACCATAAGAAATGGGGAAAGCAACGAATTGTAAGAGAACTCAGGTATAGAGATATTTCTAAATATAATATTGATTTAGGTCTAAAAGAAATTACTGACGAAGACTACGAAAACACGTTTAACGAATTATCAGAAAAACGATATTTTCAATTAAGCACTGAAAATAACCTCCAAAAAAAAAGAAAAAAACTAGCCGATTATTTGTTATACAGAGGCTGGGAATCCTTTTTAGTCTATGATAAGGTTAGGGAGATGATTAAATAATTACAATTGCTATCTAAATCAATCATTTTAACCTGAGGTAGAGCTCTATCAAACTAATAACATGAAATATTGCTTTATTTCGATTTTCAAAAAAATCTATTTAGATTCGTTAACATAAGACTATAAATTAGATATAACCTAGTATAGTATGAGTAACAATTATTTTAATGATCATGGTATTAAAATAAAAATAATAGCGTTGTTTTTTGTTGGAATTTTTGGAGCAATAGTTATTGATGCTTCAGCAAAAATAGTTACTGAAATTTATAATATGGGATCAGTCTTGGCAGGCTATCAAAGTTTAGGGAGATATATTATCATCTTATTTAGTGGAGAGGCTTTATTTCCAGATCCAAATTTTTCGAAAATCCCCAAGTTAAAAGGAGAAACATTTGTTGGATTATCGGCACATATCTTTGTCTGCCTCATAGACACGTATTTGTATTTTTTACTCAGTTTTAAAATACTTAAATCCAGACCTAAAATACTTCCTGCTTTAATTATGATGTGGTTATTTATGTTTATGCCTTTGTATCTAGAAATGCCCGCACTTGGTCTTGGCTGGGCTGGTGCTGATAGTCCTATTAAAGACATTTTACTACTACGAACTTTTATTTGTCATACGTGTTATGGCTTAGCATTGTATGTTGGAACTGTATTATTTTACAAACTTCTCAAATTTTATAAAAGCAATTAAAGTCAATTTATTTTAATAGAAATATTTGCTTTTAACCCAGTAAATATTGATTTTTATATAAATGTATAAGTCAGTCCAAACTCAAAATTACTCCTTGGCATAATTACATTATCCTTTTCATAATATTCTGTATCAAAAATATTATTAACTAGTATAAATACAGAAAATGATTTAATAGCTGCAGCAAGTTTTGCATCTACAATACTATAGGATTCTTGTGGTCTTTCCACATATTTATAAGTAACACTAGGCTTAATAATTTTAGCAATCGTAAAATCGAAAACTCCTGTAAAATGATTCTTTATTGAAGTGTCTATTAAATACCTTGAAGCGAAAACATTTGTATCATGATAATCGTCTTCCAAAAAAGTATAGCCTAATTTCACTCTCTGAGAATTATTAAAAAGGATAAAATTGTAAGCTGCGTTTAATTCAAATCCAGATGTTGTAACCTCTCTTAGGTTTTGAGCTACAAAAATTGGACTTTCTTCTGTTTCCTTAACATAATCTATCAAATCCTTAGCTTCTCTTCTAAAAACCGCCCCAGTTAATTCTAATTTCTTGATGGTGTAATTTATTCCTAATTCTTCTGCAAGTGCTTTTTCAGGTTTTAACTCTGAATTACCTGATAGGAAGTTTGGAATATTAGTATACAGTTCAGTATAAGTAGGGACTCTATAAGAATAGCCAATATTCCCATAAATTTTTAAATTATTAGAAAATGAATATCCAACATCCAATCCTGGAAATGCATAAAAATCGAAATCTGAATAATAACTTAACGAAACTCCGGGAGTGATATCTAATTTATTATTTATCAATAAAAGACGATGTTCTACAAACATATTAACAACCGTTCTATTTTGATCTCCTAGGTTGTTACTTGATAAGGTAGTTTCAGAAAGATCTAATCCAATACCTGTAATTCCCAATGAGGATTTAAAAGAAGAATTTACTTCTGCTGTTATTTTATTGGTAATATTAAAGTTTCTGGAAAAGCTTGGATCGTCCCTCTTTAAAACAAACAGATCTTGTCCTCTTTTCCAATATAATTTTGGTTTAAAGGTCCAATTATTTTTGTTGATAGAAGTTGAAATCCCAACCAAACTTGTTTGAGTTTCCTCATATTCGTTATATACTGGATTATTGGTATAAAAGTTACTTGCCCCAAATTTTCGATCAATGAATGTTGCTATTACATCAATAGGCTGATGATTGGTTTGGATACTGCTCTTTAAAAAATAATTAATATTTTTATAGTCAGTATTTTCACGATAACCCTGACTACCATTGTATTCAAAATTCACCAAATGACTTGATTTTTCAAGGTTAGTTGCTGCAGTAAGCCCTAAGCTTAATTTACCATATGAACCACTTCCTACTTCCAATTTTAATTGCTCTTTTACATTGCTTTTTGTTACAATATTGACCGCTCCAGAAAATGCATTTTGACCAAATATTCTTGCTGATGGCCCTTTAATTATTTCAATTCGTTCAATATCTTCTATAGGAATCATCATATTCATGGTATGGTGTCCAGTTTGTGGATCTTCAGTTTTAAAGCCATCGATCAAAATTAAAGTTTGATTGAATTGTCCACCACGAATGTAAATATCAGATTGCATACCATCAATTCCTCTTCTTCTAATATCAAGTCCTGCAACGCTCTGCAACAAATCAGTAACATTGGTTGCGGTACTGTTTTTAATATCTTCGGAAGTAATCACAGTAATAGTTCGAGAGTTTTCAGAAAATGGCAAATCTATTCTACTGGAAGTAATTAATATTTCATCTAATTGTTCCTCGGTACTGGTCTCTTGAGAAAATGAAATCATTCCAATAAATAAAGTAGGCAATATTAATATATGTTTTGTTTTCATAGCTATGTTATTAATAAGCAAAAATAAAGTTATTATTAAATATATAATATGCTTTTTCCAAAAAGTATTATTTAAATCAATTAGTATGGATACAGAAAATGATAATAAAAATTGGTTTCAAAAAACACTAGAAGTAAGTTTTAAAGACACAAATAAAAAATCCCAAATCAATAAGATTTGGGATTTTAAAATATGATAATAGTATGGTCTTAATCTGCCAAAACAATTGCTTTATTATTTTTCATTTCAATAGTACCACCGTTAATTTTTAAAGACCATTTCCCGTCATTTTCCTTAGAAAATTTATCTTCAAAACCTTTAGTAAATGTAGGTTCTCCTTTAAATTTTACGTTTCCATGTTGTAAAGATGACACAATAGATGCGTGATTATTTAACATCTGAAACTCACCATCTACTCCTGGTACTGTTAAAGATTCTATTTCACCACTTACTAAAGAAGCTTCTGGAGTTACTATTTCTAAATACATAATAATTATAGTTAAGTGTGCTATTATACTTCAGCTAACATTTTTTCTCCAGCTTCGATGGCCTCTTCAATTGTTCCTTTAAGGTTAAATGCAGCTTCTGGCAATGTATCTAACTCACCATCCATAATCATATTAAAACCTTTAATAGTTTCTTTAATATCTACTAAACATCCTGGAATTCCAGTAAATTGCTCAGCAACATGGAAAGGTTGCGACAAGAAACGTTGAACTTTTCTAGCTCTATATACAGAAAGTTTATCTTCTTCAGATAATTCTTCCATCCCTAAAATTGCGATGATATCTTGTAATTCTTTATAGTGTTGTAATAACTCTTTTACACGTTGAGCACAATCATAATGTTCATCACCTAAAATATCTGAAGTTAAAATTCTAGAAGTAGAATCTAATGGATCTACCGCTGGATAAATACCTAACTCAGCAATTTTACGAGACAATACCGTTGTTGCATCTAAGTGAGCAAATGTTGTTGCTGGTGCTGGATCTGTTAAATCATCTGCAGGTACGTAAACCGCCTGTACAGAAGTAATAGAACCTCTTTTAGTTGAGGTAATACGCTCTTGCATTGCTCCCATCTCGGTAGCTAATGTTGGTTGGTATCCTACCGCTGATGGCATACGACCTAAAAGTGCTGACACCTCAGATCCTGCTTGTGTAAAACGGAAGATATTATCTACGAAGAAAAGAACATCTTTTCCTTGTCCATCTCCAGCTCCATCACGGAAATATTCAGCAATGGTTAAACCTGATAATGCTACACGTGCACGAGCCCCAGGAGGTTCGTTCATTTGTCCAAAAACAAACGTTGCTTTGGATTCTTTTAAAGCAGATTTTTCAACTTTTGAAAGGTCCCAACCTCCATTTTCCATAGAATGTAAGAAGTCGTCACCATATTTTATAATTCCAGACTCCAACATTTCACGAAGTAAATCGTTCCCTTCACGAGTACGTTCTCCTACTCCAGCAAATACGGAAAGTCCACCATGTCCTTTTGCTATATTATTAATAAGCTCTTGTATAAGTACCGTTTTACCAACACCTGCTCCACCGAATAAACCAATCTTACCACCTTTTGCATAAGGTTCAATAAGATCAATTACTTTAATCCCTGTAAAAAGCACTTCGGTAGAAGTGGAAAGGTCTTCAAATCTTGGTGCGTCTCGGTGAATTGACATTCCATTTTCTCCTGTTTTTGGCAAATTACCGATACCATCAATTGAATCTCCAACTACATTGAAAAGACGTCCGTAGATATCATCTCCAATTGGCATTTGTATAGGAACTCCTGTCGCTATTGCATCAACTCCTCTACTTAATCCATCTGTTGAATCCATAGAAATAGTTCTCACCGTATTTTCTCCAATATGTGATTGTACCTCTAGTATTAATAATTTTCCATTATTATTTACTTCAAGAGAATCGTAAATTTTTGGAAGTTCTGATCCGTTTGCAAATTCAACATCTACAACGGGTCCAATGATTTGTGCAACTTTACCTGTAACTTTTGACATTATTAACTGTTTATTTTTTTAGTACTATTAGGGCTATAGATATCCCCTATTTTAAACGGGGCAAATATAGTTTTTTAAATTGAAAAAATACAAGGCAAAACCCTATATTTTTATTCCTAACTAATCCCTTTTAATTATTCCTATTAACCATCAGCAATAAATAGAAATTAATATTACAAAGAAAAAAACCGAAGTATTTAACTTCGGTTTTTTTCTTTGTAATATTAATCTGATTTATTAATTCGGCAGATTTTCCGGAAACATAATAACGTAATCAGCTGCCTTTAGCATAGATCCTGATGCTCCGAAATTAGAAAGATAAGTTGCATCTATTTGTTCCAAAAATTCATTTGCCATTAAAGCATATCCTCTGGCTGTTAAATGAATTCCACCTAAACTAACCAAACCTCCAAAAACTAAATCTGTAGTCATATTAAAATTATCAAAAACCAATCCACTTGAAGATGCTTCACTTAAAATGTCTTTTAAATTTACAAAAGCAAGTCCATAAGAATCTGCAAGACTTATGATTTTCATAGTATAAGCATCAGTTGCATCCTTAGTTTTTTGGATTTCAATATCAGTTAATACAAAATTATCTGCTAAAGGATAAGTAATTCCATTAACTGATAATTGCCCAGCAGTTTCTGCAGGAACGCCAAGGCCAACAAGATAAGCGAAATGCTCCTCATTAAGTGTGGCGATAACTCCTGAACTGGTTAAGAGCAAAAGATCCTCTGCCGTTGCTTGACGTGACTGGCCATATTGCTGAGCTAAAAGAGCAGCAGTTAAGGGATCTACTCCACCTGCCTCAAGAACAAAAAACAGCTCATCAGTAAGACTTGGCAGACTCTTATCAAAAATCACAACAGGACTCGCCGCGGCTTCAGCGAAAACAATAGAACGCTCAGGGAAACCTAAAAAAGCAAATGCCTGATTTAAAGGAGCAAATGTTGCATTAAGTACTGGAATTTGTGGTCCAAAATCAGGATTGGTTGGATCCAATGGCGCATAAGGTACCGCAGTAAAAAATGGTAAATCAGTTACATAAGGAACGTTTGAAAGCACTCCCTTAGCTCCATTAGCAGTTAGTGCAGAAACAACTTCGGTTATTTTAGTATTAAATGCTGTTGGATCTGTAATATCATATGGCGAATAAGTTGAAGTATCTTGATTCCCTATTTGGTCTATACCATAGGCACCACCAGAAGTTGCATACGATAATACATCGTTACCTCCCATTACAGATATGGTGAAAAATGTTGGATCCTGAGACACTGCATCTTCTAATACCGTTGCACTAGGGCTTGAAGCCATTCTTACAAAATAAGGATTTGCTCCAGACCCTAATTCAGCTATATTTCCAAAACCTTGCTTTTGAAATTGATAACTTTTAATTCCTGAAACACCCATATTATTAAAGGGCCCAGTTAAAATATTAGAAATCTCAGTAGTAGGAGTAGCATCTAAATAAGCGGGAGCTTGTCCATTAAAATATAATCTAGGACGATAATAAACTTCACCATTTAATAACAATCCTCCAATGTTATCATTTACCATTGGTTGTGAAAAGAAACCTTCAGTACCTGCATCTGTAAGAGTAACCGTATTTGAAAACGCTTCTGCTAATAAATTTGGAAACGAGTACTCTTGGGATTTAATAAACACTGAACCACTAATTTCACCAGCAGAGAAAGAAGCTCCAAGAGATACATAGTTTGAAAAATCAGCATTTCCTGAAGTTAATGCAGGAAGTGTTGATGGTGCTGTTGGATCATTCAATGGATTATCATTCCAATATTGATCTTCAGAACAAGATGTTAACAAAGTAATTGCTAAAGCAAGTACTCCAATACTTTTGTATAAATTAAATATTTTCATATTACTATTATTTATTATTAATTATTTATAGTTAAAGAGATGTAATATTGAGATCCAATATAACCAGTACCTACAGCACTTTGATATTCAATACCTCCTAAATTTGTTGCACCTGCTTTAATAACAGATTTTATTGCTGGAATTCCATAATTTATCTGAGCATCTACAACATATATTTCTGGCATCACTGCATTAGCAATACTTGATTCCCATAAGTATGAACCTTTATAACGTCCATCAATATTAAATCCAAAGTTTTTAAATAAATTCGGATTTCCAATTGAAATCTTTACCTGATTCTCTGGAGTATTAAATCCAGCAGAAAAATCTGGTTCATTTTCTTGTTTAAAATCAAATTTCGCATAAGTGTAATTTACTCCAAACACAAAATTCTTAGCAAATTTAAAATTACCTCCAACCACAAAACCATAAGATTGGATTTGTTCAGTAGCATTTGTATATAATTGGAAGGCTTTGTATTGACCAGTAGCGATATCTTGCACACCAGAAGCATCGGAAGTACTTCCATTTTCAGGAGTAATTAGAATTTTTTGATTGATAAACCCATCATACATATTGTAATAAAGATTCGCATCTAAATTAATTGGACCAATTTTACCTCTATACCCAATATCAAGGGCAGTAACTTTTTCTTGTTGAACAAGGGAAGTTACTGTCGCTTCTAATAAAGTTGGATCTCCAGTCGCAGCGAACGCTTCTACTGATGTCCTTGTATAAGAATTAAAGTAAGCATCTTGACCTGTTAAATCTGTTCCTGGCAATCTTCTATCTAAGTTATCTGGTGAAGAACCTACTAAAATTGCTCTACCAACATCAAATCCTATAAACAATGCTTGCGTGTCTGGATTTCTAAATCCTGTTT
>JABHSQ010000027.1 GCA_018669795.1 Flavobacteriaceae bacterium | reverse complement strand
GCAACTGCCGATTATAATGTAATAGGTTTTGAAGGAGCAGACTCAGCAGTAGAGGTAAATCCAGATCCTTCAGGAATCAATACCAGTAATACTGTAGTTAGAACTACAAAAACAGAAGGAGCAGCATTTTTTGCAGGAACTCTTATGGGACTAGATGTTCCAATCGATTTTTCTGAAACGGAATCTATTTCAATTAAGACATGGTCACCAAAGGCAGATATTCCAGTGCGTTTAAAGTTAGAGGGGCCAGGAGGTGAATTTATAGAATTGGATGTAAACACAACAGTAGAGAATGAGTGGGAAACCCTTATTTGGGACTTTACAGGACAAACTTCAGGAGTGGATTGGCTAACTGTAGTGATATTCTTCGAATTTGTAGAAGATTTACCAGGAGATGGAACTACGTATTATTACGATGATATCGAGCTAGCAGATAACCCTTTAAATATAAGTGACACTATTTTATCAACTGTTGTTTCTTATCCAAATCCAGTTAAAACGATTTGGAATGTACAAGCACAAGAAACCATTACCGATATAGTTATTTATAACCTTTTTGGTCAGAGAATTATCTCTATTTCACCAAATATGACGAATGTTACTTTAAATATGTCAGAAATGAGATCCGGTATTTATTTAGCCCATGTATTTTCGGATCAAGGGACTAAAATTATAAAAATATTAAAAGAATAAAAAAAAACTGAGATTTAAATTCAGTATATTGCTAATTATTAAACATTTAACTATTAATTAAATTAAAAAAAAATGAAAAAAAATTATTTTACAATCGCTTTAGTATTTTGTTTGACCTCTATGGTTATGGCTCAAAATACAGTAACAGTAGATGCAAATGCAGAGCAACTTGGCTATGCAAATGTATTTGAAACAAATGGAGATTATGTATTTGGAGAGTCTTGGGGTTTATTAGATTTAAAAACCGTAGTTGATCAAGACATGAATACCTTAACTTTACAACCTAATTTCAATACTTATGGTGATGGGACTGACCCATTTTGGGTAAACCCAGCAACAACTCTTGGGAATAAATATTTTGAAGGTAATACCTTAGTAGAGAGTTTCGATTTAGTTGGTAGTCCACTTACTTTTGAAGGTGTGATTGATTCTAATACACTTGCGGGTAACGGATATGTTTTATTTAATGTAAATAATGGGCCATTAGAAGGTGGTCATCAAGCAGTTCCAGCAGATTTTGGAGGAGCATTTACAGTTGAAGGAGTTACTGAAGATTTAGTTCTTTTACTTGATGAAGGAAGTGATCCTGATGAGAATGATGGTTGTGAACCCGTTATTAACGCAAGTGAATTAGAAGGAAAAATTGCAGTAATTAGAAGAGGTGCTTGTGAATTTGGTTTAAAAGCATTAGCGGCTCAGGATGCAGGTGCAGTTGGTGTTGTTATGCTTAACAATGTGGAAGGACCTCCTATTGTAATGGCAGGTGGGGAATTTGGAGAACAAGTGACTATTCCTGTATTAATGGTTTCTGATGTAACTGGTGCAGCGATTGTTGCAGAATTAGCAAATGGAGTCAATTCAACAATGATATTAGATGCTTATGAAGCAATTGCTTTTATTAAAGTTTTTAATAGTGACTTTTCTGTTCTGAAATTTGAATTTGATTTTTTAGAAGCTGGAGAAACAGATTTTTCTGTTACATACGACAATGTTGAGGATACAGATTTTGTAGTTCAATATGGTTTTGCAGTATATGGATTAAATGCAAATCCTGTTGATGAGACAGCTTTAGGAAGTATTGTTGTTACTAACAGTACTTTAGGAGTTAACGATTTTAATGCTATTAATGTTTCTGTATATCCTAATCCTACGATTAATAACATAAATATTCAGTCGGATGAGCAAATTACAAATATTGTAGTTTACAACACGCTTGGACAAATGGTGATGAATGCAGCTCCAGATGCAACTAATTTCTCTATGGAGACCGCTAATTTAGACGCGGGTATTTACTTCGCAAAGCTATCAACAGAAAAAGGAAGTAAAACAGTAAAGTTTATCAAACAATAAAAATTTATATATAATTTTTTTAAAAAAAAGAGGTAATTTATCTGAATTTTTCAGAAAGGTTACCTCTTTTAAATGAATATTTCTAACCTAATAAACCTCATATGGCTATAATATCTTTTCTCGCATTTACACTTATAGTTGCAATTATTTCATATTTAGCAACAAGAAAGACAAACGAAAAAACATCTGATGGTTATTTTTTAGGAGGAAGAAGCCTTACGGCAGGAGTAATAGCAGGTTCATTATTACTTACTAATCTTTCAACAGAACAGTTAGTGGGTCTTAACGGTTCAGCATATGAAAGCGGACTATCGGTTATGGCTTGGGAAACACTTGCGGCAATTGCTATGGTTGTCACTGCGTTGTTTTTACTTCCAAGGTATTTAAAAGGAGGTCTAACCACAGTGCCTCAATTTTTAGCAAAGCGTTTTGATGTCGCTACAAAAACAATTACATCTGCTTTATTTTTAACTGGCTACGTCGTTGTCTTGTTACCAGTAATTTTGTATTCAGGATCTTTGGCTATAAGCGGAATGTTTAATATTCCTGAAGTATTCAATATAACAAAGGGTCAGTCAATATGGCTTTGTGTTTGGGGTATAGGAATTATAGGCTCTATTTATGCTGTTTTTGGAGGATTAAAAGCAGTAGTAGTATCTGATAGTATTAACGCCATTGGATTGTTAATTGGTGGATTATTTATTCCAATTTTTGGATTGTTGGCTATTGGTGATGGAAGTATTATGGAAGGAATTTCAATACTAACCACAGAACATCCAGAAAAATTTAAATCTATGGGTAGTTCCTCTGATCCAGTACCTTTTTATACTATTTTCACAGGAATGATGTTGGTACAACTTTTTTATTGGGGTACCAATCAACAAATCATCCAAAGAGCACTGGGTGCAAAAAACTTAAAGGAAGGGCAAAAAGGATTGTTGTTAGGCTCATTTATAAAAATATTGGGACCACTTATTGTTGTTCTTCCAGGAATTATTGCATACCATATGTTTAATGGTAATTTAGAAACATCAGATCAGGCATATCCAATGTTAGTAGCTAAAGTATTACCTCCAGTATTACTAGGTTTTTTCGCTGCAGTTATTTTTGGAGCTATTTTAAGCTCATTTAATAGTGTTTTGAATAGTTCTGTTACTCTTTTCGGTATAGATATTTACAAGCAACATATTAATCCAAAAGCTGAAGAAGGACTTGTTGTAAAACAAGGAAAACGTTTTGGATTATTGTTAGCGCTGGCATCCATGTTTATAGCTCCCGCAATTGCAAATGCAGGCAGCTTATTTGATTACTTACAAGAAATAAATGGAATCTATAGCATTCCAATTTTAACTATTATTGTTGTTGGATACCTTACAAAACGAGTACCAGCTATCGCTGCGAAGGTCGGATTATTATCCGGTTCTATTTTATATATTCTTAGTCAGTTTTTATTACAACCTTATTTTATTACTAAGGCATTAGCTAAAGCAAGTGCATCAGGTATAACAGACCCAACACAATTAGCACTCATCAAATCACAAGCATATTTCGGTTTACATTATTTAGATGTAATGGCTATTTTATTTGTATTAAATGTTTTTATTATGTTAGTAATAGGGAAGATAAATCCAAGACCAGAAGCATATGTGCAAGAATACACTAAACAAGTTGATATAACTCCTTGGAAATATGTTAAAATTTCTGGTTTTATGATTTGTGTAATTGTTATAGGGATCTATATATATTTTAAATAAAAAAATTATATTTTGATTATTAATCAATAACAGTAATAAGGAAATAGCATTTAAATTTTCACAAATGGAAAAAGGTATAAGAAAAATCGGTGTTTTAACCAGTGGAGGTGACGCGCCAGGTATGAATGCTGCTATTAGAGCAGTAGTTAGAGCTTCTGTATATCATAAATTGGAATGTATTGGTATATATAGAGGCTATGAAGGACTTATAGAAGAAGACTTCAAAAATTTAAATGCACGTTCCGTTAAAAATATAATAAATAGAGGAGGGACCTTACTTAAATCTGCTAGATCTAAAGAGTTTTTTTTAAAAGAAGGTCGATTAAAAGCTTACAATAATTTAAAAAATGAAGGTATAGATGCACTTGTCACTATTGGAGGAGACGGTACATTTGCTGGCGCTTCTGTTTTTAGTAATGAGTTTGATATTCCTATTATCGGAATACCAGGAACTATTGATAATGATATTAATGGCACTGATTTTACCATAGGTTATGACACTGCATTAAACACCGTTGTAGAAGCTATCGATAAAATTAGAGATACCGCAAATTCACATAATAGATTGTTTTTAGTTGAAGTAATGGGACGTGATGCTGGAGATATCGCATTAAATGCGGGAATAGGTGCAGGAGCAGAGGAAATACTAATCCCTGAACAAGACATGGGGAGACTACGTTTAATAGAATCACTTAAAAAAAGTAAAAAATCAGGTAAGACATCTAGTATTATTGTTGTTTCAGAAGGAGATCAAATCGGTAAAAATATTTTTAAACTTGCTAGTTATATCGAAGACAATCTTACAGGTTATGAAGTAAGAGTAACTGTTTTAGGCCATATTCAAAGAGGCGGAAGTCCCAGTTGTTTTGATCGCGTTTTAGCAAGTCGATTAGGGGTCAAGGCAGTTGATGCATTAATAGATAATCAGAAAAATATGATGATAGGTATTCGTCATAACAAATTAATTTATGTTCCATTTATAGAAACACTTAAGACAAGTAAAGAATTAGATTTAGAATTAATAAGAGTCGCAGACATAACGTCTTTATAATCAAAAAAATACATGAAAACAAAAATTGGAATTAACGGCTTTGGCCGAATAGGTAGACTTGCATTTAGAATTGCATCACAAAATAAAGATTTAGAAGTTGTGGGGGTAAACGATTTATTAGATGTAGACCATTTAGCTTATTTATTAAAATACGATTCAGTCCATGGGAAATACTCTGGAAAAGTGGAAGTGAAAAATGGACAGTTAGTGGTTGACGATCGCATAATTCGAGTAACTGCTGAAAGAAATCCTGAAGATTTAAAGTGGAACGAAGTCAGTGCAGATGTAGTTATTGATTGTACTGGAATTTTCACAAGCCTTACCACTGCAGATGCTCATTTACGGGCAGGTGCAAAAAAGGTAGTAATTTCTGCTCCTTCTAAAGATGCTCCTATGTTTGTAATGGGTGTCAATCATAAAGATGTAAAAGCAACAGATACGATAGTTTCCAACGCATCTTGTACTACAAACTGTTTGGCTCCTCTGGCTAAAATTATTGATGACGAATATGAAATTATAGAAGGCCTTATGACAACCGTTCATGCAACTACTGCAACTCAATTAACTGTAGACGGTCCTTCACGTAAAGATTTTAGAGGAGGTCGTAGTGCATTAACTAATATTATTCCTGCTTCCACAGGTGCAGCTGTTGCTGTTGGTAAAGTGATACCTAAATTAAATGGAAAATTAACAGGAATGTCCTTACGTGTTCCAACTGCCGATGTTTCCGTTGTAGATTTAACAGTTCGTACAAAGAAAAGTGCAAGCTATGAGGATATCATGAAATTATTTAAAAATGCTTCTGAAGGTGATTATAAAGGTATTGTTAACTATACGGAAGATGCCGTTGTTTCTCAAGATTTTGTGAGTGATTCTCATACTTGTACATTTGATGCAGGAGCAGGTATTGCACTTAACGATAATTTCTTTAAGTTAGTGGCTTGGTACGATAACGAATATGGTTATTCTTCTAAATTAATAGATTTAGCAGTTCATATTAAAAATCTTTAAAAATGATTTTAATTACTGATGGTGGTTCTACAAAATGCGACTGGATCTTAATGGATAAGATTGGTAATGTTGTACTTAAAACAAGAACGAAGGGGTTAAATCCCGCTGTTGTTCCAGAGGAGAATATAAAAGAACGTATTCTTGCTAATGAAGAACTTCAACCTTTTTTAAATAAAATTACCACTGTTGATTTTTATGGTGCTGGTTGTGGTACAAAAACTCCAATACAATTATTAACTAATATTCTTACTGAAATATTTTCAGTTGCAGAAATTTCAGTAAACGAGGACATGATTGCAGCCGTCTATGCAGCTACTCTTGAACCCGGTATTGTATGTATTTTAGGTACTGGTTCTAACAGTTGTTATTTTGATGGTAAGGAAATTCATAATGGTATAGAATCTTTAGGATATTCGTTAATGGATGAAGCCAGTGGTAATTATTTCGGGAAGCGACTATTGCGTGATTACTTTTATAAAAAAATGCCAACTCAGTTGGCTTTAGATTTTGAGAAACGTTTTAATTTAGATCCAGACGAAATTAAAAGCCATCTTTATAAAAGGCATAACCCAAATATGTATTTAGCATCTTTTGCTGAATTTATTTTTACTTCGAATGAAGTAAATGGTTATTTTTACAAATTGATTAGTGAAGGGATGTTAAAATTTATTGAATATCGAATCCTTTGTTTTAAAGAATCACAAAATGTACCGATTCATTTTATTGGTTCTATAGCTCATTTTTCAGAAGAGATTATAAAAGAATGTATGAAACCTTATCATTTAGAATTAGGTAATATAATTAGAAGGCCTATTGATGGTTTAATTGAATACTATAAAACACATAAATTACAATAAATGAATCTTCCTTCTATCAATCCCACAACAACAGAAGCTTGGAATAAATTGCAAACACATTTTTCTGAAATAAATGAGGTCCATATGATGGATTTATTTAAAGAAGACAAAAAGCGTGTAGATAAAATGAATCTTTCTTGGAAGGAGTTTCAAGTTGATTTTTCAAAAAATAGGATTACCGATAAAACGATTAGCTTATTGCTTGAGTTAGCAGAAGAATTAGGATTAAAAGAAGCTATTGAGCTTCAATTTGAAGGATCTAAAATAAATCAAACTGAAGACAGAGCTGTACTGCATACAGCACTTCGTGATTTTCATAGTATGAAACCTGAAGTAAAAAAATCACTTCAGAAAATGAAAAAAACTTCCAATGCAGTCATAAAAGGAACATGGAAAGGTTTTACAGGAAAACCAATAACCGATATTGTAAATATTGGTATCGGTGGGAGTGAGTTAGGACCTAAAATGGTGACCAATGCATTGAAATACTATAGCAACGATTTAAAAATACATTATATTTCTAATGTAGATGGTGATCATGTTTCCGAGACTTTAAAAAAACTCAATAGAGAAACTACTTTATTTATAATTGTTTCTAAAAGTTTTACTACTCAAGAAACAATGACCAATGCAAATGCTATAAAAAATTGGTTTTTGCAAGAATCAACACAATTAGATATAGAAAAACATTTTATTGCAGTTTCTTCAAATGAAAGTGCAGTTATCGATTTTGGGATATCGGAACAGAATGTTTTTCCAATGTGGGATTGGGTTGGTGGACGATTTTCTCTTTGGAGTGCAGTTGGTTTATCTACTTGTTGTGCAATTGGCTATAAAAATTTCGAGGAATTACTTCGTGGTGCACATGAAATGGATTTACACTTTAGAAACGAAGATTTTTCAGAAAACATTCCAGTTGTTTTAGCTTTACTTTCAGTTTGGTATAATAATTTCTTTTTAAGTGAGACTGAAGCTATAATACCTTATACACAATACTTAGAAGATTTTGTTCCTTTTTTACAACAAGCTATAATGGAAAGTAATGGTAAAAGTGTAGACCGAAATGGAAATACTATTAATTACCAAACAGGAACTATTGTTTGGGGGAATGTTGGTGCTAATGCGCAACATGCTTTTTTTCAATTATTACATCAAGGTACAAAATTAGTGCCAGTAGATTTTATAGGTTTTTCAGAATCACTCTACCATAATAAAAAACAACATGAAATACTAAAAGCTAATTTCTTCTCTCAATCGGAAGCTCTATTACAGGGTACTTATAAGCAAAGTATATCAAATGCTTATAGGGCTTTTAGTGGAAATAAGCCTTCTAATACCATCCTGATAAATAACTTGACGCCAAAAAACTTAGGTAGTCTTATCGCTATTTATGAGCATAAAATATTTGTACAAGGTATTATTTGGAATATTTTTAGTTTTGATCAATGGGGTGTTGAATTAGGGAAAAAATTGACAAATAAATTATTGGGTTCTTTATAAATTTTTGTTATTTTAAAATTAGTAATTTAGAATTATTTTTAATAATTTTAAAAAAAAAAATTTTATTATGAAAAAAACATCCCTACTATTTTTAGTTTTCTTCTTATTTTTAATGCATTCTTTGTTTGGCCAGACTTATGCTGAAAGACAAAGCATTATTGCTAATTACGATTTACAAACATTAAGTGCTTTAGAATCAGAATATCGGTTAGCATTCATTCAAGAAAAGCAAAAAGCTTTAGAGCTGGCAGTTATTTATGGCTGGGAAGAATTTAAAGAAATGCCAAATAGTGGAAGAGCTGAATTAGTTGGTGTTTATAAAAATGGAAAACCAAAATATTATACAACATCTAACAGAGAAGGAGGAATTACTACGCGCGCAGATAAAGTGCATACTGGGGGTGGAGCAAATTTAGAATTAAACGGTCAGGATATGATAGTTGGAGAATGGGATGCCGGAGCTACCCGTGAAAATCATCCGCTTTTTAATGGTAGGGTAAATCAAATGGATAATTCACCTCAGTATGATAACCATGCTACTCATGTAGCAGGTACCATGATTGGTAATGGAGAAGAAGTAAATGGAGCAGCAATCGGTATGGCTCCAGAGGCTGTATTACATGCTTACGATTGGTATTCTGATTCAGGTGAAATGATTGCTGCTGCTGCTGATGGTTTACTAGTTTCAAATCACTCTTATGGACAGAATATTGATGGAATGGACCCGGTGTATTTAGGAGCTTATGCTTCTAATGCTAGAGGTGTTGATAATATACTTTATAATGCACCTTATTATTTATCGGTATGGGCAGCAGGAAATGACAGACAGTCTGGTGTAAATTCAGAGGATGGAGGATACGATTATCTGCATGGATGGGGAACTGCTAAAAATACTTTAGTAGTTGCAGCAGTCTATGAGGTATTAGATTATACAGGACCAAATAGTGTTAATATGTCTGGTTTTAGTAATTGGGGGCCAACGGATGATGGTCGTATTAAACCAGATATTTCTGCTAAAGGAGTTAATATGTACTCTTCTGTAAATGCATCAAATTATGCTAATTATTCTGGAACTTCAATGGCTTCTCCGAGCGTTGCTGGAAGTATTTTATTATTGCAACAACATTATAATAATTTAAATCTCACATACATGAAAAGCTCAACGTTAAGAGGTTTGGTTTTACATACCGCAGATGAGGCTGGTAATTATCCTGGTCCAGATCCCAGATTTGGTTGGGGCTTATTAAATATTGAAAGAGCAGCAGAGGTAATCACTAGTATTGGTACAACGACTGTTTTTAAAGAAGAAGAAGTTCAAAATAGAGAAGTATATACTTTTTCGGTACAATCTAATAATGTGGATGATCTAGAGGTTTCACTTACTTGGACAGACCCTCCCGGAATCGTTCAGAATTCAGGTATTGAAGATGACCCAATTCCATCTATAATTAACGATTTAGACTTAAGAGTTTCTCAAGATGGAGGGACTACTTTTATGCCTTGGAAGTTGGATCCAGAAAACTTTTCTGGAGGAGCAATTAATGGAGATAATTTAGTGGATAATATTGAAAAGATTGAGATTATTGATGCTTCAGGTGAATATATTATTCAAGTATCTCATAAAGCAGCGGCATTAGTTAATAATGTTCAAGCATTTTCATTGATCGTTACAGGAATTAGTAACGAAGAATTTATACTGTCTTCTCATGAAGGTATAGTAGAGCATTGTATCGGTGTTGATAGTGCTGATTTTAATATTGATTTAGATTTTTCTTCTGATGCTTATGATACGATAGATTTTACAGTTTCTGATTTACCATCAGGTATTTCTGGAAGCTTTTACCCTTCTTCTTTATACGATGAAGGAACCACAGTATTAACTCTCGATGGATTAGAGAGTCTGGTGTATCCTGGAGATTATTCTTTTATGGTAACCGGTACTGGTGTTGGATCTAATGAAAGTATTGACTTATATTTAATTTTAAGAATATTAAGTAATGATGTATCTGATATTGATTTAATTTTTCCTCCAGATGGAGCAGTAGATCAACCTGTAGTTATACAATTTAAGTGGGAGTCTGGAGATGATAATATAACTAGCTATGATTTTGAATTAAGTAGATACTCTGATTTTTCTGTGGTTGAATTTTCAGAAACTACTTTTTTTCTACAATACTTAGCTTTAGGGGTAACAGAAGGCGCTACTTATTATTGGAGAGTAAAAGCTAATACAGCCTGTGCTAATGGTGAATATTCTGAGGTTTATAGCTTTGTTGTAGAAGGTGTTCTTGGCTTAAAGGATCAGTCAATAGAAGGTTTAGTAATTTATCCAAACCCAACTGCTAATATTTTAAATTTAGATGCTGCTACACCAATTTCTAATGTAGAAATTGTAAATGTTTTAGGACAAGTTCTAGTTTCTAAAAGTTCTAGCTCAACAATTTCAAATATTGATGTCTCAGCACTATCAATTGGAAATTATTTTATTAAAGTGACTTCTGAAAACAATACTAAAGTATTACAGTTTCTGAAAAACTAATTAATAGTATATAATTATTAAAAAAAATCATATCTTAATACCTTCAATAACTCCCTCGTTTTGAAAATTAAATTGAATGCTTACAAAAGTTTATGGGAGTGCTGTATTTGGTGTTGATTCTAGCACCATTACTATAGAAGTTAACGTTGACAAAGGTATCGGGTATCATTTAGTTGGTTTGCCAGATAATGCAATTAGAGAAAGTAATTATAGAATTGCCGCCGCTTTACAAAATAACGGTTTTAAAATCCCAGGAAAAAAGTTAATATTAAATATGTCTCCTGCAGATATGCGAAAGGAAGGATCAGCTTATGATTTAACGCTAGCTATGGGGATTTTAGTGGCCACCGGACAAATTAAAGAAACCAATGCCCTAGAAGATTATATCATCATGGGAGAGTTATCCTTAGATGGAAACTTACAACCAATACGAGGAGCTTTAGCTATTGCAGTTAACGCAAAAAAAGAAGGGTTTAAGGGTTTTATACTTCCTGAAAGTAATGCAAAAGAAGCAGCCATTGTAGAAGGAATCAATATTTTTGGTGTAAAAAATATTAAAAAAGTAATTGATTTTATTGATAATGGAATTCCTTTAGAAAAAACAATAGTTGATATTGAAGCTGAATTTAATAATCAATTAGAAAATTCTGAATTTGATTTTGCTGATGTAAAAGGGCAGGAATCTATTAAACGTTGTATGGAAGTTGCTGCTGCTGGTGGTCATAATGTTATATTGGTTGGACCTCCTGGTTCTGGAAAAACGATGTTAGCAAAACGATTGCCTAGCATATTACCTCCAATGACTTTAGGGGAAGCACTTGAAACTACCAAAATTTATAGCGTTGCAGGAAAGACAATTAAAAAAGGAGGAATTATAAGCGCTCGACCTTTTAGAAGCCCTCATCACACTATTTCTGATGTTACTATATATGATGTGTACTTTAGATAAAAGTATTATCTTTATACTCAAATATAGGCAATTAACTGTCTTATAGAGTTTAAATAGTTAAATTGTTATTAACAAACTTATGTTAGGGATTTATACAAGATTATCAAAAGAAGATGAAGAAAGTAATTCTATTAGTAACCAATCAAGAGAAGGATTTTCCTTTGCAACTAAAAACAATTTTGATTATAAAGTATATGATGAAGGCGAGGGGATAAGCGGTACTTTAGATATTGAAAATAGACCAGTATTAACTAATTTAATAACGGATGTTAATAATGGAACTATTAAACAAATCTGGATGCGTAATCAAAATAGATTAGATAGAAACTCTTTAACGTTCTTTATATTTATTGATGCAGTAAAAAAGAATAATGTTGATGTTTACTTTGGCGATAATGATAAACTTGATTTTAACGACCCAGCAACTTTATTACAATCATCAATCTTATCATCATTAAATGCTTATCAAGCTGGGTTACAATCTAAGGCAACTAAGAAGGCTTTAAAAGATAATGCTAAAGAAGGCAAAACTCACGGCATTAACCCTTACGGTTACACTAAAGACTCTAATAGCTATATAATAATTGAAGGTGAAGAAGCTGAGGTTGTGAAGCGTATTTTTAAAATGAGTTTAGAAGGTAAAGGAACTAACAAGATAGCTGAGATATTTAATAGTGAAGGAATACCAACACGCTACAACAAAATAGGTAAAGGAACTCTTACTACTAAGAACTTTGGGAAAGTAAAAATTACCAAAAAGAAAGATATTAAATGGTCAGGTAATACTATTAGGAGTGTCATAAAGAATACAATTTATAAAGGTGAACGTCATTTAAAAAGCGGTGTTTATAAAGCCCCTAACATAGTTGAGCCACACTATTGGCAAAGGGTAAACGATAACTTAAAAAACAATGCTAATAATAGTGGTAAAGTAGTTAATCATAAATATATGCTTAAAGGCATTATGACTTGTGGCATATGTGGAAGAAACTACTACGGACGTACACGTGTAAATAAAAAAGATAATTATTATATGTGTTCTTCTAAACGTTACAAGACTGAAAATTGTGGTAATAGAAGTATAAATATAAATGTATTAGAAAACTTTATATGGCAAAGGTTTTTTGTTGACAAGGAACTACTAAAGATTACTGAAGCCTATTTTAAAGATACTGATAGCGAAAGTAAATTAACGCAAATAAGAGCCGATATAAAATTAATTAATAAAGAACTCATAGAGAATGATAGGATGCGTAAAAAAGCACGTAAATTGGCTCTGCTCTCTGATGTTGATGATGATGAATTTGCATCAGAAATAAAGCAACTTAAAATCAATAAGAATGACCTTGATATTAAACTTAGGCGTCTTTTAGATGATGAAAATTATTATATTAATATTGACCTCAACAAAGAAAAAGAGGTTAAGGATTTGAATGAAATTTATACTGAAGTATTATTTAATCAAAAGCGTGAGGTTATTCAAAAGTATATTAAAGATATAATCGTTTATTATAAAAATGGTCTATATGCTTTAAAATTCCGTTATAAATTTAATATAACCCCAGAAGTTGATGATGAAGCTTATTTGATTGATAGAAATTACAATGTAATGTTTGAACTTTGTAAAAAATATATTTTGCCATTATCAGATAAGGCTAAAAAAATGAGTGAAAAGGAATTGATAGCTTATGCTGATAACTTATGGAATGATTTTGATAAAGCAATTGATTATTAAATAGACTCCTCAAGCATTAGCTTTTTAATCTTTTGAGCCGTTGTATTTGATACACCAGCGATTGATGCTGACCTTCTAATACTATTACCGTTCTTTAACTCCTTCAAGCATTTAGCGTTGTTCTTTTTAGACAAGAACTGCTCTGTTGATTCTTTTACTTTATTACCTCCATTCTCTTTATAAACACCTTTAGCCTTTGCAATGGCTATTCCTTCTCTTTGGCGTTCTTTTATCAAATTCAATTCAAACTCTGATAGTGTAGCAAGTATATTTATTATCAATTTAGCTGTTGGATTTTCTTTGCCATCAATTAAAGTTGATAATCCTTCTTTTTCTGATACAACATTAACTCCAAGTTCCGTAAATGTTTGTATTGTATTTAGAATATCTAAAGTGTTTCTTCCAAGTCTATCAATACTGTGAACTTTAATAGTATCAACCTCATCGTTATTAGCCATTTTAAGCAACTTAGAGCCGTTTTTACGGTCTTTAAATGGTATAGAGCCACTACACTTATCTATTAGCGTGTTAGCGTTGTTTTCTTGTCTTTCTGTGTTCTGTTCTGTGGTGGATACTCTTATGTATTTTATTTCTTTCATAGCACAAAAATACGTATTGTTTTTAACGTGTGCAAATAATACATCTAACTTTTAATTAAACGTGCTGAGGTTTCTGTAGTATTTAGGGGTGTAGGTTAAAATTGATACAAAACTTTAGGCTAACTAAATAGCTGGCATAAAAAAAACCATCCTAAATTAATAGAATGGCTTTGTAATCTGTTAAATAATTAAATAATTAAAAAGCTCGAACTGCACGCACACTAAGTTCTGTGTTCTGAATATAGGTGTTCTGAAAACCAGGAAGGGGGTTATTTTTCCAAAAACTCTGCTCCCACACGCTACTGTTACTGAACTGCGACGAACTCCAGTATTCCGCCATTCCTCTTAAGATTTCATCTGAAAAAAAAAGTTCCTTATTTACATAAAGTTGATTTAACTCATCCTTTGAAGGTAAAAACCAATCGTTGTATGTATTCCCGCCAACTGTAACTGTATAATCAGCACAAAGTTGTGCAGCATAGCTACCTGAACCTTGAGCAGCTATTATAGCATTTGTATTAGTTAGTCCTGTTCCGATAGCAGTACCTGTTGCACCTGTTGTAATATAAGTACCATCCCAGCAAATATTACACCAACTTGTTGATCCATGTTCAGCTTGGTCTTCTGTAGCTGCAATTAAGCCGTGTGTTTCTCCTGCAACATAACCTGTATCTCCACTTTGATATATATAAGCTATTTTACCTCCCTGATAACTCTGCCCAATAGCAAGTTTATTATCTTTATTAGCATCTACAAACAAACTAACATCTTCAAAGGTTGCATTCTCTGTTAATTTAGGGTTTTGGATAGTATAAGTAATATTATCT